>JAGATP010000055.1 GCA_017621155.1 Clostridia bacterium
GGAACAGTTCAAGCTTGCAGCATGAAGGGCACGGTACATGCGAGCGGAATCTACGCGGGCTCGATCGTGGGGTATTTATACTACGGCAAGGTAGAGAATTGCGAAGGAGAACAGCTCGTAGGCAACAACCAAGGCGGCTCGATCTCTGAGTGAGGAATGGGGGAATCTATATCGGCAAACAATTCGGAGCGCTGAAATTAAAGGTTTCAGCGCTCTTTCGATACAAATGAAAAAGGTCTGTCGTTTGTTTTTTATGTGCTTGACAAATGACCTGGAATCTGTTACACTATGAATAGAAACTCTCCCTTTGAAACGAAGGGGAAGGGGGTAGACGATGAAAAAAATACTTTGCGCATTCTTTGCTGTCGTTGTGACGGTATGTTCCGCGATTACGCTTTGCGCCTGCAACGGCGACCCTGCGCAGGACTGTCTCCATTTTGGTCATACCGAAGTCACAGATGCAAGGGTAGTGCCGACTTGCACGGAAACGGGACTCACGGAAGGGAAGCACTGCTCCGCCTGCGGTGAAGTGCTTGTAGCGCAGGAAATCATTCCAGTACTCGGACATGAATTTGTCGAGGGGATCTGTACGCGGTGCGGAAGCAAGAAGCCGAGCGAGGGCTTGGCGTTTGCGCTTTCTTCGGACGGGAAATCTTACTCCGTAACGGGAATCGGCACTTGCACGGATACCGATCTTGTCATTCCCGATCTTTATAACAATTTGCCCGTCACGAGTATCGAAAGATCTGCATTCTCCGATTGTAGCAGTTTGACGAGAGTGACGATTCCCGACAGCGTCACGCGCATCGGAAGTTTTGCATTCTTCAGTTGTGACAATTTGACGAGAGTGGACATCCCCGACGGTGTCGCGAGCATCGGAGATTGTGCATTTGAGTATTGTATCCGTTTGGTGAGTGTGGACATTCCCGACAGTGTCACGAGCATCGGAGACGGGGCATTCTTCGGTTGTAGCAGTTTGAGGAGCGTCTACATCACAGATATAGCAGCATGGTGTGAGATTGCGTTTCATAGCAAAGGTTCAAATCCTTTATGCCGTGCGCACAATTTATATTGCAACGGTATTTTGGTGAAAGAATTGGTCATCCCGGACAGCGTCACGGGGATCGGAAATTATACATTTTATGAATGTAGCAGTTTGACGAGCGTGGACATTCCCGACAGCATCACGAGCATTGAAGATTATGCATTCTATGGTTGCAGCAGTTTGACGAGTGTGGACATTCCCGACAGCGTCACGAGCATCGGAAATTCTGCATTCTCCGATTGTAGCAGTTTGACGAGCGTGGACATTCCCGACAGCGTCACGAGCATTGAAGATTATGCATTCTATGGTTGCAGCAGTCTGACGAGCGTAGTCATTCCCGACGGCGTCACGAGCATCGAAGATTCTGTATTCCAGCGTTGCAGCAGTTTGACGAGCGTGGTGATTCCCAACGGTGTCACAAGCATCGGAGATTCTGTATTCTTCGATTGTAGCAATTTGACGAACATAGATATTCCCAAGAGCGTCACGAGGATCGGAGAGCGGGTATTCTCCGGTTGTAGCAGTTTGAAGAGTGTGATGATTCCCGACGGTGTCACTAGGATCGGGGAGTATGCATTCGAGAGTTGTAGCAATTTGACGGGCGTAGTCATTCCTGACAGCGTCACGAGCATCGGATGGTTTGCATTCGAGAAGTGTATCAACCTGATGAGCATAAGCATTCCGGATAGCGTCACGAGGATCGGAAGAGGGGCATTTTTCGGTTGCGATCAGTTACAGTATACGATTTTTGATAACGCACGCTATTTGGGAAACAAAGAAAATCCCTACCATGCATTCATTTCGGCTGTCGATGCTTCGAGAATGACTTGTACGGTTTCGAATGATACCAAAATAATCGCGGACTATGCTTTCACAGATTATAGGAGTTTGACGGGCGTAGTCATTCCCGACGGCGTCACGAGCATCGGAAATTCTGCATTCTCCTGTTGCAGCAGTTTGACGAGTGTGACCATTCCGAAGAGCGTCATAAGCATCGGAAATTCTGCATTCGATGGTTGTAGCAGCTTGACGGGCGTGACCATTCCTGACAGCGTCACGAGCATCGGAGATTCTGCATTCTCATGGTGCAGAAATTTGACGAGCGTGACGATCCCCGATAACGTTACGAGCATCGGAAAATACGCATTCTCATGGTGCGACAATTTGGCGAGTGTATCCATTCCCGACGGAGTCGCGAGCATCGGAGATTATGCATTCTCTGAATGCAGAAATTTAGAGAGTGTGGCGATTCCCGACAGCGTCACGAGCATCGGAAGTTACGCATTCAATGAGTGCAATCGTTTGACGGGCGTCTACATCATGGATATAGTGGCATGGTGTAAAATTCAGTTTGGCAACAGTAGCGCAAATCCTCTTTATTGCGCGGATAATCTGTACTGTAATGGCACTTTAGCGACGGAATTGACCATTCCAGACAGTGTCACGAGCATCGGAGATTGGACATTCTTCGGTTGTAGCAGTCTGACGAGTGTAGTCATTCCCGATAGCGTTACGGGCATCGGAGATTCTGCATTCTCCGGTTGCAGCAGTCTGACGAGCGTGGTCATTCCTGACAGCGTCACGAGCATCGGAGATTGGGCATTCTCCGGTTGCAGCAGTCTGACGAGCGTGACCGTTCCCGACAGCGTCACGAGCATCGAAGGGGGTACATTCTCAAGGTGTGCCGGTTTGACGAGCGTGGTCATTCCCGATAGCGTCTCGAGTATCGAAAGGCGGGCATTCTCCTATTGCAGCAGCTTGACGGGTATCACGATCCCGGACAGCGTCACGAGGATCGGTGTGTATGCATTTGAGTATTGCACCGATTTGACAAGCGTGGCCATCCCCGATAGCGTCACAAGTATTGAAGAAGGTGCATTCTTCGGTTGTCACAGTTTGACGAGCGTGACCATTCCCGAAAGTGTCACGAGCGTCGGAGCGTATGCATTCGCGTTTTGCGACGCTTTGACGAGTGTTGTGATTCCCGACAGCATCACGAGTATCGCAGATGGAACATTCGAAAGTTGTTGGCGTTTGACGAGTGTAATCATTCCCGAGAGTGTCACGAGCATCGGAGATGGGGCATTCAGCGCTTGCAATAGGTTGACAAATTTGGTCATTCCCGAGAATGTCACGAGTATCGGAGATGAGGCATTCGAATGTTGCATCGATTTGACGAGTGTAATCATCCCCGGGCGTGTCACGAGCATCGGAGCGAATGCATTCCGGTGGTGCAGTAATTTGACGAGTGTAACCATCCCCGACAGTGTCACGTATATCGGATATGCGGCATTCAGGGAGTGTACCGGTTTGAAGAGTGTGACGTTTGAAAATCCGAACGGTTGGTGGCGCGCTTCTTACGCAGAAGCAACGAGCGGAACGGCAATTCCCGAAAGCGTTCTTTCTAACCCTGCCGCCGTGGCGAAGTATCTAAGAGAAACTTATTATGAATATGTTTGGAAGCGCAGCTGATTCGCCTCGACGAAAATAGTACGCCTCTTCGCAACATCCTTCAAAACACAAAAGCCCTGTATGGTTTCCACGCAGGGCTTTTGCCGTGCTACAAACTTCCCGTCAATTTCGACAGAAAAGGATGCCTTCTATTTTTATACGCTTGACAAATGATTTTGAAACTGTTATACTATTGATAGAAAATTTCCCTTTAAAACAAAAAGGGAAAAGGAGTAAATGATGAAAAAATTTCTTTGCGCTCTGTTTGCCGCCCTTTTGACGGTATGTTCCGCGTTTGCGCTTTGCGCCTGCAACAGCGACCCCGCACAGACAACGACGGCTGCTCCTACCAAGCAACCGCCCGTAATTCCCGAGGGATATGCGCTTTACAGCGACGGGACAATTGCCTTCTCCTATCCGGGGAATTGGTCGAAGACGGTGCAAGGCAACATTACCGTGTTGACGAATCCGACGGGGCAGGGCAATAACATTACGGTGACGTATGAGCCCAAGACGGACATGTATGCCACGATGACGGCGCAGGACTTTACGGATGTGATCAAACCGACCTATGACGCGCTCGGACTTGAAATTTCGGGCGTTTCGGTAACGCAGACGACGAACGATTTTTATGAGATTGCCATTACGAGAATTTCGTTCACCACGAAGGCGGGCACGGTGAGTATGGCGCAGACGCTCTTCATTCATACCTTCGGCGAGCGCACGTATTCCGTGAGCGTCACGGAAGCGACGTCCGATGTTACGCTGCGCGAAACGGTCTTTCAAACGCTGCATCAGGCGCAGTGAACCGAGCTTTTTCGATTCTTAGCCGGAAAAGAATGCAAGGGAAAAAAGATTTGTTTTTCGGGAAATCTCAAAAAATGAACGCATAAACTTGACAAAAAGCTCGAAAACAGGTATAATATCTGCGAAGATAAGTGCTCCGAGGAAAATGGAGCATTTCTTTTTATTTATCATAATTTCTGTATTTGAAGGATGTTGCAGGAAAGAAGGGGGGAGCGTATGAATTGTTTTGAAATCGCGATCGTCGAAGATAACGACGAAGATTATGCCGAAATCGAAAATTGTTTGAATGCCTATTCTCGAATGAATCATGTTATATTGCGGTTGACTCGTTTTGCATACGGCGAGGCTTTTTTGTCAGAGCTTCGGCATCCTTTTGATATCGTGTTCATGGATGTTCAGCTGCGCGGTATGAATGGATTGGAGGCATCTCGAAAATTCAGGGAAAACTATCCCGAAACTGTCCTTATTTTGATTACATGCAACGAATCTTATGCGATCAACGGCTATGAAATAGAGGCAAACGACTTTATTTTGAAGCCCGTACACTATGCTTTGCTGGAAAGCAAGCTCAGGAAAGCCATCAATTGCGTTAGGGCAAACAATGCCGCCGTCGCGGTGACAATATCCAGAAAAGACAGTACAAGCGTGATTTTTGCGAGAAACATTTGCTATATCGAAATTTTCAGCCACAGCTTGGTTTTTCATACCATTGCCGAAGAAATTACCGGATACGGTACTTTGAACAAATTGGAAGAGCAGCTGAAGGATTATGGGTTTGCCCGTTGCAGCTCTTGCTGTCTGGTGAACTTAAAGTATGTTTCCGGCATAAGCGGAGACGAGATTTCGCTTTACACGGGGGATACGCTTCATATGAGCCGTTTTAAACGGAAGCCGTTTTTAGAGACATTGGCTCGTTATTGTGCAGAGGGAAAGGCATGAGCGGATTGTTGATTTCGTCGGCGGGCAGTTGGAATTTTTTTCTTCCGATAGGGGCATATTCATTTCTCATCCAATTGATTGTTGCGGAGGGGATTTTTTTGTACGGATACGAAAAACGCAGATTTTTTTGGCTCAGGTTGTTTGTATCCTTGGCGATATGTTTTGTGTATCTTCCCCTGTTCTACTTTTTCTTCCCGTACGGAACGGATTACGGAGACGGATTACAGGGGAAATTGCAGAAAGAGGGCGTGTCATTTTTGCTCTTTTGCACGCAAATTGCCGTTACCGTATTGGGGGCAAAGATCTGTTTTAAGGAAAAAATTTGGACGATTGTTTCCGCTTGTATGTTCGGCTATGCCGTGCAACACTTCGCATTCAACTTCGAGCGTTTGGTTGGACTCTTTGTCCCGATGTATAAACTTGACAAAACAGTTTATAACATCTTGATCTTCGCAGTATTTTACGCACCGATTTATATTGTCGCATGGTACTTGTTCGGGCGGGAGAATGCGCGCCGCGAGTATAAAAACTATAACGACAAGAAAATCAATGCGCTCTCCTTGGGCTTTATTTTAATGGCGATTTTATCGAGGAGGGTTTCGGCATTTGCCGGAACAACGGAGATCATTTGGGAAGTCATCAATAAAATCAACGCCATGATTTTTTGTTTGGGCGGGTTGATGATTCAATTTTTCCTGCATCGCATGATCGCGCTCAAGACCGAAAATCTTATGCTGTTCAACTTAAGACATGAGGGGGAACGGCAGTATGAGCAATGGAAGGCGAGCTTGGATGAAATGAATATGTGTTATCACGATTTGCGGCATGAAATGATTTTCATGAAAGAAACGGGGAATGAGGAGCAGTATCAGAAGCTGGCAAAAACACTTGAAGGATACGCTTCCGCAGTACATACCGGCATGGAAGTGTTGGATGTGCTCATTACAGGAAAGCGGATGATATGCAATAAAGAAAAGATTAATTTTTCCTGTGTCGCAGATGCAAGGGGGCTTCGAGGCTTTGACCAAATGGAGCTTTATGTATTACTCGGCAATGCTTTGGACAATGCGATAGAAGCATTGAAGAAAGTGGAAAAGATAGAAAATCGCGTCATGTGCATGATCATTCGCTCCAAAGCGGGGATGGTGGAAATTGTCCTTGAGAATTATTTCAGCGGTCAGATAACGTGGAAGGACGGTTTGCCCGTGACGGATCAAACGGAAGAATGGCACGGCTACGGTATGAAAAGCATGAAGCGCATCGTGAAAAAAAACGGTGGGGTTATGAGTGTTTCCGTTGAGGGGAACATGTTTTATCTTAGTATTCTATTGCCCGTTATGCGACAGGAAGGGGAGGGCGCCGAAGGAGACCCGTTTCCGGCAGGATAACGAAAAAATCTGAAAATTCAATTGTTCGATAGATCAACGCGATGCTTTTGCATCGCGTTTTTCGTTGCCTCGTTTCCACATACGATGTAAAAAATCAGCTTGCGTTGTTCCTATTGAATCGCAGTCAAAAATTCGCTATAATCCATAGCGAGCCCTGTTGGATACGAGTGAAAATCAAGTGATCTTCAGGTCGCTTAAAATATAGGAAAAGGAGAAAAACATGTTTCACAAAAAAGCTTTATGGCACGGATTGACTTATGTGTTTACACCATTGTTGGCCGTGTCCGTCTTGCTCTCATCGGTTCTCGAGGCAAACAAGGCAACTGTTGATGGGGCTTTGGGTACGCAAAGTTCAAAGATCGAATCGACCGACGGTGAAGGCCTGTATACCAGGTTTAAGCCCAAGGACGATTACATCAAGACGGTGCAGACCGCTGAGGGAGAAACCAAAACCTATCTGAATACGCATAACTTTTTGAGAGATGAAATTCAAATGGGTCGTCGGGCAGCTTACGAGGGAGCCGTTCTTTTAAAGAATCGCAACAACGCACTGCCCTTGAACAATGCGGGCGGGCAAGTGGGAGTCACCCTGCTCGGAAAGCGCAGCCACATTCCTTGCCTGGGATCAGGGCAGGGCGTGAATGCCGTAGGACAAATCATTACGCTGGAAAGGGCGCTCGGCGGAACAGCGACCAATTTTGCGGAAGACAGAGTATCCGGTGACTACAGCACATTGGACAATTACGAGTTTAGCGAATTGAATTTGCCCGGCAGATCTGATGGCGCGGGAGCAAACTTCCGTTTGAATCAGAATATGATCGACAAATACGCCGCAATGACGATCGATAATAATTACAAGATCACCTATAACGACAAGCCGGTGAATTATTGCAATAAAAACGGCAGAACCGGAAATGTTGCGAGAGAAGTTCCCGTAAGCGAAATTTCCAGCGTCAGCCTGGACGGTTATACGGATGCGGGAATCATCGTGTTCGGCAGACCGAGCTCCGAGTCCGCAGACTTTATCAAGCCCAAGGGCGACGAGAAAGGGCCGCTTGCTCTTACGGATGAAGAGCTCGCTTTGGTGGATTATTCGACTGCGAACTTTAAAAAGACAATCGTCATCATCAATACCAATTCTCCCATGGAAATCAGAGAGCTTGAGGAAAATCCGAAGGTAGATGCAATTTTATGGGTGGGACATCCAGGCAACTTCGGCTGCCTCGGTATTGCCGATGTTTTGTGCGGAAGGGTTGCGCCTTCCGGCGGACTTGCCGATATTTACGTGACGGACAATATGTCCGCGCCTGCCATGATGAACTTCGGCGATTATGCCTTTACGAATGCGGCAGAGGTCAGGAACGACGGAGGAAGGGGCAGTAGCAGTAAATACGTCATCGAGGCGGAAGGAATTTATACCGGTTATCGCTACTATGAAACCAGATACAACGATATTGTCCTGAATCAAGGAAACGCGAAGAGCAACGTGGGGGCAAAGGCTTCCGACGGGAATTGGGACTATTCGAAAGAAGTCGTTTATAGCTTTGGATACGGATTCAGCTATACGGATTTCAAGTATGAGATTGTCGGAACGCATAAGGAACAGGAATCTCACGAAAAGTATACGACAATCGACGTAAAGGTGACGAATACCGGAGATTATGCAGGGGCTACGCCCGTTCAAATTTACGCGCAGGCGCCTTATAAAGCGGGTGGCTTGGAAAAGAGTGCCATCCAGCTTGTCGAGTTCGGTAAGACGAAAGTTCTTGAGCCAAAGGAATCCGAGGTCGTTTCGATAGAGGTTGATTGGCAGAATCTTGCGTCCTATGACATGAATTACGGAAATTCGGACGGGACAAAGGGGTCTTATGTGCTCGATGAAGGCAACTATTATTTTGCCGTAGGAAACGGAGCACACGAGGCCTTGAACAACATCCTCGCAAAACAAGGCTTCAGCACCGCAGACGGAATGGACGTTAACGGCAATGCGGATTTGGCAGTGCTCGAGCGTTATTCCGAAGGAGGAGTAGACGCTTCCACGTTCGGCTATGCAAAGAACAATCAAAAAATCCGCAATCAGATTCCCTACAGCGATTGGAATTATTATGAGCCCGGAAAAGTGACCTATCTTTCGAGAAGCAATTGGAGCGGGACGTATCCGAAGGAATACCGGGATATGGCGATTCCGGAGACGATGAAAAACGATATAAAAGGGCTGTATTACACCACAAAAACGGATCAGGATACATCCGATATCGTTTGGGGAGATGCTTCCGTTCCTCTGAACTTCTATGATCTTGCCATGATGAGTTATGAAGATGAGAGATGGGAACAGGTACTCAACAAGATCACCTTAGAGGATGCAATTACCATGGCGGCATACGGCGGAAACACGTTCGCAGCGGCGCAGTCGATCGGCTTCCCCGGCGGTAAATTGACCGAAAATACGGGTAACGGAATTCAAAACTATACGCCCGACGCTCCTTTGGTCAACGACTTATGTCCTTGGAAGATGGAACCCAACGACGGAAATGCCAAAATGTCTCTGAAGGTGTTCGGGTCTGCCGTTTTGGTTGCTTCTTCTTTCAGCCACGAGTTATTCTATGACATGGGCGAATTCATGGGGCAGCAGGCGATTATCATCGGATTGCCGATTCTCTGGGGCCCCGGAGGAAACACGCACAGAACTGCATATAACGGCAGAACGGGAGAATATTATTCCGAAGATCCTGTACTTACGGGTGTTGCCTGCATGGAATTTGCAGTCGGCGCAAGGGATAACGGGTTAATCGCTTCTCCGAAGCATTATGCCTTTAACGACCAAGAGGACAACCGCGGTGGAATTGCTCCGTTCTTGACGGAACAGCGTGCGAGAGAAATCGAGCTTCGTGCGTTCCAGATCGCCTTTGAAGCGACGCCTTATGACAGAAAGCGCGGCGAAGATACCGGTATGCTTGGTATGATGACCTCCTTCTCTAAGGTGGGAGCTGTCGAATGTACTTGCAGTGCGGGATTGATCAACGGAATTGCAGTCGGAGAATGGGGCTTCCACGGTTATTGCGTAACGGACATTTCCGACGATTTCGACTTATTCGACTGTATTGTCATGGCGGGATGCACCGGCTATGACAATCGTATGATCGGTGATCCTTCCTGGGAAAAATTGACGGCAAGCAATTCCAGCATCAAAAATCGCGGCGTGCCCGTGACGATAGAGCATTATGCAGGCGATCGAGATTTGCAGCTTGCACTCAAGGATTCCGTACATCGTACGCTGTATACCTTCTGTCAGTCGGTATTGATGAATCAGACAAATTCTTCTACCAAGGTAATTGAATTGATGACGTGGTGGAGAGTTGCGTATGTCGCTATGATTGCGGTCTCCGCAACGCTGACTTTGGCTTCCGCAGCGATGTTCGTTCTTTCTACGATCAAAACGAAGGAGGAAAATTAATATGTTAAAAAAAGCGGGCATTTCCTTTTACCTCAATTTGGCAGCATGCCTTTTGCTGATCGTCGGTTTTATTTTGGCGATCGTTTCCAATGCAAAACCGGGGTTCTCGTATGCGAATGCAACGAGCGTCATGATCTTTTCCGCAGTGGGCTTGATCGCATTCCTCGCATCTGTATTTTGTGAACTGAAATTCGGCACGCATCACATGATTACTTTTTTCGTCAAGTGGATTGCGGTTTTGGCAGTCAGCATTGCTTTTTGCCTGATTGCCGAAACCAGAATTTCCAACGCAGGCAATCTCTTGTCCTGGGATACCGAAAATAAAGTCGGGTTGAGCGCATTGTATACCGGCTTTGCGGCGATTATCCTTTATGTGGCTGCGGTAGTTCTGTTCATCGTGACAACTTTTATCAAAGAAAAAAAAGCATGAAAATGTTCATGTAAAAAGGAGAAAAAAATGAAGAAAACAAGAAAAATTCTAGCTACGACGATTCTCGCAACTACAATCGGTTTATCGACGTTGGTATTTGCTGCTTGCTCCCCTACTGCCGATTCGACGACAAAGCCCGGTGTTACCACAACGGCACCTGCTACCACGAAGCCTACTACACCGCCTGCTACCACGAAGCCTACTACACCGCCTGCTACCACAGCACCTTCTACCACACAACCCGGCGGCGGTGGAGGTATGGCACAGGGCGGTACCTTGGAGAATACGGGCGAAGTCCTCTTCAGCAAAGCAGAGAGCGTAGAAGGCGAAGGCGGCTTTGGCGGTCCCGCAACGCTGATGCTTTATTCGGACGGTACCTTTAAGTGTGGCCCGAAAACCGGTGAGTGGTACTATGACAAAGAGGCAAGGCTGCTTACCATCGGTGCTGTCGGCAACAGCAGAATCGACAACAGACCCGATGCGGACGGAAAATTTACCATCGTCATCAACTACTATGCAAGCGATCATTATTTTGATACGACGATCAGCGATTTTGAAGCGGCAATTGGTTCGAATAAGGGAAAAGCAGTTGCTTCTTGGATTGGTAAGTATAAAGACTGATTGTAAAACAGATCCGCAAAAGGGAAACCGACGGGCATTGAATCCTTCGGTTGAGGACAGGCCTTCTTTTCCTGTCACCTTTCCCGGTTGTTTGGCAATGAAATGCATTGACATCAGACGAGCCCGGCGTGCTGCCGGGCTCGTTTTTTGTGAGGTTTCCCGCTTTCGTTTCCAAAGACATCAATTCTCTCAAACGGCAGGGATACGCTAGGTCGAATGAGCGGAAACACTTTTTTTGTAAATTCCGAAAAATGAACGCATAAACTTGACAAAAATTCTAAAAAAAGGTATAGTATACGCGAAAACAAGATTAGGAGAACGAGCATGGAAATTTCAAAAGACATCAAATACGTCGGGGTCAACGACTATGAAATCGACCTCTTTGAGGGACAATACGTCGTTCCAAACGGGATGGCTTACAACTCTTACGTCATTGCAGACGAGAAAATCGCGGTTATGGATTCCGTCGATCGCGCATTCGGAGAGGAATGGCTGCAAAACATCGAACGGGTACTTGACGGCAGAACGCCCGATTATCTCGTGGTGCAGCACATGGAGCCCGATCATTCTTCCGGTATCTGTGCGTTTGCGGAGAAGTATCCGAACGCCGTGATCGTCTCCTCTTCCAAGTCGTTCGTGATGATGAAGAATTTCTTCGGCAAGGATTTTGCGGACAGGCGAATCGTTGTGGGGGAAGGAAGCACCCTCTCGCTCGGCGCGCACGAGCTTGTCTTCTACACGGCGCCCATGGTGCATTGGCCCGAGGTCATCGTCACCTATGACAAACGGGACAAGGTGCTCTTTTCCGCGGACGGATTCGGAAAGTTCGGTGCAATCGGCACGGACGAGGATTGGGCTTGCGAAGCGAGAAGATACTATTTCGGCATCGTCGGAAAATACGGCGTGCAGGTGCAGAATCTTTTGAAAAAGGCAGAACAGCTCGATATTTCCACGATTTGCCCGCTGCACGGGCCGGTGCTTTCGGAGAATTTGGGCTATTATTTGAATTTGTACCGCACTTGGTCGAGCTATGGAGTGGAGACGGAAGGTGTGGTCATCGCGTATACCTCCGTTTACGGAAATACGAAACAGGCGGTCGAACGGCTGGCGGAAGTTCTGCGGGGGAAAGGCGTCAGGGTCGAGGTGCAGGATTTGTGCCGTTGCGATATGGCAGAGGCGATGGAGGATGCGTTCCGCTACGGAAAAATCGTTCTCGCCACGACGACGTACAACGGGGAGATTTTTCCCTTCATGCGCGAGTTTATCGCGCACCTCGTCGAGCATAACTTCAGCAATCGGACGGTCGGCTTCATCGAGAACGGAAGCTGGGCGCCCATGGCGACCAAGGTGATGAAGGAAATGCTTGCAAAGTGTAAGAATTTGACCTTCACCGAGACGAACGTGAAAATCCTTTCCGCCCTCAACGAGCAGAGTGCGGCAGAGCTCGATCGCCTCGCCGAGGAATTGATCTGAAAAATCGCTTTAAAGGTTGCGACCGTGAAAAAACTTTGATTGACAACAGGGGCGCAGCGAAAGCAAAGGCTTTCGCGGCGCCCTTTTCGCGCCTTGCGGAAAAACGAAAATTCTAATCTAAGATTGACAAATGCGTTCTTTTGTACTATAATAAAAATGCTTAGGAGGATAAGTTTGAAAAACATACATCGTGCAATACTGTGTCGTGTTTGCGTTTTGCCTCGGTTACGTACGGAAAAGTACGCGCCCGTCGGCAAATCCGCACACTCCTTGTCTTGCGCGCGTCTGTTTTCCAAACGGTTTTGTGATAGGAAATCATGGTTATAACGATGCAAACGTTGATGGAAAAATGTTCCCAAGCTTTTTGTCTCACAAAGCGGGAAATCGGGGAATTTGCCTCGATAAAGGCAAACGGCATGAAATTTCAGATCGAGCAGTACCTCGCCGAGGGTGTGGGCAACCTCTCGCGGATGCAGGCAAGGGGGATGTTCGGGATGATGAAGATGGAAACGCTCATCTTCACGCCCCTGCAAAAGGACGCGCCCCTTCTTTCCTACGACAGAATGTCCGTGTTTGGAAAGGATATCCTCATTTTCGAGCTTTACGACACCCTCGCAGAGCCGGTGCAGGCGTATCCGCTTTTAAACGAAGTCAAGGGGAAGTACGCCTATCTTCCGGACAGCGATCCCGGAAAACATTGGTACGATTCCATCAAGAGAAAGGAGAGCCTCTACAAAAAATGCAGGGGAAAGGCAAAAGAGTTGGACGCACTCTGTTTGGATTATTTGGATTGCTATTGTAAGATCGTAAAAGGGGCAAAAGAGGCTTCTATCGAGACCAAGAGGCGAAAAACCGAAGGTTACGTAAAAGGACTCATCGAGCAGGGCGGGCCGTCTACAGACGCCTTTTTGAAAGCGATCGGGAAGGAAAAGACGGAGGAGCTTTTCGAGAAGATCCTCTTCGGCATTCGGGAGTAAGTTTTGCGGCAGAGAAAGCGGTTTAAGATTGCCGTTTTCGGTGAGCCGTACTCGGGATAGTTTGGCGTGACATATACGCTTTCGATGAAGTAGAATGCGTATACGATAAATCATAGTTTAAAGGAGGAATAAAAATGTCTATCTTTGATAAATTAAAAGAGCTTTTCAGAAAGAAGCCGGCTGAGGAAATCGAGAATGATTGTGACTCGGATTTAGAGGGGTTGAAAGAGAAGTATATCGAGCTGCTCCGAAACTGTATAGGCGTGAAAATCGAAGGAAGTGCGGATGAAAAAAGTCTTATGCGCTTTGGCGGTATGCCGTATGCGCCGAAAGATTTCAAATGGCCTTACTTTGAAACGGATTCTGTCGACGATTTAAAAGGTGCGATAAAGCCTCGTCCGCTCGCCTTTCTTGCGCAGTTCGATTGCAGCAAGCTTGCTGCTTGCGACAAGGATAACCTTTTACCGCACACGGGTATCCTGAGCTTCTTCTACTCGATTGAGAGCGACTGTTGGGGGGATAGTCCCGAAGATGCGGACTGCTCACGCGTGTATTGGTTTGAGAATGTGGACGAGCTTATTCCCACACCGTTTCCCGCCGACCTTGCCGAAAATTATCGCTTCCCTTCGCTTGCGATAACGCTCACATCGGCGAATTCGTATCCCGACTATGAGAGTCTGCCTGAAAAATATGATTCGGACGAATATGAGGAATTTTACGAGGCTTTGCATGCGGAAGAGAGCGAGAATATTACAAAACTGCTCGGTTGGGCCGATTCGATTCAGTCGGGAATGGAGCCGGAGTGCGAGCTGATCGGCAATGGTTATTCTCTTGGGGACGGTAAGATTCCGCAGAAAGTGCGGGAGGAAGCTGAACACAAAAGCCAAGAAAAATGGCAGTTGCTTTTGCAATTGGATACGGTGGAGAGCGATGACTTTGAGCTGATGTTCGGTGACGGCGGACGGCTTTACTTCTGGATTCGAAAAGAGGATCTTGTCCATCGTCGTTTCGACCGCGTATGGCTTATTTTGCAATGCTATTAAGCATTTCGCAATAAGATAAATTCCAACGGAACGTTCTATCTTACCCTATGTGCAGGAAAGCTCTCGGATACCCTATCCGAAAGCTTTTCTTGTCGCTTGAAAGCCTAACGCATAAAAATATTGTTTTTTTATGGATAGTACGCTTCGTTGCGCCGTTTTTTTCGGATAAAACGCGCCTCTCTGCAAAGTAATACAAAAAAAGGACAGATTATTCCACTTTCCCTTGACTTGTCGGACGCGAGATTGTATCATAATAAAATAAAGAGCAACGAAGGATGAGGAGGAAAGGGGAAATGCTGGAGATAGCGATTCTCGACGATGAGGAGGAGAATTTGCGCGTTCTGGAAGGGTATATTGCGCGCTACTGCGAGAGCGAGAAAATAGAATATCGGGTGCAGTTTTATAAAGAGGCGCTTTCCTTTGTCGAAAAGTACAAGGCGATTTACGATATTATTTTCATGGACGTGGAAATGCCGTTGATGGACGGCTTTTCCGCCGCCAGGAAGATACGAAAGATTGACGGTGAGACGGTTCTCATTTTCGTGACGAAAATGGCGCAATACGCAGTAAAGGGCTATGAAGTGAGCGCGATGGATTACGTCGTCAAGCCCGTATCTTACGCTCAATTTTACATCAAGTTCAAGCGGGCAGTCGCCTCTGCCGTCGCCAAAAAGAGCGTCGATTACTACATCAAAAGGCAGAATTGCATTGTCAAGCTCAACGTGCGGGACATCCGATACATCGAAACGTCCGGCAGGGTTTGCACGTTTCACACCGTAAACGGGGATTATGAAACGTACGCGACTCTTTACAACGTAAAGGAGGATTTAAAGCGCTATTCCTTTTTGCAGTGCAACGCCTATACTTTGGTCAATCCGTCGTACATTACGGGCGCAAAAGGGCTTTCCATTCTGATGAACGATACGGAAATTGCCGTCAGCAGACCGCGGAAAAAAGATTTTTTTCGGGAATTGAACGAGTGGATCGGAAGGGTAAAGCCATGAATTATTGGCTTTTCCTTTACGGACACGCCGTCTATATGCTCAATCTGATGGCGCACGGCTTTTCCTTTGCCCGTACCTTCACGATGCGGGACAAACGATTGCTTCCCGTCGTTTTGGCGCTCTGCGCGGCGGTCGTCTGTCTGTTTTCGTTTTTGATCCATTGGATCGCCGCGCGATATTATTTGAATCATTTGATTTTTTTCGCTGCTTTCACGCTGAACTACTTCGTCGTTCTCGTTTTCTGGATTCTCTCTTTGCGGATTTTATACAAAGAGCCCTTGCTTTCTATTCTCTTTTGCGGCATCATTTCGTACGTGTGCGCATACGTCGAGAACAACGTGGCGACGATCCTGGATATTACTTTTGACCTCTATTATTTTTTAGAAGGCAGGGACGGAGCGACCTTTTTTTGGTATTACGCCGTTCAGCTTATCGTTTCGGTTGCAATTTATCTGCCCATGTATTTTTTCTATTACAGAAAGCTCTTGAAATCTTCCGCGAAAATAATCAAGGGAACAGAGGTCAACCTTTGCTTCGCGCTTACGATTTTTGCCCTCTTTTTCATGAGCTTCGTGCGCGATTGGTGCTTTTCGAGCTATTCGGAAAGCGTTGTCGTGGAAATTGTCTTTCGCACGTTTTCCGTGGCTTGCGGCGTCTTCATTCTCTTTATTTATTCGGGGATTCTTTCCAAGAACTATTTCTGTGCCGAAGTGGATACTGTTCGCACGCTCTGGGAAAAGGACAGAAGTCAATATGCCCTGCTCAAGGAGAACGTCGAGATTATCAATCTGAAATGTCACGATTTGAGAAAGCGGATCGACCTTCTGGAAAACCATCGGGAGAGCGTCTCCGAACGGGAAATACAGACCTTGCGCGAGGCGATCAACGTCTACGATTCGCGCTGCTCTACGGGAAATTCCGCTCTCGACACGATTTTGACGGAATACATGCTGATTTGCGAAAAGAAAGGCATTCTCTTTACCTGCACGGTTGACGGCTCTCTTTTCTCGTTTTTGGACGAAGCGGATTTGTTTTCCTTCTTTTCCAATGCCGTTACCAACGCGATCGAGGCGGTGGAATCCCTTCCCGAGGAAGAAAAGAAGGTCATTTCCGTTATCGCCGAGCGAAGGCAGGGCTTTTTATCCGTCGTCATCGAAAACTATTTCGAGGGAGGGCTCGTCATGCAAGACGGTTTGCCCCGTACGAAAAAGGCGGACGTATCCTCCCACGGGTTCGGCGTAAAGTCCATGAAAAACTTGGTGGAACGATACAACGGCACGATCTCCTTTTCGGTAGAAGGCGAGCTCTTCCTCTTGACGGCGCTCTTTCCCATTCCTTGACAATCGATTACAAAATAAAATCAGGATAGAACGTCTCCCCTTGACGGAGACGTTCTTTTTTTATAGAATGTCCCCGAAGTTTGCGGCAAAAGCGCCGCAGATAAAATTCTATTCGGAGGAATCTCATTATGAAAAAAGCAACCAAGAAACTCGCGCTTGTATGCGCATTGACCACCGTACTTAGCGCGGGCACTGCGCTTGCAGGCTGCGGTGCACCCGCAAAGCTCGTCGGATCGTACAACTATTCCGACGCATACATCTGGTACGACGCTTACATGAAAAATCTCATCGGCGTCAAGAACGAAACGTTGAGCCTCTACGACAACGGCACGTATACGCTTTCGTATTATTGGGCTTGCGTGGCGAATATGGACACCGAAATCGTGACGGGCGCAAAGTACGATCCGTTCTATAGTTGCCGTATCGTCGTCGAAGGAAGCTATGAAACGACTTCCGAAGCGGATGAGTTCGGCACGATGGAGATCGTATTGAAGGATGCGACGCTAGTCGCAGTCAACGGAAATTTTGATTCAATGCCGGGCGAAACGGACGGCGAATACAATTTCGATCTGACGATCAATCAGACCGCCGTCGTCCTCGACGTCAATACGCTGACGGTCGAAAGCGAGATCGTGATCTATCAGATGAAAGCATAATCGCGAGGGGTTGACCATGAAAAAGAACAGATGGAGGGGATTGTTCCCCATTTCGACTGCGTTGCTGGCAACGGCGCTCGGCTGTACATCCCTCCTTTGGCAATGGAGCGGATTGGTAGACGAGGTGCTCGGCATCAAAAAGCAACCGACTGCGAGCGGCGGCACGACCGTTTACGCGAGCAGTTACGGCGACTTGACAGAAGAAAACAGAGCCAAAATGCTCGCCGACCTCAAACAGCATATCATAAAAGAGGAGGAAGAAGGGGCTGTCTTGCTGAAAAACGACGGCGTTTTGCCCTTGCAGTCCGTAAAGAAGGTGACTTTGCTCGGCAGGGCAACCGTCGATCCCGTTTATCGCTATACGTCCGGCGGCCCTAGCTGGACGGGAACTTCGCTCAGACAAGCGTTGGAGGACGCGGGATTGGAGATCAACGGCATCGTCTTTTCCGCTTACGAAGCGAGTACTTGCAAGCGGGATAAGGCGACGGGCGACATCGGAGAAGTGGGCGAGGACTTTTACACGCAGAATATCGTCGATTCTTTCCGAAATTACGCGGATGCGGCAATCGTCATGATTTCCCGCTACGGCGGCGAGGGAACGGATCTTTTACGCAAGGACAAGGACGGGGTTTCTCAGTTATCTCTCCACGAGAGCGAGAAGGCGACTCTCAGAATGGCGCGCGCAAACTTTAAAAAGGTCATTTTGCTCGTCAACAGCGGAAATCCGGTAGAGCTCGGTTGGATGGACAGCGAGGAGTACGGCGTAGATGCCTGTCTCTGGATCGGTACGCCCGGAAATTACGGCTTTACGGGGGTAGTAAATCTCCTCATGGGAACGGCGAATCCGTCAGGCGGACTCATCGACACCTACGCGACAAATTCCCTCTCCGCTGCGGCGACGCAGAACTTCGGCGACTACACCTATGCCAACGCGGATGAGTACGGGTTGACCTCCAAGGGAATCCACGACGTCACCAACAAGTATCTGGTGGAAGCCGAGGGCATCTACGTGGGTTATCGCTATTATGAGACGAGGTATGAAGACTGCATCCTCAATCAGGGAAACGCCTCTTCTTCGGCGGGTGTATTTGCCTCTCGCAACGGAAGTTGGAATTACGCGGACGAAGTCATCTTCCCCTTCGGTTACGGGCTGTCCTATACGGAGTTTGAGCGCAAGATTACCGCTTGCAAGACGGACGGCGAAGAGGACGCGGAATTTACCCTTTCCGTCAACGTGACCAATACGGGAAGCGTGGCGGGGAAAACGCCCGTTCAGATTTACGTGCAGACCCCTTATACGGCGTATGATCGCGATAACCTTGTGGAAAAATCCGCCATACAGCTCGTCGGATTCGGCAAGACGGGAGTCCTTCAGCCGGGCGAGAGCGAGCAGGTAGAAGTCACGGTCGATCGATACCTGTTGGCGTCTTACGACAGTACCGCCTGCGGCGGCAAGGGCGGCTATATCCTCGATGAGGGAACGTATTACTTTGCCGTCGGAAACGGCGCGCACGAGGCGCTCAACAACGTGCTTGCGGCAAAGGGCGCGACGGGCATGTACGATGAGGAGGGAAATCCCGTTGAAGGGGACGTCGAAGCCGTCGCTTCCTGGGAGCTTGCCGCCTTCGACGAAAGCAGCTATCACGAGAGAAACGGGGTCGCCGTTGAAAACAAATTGCAGGATGCGGATATCAACTTCTGGATTCCGAATGCGGTCACTTACCTCACCAGACAAAATTGGGACACCTTCCCCAAGGAAACGACCGTCTTAAATGCCACCAAGGAGATGGCGGATAGCCTCAATGCGGACAATTTGGGGGACAAATCCTTCGAATCCTATCAAAAGCCTTCGTCTGCACCGTCCAAAAATTCCTTCAAGCAGGGGCAGGAGGTCACATTGAAGCTTGCCGATTTGAAGGGCGTTCCCTATGACGATGCGCGTTGGGATACCTTCCTCAACCAGCTCACCATTGCGCAGCTCGCCACGATGACGAGCGATATGTCCGGAATCAAAGCCATCAAGGACGTCGGATTCCCCGGCATTTCCCAAAACGACGGCCCGGACGGAGCGGGAGGGGTTCAGTACGTCGGTCAAAGCGTAGCCGCGGCAACCTTCAGCCCGGAAATTCTCGCCGAAAGGGGATTCTTCTTCGCGGAAGAAGCGCTCTTTAACGGAAAGAATGCGGTGTGGAGTCCCGGTGCGGATATTCATCGCACGCCGTTCGGCGGCAGAAACTTCGAGTATTATTCCGAAGACAGCTACATGAGCTATCTCTGTGCGGCGATTCAGTGCAGGGAAATGCAGAACAAGGGTCTGAGCTCGTCGATCAAGCATTTCTGCGGAAACGATCAGGAGACCAATCGCTACGGACTTTGTACCTTTACTACCGAACAGGCATGGAGACAGGGGCCTCTCCGCGGCTTTGAAGGCGCATTTACAGAGGGCGGAGCGACTTCCACGATGACTTCGTACAGCCGCTACGGGCTTACGCTCACCTGCGAGAGCAATACGGTCAACAACGAAATCCTCCGCGGAGAATGGGGTTTTGTCGGCTTTACGATTACCGATGCGGGATCGGGCTCTCCCATCGACTCCATCATCGGAGGAACGGATGTCTTCTGCCTGAACGACAACGCAAAGACGCTGAACAGCTGGATTACCAAGCAGGACGACGGCAATCTGCTTGCTGCTCTCCGCAAGGCAAACAAAAATATTTTCTATACCTTTGTCAACGGAAATCTCGGGAATGTGCTGTCTTCCGATTTGGTCATTTCCTCTTCCCTATCGTGGTGGCAGGTCGCGGTCATCGCCCTCGATTGCATTCTCGGTCTGGCTGTCGTCGGTTGCGGCGTGCTGTACGTCCTCAAAGGCTACGTTCTTTCTCGAAAGGAGGAAAAGTGATATGATTTTTCAAAAGAAGTTTCAGCTTTCAAGTTGCTTTTTGACGGCGGCGGGGTTGTTCTCGGCGGGAACGCTCGTTTACTACCTCATTCAGAGCAATCACGACGCTTGCTTTCAGGTTTCCATCCTCGTCCTGTTGGCAGTCGGAATGGTCGGCGAGATTGCGTCTCTCTTTGTCAAAGTGGATTTTATCCCCATGCTCGCTTCCTCTTGCATCGGCGTTGCGCTCGGACTCATGGTATACTATGCGCTTCCGACGCTCTCCGACCTTTGGAACAACGTCAACTTCATCGGCGGAAACGCATTTGCTTACTTTATGTATCTGGGACTGCTCCTTTTGAGCTTCGTGCTCTCCGTCATTCCCTGTTTTCTGTCGGAAAAAGAAGAGAAATAACATTCAAAGGAAATCAAAATGCCCGTAGCGCAAGTCAGCGCTACGGGCGGGTTTGTTATGTATTCTTTTTTACGTCCTGCCAATTCTCGTTCGTGAGGATTTCCGCGTCTGCGCCGAGAAACACCCTTCCCGCTTCGGTATCTCCCTTCAGCCAATAGCAAAACCATGCGGTCATGTAGCCGTCTGCATAGGAGAGCATCTCGCCGTGGTCGGTGTTCTTCCTCCGCGCCATCACTTTGGGAACGCCTTGAATCTTTTCGTAATTTTCGGTAAGGGCTTCGAGGGGAATGATGAGTCCGTCTTTGATGCCCGTTCCCGCAGTCAGAAAACAGGGAATGGTAAGGCGGGACAGATCGTGCGCCCAATCGAGTTTTTCCGTCCAGAAGGGTTGCGGCGCGCTTGCGGCGTACAGCGCCTGATAGCGCTTTCCGTTTTCCTGTGAAGTGACGGCGTTAAACGCCCCGATTCCGCCCTGCGAATGCCCGGAAATGCCGATGTTCTTCAAGTCGATTTTCTGATAAAAGATGCTGCTTTCGTCGGCGTTCAATCTTAGCAGAAGGTCGAGCGAGGCGGCGGAAGAAGCGCCGTTGCTGCTACCCGCATCCTCGTTGCCGACGACGACAAATCCCCAGGAAGCGAGGTGATCGAAGAGGGGACGGTATTGGGACGCCTTTGACCACGAGCCGTTTGCCATGACGACGAGCGGGTAGACCTGTGCGTTCGTCTCCAATTCCTTCGGATACCAGATTTCGTGCTGTTTCCACGGAGTATCCTTTTCTTCGATTTGCAGGGAGCAAACTTCGTACTGCCCCTTTAAGGTGTAGGTTTGCTCCAGCTCCTTTTGCGTTTGGACGCGGGTGTAATACCCTTCTTCGACGTCCTGCTTTTGGGGAAGCCAAAGAAGATAGAGGATGCCGCTCAAAAAAATCAGGACGGCAAGGAAGATGACAATCAGGCGTTTTTTTCGCATAGCTTCCTCCATTCGACGGAATTTTCCTTCAGTATAGCATATTCGACGAAGAACAATCAAGCAAATGGAGAAAGAAGACGAAAAAGAGGGGCTTGAAGAAAAATTCAAGCCCCCGTCGGATCAGAACTCCAGGAATCGATAGAGCTCTAACGCCTGGACGTCCCGGTTGATCTGCATTGCGGCGACCATAGTATAGTGGTTCATAGAATTACAGATCGGCACGATATAGATACGTTGATTTCGATCGGCGGGGATGACCCGATTCGGATCGCGCACCAGATGCGCGCCTACCAATCGTTGGGTTGCATGGGGACAAGTTGCCAGATGGCTGCACACGTAACAGGAAGCCTGCTTTTTGGTGAAGTGTTCCCAAAGATCTTTCCAGGAGGTCTGTCCGTATCCGTGACAATGATCTCCGGTGCTTCCCCTTACATTCCACACCGAAGTGCCGGCAGTCATTTTGTAAAGACCGATGTAGTACGACGTGATCGGCAGGGCGACGTTATCGCCGAGCATATCCTCAACGTCTGCGCTCTCGTCGTAAAAACCCGCAAACTCGTATTTGTCGTCCTTGTTTTTGCGGTACTTGAGTTTCAGGTTTTTGCACTCTTCGGGCAGAGGAACTTCCCCGGCATTTTGAGGGAGCTCTTCGACGGACAAAAGGCGGATTTTTTTGACTTCGACGTTGTTGTCGAAATAGTCCGCTACGCCGCCGAGCACGTAAGCCGTCTGATTTTCCGCCGTGCCGGAAGAGCCGAGCGGCTTGGGCGTCAATCTGACATCGAGCGATTGAGAGGATTCGTGGTAGCTGCACTCCGAAACGCTGTAGCTGTTTTCGTGCTCGGCGGAAATCAGCCCTCCCAATAGCTTGAATTGCAGTTCGGTTTGCTCTTCGAAGTGCTTTTTGAGCCCCGCACAGTCGAATTTCGAAAAATGCAGTTCCAGCGAAGGTTGCTGAGAGATGATAAGCGTCCGCATTCTGCGCAGTTTCCCGTTTGCGCCGAACAGCGTTTCGGGATCGAACTCGCTGTCTACGAGCTGATAACCGGTGACGTCCTTGCCCGACTTGGCTGCGGCTTCCTCCAGAATATCGCTCGCGTACCAACCGCGCCCGTTGTCCGCCGAAAGCAGAGCGGGGTTTGCGGGTAGGACGGTAACGCCCTCATAGGTGACGGTAACGGAAAACTCCGAACCGTTTTCGGCAAATTGGCTCAGATCGTATTCGTCGCTGTGCTTTGCGCTCATGTTGAAAAGCCAATTGACCGGAACGCTCACCGCAGCTTTGTTTTTAAAATTCAGATGGCTGGTTTTCTCGTGAAACTCGTTTGCCGTGAAGCCAAACGTGATGGAATTGCCGCCCTTAAGACTGTCGAGGAGCTGCGTCGGCTCTTTGAGGTTGTCCCAACCGCAGACGTAGCCGTGATCCGTCTTCAAGCCGCCGTTTTCTTCGCTCGGGTTTTTGATGTGATCTCTGATTGCCTCTAAGCGATCCTCTGCCTCTTCCGCCGCCCTCTGGATTTTGGACGTAAAGACCGCTTTTCTCGTAAATTCGCTTAGGCGGTTGCAAAGGGTGGAAAGATAGGGATATTCTCTGAGATTGACCTTGTCGAACGACGTGCCCGTCACTTCTTTGATCCGTTTCATGATTTTGGGAACGGTAGGGTCTTTCATCAGCTCCTCGTCGATGTCGCTCTCTTTGTAGTCGGTGATGATCGCGGAGATCAGCGCCGCCTGTTCGTTTGCCTCCTCGTTGATCCGCCGCCTGTCCGCTTCGGAAATACGGAAGAAAATTTTACCGATTACCTGATTGTAGAGCGACGTATACCCCGTTTTCAGGCAGGGGATTTCGTCTGCGACTTCTACTTTGGTGTCCAACGCCTTTAAAGAATCCGCATTGTAGTTTTTCAGCTTTACCTGATAGTTGAAGCCTGCGGGATAATTTGCCGCCGTAAATTTCCCGTCCAGCTCCGAGCCGAGCGCGTTTTCCACTTCCGCCGTGATCATTTCGTTCCATTCTTTTACGCCTAAAATTTGGTCGGGTGTGAGTTCCATAAGAAATCTCCTTAAAAATAGTTTTCGGATGACGTCTATCCTGCCTCTATTTTACACCGCGAATGCCCGAAAAAACGGAACAAATTTTTTACTTTGCATTTTTGACGCCGAGTGTGGAGAGCCCCATCGAAAAGAGGGTCTCGTTGATTGCATTCAGCGTCTTTACGCCGTTTTGCTCGGAATTTTTGCGCAAATAAAAGGCTGCCACACAGTCCGTTACAATCGATGCGGACAGGCAGTAGCCGAGCTTGCGCAAAAAATCATCGGTCTGTGCGTCGTTCAAGCCCAACGCGGCGCAGAGGGGAAGCAAAATGTGTTTGGGCGGCAACTTGCGTTTGTAATTTCGAAGCGCTCTTTCATCGATCGAGGCGGCTGCGCAGAGCCGACGAAGGGGGCCTTGATAAACGGTATGTAAGACCTCATAAAGCGTCATATCGCTTTTTGTCAGCGAGATTCCCGCCGCAGTCGCAAGGCGCTCGCATTCTCCCTCGGAAAGAGCAAAGAGTTTTTTTGCCTTTTCGATGACCGCATTGACTGTCTTGCGCGGCAACGACGCGCTATTTTTGATTTCCCAGTAATAGAGTTTTTGCTTTGTGATGCCCAAATCGGCGTAAATTTCGGCAAGCGACCTTAGTTCGTTTTTTTATATTGTAAGGCTAATTTCTTGATTTTTGCGGCGAAACCCTCTTCGATTCCCCTTTTTGTTTGTTGCAACCATTCGTTCTTTTCAGACATCGTTTTGATACTCCTTAAAATTTTTAATCGTTATATACATATTTTATCATATATGGATATTATATTCAATTCAAATATGGCCGAAAAAATAGAAAAACAAATTATTTTTTTGATCGATTCGGACAATAGAAAAACCTGCCCGATCACTTTTGATCGGGCAGGCGATACGAAAATTCTTGTTTTCAGTTTCTCGGCTGAAGGTAGTTCTCTTCCTTGAAGGGAACGGAATTGCCGTGGTCGGGAAAGACGCCGAGCTCGGTGTTGTCCTTTTTGCGGTCGCGAAGCGCCGGAATGGGGTTCTTTGCCGTTTCAAAGCGATAATCCTCGCCGGAAAGGGAAATTTTCTGCTCGATGACCGTGTGCGAAGGGGGCGTTTCCGGGCAAATGCGCTTCTGATGGGCGTAGAAGTCCGCATTTTCGGGAAGCTTCGAGACGTTGAGATAAGTTTCCCGACAAGAGGTGTGCTCGACCGTTTCCGCAAGCACCTCGCGCACGTAGTCGATGTTGGAGTGCAGCTTTAACGGCTCGGGGAAGGTGCCGTTTTGAATGATTTCCTGCCAATTCTTCTTTTCGTAGCGTTCCAACAGGTCGTTTGCCCTGTGCAGGTGGGCAATTTCGTAGGAAAGGTTTTCCTCCCAAAGGGCGCGAATGGCGGGGTCTGTCTCCGTCTTATAGCACGACCAGTAAAGGTAGCACTCGCAGTATTCGTGCCACAAAAGGCATTCCAGCCAAGTGGAAGAGGGATCAATGAGGCTTCCGTATTGCGTGACGTGCTCCTCTTCGACCAAGGCGATTTCCTCGTACAGCTTCCTGCCGATGTCGCTCTGATAGAGGGTGGACACGTTCATATAGTAGTTCATGGTCTGCTGTTCGGCAGCCGTAATGATCATGGCGTGCAGCTTGGATTCCTTCTTGGCGTCCGCCGTCAAAGCGGGGCGGACGTTGTCCTTGGGGAATCTGTGGTGGGCGATCGTGGGGCGTCCCGGCGTGATTTCCGTTAGTTTCCCCACGAGCCGCTCCGCCCGCACGCCCGTCTCCATTTCGAGGAGATTGGAATAGCGGTACAGGTGATCGAAATCCTCGAGCAGGGCGAAATCGAGCGCCTTCCTGACGTTCTCGTCCGCTTCCCGCTTGGCAAGCTCGGCGGTAAGGTCTACGGCGAGCTGTTCATACGAAATGGTGTGCTCTAAGATCGTCTCGTTGGCGGGCTTCAACAGGGAAATTTTGAGCTGCTGTTGCTTTTCGATGAAGCGGCTGAGGGCAAGCTCTCTCCTCAAATCGTTGTTGTCCGTGTGGCGGGAAAACTGATGGGAAAACCAATTCGCTTCAAATTCCGTGCCGTTCATGAGGATAATTCTCGTCTTCGTATAGGGATCGACTTCATCCTTGCAATAGGACTTCGGATAAATTTTTTCAAAACTTTCTACGGCAGTTTCGATCTTACTGCCTTTTTCGGAAAATGGATTCATGAATACCTCTCTTCTTGCAGGTTGCAAGCATAGGAAGTATGCGCTTAAATTGGGGGTTCTATGCGGAAGAGGCGCGTATAAAAGGGGGAAAGTCGGGCATACTGTCGGTATGGATATGGAAGAAGATCTGATCAGCGCACACGAATACACGGGGCTCTTGCAGCACCTTACCATCGATAACGACCTCATCGAGGAGTATCGAAGGCGCTTCAACGACGAGGAGAAAAAGGACGAGAAGAAAAGCCGTTAAATTTGTCGGTTCTTGCGTAAAATTTGACGAAAATTGTTTGATTTCCTGTTTTTGAGGGTTTTAACCAGAGCATTCCAAATTCGAACTCTATTTTAAGGATAAATTTTGGTTTATACTGCGTTAAGCCCGCTTGGGAACGCCTTTGTACGACTGCGCGGACTTGCCTTGTCTAATCTCAAAATTTATCTCTTAAAATCGCACAGCGCCCACACGAGCATAGTTTGCGATGATTTGTGTTTGTAGCGACCGAGGCGTATCGGGACATACGCCGAGCGGAGCTACGAGCGAAAAGCGCGCAAAATATGCCGCGTGGGAGAGTTTGAATTTGGAATATTCTGGTTATATAGAAAGTAGGAGATAGAACAATGTGGATGTTACCTTTGATCCTGTTATTGGCGGGAATTGCAATTTATTATCTGATCGGTCGGAGAAAGTCAACCGATCCCGACACCCGAAGTGCGCGCACCGTTCGGTATCAAAATCGCGGAAACGAGGTTTGGATTACCCTGCCGAAAGAGGACGCTCCCGAAGAGGGCGCTTGCGTCATCGAAGTGTTTGAGGATGACGCGCGCTAAAAAAGAAGCGAACACGGCGGAAAAGCCGTCACTTCCCGAAAAAAAGGCGTTTGCCGTAAATAAGTAAAAATAGAGGACTGTTGCATGTTTTGCAGCAGCCCTTTTTTCATGCGGCGCAAAAAAGGTTCGTTTTGATGCAAAAAGATGTATGATGCTGCACGATTTTTGTTGATTTTTGCTTCAATGTATAGTATAATATTAATGAAAAATGCAATATAAATATTGATAACAGCATGGAAGGAAAAAAGCTTTTCACAAATAATTTCATGGAGTGATGTTATGAAACATGTTATCAAACATCGACTATTGGCACTTTGTAGCGCAGGATTGCTTGCCCTCACTACGGCTCTCGCCGTAGCTCCGCAAGTTCAGGGAAATGCCGAATCGGCAGATGATGGGAATAAAACCGCAGTTTCCGAACGCGATTTGAGCAAAGGATATTATGAATCGTTCAATGCTTCCGATTACTTTGATTTTTGTACGTGGCTTGTCCAAGAAAAGAAGCTTGACTTGAACAATGAGACGGACTCAGACTATATCAATAATAATTTGAATCGCCTTATTTTCGAAGCGATTGATCAAGAGGTTATTCCGGATATTACAGTTACCAATCGAAATACGCGTTGGTATGGAGAATCGCACAATTTGATTTTGTATTACGCCATAGATAAACTGTTGTCGATTGATGGAAAAAAAGATGTCCAAGATTTTTACTGTGAAGAAGCGACTGATACGGGCGATAGTCGTTTTAATTGCTTAATGAAAGGAGCGAGCGATCCCGATACCATTGAAAACGGAGGACAATATAAAGGACATTTTTATTGCTATAATTCCTCTCCGAGTAAAAATGGGAATTATTATAAAAACGCGGCATTTGGGATTCTCGATTTGGCAACCTACTCTCCTTCGGGAAGGACAAGGTTTGAGCAGCATTATGAATCTGCACTTTACGCGTGGCAGGCAGGATACCAAAGCGCTGCAATGAATGAATTGGGAAGGGCAATTCACTATCTTTCGGATATGTGTACGCCCACACACGTTACAGATTGGGGACGTTTCCACTTTAATAGGCATTCTCAATATGAGTTGTGGGTTGCATTGGTGCAACCTGTTGACAATATGTTCAACGAAGATGAAGACCCGTATGATTATTGGCTTCCTTCGGCAAATCATACGTTTTATGTCATCGGAAACGCTTCTGAAAGCGCAGAAATGTTTTCTTCCTACTATAATTTTGTGCAGAATAACTCCTTTGAAACAATATGCAACAAAATTGTGAAAAATACGTACAGATATACAGATTACGTAGAAGGTGCCACGTATCATGAAAATAAGGACGAGATAATGGGTGATGCAGATTTATGCAATAAGTATGATCTTGCCACGGAAAGGACGTTGGAAGTTGCTCAGGGCATGACGGCGGCATTATTAAATCGGTTTTATCATGACATCAATCATACGCAGCAGATTCAAGATTTTGAGACGTATTACATTAAAAACGTTGCGACGGGAACCTATCTGAGCGCAACCGCGGATAATAAATTAACGGTCTCTTCTTCCAACAATTCCTCGAATCAGAAATTTAAACTGATATATGGGAAATATAACAATGGATTTACAATTTATTCAATAGGAATCAAGAAATACTTGTACTATCTTGAAGATAATCCGTTTTCTTTTGTTGGAGGTGTTTTTGCTGAGAATGGATATTATTTTATGCCGGTTAAGGGGGATAGTAATAAATACAGAATTATGTTAGGCGGCATTGAAGGCGCATTTGATCTTATTGGAGTTGATACGCACGGAAATATGGATACGGTTATGAGCATCTCCGGGCTGTTTAATGATGGCGTTTCCTATGCCGGCTATAATCCCGACGAAAACAAACAGTTATGGGAATTTATCAGAGCATAAAGGAGATCGGGATAGGATGAAGATGTTTCGAAAGTTCAATTTGGCGAGATGGGCATTTTTGCTCTTTCTGATCGCGCCCGCCTATGCGCGGTACTACTTCTTATTGTTCGATGCGATGGTGGGTGCGGCTTATCCGATGGTGCTCGGAACGTTCGGCATCGGACTTCCCTTAATATTTTTTATTGCTGCGTTGATTCAGCCGTCTTTTTGGTTTCACGGCTCAGACGACTTTTATTTCAGCATCATGATCGCCTACTATCTGATCGGCTTTGTCCTTGCTATCGTCTTTTGGCGAAAGAGCGTCAAAAAAGGGATGGAGAAATACAATCTCATTTCGGGTTTCATTTCTCTTGGGTACTGTCTTTTCATCATTCCGTACTGTATTTTCTATATTTTCAGCAAATATAGCGGAGGAATCTGGACGAAGACGTATTTCAGCGTCTTCCTCGTGTTGCTTCTGATCCTGGTTGTCTTTACGATTCTCAAACTCATTGCTATCCAAAAGGAAAAGAAGCTCCTTGCAAAAAGCGATTTGCCTGCGGACAAGTTGCAGTCGGAAGAAAAAAAGGACTAAAGAGAGGTGGTTATATGAAAAAGAAAGCCTTGCTCGTTTCGATTTTGGCATTTCTGCTGATGATGTTTTTGCCCATGAGGGGAATGGTTGTCGATTTGCATATCGCAAATGATGCCAGAACGGTTCTTCCTTGCTTTTTCGTCTCATGGGGAATGCCGCTTTCCCCGATCTTCGGCTTCTTTTACAGCTTTGCCTACAATCTTCCGGATTCCTATTACTTTATGATGCTGTCGTCGGTTTATTTTCACGATAAACTCGCCGATTTTGAACATTTTTACATTCTGGCGATTAACGGCGTTTATCTGATCGGCTTCTTGGCTTCCGCTATTTTCCTGATCTTGGGTGCGGCAAAGAAAAAAGACTTCTTTTCCGACCTTTCCACCGCAATTTCTCTTGGCGTTTGCACGTTTGCCATTCCGTTTGAAATTCTCTATCTGACGTCGGGAAGTCTCTCCGGTTGGGGAATCGCTTACGTTTGCGCCTTTCTCGTCGCTTACGCTTTGTTTATGTGGATGGGAATCTCTCGCTTGGCTTCTTCCTTCCGCAAAAAAGGGAAAAAGGAGTCAGAGCCAATCGCATAGAAATCAATGGAAGGACATAAGACAACGATGAAGATGTTTCGAAAGTTCAATTTGGCGAGATGGGCATTTGTGCTTTTTGTGATCGCGCCCGCCTATGCGTATTACTACTTATCATTGATCGATACGAGGGTGGAAGCGGCTTATCCGATGGTGCTTGGAACGTTCGGCATCGGACTTCCCTTAGTGTTTTTGAGTCCCGTGTTGATTCAGCCGCCCTATTGGCTGTCCGGAGGCTCAGACAACAGATATTTCAACATCATGATCGCCTATTATGTGATCGGCTTTGTCCTTGCGATCGTCTTTTGGCGAAAGAGCGTCAAAAGAGGGGTAGAGAAATACAATCTTATTTCGGGTTTCATTTCTCTTGGGTACTGTCTTTTCATCGTCCCGTATTGCATTTACTATCTTTTTAGCGAAAGGCATGGAGGAATTTGGACGAAGACGTATTTCAGCGTCTTTCTCGTGTTGCTTCTGATCCTGGTTATCTTTACGATTCTCAAACTCATTGCCATCCAAAAGGAAAAGAAGCTTCTTGCAAAAAGCAATTTGCCTGCGGGCAAGTTGCCGTCGGAAGAAGAAAAAGACTAAAAGCTGCATGCTGTTCTATTTTGCTGCGCAAAACAATTGTTTCCTCTATAATTCCATGATATGCTATTTACGGAAGGCGATTTTTCGCTTTCCGTAAATATTTTTATGAACAGAACAGTCCCACAAGCTTTCGGCGCGGGACTGTTCTGCATAAAATGAGGGGCGGCGTCGAACTCGTTCGACGCCGCCCCTTCTCATGTAAAAAGGATGGGATATTAAACGCAACCTTGCGCTTTCATTGCTTCTGCAACCTTGAGGAAGCCCGCGATGTTTGCGCCCGCCATGTAGTTGCCGGGCATTCCGTATTCCTTGGAAGCGGAATCGCACGCCTTGAAGATGTTGACCATAATGCCGTGGAGCTTTGCGTCCACCTCTTCGAAGCTCCAGGAATATCTCTGGGAGTTCTGGCTCATTTCGAGACCGCTGGTGGCTACGCCGCCCGCGTTCGCCGCCTTTGCAGGGCCGTAGAGCATGTTATTTGCGAAGTACACCTCGATCGCTTCGGGGGTGGAGGGCATGTTTGCGCCTTCGGAAACGCAGAAGCAGCCGTTCTTCGCGAGGATTGCGGCGGATTCTCCGTCGATCTCGTTCTGCGTCGCGCAGGGAAGGGCGATGTCGCAGGGAATCGTCCAGATGCCCTTGCAGCCCTCGTGATATTCCGCTTCGGGATGCGTCTTGACGTATTCCTTGATGCGCTTTCTCTCCACTTCTTTGATCTGTTTGACCAAGGCAAGGTCAATGCCGTTCTTGTCGTAGACGTAGCCGTTAGAATCGGAGAGCGCGACGACCTTTGCGCCGAGCTCGGTCGCCTTTTTGGTCGCATAGATGGCGACGTTGCCCGATCCGGAGATGACGACGGTCTTGCCCGCAAAGCATTTGCCGTTCGCCTTCAGCATTTCCTCGGTGAAGTAGCAAAGTCCGAAGCCCGTCGCTTCCGTTCTCGCGAGCGAGCCGCCGAAGGTGAGCCCCTTGCCCGTCAGAACACCCGTAAACACATTCTGAAGGCGTTTGTACTGTCCGAACAGATAGCCGATTTCCCTTGCGCCCGTGCCGATGTCGCCCGCGGGGACGTCGCAGTCCGCACCGACATGGCGATAGAGCTCGGTCATGAAGGACTGGCAGAAGCGCATGACTTCACCGTCCGATTTGCCCTTGGGGTCAAAGTCAGAGCCGCCCTTTGCGCCGCCCATGGGAAGGGAAGTCAGGGAGTTTTTGAAGATCTGCTCGAAGCCGAGGAACTTGATGATTCCGCTGTATACGGAAGGATGGAGGCGAATGCCGCCTTTGTACGGGCCGATGGCGGAGTTAAACTGAACGCGGAAGCCCCTGTTGACCTGCACCTTGCCTTGATCGTCCACCCAGGGAACGCGGAAGATAATCTGGCGTTCGGGCTCGACAATGCGATCGAAGACGCCTGCCTCTACGAGGTCGGGTCTCTTTTCCACGACGGGCTCTAAGGTTTCGAATACCTCGGTGACTGCCTGAATAAATTCAGGTTCGCCGGGGTTGCGTTTTTTCACGGTCTCCAGGACGGAAAGAAGGTATGCGTTTTTCATGAAATAAACCTCTCTGATAGATTTGATAAGAAGATCTTATACGCATTTATTATATCGATTGAAATTGCACTTGTCAATCGATGGGAACGATAGATGAAATAATAATTTTTTATACTATTATTAAGCAATGCTTATAATTATGAGGAATGCGTGAAATTTTCCCCGAACTCCTTGTCAAGATTTGGATTTTTGTGTATAATGAAAGTATGAATACAGTACAGCGAACGTATGTCATCGAAAGCGAAAAGATCAAAGGAGAGAAGACCTTTCTCGTTTTGTCCGATCTGCACGGCACGAAGGTAGAGCATTTTCTCCTCGAAAAGGTAAAAGAGCTTTCTCCCGACGGGATTTTTTACGTGGGCGACATGGCGGACTCGATCAAGCATCAGCCTGTGACGGAAAGCCTTATGCAAAAGCTCTCCGCTTATCCTTCTTACGCTGTGTTCGGCAATCACGAATATTCGGCGCGGCTGATCGGCAGGATGGAACATTTTGCAAAGGAGAACGGTATTCGCTATCTGCGTGGCGACGGCGTGGATCTGGGCGCGAATATCGCCCTCTACGGGCTGGACGACAGGTACGTCGGAAAAGACTTCGAACGACAAAAAAGGGCATTGAAGGGACGGAAAGAAGGGAGCTTCTCCATTCTTCTCGCCCATCGGCCGGACGATTACGATTTTTTCGAGGAAGCGGGGTTCGATCTCGTCCTCTGCGGGCACACCCACGGCGGACAGATTCGCATCGGCGCAATCAACGGGCTGTATGCGCCCGGGCAGGGAATTTTCCCCAAGTACGCGGGGGGAGAATACCAACTCGGAAAAACGAAAATGATCGTCGGCAGGGGCTTGGTGCAAAACGCCTTGCCCAGATGGGGGAATCCGCCTGAATATGTCACGATTCATTTAAAGGGGAAAAAAGTTTGAAAAACAATATCGTGCGATATTGTTTTTCAAATGGTTATATGATAGGAGATTATGATTATGACAATGGAAACTTGGGATGTACTCGATAGGCGAGGCGAAAAGGTCGGAACTTGCGGCAAGGGGAAAGTGCCCGAAGGGTGCTTTCACCACGTCGCGCACGTCTGGCTTCGGAACAAGGAGGGGCAGTTCCTCCTTTCCAAGCGAGCGGAAGGGAGACACCACGCGGGACTTTGGGAGACTGCGGGCGGCTCTGTGCTCGCGGGGGAAGAGGTCGAGGACGGCGCGCGGCGGGAAGTGAAGGAAGAGCTCGGCATCGACGTCGAGGGGCTCGTTCCCTTTGCGCGCTTCTTTCGGGAAGATCAGCTCGTCACCGTTTTCGTCGCTTACTATACGGGACAAGCGGTGTGCCTGAACGAGCGGGAAACGGTGGATACACGGCTTGTCTCCGAAGGGGAGCTTCGCCGCCTGCATGCGAGGGGGGAAGCCATGCCTTTTTCCTACGAAGAGGCGCTCTTTGACTGGCTTTCCGCCGAAAAGGACTGATTCAACCGTCGGTTGAGGGGATTTTCAACGAACAGTTGTCTTAAAAAAGCCCCGTTCAACTGCGCCTCCATTGTTTTTTCGGGGATTTTGCCTTACAATAGAGGTACAAAATTTCAAAAAAGGAGAAAACCTTATGGAAAAGACAATCGGACAAATCATCAAAGAAAAGAGAGCGGAGAAGGGGCTGACACAGGAACAGCTTGCGGAAATTCTGCACGTTACGGGACAAGCGGTCTCCAAGTGGGAGCGCGACGAGTCCGTTCCCGACGTCACCCTCTTAAAGCCGCTCGCCAAGGCGCTGGGAACGACGGTGGGCGAGCTTTTAGGCGAAGGCACGATGGAGACGACGCGTGTCGATCCCGAAACGGTAGACCTTTCGAAAATGCTGCTCAAAATTCACGTGGACAGTAAGGGAGGGGACAAGGTCAGGGTGAATTTCCCCGTGTCCGTGCTCATGATGTTGACGGAGAACGAAGAGCTCATGAACATGATCTTAAGCGGCAAGGGCGGAATGTTCAAGAACATCGACTTCAATCAGATTTTAAAGCTCGTCACCTTGGGCGTGATGGGAAAATTGGTTGAAGTGGAGTCTGCGGACGGAGACGTCGTCGGCATCTGGGTGGAATGAGATGAAAATCGCCGTCAATGCGGAGGGGCATAAAATCCGACTGTATTTGCCCCTCTCCGTCGGGCTCGTTCGCTTCGGACTGCGCATTGCCCGCCGTTACAGCGATCAGGTGCCCGACCCGAAGCTCATCGTCCCGCTCATCAAGGAGCTCAAGCGCTGGAAAAGAAAAAACGGAAAGATCACGCTCGTCGAAGTGGAAGATCAAAAAGATGGCACTTTTGTGCAAATTGTGCTGTAAAAATTCTTGACTTGTCGTTTGGAACGTGATAGAATAAAGAAAATTAAAAAAAGAGGTAAATAGGAGTGCCCAACAGTTGTCGTCGTTAAACGTATTTTTGTCGTAAGGTACTTGTCGGAATTTTGTTCCGACTCCTTTTGTGCACAAAAAATACGGTACGAGACAGAGGCGCTCTATCTTTTTGCCCAAAATGGTCGAAAAACCCGTCCAAAGTGAGAAAATCGCGTGGAAGGGTGTTTTTGGGAAGTAGTGTTTTTGCCGTTCCGTTTTGCCGTGCGCAAGGCGGAATTTTTTTCTGCGAAAAAGCAAAAAAAGTCCAAAAAATTCCCCTTTCTTTTGAGGAAAAGGGGTGCTTTCGAGGTATTGACAGAATTTATGAAACATTTATGGACGTATATCAAGCCCTATCGGGGCAAGATCGCGCTGATGGCGCTCTTCGATTTCATCGCCGCCATCGCCGCGCTCTTTCTGCCCTATTGTATGAATCAGATCGTAGACGAGGGAATCAAGGAGCAGAACATGGAGAACATCGTCTTCTATGCCGTGCTGATGACGGCGCTCGCCCTCTTTTCCATCGTCTCCTCCGTGATCGTGGGAAAGACGTCGTGCAGGGTGGGTGCGGCGTTTACGGCAACCGTCAAAAACGAGTTGTTCCGCAAGATCAATTCCCTTTCCTTCGAGGAATACGCCAAAATCGGCACGGCGAGCTTCCTCACGAGGCAAACGGACGACGTAGACCTTCTGTTAGACGTCGTTTCCACCATGACTTACTATGCGGTGAGCATACCGACTTATCTGATCGGCGGGAGCGTTTTCGCCTTCTTCACCGATTGGGCGCTCGCCCTCCTGCTGTTTTTGGCAATCCCCGTCATTTTGCTGCTCGTGCGCCTCATCGCAAAGCGCGTCGCGCCCCTTTGGGACGAGAGCGACAGAATGATGGACAGGCAAAACGCCATCGTTCGGGAACGTCTTTCGGGCATTCGCGTCATTCGCGCCTTCAATAAAGAGGAAGAAGAGCACGGGCGCATCGCCTCGGCGACCAAGCGGATGTCCGAGTCCATCATCAAGGCGAATGTGGTGAGCGGACTTTTAAGCCCCGTTTCCCTGTTTTTTATCAATCTCGTGACCGTCGGCATTCTCTTCGTCGGCGGAGTGCGCATGGAAAACGGCATTCCGCTTTCGGCGGGCGGCGTCGTCGCCGCCGTGGAATACGCCGCGCTCATGGCGGACGGGGTGCTCAATCTCGCATGGCTGCTCGTCTGGCTTCCGCAGCTCAACGTCTCCATACGGAGAATCGGCGAGGTGTTCGACCTGAAAGGAATTGCCCTCTCGGATGCCAAGGGAAAAACGCTCAAGGGCAGCATTGCCCTTTCCGACGTGTCGTTCGGCTATGCGGAGGGGAAGCCCGTCCTTCGCCACATCGATATGGACATCGAGGAAGGGCAAATCGTAGGCATCATCGGCGGTACGGGTGCAGGGAAAAGTACCCTGCTGAAGCTTCTGATGGGCTTTTACGATAACTACGAGGGGAAGATCACCCTCGGCGGAGAGGACTATCGCTCCCTTTCCGAGGCGGACATTCGGGACAATCTTTCCATTGCCCTGCAAAAGAGCATGATTTTCGAGGGAACGGCGAAGAGCAACATCACCATGGGCAGCTACGACGCCACCGAAGAGGAGATGAAACGGGCTGCGGAAATTGCCCGCATTTCTCCCTTCATCGAATCGCAGGAAGAGGGGTACGACATGCGGCTTGCAGGGCAGGGCGCAAACGTATCGGGCGGACAAAAGCAGAGGATCGGACTTGCCCGCACCCTTTTGAAGGAGGCGAGCGTCACCCTCTTCGACGACAGCTTTTCCGCGCTCGACTTTCTCACGGAGAGCGAGGTGAGAAGGGGAATCAATCAAAAACTCAAGGGAAGGACGCAAATTGTCGTCACCCAGCGCGTGGCGACGGCAATGCACTGCGACAAAATCTACGTTTTGAACGACGGACAGATCGCGGGGTGCGGCACGCACGAAGCGCTCCTTCTCGGCTGCCCCGTCTATCGGGAAATTTACGATTCGCAGATGGGAGGTGCAAGATGAAATCTTCGCAAGCCTTACTTCGCATCGTCAAGGACAGTCGTTGCATTGCGGGCAAAATTCTGCTCGCCGCGCTCTGTATCCTTCTGACTATGCTGCTATCATTGCTTTGTCCCGAGCTCATCCAACGGCTCACGGACAGCTTATACGATTTTTGGAACGAACAAACGCCCATCGACTGGCAGAGCTTTGGGATCGTCTGCCTGATTTTAGCGGGCGCATACCTTGTCAAGACGGGGCTTGAAATCGCAAAAATGCGCATTCTCAACCAAAACGTCACCAATTACTTCACCGCGGGCATCCGCACGAAGCTTTCCGACAAAATTACGAGACTCCCCCTTTCCTATCTCGACAAAACGCCGAACGGGGACATCATCGCCCGCATGAACAGCGACGTTTCCGTCCTGGGAAGCACCGTACATACGCTGTTTGAAATCGGAATCGAGGGAATTTTAAGCCTGATTGCCATTACCGTCATCATCTTTTTGAAAAATGCCGTGATGGCGGCGGTCATCGCCGTGTTCGTGCCGCTGTCCCTCGTCGCTTCTCTCCTCTTATCCCGCCGCAGCGAAAAACACTTCAACGAGTATCGGGAAGAAAACGCCAAGGTTTACGCCTTCGTCGAGGAGAATGATACGGGCTTCGATACGGTCAAAGCCTTCCGCATGGAGAAAATGCAGGCAAAGCTGCACGCCGCGCTCGTCGAAAAAGCCGCCAAGAAGGCGGAAAAGGGGTATTATTTGAGCGGACTCGTTCAGCCCGTCGTCGGGCTCATGAATCATCTCGTCTTCATCGCCATGTGTCTCGTGGGCGGACTTCTCGCAATCAAGGGAAGTATTTCCGTCGGCGCGGTCGTCGCCTTCATTCTGTACGCGCGGATGTATTCCGCTCCCTTGCAGAGCATCGCTTTGGGATTTTCTTACCTGCAAAACACCGTTTCCTCCGCAAAGCGGGTTTACGGCTTTTTGGATTTGCCCGAAATGACGGAACAGGAAGGTCGAAAGGAAAGCTGCGTGGGCGAAGTGCGCTTTGAAAACGTCTGCTTTTCCTATGATCCCGAAAAGCCCCTCATCCGCGATCTGACCTTTACGGCAAAGCCCGGGCAGAAGGTCGCCATCGTCGGGCCGACGGGGGGAGGAAAGACGACGATCGTCAACCTTCTGATGCGCTTTTACGATTACGACAGCGGCAACATTTTCATCGACGGGACGGAAATCCTCTCGATGAATCGCGCCGATCTGCGCAATCAGTTCTCCATGGTTTTGCAGGATACCTGGCTGTTCGGCGGGACAATTTACGAAAACATCGCCTACGGCAGGGCGGGCGCAACGAAAGAAGAGGTGATCGACGCCGCAAAGCGCGCGCACATTCATTCCTTTATCGAGAGCTTGCCCAAGGGGTACGATACCCTGATCGGAGAAGAGGCGGACGGCATTTCGGGCGGACAGAAGCAGCTCCTGACGATTGCAAGGGCGTACCTTGCGGACAGACCCATGCTCATTCTGGACGAGGCGACTTCCAACGTCGATACGCGCACGGAGCTTCTCATTCAAAAGACGATGGACGAACTCATGGAGGGCAGGACGAGCTTCGTCATCGCCCACAGGCTCTCCACCATCGTGGACGCCGACGTCATTCTGGTGGTGAGGGACGGGCAAATCGTCGAACAGGGCACGCACCGCGAACTCATTCAAAAGAACGGCTTTTACGCCGAAATCTACAACGCGCAGTACGCATCCATCGCATGATAAAAATGGGGTTGTCGCAACGGCAAAATTCGGGGCGAATCGGTTATCCGATTCGCCCCGACGTTTCGCTTGTTCATAAATGGCAGGGGCGCCTCGCCCCCTTTATTTGCTCAATTCTTTGATGGTTTTGTAGTAGAGATCCATGCAGAAGCGGATGGTCTTAAAGGAGATGAACTCGTCCGCATCGTGAATGTGGCAATCCTCTCCTTCCATCTCCGGCCCGAAGCCCGCGCCGAGGGAGAGCGCTCTTGCATACGTCCCGCCGCCGATTGCCATGGGGGGAACGTCCTTCCCGATCGCCTCGCTGTAAAGCCTCGTCAGCGTGGAGATGAGCGGGCTGTTCCTGTCGTTGAAAAGGGGCGCCTGATGGCTTAAAATCTCATAGGGAACGCCGAACTTGTCGAGAAGGGTTGTGACCTCTTGAAGGTTGTGCGTTGCGGGATAGCGAATATCGACGACGAAGCTCAAATTTCCGTTTTCAAAGCAAACGAGATCGGGCGACATGGTAAGGCGACCCGTCTCATCTTCGAGCGTCTTGAGCCCGAATTTGTCCGAAAAGAGGCAATCGACGATCTTTTGAACGTCCTCGTTTGCGGGAGCATAGTGGGAGAGCGCTCTTAAAATGGCGTTGTCGCCCGCCTCGGGAGTGGAGGCGTGCGCTGCTTTCCCGCGGAAGACAAGCGTATTGCCCTTGCAATCGACGACCTCGCAGAGGGCGCACACCGCGTTGGCTGCGCTTCCCCCCTTCATCGAGGAGAAGGGCGGGTTTTGGACGGGGAAGTGGATTGCAAAGTGTAAAATTCCCTTTTCCGCATAGATGACGGGAAAGTTCGCGTCGGGAGAAAAGCCGATTTCGGGCATATGGGCGACCTTCTTATAGTGCTCCATGCACTTCCAGCCGCTCTCCTCGTTGCAGCCCACGATAAGCTTGATCTTCTTCTTGGGGAGAAAGCCCTCATCCTTGAGCGCTTTTAAACAGTAAAGGCAGATGATGGCAGGGCCTTTGTCGTCCGTCGTCCCTCTTCCCCAGATGCGATCGAGGGAAACCTCTCCGCCGAAGGGGTTGTGCGTCCAGCCGCCCCCCGCGGGAACGACGTCGAGGTGAGCGAGAATGCCGAGCTCTTCCCCTTCGCCGAAGACGACTTCGCCGACGTAGTTGTCGTAATTTTTCGTCTCGAAACCAAAGGAAGAAGCGAGGTGTAAAAACCAATCGAGTGCGTCCTTTGCGCCTTTTCCGAAGGGCATGTCCGCAACGGCGGGCGCGAGGGAGGAGTCGAATTGTACGATTTTGCTGATAGAGCCAACGATTTCATCAAAATATTTTTGCATTTTTTCTCCTGATTTGATTTTTTTCTTTTAAAATCATTATACTCTTTTTTCAAAATATGGTAAAATGATTGCGATAGTATTTTTGAAAATTTTTCGGAGGGATTTATGTCAGAGAAAGTCAGAACGAGATTCGCACCCAGCCCTACGGGATACATGCACATCGGCAACTTGCGCTCCGCGCTCTACGGTTACTTGTTTGCCATGAAGGAGAAGGGGGAGTTTATCCTCCGCATCGAGGATACCGACCAAAACCGCTACGTTGACGGCGCAACGCAAATTATCTACGATACCCTTGCCGACGCGGGAATCTCCTATTCGGAGGGGCCCGATAAGGGAGGCCCTTACGGCCCGTATTTGCAGAGTGAGCGCAAGGAAATTTACATGGAGTACGCAAAGAAGCTCATCGAAAAGGGGGCTGCGTACTATTGCTTCTGCACGCCCGAACGCCTTGCGTCCATGAAGGACACCTCCGTCGCCGATTCCAACGGCGTAACAAGGTATGACAAGCATTGCCTTTCCCTCACCAAGGAGGAGGTCGAGGCGAACTTAAAAGCGGGCATTCCCTTCGTCATTCGGCAGAACATTCCGCCCGAGGGGAAAGGGACGTATCACGACATGGTATTCGGGGACGTGACCGTCGATTACAAGGACATGGAGGACGGCATTCTCATCAAGTCGGACGGCATGCCCACGTATAACTTTGCCAACGTCGTGGACGATCACCTCATGCACATCAACTACGTCATCCGCGGCGTGGAATACCTCTCTTCGACCCCCAAATACAATTTGATGTACGACGCCTTCGGCTGGGAGCGCCCGCACTATATGCACCTTTCGCCTGTTATGAAGGACGCACAGCACAAGCTGTCTAAGCGGAACGGCGACGCGAGCTATCAGGATCTCGTCGCAAAGGGATACGTAAAGGAAGCCATCTTAAATTACATCGCCCTGCTCGGCTGGGCGCCTAAGGACAATTCCGAAAAGATGACCCTTGCCGAAATGGTGGAAAAGTTCTCCGTGGACGGACTCTCCAAGTCCCCCTCCATTTACGACGAGGCAAAGCTCCGCTGGCTCTCCGGCGAGTACATGAAGGAGCTTTCGGACGAGGAGTTCAAAAAGAGGGCGCAGCCCTTCTTCGAACAGTCCAAGGCTTACGGAAAGTACGACGAAGACCTTCTCGTCAAGCTTTTAAAATCGAGAATCGAAATTTTCGGGGAAATTCCCGCTAAAATCGATTTTTTGGAGGAGTACGACGCGTTCGATCCTTCCCTTTACGACAACAAAAAGCAAAAGTGCAACAAAGAGGTGGCAAAAGCCATTTTGCCCAAGCTCTATGAAGCGATGAAGGGGTGGGAGGACTACTCGAACGCCGCACTCTACGAAGCTCTCGTCGCCTTTGCGGCGGCGGAGGGCGTCAAGAACGGACAAGTTCTCTGGTGCTTAAGAATTGCGATTACCGGCGCTTCGGTCACGCCCGGCGGCGCTTCCGAAATGGCGGAGCTGCTCGGCAAGCAGCGCTGTCTGGATCGCCTGCAAAGGGCGATCTCCGCGCTTTCATGAAACAGTTCAAGCCCATCAACCTCAAACAGCTCATGCAGCAAAAGGAAAAGTTTTTCTTCTTTTGCTATATCTCCATTCTCGTCCTGCTCACGATCTTGGAGGGGAGCATCGCCCTCGACATCTGGAGGCGTGATCACAGCATTTTCTGGCTGATCTTTTCCATCGTCGTCTTAATGATGGCGGAAAACATCGTCAAAATGTTCGTCTGCAAAAAATTCCATCAGAAAATCGCCTGCTACGTGGTGGATTTTTTGGGACTTTGCGCTCTCGCCTTTCTGACGGAGACGAAGTTGATTCTCCCCATCTGTATGTTGATTTTGTCCGAATTTTATTTGAGCTCGAACAACTTCAAGGCGAATCTCGCCATGGTGACGGCTTGGGAAGTGCTTTATCTCGCCATGCGGCTCGTCGTCACTCTTCTCATCAAGAAGACGCTCAGCGTGAGCTTCTATTCGGAGACGATCGGCGATATGTTCTCCATTGCCATTCATTTCATGATTATGGTGCTTGCGCTTACCCTTTATCGCAAAAACGAGGAGCTCGTGCGCGCGGTGGAGGATTTAAATGTCTCCAACGAACATTTGAGGGAGGCGTACGAAAAGATTGCCGAAACCACGGCGATCGAGGAGCGGCAGAAAATCGCAAAGGACATTCACGATACGGCGGGGCATTCCATTACGACCGTCATCATGCAGACGGAGCTTGCAAAGCTCCTTGTGGAGAAAGATCCCGCTGAGGCGAAGCAGAAGATCGTCGCCGCAAATTTGCAGGCGAAAAACGCCCTTGCGGAGCTTCGCACGAGCGTACACCTTCTGTCGGGCAGAATAAACGGACAGACCTTGAAGGAATTGATGGAGCGCGTCATTTTGGATACGTCCGACGGGACGGACATTGCCATTCGTTCGGACATCGACGACGTGAAGGTGGAGGAGGAGACTGCGCTCTTCCTCTGCAATACCCTAAAAGAGGGGCTTTCCAACGGGATGCGGCACGGAAACGCCACTGCCTTTTGGGCGGAGCTCAAAGAGGACGATTACGCCGTCTCGTTTGTCCTCTCGGACAACGGAATCGGCGTGGACACCGCCCTCTTGAAAGAGGGCTTCGGGCTGTCGGGGATGCGGACGAGCGCCGAGGCGCTCGGCGGAATCGTGCGGTTTTCCTCGCAGCCGGGTGAAGGATTTGAAATTACCGTGACTTTGCCGAAGCGGCAAAGGAAGGAGGCGGAACATGAATAAAATCAAGGTGTTGATTGCCGACGATCAGAAACTGCTCGCCGAGGGAATCAAGGGCGTCCTCGAATCGTCGGAGGAAATCGAGGTCATCGGCATTGCCGAGGACGGAGAAAAGGCGCTTTCCCTTGCGGAGCGCGCTCTTCCGGACGTCGTCCTGATGGACATTCGCATGCCGAACATGAACGGCGTCATTGCCACCAAGCAGATGAAATCGGCGCTTCCCGACTGCAAGGTGCTCATTCTCACCACCTTTGACGACAGCGATTACATTCTCGATGCCATCAACAACGGCGCGAGCGGGTATCTTTTAAAGGACATCGGAAGCGAAGCGCTCATCGAAGCGGTGAAAAACGCCTATGCGGGAGACACGATTTTGCCTGCCAAAATCGCGAAGAAGATCGTCTCCGCCGCAAAAATGGTGACGAACGACAAGGAAATCAAGTTAAAGCGTACCTTTTCCCTCTCCGATCGGGAGACGGAAATCGCGCTCATGATCTGCGACGGATTTACCAACCGTCAAATCGCGTCGGCTTTGAAGCTGACCGAAGGGACGGCGCGCAATTACATTTCCGCGATCTACTTAAAGCTCGGCTGCGATTCGCGCTCGGCTGCCGTGCAGAAGATGAAAGAGCTGTTTTAAAGTCAATCAAAAAGCCGCCTGTTTTCGAAAAACAGGCGGCTTTTTTTGACCTAGAAAGTCGGGGAATAAATTATGCCGTTATGGATGTATTGTATGAGGCAGGCAGCGGCTAAGGCGGCGACCACGGTGGCAACCAGAACGATCGTGTTCTTTTTTCCGATCACGAACGAACGGGCGTACAGACAATAGCCGAGATACCCTGCTGCGCTCAATGGCACGATTGTTATCAGAAAAAGATTGTTTTCGTTGGTGATGAAAAGGGCAATGAAGAGGTAGAAGGGAATAAGAAAGCGGTAGGAGAACAAGCTTTTGGAAACGCCGCCGAGATTCTCCGCCTTTTGAAAGCGGACGGAAAAGATCGTTCCCGCAAGTCCGCTCAATCCGAGCACTGCCTGTGTGACGATTGTCGCGATCATTAAGGGCGTTATGATTGTTTTGTAGCTATAATATTTCTCCGTATACTCGTTTACATCCGACCCGGTGAGCTGGATTTTTCCCTGCCAAAAAATGGTATTTTGGTCAAGCGTCTCGAACGAGATGAAAAAATGCTTATCATCGAGGAATACTTTCCCGACTTCGAGCCAAATGGAAACGAATTCCATAAGCGTATAGACGAGGAGGGTATACGCCACGAGATGGACGAATCCGTCGAGAAGATTGTTCGCCCGCGTGAAGGCAAAGGTCGAATACCCGAAGAGGGGAACAGAGAGCGCTAAATTCGTCAGATACAGCCAAAGGGGATAGAGACCGGGGGAGTAGCTTATCCTGCCATGGAAATCTGTAAGGGGAGTGTAGAACTTCCAAGCGGAACTCCAAAAGAAAATCGTGTACGAAGCAAACAGGAAGGTAAGCCCCGCGAGAATCTTGACGATGACGAGCTTTTCCCTGGTGACGGGAAGGGAATAGTAGAAGTCCACACCCTTTTTCGAATAGAAATCGGAGAAGAAATAGGCGGGGAGCAGAACTGCCATGACGCCGAGGCAGATCGTCTGCGCTGCCATGATTGTTTCGAGACCGAAATCGAACACCGTGGTGCAGATTAAAAGGGAAATGATCGTGAATGCGGCGAATGCCGGGAGTTTCTTTTTGCATTCATAGAGAAAATACTGTTTCATAATGCCTCCTTTGTTCCGACTTCGGAAAGGAAAAATTCTTCAAAGTTTCGCTTTGCGCGCGTCCTCTTATGGAATCTTACCAATAATCGGGTAATAAGTAAGTGGGGGGATAGATTTTTTGCATAATGTAGGCAGCACCTAGGGCGACGACTACGGTGGCGACAAACACGATCGCGTTCTTCTTTCCGATCACAAAGGAGCGGGCGTACAGACAATAGCCGAGATACCCTGCTGCGCTCAATGGAATGATTGTTATCAGTTGAAAATAGAAATGATTGGTAATAAAAAGAGAAATGAAGAGGTAAAGGGGAATGAGAACGCGGTAGGAAAACAAGCTTTTAGAAACGCCGCCGAGATCCTCCGCCTTCTGAAAGCGGACGAAGAAGATCGTTCCTGCAAGACCGCTCAATCCGAGCACTGCCTGCGTGACGATTGCCGCAATCATCTGGGGTGAAATGATCGTTTTGACTTGATAGCTTTCCAACATATACTCGGTTAGATTCGTCCCCGTGAGCCCGATTTTTCCCTGCCAAAAAACGGTATTTCGGTCGAGCGTCTCGAACGAGATGAAATAATTCGTATTCAAAAAGTATTGTCTTTCGGCTTCGAGCCAGACGGAAACGAATTCCAGAAGTATACAGACGAGGAGGGTATACGCCACGAGATGGACGAATCCGTCGAGAAGATTGTTTGCTCGCGTGAAGGCAAAGGTCGAATATCCGAAGAGGGGAACGGAGAGCGCTAAATTCGTCAGGTACAGCCAAAGGGGATAGAGACCGGGGGAGTAGTGCGTAGTGTTATGGGGATCAAGAGCGGCGGCGTAGATTTTCCAAGCGGAACCCCAAAAGAAAATCGTGTACGAAGCAAACAGGAAAACAAGTCCCGCGAGGATCTTGACGATGACGAGCTTTTCTCGGGTGATGGGAAGGGAATAGTAGAAGTCCACACCCTTTTTCGAATAGAAATCGGAGAAGAGATAGGCGGGGAGCAGGACAGCCATGACGCCGAGACATGCCGTCTGTGCTGCTGTGATGGAAATGAAGTTATATCTAAAAATCGAGCAGATCAAACGTGAAATGATCGTGAATGCGGCAAATGCCGGGAGCTTCTTTTTGCATTCATAGAGAAAATACTGTTTCACAATGTCTCCTTTGTTCCGACTTCGGAAAGGAAGAACTCTTCAAAGTCAATGGGCAGAACGTCCAAAAGTAAGGGATTGAGCGCTTCCAGTTGCGCTTTGAGTGCATCCTCTTCGCCGCGGGCAACGACGGTGACGACTCTGCCCGACGCCTTGAAGGAAACGCAGGGGAAGGGGATTTCGGACTCGGAAATCTCCCGTTCGAAGGCGAGCTGAAATTTGACGAGCTTGCCGAGCTCGTCGAGCAGGTTGCCGTTCTGCTTGACGTTTCCGCCGTCGAGAATGGCAAACGAGTCGGAAATATCCTCGAGCTCCCGAAGGGAATGGGAAGAGAGGATGAACGTCTTGCCCGCTTCCTTTTCCTCGATGACGATGCGCTTGAATTTGAGACGGGCAAGGGGATCGAGTCCGTCGAACGCCTCGTCCAGAAGAAAGACCTTGCAGTCCGTCGAGAGGGCGAGCGCGAGATAGAGCTGCCGCTTCATGCCCTTGGACATCTTGCCGACCTGTTGCTTGCGCTTTAATCCGAAGGTTTCGAGATAGCGCGCAAACTTGGCTTCATCGAATTTGTAGAAGGTCGAATACAGCTCCTTGAGCTTGTCGGGCGTGAGAAGGGGCGTGGAAAAGGGCTCATCCGCGAGGAAGAATACCTGCCTTTTTGCCTTTTCGTTTTCATACAGCGTCTGTCCGTCGAGTTGGATTGACCCGCTGTCCGCCTTCAATACGCCCGCGATCAGGCGCAAGAGGGTGGATTTTCCCGCGCCGTTGATGCCGACGAGTCCGAACACCGTCCGATCTTCAATGGTGAGGTCGATATCCGAGAGAACTTGTTTGTTGGGGAACGACTTGTTTAATTTCTGAATGCGAATCATCTGTGATCCTCCTGATAAACTGTTTCGATGGCGGAAAGAAGCGCATCCTTCGTAATTCCGCTCTCTTTGAGATGGCGAATCTGCGTCAGTACGGGATCGTCCTTGACGCGGGGCGCAACGAACGCTCCCTTTTTGGGCAGGACGGTGACGTAGCCGTCGGCAGAGAGCGTCGAGTACGCCTTTTCCACCGTGTTCGGATTGACGCCCAGATCGATGGCGAGTTCCCGAACGGAAGGGAGTTTTTCTCCTTCTTTGAGAACGCCAAGCTCGATATACCGCTTATACGCCGATACGATTTCCTGAAAAACGTGCCCGTTTCCCTGCAACTTGATCTGCATGGCGAACCTCCTTCTGTATTATCTGTCCTAATCTTATCATACAGATAATACAGATGTCAAGTATTTTTTGAAAAATTTTTTTTGAAATTTTTTTTCGGGGAAGAGGAATTTCCCTTTGTTAGTATGGAAAAAGAGCGCAAAAAAACAGCACTGCGGCTGCAATGCTGTTTAGCTTCTGTTGTTCGGCTGTCTTACAGCCCTTTGATTACTCGACTTTGAAGGGGAGTAAAGCTGCCTGACGCGCGCGCTTGATGGCTACGGTGAGCTCTCTCTGATGCTTCGCGCAGGTACCGCTCATTCTGCGGGGAAGAATCTTTCCTCCCTCGGTGATGAACTTCTTGAGTTTGGCGTCCTTATAGTCGATTACGGCGCTCTTTTCCTGACAGAAAAGGCAGACCTTTTTGCGAGGAGCCTTTTTGAAACTCTTTTTCACGGCTTTTTCTTCCATTTTCTTTCTCCTTAAAATCTCTTAGAAGGGCATGTCTTCGTCGTCGTCAAATGCTTCCAGCGCAGGCTTCTTTCTCCCGCCCTTAGGTGCGGAGACGGGCGCTGCTGCACTGTAGTCGCCGTCGGAAGAGGTGACTCTGTTCAAAAATTCCACTTCCTGCGCGACGATGTCGACGGCAGTTCTCTTGTTGCCCTGTTGATCGTCGTACTGACGAATCTGGATGGAACCGGAAACTGCGACCTTGCTGCCCTTCTTGCAGAATTTCGCAACGTTTTCAGCCGTGCCGCGCCATGCGGTCACGTTGAAAAAGTCCGTCTGTCTCTCGCCGTCGGCGGAGGAAAAGCTCCTGTTGACGGCAATCGAAAAGTGGCAGACCGCCACGCCGCTATTCGTTTCGGCAAGCTCCGGATCTCTGGTTAAGTTTCCGATTAAAAATACTTTGTTCATTTTGGATACCTGTCAGTTTGCCTTCGTGATCATGACTCTCATGACGTCAGAAGAAATGTTTGCAAGCCTTGTGAGTTCGGCACAGACCGTGCCTTCGGACTCGAACGCCATCACGACATAGTAGCCTTCGCTCTTATAACGGATGGGGTAAGCGAGCTTTTTCACGCCCCACTTGTCGACGGAAACGACGGTGCCGTTCATGTTCTTGACCGCGTTCTCGTACTTTGCGATTTCCGCTTCCTTTGCCTCATCGGACATAGCGGGATCGAGGACGTAAAGCATTTCGTACTTCATAATTTCACCTCCCGGACTAAATGGCATACCTTCTCGATATGCAAGGTTTTGTTCTTTGCAGTAAACTGCCTTTCTATTATAGCTTGTCTTTTGCGTTTCGTCAACCGAAAATGCGGGAAATTCAAAAAATAATCAAGTATTTTCCCGCACCGCTGAGCTCGTATTCCCCGATTTTTTCGAGGAGAAAGGCTTGTCCTTCCCGATAGTTCGTCTCTCCCCGCTTCCATTTGAAGTGCCCTTCGCCCTCGAGGACGAATACTTTTTGGGAAGAAGAGCATTCGAGTTTATAGCGGGAGGAGGACGAAACGAAGAGCGCGCCCTCTCTCTTTCCGATGTGTGCGCCCTGCACTTTTTTCTCGGAGAGGGTGAAATCTTGTTCCAAAAGGGGTGGCTCAAAGGGGATTGGCTCGATTTTCATAAAAAAACCTCGGCTGAATGAGAAATTTTCGTGAGAATATTATACCAAAGAAAAAAATAAATTGCAAATTAATCGGAGATGGTGTATAATATTTTCAAAAGAAACGAAAGAGGAAATTATGTATCATATCATTGCCAATCCTATCGCTTCATCGGGGAAAAAGAAAAGAGGACTCAAAAAAGTAGAAAATTACCTCAAGGAAAACAAAATTCCTTACGCCGTGCACTTCACCGAGTACGCGGGGCACGCCGTCGCCCTTGCAAAGGAGCTTACCGCGGCGGGGGAGACGGAAATCATCGCCTTCGGCGGAGACGGCACCATGCACGAGGTGTTTAACGGGCTCGAAGATCCGTCCAAAGTACATTTCGGGGTGATTCCCGCAGGGACGGGAAACGATTTTGCCACGCACGTCGGGCTGCCGCTCAGTCCCAAAAAGGCGATCGAAGCTATCGTCAAGGGGGAGGCAAAGCCCACCGACTACATATTGTGCGGCGGGGTGAGAAGCCTCAACTCGGTCGGCACGGGCATCGACGTGGACGTCTTGCAGCGGTGTCAGGGAAGTGCCGTTTCGGGCAAGCTGCGCTATTGGAAGAGTTTGATCGCCTCGCTGCACCACTTCAAAGGCTATCACTTTACGGCGACTGCCGACGGGGTGACGAAGGACTACCACGCCTTTCTGGCAGTCCTCTGCAACGGCGGTATGTTTGGCGGAGGCTTTCGGATGTGTCCTTCCGCAGACGTTGCAGACGGAAAGCTCAATCTCGTCATTGTCGATTTCATGAAGGGCTTCCGAAGAATCAAAGCACTTTTCGCCCTCGTGAGGGGAAACATCGAAAAATTGGAGGCGACCACTTCGCTCTCCGTGGAAAAGGTGGAAATTACGCCGAGGCATCCCTTTATTCTGCAATACGACGGGGAACTTTACGGCGGCGTTCCCTTTCAGGCGGAGGTCAAGCGGGGCGGTATGCTCTTATATCGTTAAACTATGTTCGCTCGCACTTATAAAAATCTGCTCAATCAAATTCCCACGGGGGTCATCGTCCTCGACAAAAAATACGGCGTTCGCTTTGCAAACGCCGCCTTTCGTCGGCAATTTTTTTCCGACAAGACGGCGGGAAGCTTGAAGGACGTGATTCGCTGTACCGTAGACGCCGACCGCTGCGGCGTGGGGGAGGATTGCGCGCTCTGTCCGTTTCGCTTGGCTTTTCAGGAGACGATTGAAGGCGGCAGAGAGGATTTCCGCAAGATCGTCATGCCCGTATACGGGGAAGAGGGGATCGTCAAGCTCGCCTTGCGTTTAAAGATCAAGCCGATGGGAAAATACGTCCTTGGGCTTTTGGACGACGCTTACGAGACGGAGATCGTGCAGGAGCTGCAAAACGCCCAATCCATTCAACAGAGACTCCTCCCCGCGGGGAGAGAGGCGGGAGGAATCACCTTTTCCTATCTCTACCTTCCCTGCCGTGAGATCGGCGGGGATTTGCCCGACGTCTATGAAATCGGAAGGGACACGGTCGGCGTCATTGCGGACGTTTCCGGCAAGGGAATTTCTGCGGGCATGCTGTCCGCCTTCGTCAAGGCAGGCTGGGACAAGACGGAGCCCTCTCCCGCCGAAGCCATTTCCAAGCTCAACGCGAAGTTCAAGGAATTGAACATGGACGAGCGTTCGTACGTGACGGCGGAGGCGGTCAACATCGACTCCGACAACAAGACGTTCACCTACTCCACGGCGGGGCACATCGTCCCCATCCTTTTAAAGAGCGGGCTGAAAATCAACGAAATCACTTACAAGTCTCCCCCCATCTCCAATTGGATGGAAGGGTTTGACTATCAGGATCACACCATGCCCTATCGCCCCGGGGACATGCTCGTCCTCATGACGGACGGAATCGTGGAGAGCAAGAATAAAAACGGGGAGCAATTCGGCATCGAGCGCGTAGAGAGCGTGCTCCTTCGCACCCGTTCCGCGCGGGCGTTCATCGAGCGCCTTCAGGCGGAGCTGAAGGAGTTTTGCGAGACCTTTAACGACGATCTGACGGCGATCGCCTTCGATTTGGAGTAATATGAGCATTCGGGACAACGCAAAGGAACTGCTAAAAGAACTTCCCCTTAACGCTTACGGGGAGAAGGTGACGGTAGTCGCCGCAGTCAAATTCCGCACGGTCGAGGAAATTCAAGAGGCGATCGACGGCGGAATCGAGGCGATCGGCGACAATCACGTGCAGGAGTTTAAGGAAAAGCACGATTCGATCGTCGGGGCTTCCCGCCAATTCATCGGGCACTTACAGACGAATAAGGTCAAGTACCTCATCGGCAAGACCGATCTTTATCAATCCCTCGATCGGTGGGATCTCGTCGAGGAGCTGGACAAGCGCTCGAAGCGGGCGGGGATCGTCTCGAACGTCCTCGTGCAGATCAACATCGGCTGCGAGGAGAGCAAAGGGGGATTCCCTCTCGAAGAGGGCGAAGCCGCCGCGGAGGAAATCGAAAAGCGGGAGGGCTTGCACGTTTTGGGCTTCATGGCGATGCTTCCCATCTCCGACGACGAGGCTTACCTTGCCTCTCTTGTAAGAAAGATGAGATCGCTCTACGATACCTTCCGCAAGTCCCACCCCGACGTAAAATACCTCTCGATGGGCATGAGCGGAGATTGGAAGCTCTGCATCGAAAACGGGAGCAACATGATCCGCATCGGCACGGCGCTCTTCGGCAAACGCCCCGGATATTGATTGAAATGATGTGTATAAAACTTGCAAAGAGAAATCTTCTCCTTGCAGGTTTTTTCTTTTTTTCGACCGACGAAAAGGAGCGAAACGCCGTCTTTCGAATTTCGAAGGCGGTTTTGTTTTATCAATAAAAATGCAGATTCCGAGGAAAAACAGGGCAAATCGGAAAATTAAAGTAAAAAATGCAATGAAATTCAAATATTTTTGCAATTGACGGGGGGGGGTATATTGTATAATGAATGCATTCTTAGTGAGAGATCTTTGAACTCGCGCGATCAAAACTTTTACGCAGGAATAAAAATTTTTAACGATTAGGAGGTAGAAAATGAAAAGACAGCTTAGTTTCGTCCTCAGCAAAACGCTGTGCGTTTCCTTGTCGATGCTGCTCGGCGTTTCGCTGTGGGGAACTTGGTTGGCAAAGGAAAACGCACCGACCGTGAATGCGTTTTTAGGGCAACAGGATTTTGTTTTCAAAAACACCGACGGTGCGGCGATCGACCCGATCAAAGACGTGAAGAACGAGAACTATCCTTGGTACTATAAGCCCGCGCACAAAACGCTTGCCGATCTCAAAAAGGATACCGTCCGCGTAGGCGAACAGATCGAGCAGGAGGGTGCGGCGCTTCTTTACAACAAAACGGGGAATTACGGCGGAGGAGCCAATACCGCTCTGCCGCTCGCCAAGAACAGCAAAATCAGCTTTTTCTCCACGGGTTCTATTCGCCCTCACCTTGCGGGACAGGGCTCTCACGGCGTTTCGACTTACGTAAAGGGCGAACCGTTCAAGACGGCATTTACGGAAGCGGGTTACTCCGTGAATACCGTGCTTTGGGATAAATATGTGGAGCTGCACGGCGATCCCTCCGGCACGAAGGAAGACCAGACGAATACGTATCGACGGGATCGGCAGAGCTATCCCAACGGCAGCCGTCCCTATAAGCTGGGCGATATTCCCTGGGACGACATCTACACCAATCAGCCGGAGGTGCGTGCTTCCGTCGCCGAATACAGCGACGCCGCCATTTTCGTCTTTACCCGCCAGGGCGGTGAAGGCGTCGATATGTGGCCCGGCGTGTTTGCGCAGGGCACCGATCAGGAAAACGTCGATATGCTCAAGTTGACGGCGCGCGAGCGCTCCGTCCTCGAAGGACTCACGACCCTGAAAAAGGAAGGCGTCATCAAGCGCATCATTTTCCTCATCAATTCCACCAACTATCCCGGCATGGAATTTTTAAGCAGCGACAAGATCGACGTGGACGCCGTGGTATGGACGGGCGCTTTGGGCGAATCGGGCGTCAAAGCCGTACCCAAGCTTCTCGACGGAACGTACAACTTCAGCGGCTCGCTTCCCTTCACGATTTATTACGACAACTGGGACAATCCCGCAGTCGCCAATATGTACAACGGTACGGCGGGCGAAAGAAACTTTAATTCGCTCATGATGCACTATACCAATCTTTCCGACTTCGGAAGACAGCCGGAAGAGCACACCACGAGCTACGTCGTGTACAAGGAAGGCATTTATGTAGATTATCGCTATCCCGAAACGCGGTATGAAGACGTCGTGACGCAGCGTGCCAATGCGGGCGGCTTCGATTACGGAAAGACCATCGCCTATACGCACGGGTACGGACTCTCCTACACCGACTTTGAACTCTCCGACATGAAGGTGGCGCGCGTTCCTCAAAGCAACGAATACAAGGTCAGCGTAACCGTTACAAACACGGGCAAAGTCGCGGGCAAAAAAGCCGTTCAGATTTATGCGCAGAAGGCGTACGGAAAATACGATATCGACAATCAGATCGAAAAGTCGTCCGTCGATTTTGTCGGCTTTGCCAAGACCGGCGAGCTCAAGCCCGGCGACAAGGAGACTGTGACGGTGACGGTAAACGGAAGAGAGCTTTTCGCGGCATACGACGCGAACGGCGCGAAGACCTACGTCGTCACCCCCGGCGAGTACTATCTCGCGGCAGGCGACAACGCGCACGATGCGCTGAACAACATTCTCGCCGCCAAGGGAAAGACGACGAAGGACGGCATGGATTATAACGGAGATGCGTCGCTCACGTGGAACAGCAAGGTCAGCGCTCTCGATACGCGGACGTACAGCACCTCGGATCAGACGGGCGCGGAGATCAAGAATCTCTTCGACGAATCGGATATCAACAAGTATTCGGGAAGAGGGGACAACCACGTCACATATACGACGAGAAACGATTGGACGGGCACGACCTCTTTCTTCAGACCGGGTGAACAGACTTACGAGCTCCTCAAAGCGACGGCGCAGCTCTGGGAAGATCAGGTGGAAGGCTTTACCGCAACCGAAGCGGAAAAGACGGATACCCCGTATCCGACCTACGGGCGCGACTATACGAAAGACCCGCTTAAGGATGAAAACGGCAACGTGATTCTCAACAAGAACCTTACCCTCATCGACCTTTGGCAGGATGAGAACGGAAATCCCATTCCCACGACTGATGAGAGATGGGATTGGCTGATGAATCAGATGACGTGGGATGAAATGGCAAAGCTCACCTCTTGCGGTTTCCGCCATACCGAGGCGGCAGCCAGCATCGGGCTTCCCTATTCCTTCAACTACAACGAATCCAACGGCGTTGCCAACGCCAGCTGGATTGCTACCAACAAGGGCGGAATCGAGGGCAAGGCGCTTGCCGCAGCCTTTGACGATCCCGATAAGAACGGAATGGCAGAGCTTTGGCCCGGAAACTCCGTGATTACGGCTACTCTCAACGCAGAGCTTGCCGAAGAGTGCGGCAGACTTTGGGGCGAAGAGGGCAACTGGGCAGGTATGGCAGGGCTTTACGGCCCCGGCTTCAATACGTACAGAAGCGCATACGGCGGCAGAAACTACGAATACTTCGGCGCAGACCCTTACGGCGCCGGTATGATGGGCGCTTATGTCATCAGAGGAATGCAAAGTAGCGGCTTGTTCGCCGTCATCAAGCACTTCGCCTTCAACGACATGGAAAACTACAGAAGAGCGGCGAGCGTCTGGATTCCCGAACAGGCGGCGCGTGAAATTTACCTTCGACAGTTCTCTTACCCGTTCACGGTGGGCGGCGCGCTCGCTACCATGTGCGGCATGGGACGCCTCGGCGCAGAGCCTTGCCCTTCGAGCGAAGCGCTCATTTCGGGCTGGCTGTACGGAGAGACGGGCTTTCAAGGCTTTGCAACCACCGACGTCATGAGCGGATCGTACAACAACAAGCCCTCGCAGATCAAGGCGGGCGCGAGCCTCTCGGACGACGACAAGATGGAAGGACAGCATTCCTTCGAGCCGTATAAGCCCGTTGCGGGACAGACCTTGGGCTACGGCGATTTCGCGTGGAAGATGAGGGATGCCGCCAAGCACATCTGCTATGCGGTGCTTCACTCCAATGCCATCAATGGTTACAGCGCCGGAACGGAAATCGTCTCGGTTACGCCGCCTTGGCAGTATTGGGTTGCGGCGATCGATTGGACGCTCGGAATCCTCTTGGTCGGAAGCTTTGTGTTCCTGGGATTTGTGATTTATCAGAGAACGAAATCGGAAAAGGAGGCATAAGAATGGAAAAATTAAAGGCATTTGTGCAATCCCGCGGGATTGGGTTTTGGGTTTCTTCCGTCATCGCCGTGCTGATGCTCGTCCTTGCGATAATTTACAGACAGTGCTTCTATTGGTCGCAATACTACGATGCGAGAACGCTGATTTTCCTGATTGTCGGATTGGCGGCGGGCGTGATTCTCATGGTAGCCGGGGCGTTCTTCAAACCGCTCGGCGAATGGGCGCCCGCGGCGCTCGGCGCAGGGGTATTCCTCGCGACGCTGTTCTTCTTCGTCGGTTCCTGGCTTATGATTCAGGATGCCGTCGGCGGCTATGAGCACAGAGGCTTCATCGCCGGGTTCTGGCCCTTTGTCGTGATGGCGATCCTCTGCATTGTCGGGAGTATCGTGAATATCATCTTCCTTCGTCAGACAAAACAAGGCGAATAAGGTGATTCGAATTTATCTTCCCAATAGGAGGGGAGCAAGGCGATTTTCGCCTTGCTCCCCGTTTTTTTTGATTGATGTCAGGTGATATTGTAAAAAAATTTTTTGAATCGCTCTTTGAAAAGGGAGAAAAGGAGGGGCAGAAGGACGCCTGCAAGGAGGTAGAGAAGGAGGAACGGCTCAAAGCCGAGGGGGAGGTATACGTACCATACGTTCGTCTTGAAGGCATAGGAATCGAAGGCAGGGCAGATTCCTATCTTGTAACCCAAAAAGAAGAGAAGCTTCAGGGCGAAAAAGCCGAGCTGGTGCAGCATCATGACGTCGTAGGTATGATCGGCGAGGAAGGAAATCGGCTTGAGAGAAAGCGTCTGGGCAAGCAGCTTGGAGACGTTCAGCCAAAAGAGCGTGCCGTTGACGCCGAGCAAAAAGGGCAGGACGTACTCCCCTTGGAAGCCCGCCGAGAGCGTTTGGTCAAAGACGGGGATTTTCCCTTTGAGAAGCCAGATGCCCGTCTGCAAGAGAAGGGTAAGCCCGAGACGGAAGAAGACGGGCAGGGAGAGAAAGGGCTCGATAGAGCGATAGAGCATTCCGAAGGCGAAAAAGGGCAAAAAGTGAAAAATCCGAAGCCAGAAGAGCATTCCGCCCCGATTGTATCCGAGGTCGGAAAGGTACGCGCCGAGGACGCCGAGGTAGAGGTAAAAGATACAAAGGGCGCATTTTTTTATGCCTTCCCGCTTCGTCCTGATACAAGAATCCAAGGCGGCGTGGAAAGCCTTCGTGCAGAAAAAGGGAACGACGAACCAGGACGCGGGAGAAAAGCCGAAAGCGTTTCCGTAGAGAAAGGGGTCGAGTATGAGATTGTAAAAGGAGAGCGTTCCGCCGATTGTCATGCCGAAGAGATGAGTGAAAGCGGCTAAGACGCCGAAAAAGGCGTTCCATGCGAGGAGGGGCAGGAGAAGGCGGAGGAAGTTGTGACCGAAAAAGGAAGCAAGGCGCTTCGGTTTCTTGTAAAAATAGCCGGAGGCAAAGACAAAGAGCGCAACGTGAAAGGAATGAAAGGGAAAAAGCTCGGTCAGAATGCCGAGCGTTCCCCCCAGGTGTCCGAATACGATGAACAGGATACCGAAGACGTATAAAATTTTAAAATCTTGATGGATTCTTTTGTTGCAAAGCATATCGATCAAAAGGGGACTCTGCGACTAGCGTGTGCAAAGTCCCTTTTTCCTTTCCGTTAAATGGCGGCGGCAATGCGCTCTGCCATTTCCTTTCCGCCGATCTTCTTCATTCCCTCCGAATAGATGTCCGCCGTACGGTAGCCCTCGTCGAGAACGGATTGAATCGCCTTTTCAATCGCCTCGTATTCCTTCGTCAGCCCGAAGGAATCGCGCAGCATCATGCCCGCCGCCAAAATGGTGGCGATGGGGTTGGCGAGGTCTTTGCCCGCAATGTCGGGCGCAGAGCCGTGAATGGGCTCGTAAAGGCCGAGCGTCGTGTCTCCCAAAGAGGAGGAGGCGAGCATGCCGATCGAGCCCGTCACCTGCGCCGCTTCGTCGGAGAGAATGTCGCCGAAGATGTTGCTCGTCACGACCACGTCGAACTGGGCGGGGTTTTTGACGATCTGCATCGCCATGTTGTCCACGAGCACGTCTCTCACTTCGATTTCGGGGAAGTGCTTTGCGGCGTATTCGTGCACCGTCTTTCTCCAAAGGCGGGAAGATTCCAATACGTTCGCCTTGTCGACGGAGGTGACGATCTTGCTTCGCTTCATCGCAAGCTCGCAGGCGATGCGCGCAATGCGCTCGATTTCGTGAACGGAATAGCGCTCGGTATCCCAAGCGGATTTTTCGCCGTCGATTTCGTCCAAGCCGCGCTCGCCGAAATAGATGCCGCCGATGAGCTCGCGGACGATGATGATCTCCACGCCGTCCTTGACCAGCTCATATTTGAGGGGAGAGGCGTGTGCAAGGGAAGACCAAAGCTTGGCGGGGCGGATGTTGGAATACAGTCCGAGTGCCTTGCGAATGCCGAGAAGTCCCTTTTCGGGGCGTTTGTCCCCGGGAAGGGAATCCCATTTAGGGCCTCCCACCGCGCCGAGCAGCACGGAGTCGGAGGCAAGACAGCCCTTCACCGTCTCTTCGGGGAGGGGACAGCCTGTTTCGTCGATGGCACAGCCGCCCATAAGATAATGGGTAAATTCAAAAGTATGGTGGTAAATTTCGCCGATCTTTTGTAAAACCCGGATGGCGCCGTCCGTAATTTCAGGGCCGATTCCGTCGCCTGCCAGAACTGCAATCTGATAATTCATGCGTTACTCCTTGTGCGAGAGAGACTTGATGAGCCCGCCCGCGTCGATGATGGTTTGAATGAAAGGAGGGAAGGGTTCCGCCCGGAACTGCTCGCCCGTCGTTTCGTTTTTTATGATGCCCGTCGAAAGCTCGCAGGAGACGACGTCTCCCTTTTGAATCGCCTCAACGGCTTTCGGGCACTCCAAAATGGGAAGCCCGATGTTGATGGCGTTGCGGTAGAAAATGCGCGCAAAGGAATTGGCAATGACGAGGGAAATTCCGCTCGTCTTGATGGCGAGGGGGGCGTGCTCGCGGGAAGAGCCGCAGCCGAAGTTGTCTTCGGCTACCAGAATATCCCCCTTTTGCACGTTTTTCACGAAGTCCTTGTCGATGTCCTCCATGCAGTGGGAGGCAAGCTCCTCTGCGGAGGAGGTGTTTAAATATCTCGCGGGAATGATGACGTCGGTGTCGACGTCGCTGCCGTATTTGAATACGTGACCTTTTACAAACATAGTCTCTCCTTATAGCTGATCGGGGGTGGCAATTCTGCCGAGGACTGCGGACGCCGCCGCAACGTAGGGGGATGCGAGGTAAACCTCCGAGGTGACGTGCCCCATTCTGCCGACGAAGTTGCGGTTGGTGGTGGAAACGGCGCGCTCGCCCGCCGCCAAAATTCCCATGTGCCCGCCGAGGCAAGGGCCGCAGGTGGGCGTGGAGACGATCGCTCCCGCTTCGATGAAGGTATCGAATAACCCCTCGTGCATGGCTTGCAGGTAAATTTTCTGCGTTGCGGGAATGACGATGCAGCGCACGTTTTCGTGAATCTTTCTGCCCTTAAGAACTTCCGCCACCTGGCGAAGGTCGGAAATTCTCCCGTTGGTGCAAGAGCCGATGACGACCTGGTGAATTTCCCGATCATCCCATTCCTCCGGCGTCTTGGTGTTTTCGGGAAGATGGGGGAAGGAGACGGTCGGCTTCAACGTAGAAAGGTCGATTTCGATCGTCTTTTCGTAAATGGCGTCCTCGTCCGCCTCGTAGACGACAGGGGGCTTCTGACAGTGTTCTTTGAGGTAAGCGAGCGTCTTATCGTCCACGGGGAAAATGCCGTTCTTTGCCCCCGCCTCGATCGCCATATTGCAGACGGTAAAGCGATCGTCCATGGAGAGCGCGGAGACGCCCTCGCCCGTAAATTCCATCGAGCGGTACAGCGCGCCGTCCACGCCGATGAGCCCGATGATGTGCAAAATGAGGTCTTTTCCCGTCACGTAGCGGGGAAGGGTGCCCTTTAAGACGAAACGAATGGCAGAGGGGACTTTAAACCAACACTGCTGGGTCATCATGCCCGCCGCCATATCGGTAGAGCCGACGCCCGTGGAAAATGCGCCGAGCGCGCCGTACGTGCAGGTGTGACTGTCCGCCCCGATGACGAGATCCCCCGCGCCGACGAGTCCCTGTTCGGGAAGAAGGGCGTGTTCGATTCCCATTCTGCCCACGTCGTAAAAGTGGGAGATGTGCTGCGCGCGCGCAAACTCTCTCGTCTTTTTCACCTGTTCCGCCGCCTTGATGTCTTTGTTGGGGGCGAAGTGATCCATGACGAGGGCGATTTTATCGTTGCACCTGACGCATCCTCCCGCCTTTTCGAATTCGTTGATGGCGACGGGAGCGGTGATGTCGTTGGCAAGCACCAAGTCGAGGTCGGCGTTGATGAGCTGCCCCGCTTTCACGCTGGTAAGATGCGCGTGTGCCGCCAAAATTTTCTGTGAAATGGTCATTCCCATAAAAAAATTTTAACTCCTCTGAAAAATGTTGCAAAATGTTCTTGCAATATTATATCACTTGTGGTATAATTTTTCAACAATTTGATATTTGAATATATCTAATCGGTATTATTTCTTTTACTAATGGAGGGAACTTATGAACAGCGATAACCTGAAGACGTTTGTCCTTTTGTCCAAACTCAAAAACTTTACACAGACGGCGGAGCAGCTGTTCATCGCGCAATCCACGGTGACGAACCGCATTGCAGAGCTCGAGCGCGAGATCGGCAAAAAGCTCTTTCTCCGCGACAGCAAAAATTTGGCTTTGACCGCAGAGGGTGCGATTTTCCTCGACTACGTGCAGAGGATTCTCGAGCTTGAAAGCGCCTGCTTGAAGGAAGTGCACGATTTAAAGGGAGACAAGCTCCGCATCGGGCTTCCCAACGCCGTGTACGAGGCGTTCTGGGAAGAGAAGATCAAGCGATCGCTCAAAAAAGGAGGAATTGCCTTCAATATCGTGGTTGGACATGCGGCGGATATGCTCGTTCGCCTTCAGGATAAGCTCTTGGACGTGGTTTACGCCTTTCAGCCCTTCAACAAATTGGGCTACGTGTGCGAGCTTTGCGACAGCGACGAGCTCGTCCTCGTCACCTCTCCTTCGACCAACGCTTTCCCGCAGGGAATGAAAAGCGAACAGCTCTCCTCCGTCCGCTATCTGATGTGCAATTTCGCCTTGCAGGAAATCGGCTCGTTCGTTCGCGAGCTCTTCCCCGCCCACGCGACCTTCGATCTGGAAATCGACAATTCGACCAAACTCCTTCCCTATCTGATCGACGGACTCGGATACAGCTTTTTGCCCAGCAAGTTCGTCGCCCCCTATATTCGGGAAGGAAAGCTCGTCTCCATTCCCCTGCTCGACATCGAAAATCCGAAGATCGAGGTTTACCGCATCTATCGTGCGGGTTCGCCAGCCAAGCGGCTTTTGGAACAATATAATCTTTAAGGAGAAAATCTCCTCATGAAAGAGCCGCTTTGCGGCTTTTTCTTTTGGGAAAGCAAGTGCGCGTCGGAGTCTTCCGACGCGCCGTTTGGCCTTTTTGAGGATTTATTTTCGCACCGCGCCCTTGGAAGCAGAAGTCACCCCTTCGCGGTAGCGCTTTAAGTAGCCGTCCACCTTCTTTTCGAGGGGAACGAAGTGCTCTCTCCGCTTTGCGATCTCCTCGTCGGAGACGAGCAGTTCGATTTTGCAGGCGGGAATGTCGATGGAAATTTCATCGCCCTCCTCGACGAGTCCGATGAGTCCGCCCGCGGCGGCTTCGGGACAGACGTGTCCGATGGCTGCGCCCCGCGTCGCGCCCGAGAATCTGCCGTCGGTGATCAGCGCGACGTCCGCGCCCAGCCCCGCGCCGACGATGGCGGAGGTGGGGGAGAGCATTTCGCGCATGCCGGGGCCGCCCTTCGGCCCTTCGTAGCGGATGACGACGACTTCGCCCTTTTGGATTTTACCCGTAGAGATGGCTTCCATCGCGTCCTCTTCGGAGTTAAAGACGCGCGCCTTTCCCGTATGTACGTACATCTTGGGATCGACGGCGGACTTTTTCACGACGCAACCTTCTTCGGCGAGATTGCCCTTCAAGATGGCGAGACCGCCGTAGGGGGAATAGGGATTGTCCATGGGGCGAATGACTTCGGGATTGAAGTTTTTGGCGTTCTGAATGACTTCGTGCATCGTTTTGCCCGATACGGTGAGGACGGAGGAATCGATGAGCCCCGCCTCTTCGAGCTGTTTTAAGACGGCGGAAATGCCGCCCGCTTCGTTCAGCTCCTCGATGTAGTGTTCGCCCGCGGGGGCAAGGCGACACAAATTGGGGGTGCGCTCGGAAATCTCGTTCATCGTGTCGATGGAAATATCCGCTTCGGAGAGCCCCGCTTCCTGCGCGACTGCCAGAAGGTGCAACACGGTGTTCGTGGATGCGCCGATCGCCATATCCACCGTCTCCGCGTTTTTAAACGCCTTGGGAGTGAGAATGTCGGAGGGGCGAATGCCTTTATGATAGAGATTCATGATCGCTTCGCCCGTCTCTTTGGCGAGCGCGAGCCTCGCGGAATAGACCATGGGAATGGTGCCGTTGCCGGGAAGCGCCATACCGAGCGCCTCGGTCAGGCAGTTTAAGCTGTTCGCCGTGAACATGCCCGAGCAAGAGCCGCAGGTGGGGCAGGCGTTGCATTCGAAGGCATGCAGCTCTTCCGCGTCGATTTTGCCCGCGTTGTAAGCGCCGACTTCCTCGAACATGGTGGAAAGGGAGGTCTTTTTGCCGTGGACGTGTCCCGCGAGCATGGGTCCGCCCGAGACGAAGATGGCGGGGATATTCACCCTTGCCGCCGCCATGAGCATGCCGGGAATGATCTTGTCGCAGTTGCCGATGTAAATCGCGGCGTCAAAGGCGTGGGCGCGGCAGAGAATTTCCGCGCTGTCCGCGATGATTTCGCGGGAGGGAAGGGAATACTTCATGCCCGTATGTCCCATGGCGATGCCGTCGCAAACGCCGATCGAGGGGACGATGACGGGCTTTCCGCCCGCGGCGATGACGCCTTCGGCGGCTGCCCTTGCGATTTTATCCAGCTCCATGTGCCCCGGAATGATTTCGCTCTGCGCGCAGATGATGCCGACGATGGGCTTTTGCATTTCGCTGTCCGTCCAGCCGAGCGCCTTTAAGAGGGAACGCTGCGAACTCATCGCCGTCCCTTTGGAAAACAAATTTGCCATACTTTTGCCTCACAGAATAAATTCTTCGTAGCTGACTACGTCTTTGATGCACTTTTCGCCCCGCGAGATCGCCGTGACGCCCGTCCTCGCCATTTCGAGAATGCCGTACGGCTGAATGACGCGGATGAACCCGTCCAGCTTGTTGGGCTCTCCGGTCAGCTCCAAAATCATGGAGTTGGGGGAAAGATCTACCACCTTTGCCTTGTAAATCTCTTTGATTTCGACGATCTGATTTCTGATTTCGGGGGCGGCGGAGACTTTGATGAGGAGAAGCTCGCGATAGATGCTCTCGTTCTCGACGGCGGGCATGATCTTCTTGACTTCGATGAGCTTATCCATCTGCTTTACCATCTGCCCGAGGGTATAGTCGTCTCCGTTGAGAACGATCGTCATGCGGGAGAGAAGGGGGTCTTCCGTCTTGCAGACGGAGAGGGACTCGATGTTAAAGCCTCTTCTCGAAAAGAGTCCGGAAATTTTGGTGAGAACACCGCTCTTGTTGGTGACGAGTGCGCTGATTGTATACTGCATATTTTACTCCATCGTGTCGATTTGGGTATCGTAGGTCTGACCGGGCTTGATCATGGGAAGGGCGTTGTCGTCGGGGCTGATCTTACAGTCCACGAGGACGGGGCCGTCCGAAGCGAGCGCTTCCTGTAAAATGGGGACGATGTCCTCTTCGCGCGCGATGGTCAGACCCTTTGCCCCGAAGCTTTCGGCAAATTTCACATAGTCCGTCTTCTTATGAAGGGTGGTCTGGGAGAACCGTCTCTCATAGAAGATCTTCTGCCACTGCCGCACCATGCCGAGGACGGTGTTGTTCATGAGCAGAATGACGACGGGAAGATTTTCCGTCACCATCGTCGACAGCTCGTTCATGTTCATGTTAAAGCTGCCGTCTCCCGTCACAAGCAGGGTTTTCTTTTTGCCCGAACCGAAGCATGCGCCGATGGCCGCACCCATTCCGTAGCCCATCGTGCCCAAGCCTCCGCTCGTCATGAGCTGGCGGGCCTTTTCGAAGGGATAGTACTGCGCCGTCCAGATCTGATGCTGTCCGACGTCCGTCGCCACGGGGGTGTTTGCAGGGAAGATTTCGCTCGCCGCCTTTAAGATTTTGTACGCTTCGATGGGCGCTTTGATGACGTCCGTCTTCTTTCGCTCCAAACAGGAGGTGAGCCATGCGGAGCGGTCGCGCCTCTTTAGGAGGGGTGTAATTGCCCGAAGGGAAGTCCCGACGTCTCCCAAGAGGGATTCGTCGACGAATACGTTCTTGTTGATTTCCGCGGCGTCGATGTCGATCTGTACGACCTTTCTGCCTTGCGCGAATTTGTCGCGGCTCAGAGCGACGCGGTCGGAAAAGCGCGTGCCGACGGCGATGATGACGTCGCATTCGAGGCAAGCCTTCGTCGAGGCGTGCGTGCCGTGCATGCCGAGCATGCCAAGGGAAAGGGGGGTGGAAGAGGGAATGGAGCCGAGCCCCATCATGGTCATGGAGACGGGTGCGCCGAGCGTTTCCGCAAAGGCGAGAAGGTCTTTTTCCGCGTCCGCCGCAATGACGCCGCCGCCCGCCATGATGAAGGGGCGCTCGCATTCGTTGAGAATTTCGGCGATGTGCTCCGCGTTCCGAAGGGAAATCTCCTTGGGACGGTAGCTTTGAGGCGTCTTGGGTTCATAGTCCGCGAGCTGGGTCTGTACGTTCTTTAAAATATCGATAAGGACAGGCCCTTTTCTCCCCGAATTGGCGATGAAAAACGCTTCGCGGATGACGTCGGCGAGTTCGGAAACGTCTTTTACGATGTAGTTGTGCTTGGTAATGGGCATCGTGACGCCGCAGATGTCCACCTCCTGAAAGGAATCCCTTCCCAAAAAGGAGAGCCCGACGTTGCCGGTCACGGCGACGAGGGGAATGGAATCCATGTAAGCGGTGGCAATGCCCGTGACGAGATTGGTCGCGCCAGGCCCGGACGTGGCGAAGCAGACGCCCACCTTTCCCGTCTTTCTCGCATAGCCGTCGGCGGCGTGCGCCGCGCCCTGTTCATGCGCCGTGAGTACGTGATTGATGGTGCCGTCCCGATAGAGTGCGTCGTAAATGTCGAGCACGGCTCCGCCGGGATAGCCGAAAATGGTATCTACGCCCTGCTCTTTGAGGCAGGCGATTAAAATGTCTGCACCTGATAATTGCATGGTCTGTTCCTCCGTTTGGTCTCTCATAGCGATAATGGGGATCATAATCAAAATGCTATTGTTTCTATTTTAATGCAAGCGGGTCATTTTGTCAACGGGTTTTTCTTTTTTTAGGGCAACAAAAAAGAAATCACATCAATCCGTTTTGGGAATAAGAGGGGATTTTTCGGTTTTTTCTTCAAAGCTCTTGCTTTTGTTGATCGATTCCTGTATAATAAAACCAAATCAGGGAGAAAGTTTTATGGAACGAAACGAACTTTTGCGAAAAGTAGATCATACGCTTTTAAAGCAGACGGCGACCTGGGAGGACATTCGTGCGCTCTGCGACGAGGGGATGGAGTACGGCACGGCAAGCGTCTGCATTCCCCCCTGCTTCGTGAAGCGGGCAAAGGAGTACGTGGGGGATAAGCTTCCGATCTGTACGGTCATCGGCTTTCCCAACGGCTACGCCTCCACTGCCGTCAAGGTGTTTGAGGCGAAGGACGCGATTTTATCGGGTGCGGACGAAATTGACATGGTCATCAACGTCGGCGCGCTGAAGGCGGGGGATACAGAGTACGTCCTCGACGAAATCAAGGCGGTGAGAGCCGCATCGAAGGGGAAAATTCTCAAGGTCATCGTCGAGACCTGCCTTTTGACGGAAGAGGAAAAGATCACCGCGTGCCGCCTCGTCACGGAAGCGGGGGCGGACTACATCAAGACGAGTACCGGCTTTTCCAAGACGGGTGCGACGAGAGAGGACATCAGACTCTTTTCCGCGCACGTCGGAAAGGGCGTCAAAATGAAGGCTGCGGGCGGCATCCGCTCGTTTGAGGACGCGGAGGACTTTCTCGCCCTCGGCTGTTCGCGGCTCGGGACGAGCGCGATCGTAAAGCTCGTCAAGGAGGGGAAATAATGGCGACACCGCACATCGATGCAAAAGAGGGGAGCTTTGCACAGACCGTCTTAATGCCGGGCGATCCGCTGCGCTCCAAATTCATCGCGGAGACTTTTTTGGAGCACCCCGTCCTCGTCAACAACGTGCGGGGCGTACAGGGCTATACGGGGAGCTATCGCGGAAAGAGGGTCTCCGTCATGGCTTCGGGCATGGGAATGCCCTCCATCGGCATTTATTCCTACGAGCTCTTTCACTTTTTCGGCGTGGAAAATATCATCCGCGTCGGCTCTGCGGGAGCGATTTCCAAAGACCTCAAATTATACGACGTCGTGCTGGCGCAGGGCGCTTGCACGGACAGCGATTACGCAAGGCAGTTTTCCCTTTCGGGATCGTTTGCGCCCATTGCCGACTTTTCCCTGTTGGAGCGGGCGGCTGAACTTGCAAGAAAGCAAAAAATTCCCGTTGCAGTCGGCAACGTTCTCTCTTCCGATCGCTTTTACGACGATTCCTCTTCGACCTTAAATTGGAACAAAATGGGGGTTCTGGCGGTGGAAATGGAGACCGCCGCCCTCTATCTGAACGCCGCACGGGCGGGCAAGCGCGCCCTCTCCATTCTCACGGTTTCCGACTCCCTCGTTTCGGGCGAGGAGACGAGCGCGAGAGAGCGGGAGCGGGGCTTTGAGACGATGATCAAGCTCGCCTTGGAGGTTGCCCCTTGAAGCGGGTCTTCCTCATCGTGCTGGACAGCTTCGGCGTCGGCGCTCTCCCCGACGCGAAGGAATACGGCGACGAAGGGAGTGATACTCTTCGTTCGGTCGCCGCGCAAAGGGAATTTTGCGCTCCCAATCTGACGAGGGCGGGGCTCTTCAACATCGACGGCGTGCAGGGCGGAGTGGCTCATCCCATCGCCTCGTACTGTCGACTCAAGGAAAAGAGCAGGGGAAAGGACACCACCACGGGACATTGGGAAATCGCGGGCGTGATTTCAAAAACCCCATTCCCCACCTATCCGAACGGCTTTCCGAAAGAGGTTTTGGACGAATTTTCCCAAAAGACGGGCAGGGGCGTTCTTTGCAACCTTCCCTATTCGGGGACGAAAGTGCTCGAGGACTACGGCGAGGAGCAGGAAAAGACGGGCAAGTGGATCGTGTACACTTCCGCCGATTCCGTCTTTCAGGTCGCCGCAAACGTGGATTTCATTCCCCTACAGGAATTATACGAAGCCTGTCGGACGGCGCGGGAGATGCTTCCCGTCGGCAGGGTCATCGCAAGGCCGTACGTCAAGCGGGAGGGAAAGTACATCCGCACGGCGGATCGGCACGATTTTTCCCTTCGCCCGCCCGAAACGATGCTCGATCGGCTCAAAGAGAGCGGCTATCGGACGATCGGCGTGGGGAAAATTTCGGATATTTTTGCGGCGAGGGGGCTGACCGAGAATCTCGGCGTCAACGCGGACAACGCCGACGGCATGAGAAAGACGGAGCTTGTGGCAGAGCGGGCGTTCGAGGGGCTGTGCTTTATCAATCTCGTCGATTTCGACATGAAATACGGGCATCGGAACGACGCGGCGGGCTATGCGAGGGCGATATCGGCGTTCGACGATTGGCTCGGGACGTTTCTTCCCAAATTAAAAGAGGAAGATCTTTTGCTGATCACCGCCGATCACGGCTGTGATCCGCTCACCCCTTCGACCGATCATTCGCGGGAATACGTTCCCCTTCTCCTCTTCGACGGCAAGGGGAAAAATTACGGCACGCGGGAGAGCTTTGCGGATATTTCCGCGACGATCTTGCGCTATTTCGGCTTAAAACCCATCGCGGGGGAGGCGATTGTATGAAACTAATAGAACTTGCGAAAGAGGCGAGAGAACGCGCCTACGCGCCCTATTCGGGTTTTTCGGTAGGGGCGGCGCTCCTTGCGGGAAGCGGCAAGGTCTATACGGGCTGCAACATCGAGAACGCTTCCTTTTCGCCCACCCTCTGTGCGGAGCGCGCGGCGTTTGCCAAGGCGATCTCCGAGGGAGAGACCTCCTTTCTCTCCATCGCCGTGGTCGGCGGGAAACGAGGGGAAAAGGCGGATCGGCCTTGCCCTCCTTGCGGGGTATGCCGCCAATTCATGCGGGAATTTTGCAAGGACGATTTTACCGTGCTCTTTTCGGAAGGAGAAAGCGTCCGCACTTTGACGTTACGAGAACTGCTTCCCTACGCATTCGGGGAACAGATGAAATGAGGTGAATCATGAAACGAAAACTGACGATCGCGCTTGCCGCTCTCCTTCTCTTTACGATGACGGGCTGTATCGAGCGCAACACCGTAAAATACGAAATTGCGGTGCTCGGCATGCACGAAGAGCCGTTCGGGCGGGAGGCGGAAATTTACAAGGGCGTCAAGGAATACGCCGATTCCGTCGGGCTGACTTACGCTTACTATGCCGTCGGGGAAGATTCCTTCGACGGGCGGGAGAGCGCCATTCGTCATGCCATGAACAACCGCGCAAAGCTCGTCTTTGTCGCAGACCCCTCTTTTTCCGAGGTGGTTTACGAAAAGCAGTACTTTTATGAAAAGTACAACTTCTCCATGCTTGGCATTCGACCTCGGTCGATGGACGGGACGAAGACCGTCGTCACAGAAAACGTCGCCGTTATGCTCTACGACGAGCGTGCGGCAGGGTATCTTGCGGGTCAAGCCCTCGTAAAAGAGGGATATACCTCAATCGGCTTTGTGGATGAAGCGGGACACGATTATTACCGCGGTTTTTCGGAAGCGCTTTCGGAAGGCGGCGCCACCCTTTTGCGCACTTCGAAGGCGGAAGAGGTTTCGGCTTGGTACGACGAGGGCGTCGAGGTCGTCTTTGCCGTGGGTGAGAGCATAGAGCAGGTCGCCCCCATTGCGGAGGGAAAGGGGAAGAAGGTCGTGGGAACGGAATACGATAGATCGTATCTCGGGAAAAGCGTGCTTTCCTCTCTCGTCAAAGATTGGAAGACTTCCGCCTATGCCGTTACCTTCTTATGGCACGTCGGCTATTGGCTCGACAAGAGCGAACATCGCCTCGCCGAGTCCGTGCGTACGGTGGGGGCGGGGACGAGCTATTCTGCTTATCCCGCCTGCGATTGGTTCGGCTTTTCCGATTTTTCGGGTTTCCAAACATATGACGCTTCTTCTCAGGCGGAGGCGCTTGCTCTCCTTGCAAAAAAGGATTGGAAAAAATGAGCAGAAGATAAGGGGGAAGTATGGCAGACAATAAGTATTTAAGGCAGCTCTCCGTGCAGTTCCCGACGGCGCACGCAGCGGCGGCGGAGATCATCAACCTTTCTTCCGTTCTCAACCTTCCCAAGGGGACGGAGCACTTCATTTCGGATATTCACGGGGAGTACGATTCCTTTCAGCACGTCCTTCGGAACGCTTCGGGCTCCATCGCGAAGAAGATCGAGGACGAATTCGGCGATGAGCTCACGAGGGCGGAAAAGAGGACGTTTGCCACCCTCATTTACTATCCCGAGGAAAAGATCGAGCTCATCGAGGCGACCTGTCCGGATTTTTCCGCGTGGTGCAAGCGAATGCTCTTTCTCCTCATTCGCATGACGAGGCGCACGGCGTTCAAGTACAACCGCACGAAGCTCAAACGGGCGCTTTCCCCCGATTACGAGTACATCATCGAGGAGCTCTTGACCGAACGCGCCGAGGTCTCCGATAAGGAGGCGTACTATAACGGCATCATCGACGCCATTTTGGAGACGGAAAGCGCAAAGTCCTTCATCATCGTCTTTTGCAGGCTCATTCAGCACCTCGCCATTGACAGGCTGCACATTCTCGGCGACATCTTTGACAGAGGGCCGAATCCCCATCTCGTCATGGATCGGCTGCAAACGTATCATTCCGTGGACGTTCAATGGGGAAATCACGACATCGAGTGGATGGGTGCGGCTTGCGGCAGCGCTCTCTGTGAGGCGAGCGTCGTCCGAATCTGCCTGCGCTACGGGAATTTAAGCCTTCTGGAAGAGGGGTACGGAATCAACCTCATCCCTCTCGTCACCTTTGCGATGAACGAATACAGGGACGATCCCAGTACTCTTTTCGCCGTCTCCGAGCGGGAGGACATCGACGGAGCTACCCTTGCCAAAATGCACAAGGCGATCACCGTCATTCAGCTGAAATTGGAAGGTCGGCTCTCCGCCCGTCGCCCCGAATTTTCCATGCAGGGGCGGATTTTCCTCGATAAAATCGATTACGACAGGGGAATCGTCCGCATCGACGGCAGAGAATATCCCCTTCTCGATACTTCCTTCCCCACCGTGGACAGAGAACACCCTTACGAACTCACCGAAGGGGAGAAAAAAGTGTGCGAAAAGCTCAGGACGGCGTTTTTGGCTAGCGAAAAGCTGCAACGCCACGTCGAATTTCTCTTTGCAAGGGGAAGTATGTTCCGGGTCTACAACGGCAATCTCCTCTATCACGGGTGCGTGCCTTTAAATCGGGACGGCTCGTTCAAGGCGGCTATCATCGGCGGAGAGGAGGTGCGCGGCAAGGCGCTCTACGAGGCGCTCGAACGCTGGGCGAGAAAGGGAAGGTATTCCAAGGATAAGGCGGAAAAGGAATACGGCCTGGACGTCATGTATTTCATCTGGTCGAACGAAAAGTCCCCCCTTTACGGCAAGGACAAAATGACGACCTTCGAGCGGTATTTTTTGAAGGACGAGCTCGCCAAGCAGGAGGAGAAAAATCCCTATTACGCCTTCATCGAGCGGGAAGAAACGGTCAAAAAGATCTTCGACGAATTCGGGATTGATTTTCAGACGGGGCATATCATCAACGGGCACATTCCCGTCAAGAAAAAGAAGGGGGAATCTCCCGTTCACTGCAACGGCAAAGTCATCATCATCGACGGCGGTTTTTCCGCCCCCTATCAGAAGGTGACGGGCATTGCGGGCTATACCCTCGTTTTCGATTCGAGACTTCTGAAGATCGTCGCGCACGAGCCATTTGTCTCCATTGGCGAGGCGATCGCCACCGAGTGCGATATCCGCTCGGAGGTGGAAATTATCACCAAGACGGAAGGTAGACTCAAGGTCGCCGATACCGACAGGGGCAGGGAAATGCAGGAGCGCATCGCCGATCTCAAAGATCTGATCGCCGCTTACAAGGCGGGTCTTATCCGCGAGCATCAGGGCTAGGACTGCCGCTTAGAGAGAAAGAGCGACCGTTTGCGGTGAAATCCTGCCACTTACCCCAAAAAACAGGCAAGTTATGCAATAAGGCTTCCTTTTTTTTCGTTTTGTGGTATGATGATAGACGGAAAAAAAGAGAATAGAGCACGTTTTCTTTTCCGGACTTCGAATATGCGAGACTTCATGAGGTCTTTTGACAGAAAAGAATTTTCCCTCTCTTTGAATCCATCGATTCTATCAGAGGGGACTTTTTTGAGAGGGAAATCATGGATTTTTTCATAGGGACTATTGACAATCCCTTCAAAAAGGGATATAATAAAAAAACAAGGATCAGATTTTAAGCTTTCCAAACTCTGTCTATCCTATACGATGAGGCGGAGCGGGAAGTAGAAATAATAAAAAATCCAATTAAGGGGAATGATGAAAAATGAAACATAAAGCCATCATCGACAAGCTGACACCGCGGCAAAAAGCAGATCTGTTGACCGGAAGAGATTTCTGGTCTACCCTTCCAATCGATGAAGTCGAATTGCCTACGGCATACCTCTCGGACGGACCGCACGGGCTGAGAAAACAGGCAGCAGCGTCCGACCATTTGGGACTGAACGCGTCCATACCGGCAACGTGCTTTCCGACGGCGGCGTCCATGGCAAACACATGGGATCCCGCGCTCGGCGAAGAGATGGGGAAGTACCTGGGAGAAGAGGCGGCGGCGCAGGGAGTCAACGTCCTTTTGGGGCCCGGTATGAACATCAAGAGAAACCCTCTCTGCGGAAGAAACTTCGAGTATTTCTCCGAAGATCCTCTGCTTGCGGGCAAAATGGCGGGCGCTTACGTGCGCGGCATTCAGTCTCAGGGGGTTTCGGCGTGTCTGAAGCATTTTGCGGCAAACAATCAGGAAGAGCGCCGCATGGTCGTGGACAGCGTGATCGACGAGAGAACGCTGCGCGAAATTTACCTGACGGGGTTTGAAATCGCAGTCGAAGAGGGAAACCCCGGAGCGATCATGTCCTCATACAACCGTCTCAACGGCAACTTTACCAACGAGAATATGCACCTCATGCAGGAGATTCTCCGAAACGAGTGGAATTATAAGGGCGTTGTCGTCACCGACTGGGCAGGTTGCAACGACAGGGTTCAGGGCGTCATTGCGGGAAACGAGCTGGAAATGCCCGCTTGCAGATACGGAGCGGACGACGTTTACAAGGCGATGACGGAGGGTTATACCATTCCCTTCAATCGGGAAGAAGATCCCCTGCAGTACGACGCCATTGCGGCAGGACTTAAGGATGGAAAGCTGGATATGCAGAAGGTGGACGAAGCGCTCGATCGGCTCATCGACCTCATTCTCACCACGGACAAGGCGTTGCAATCCGCAAACAAGGAATTTGACGTAGAGGCGCACCACGACTTTGCGAGAAGGTGCGCCGAAGAGAGCACCGTTCTGTTGAAGAACGATGGCGTTCTTCCCATCGGCAAGGAAAAGGTCTGCTTCATCGGCGATTTTGCCGATCAGCCCAGATATCAGGGTGCAGGCTCTTCCATCGTCAATCCCACCAAGATGGAAAAATTCATCGATGCCGAAAAGGATCACGATTTCAATTTCATCGGCTACGAGCAGGGCTTCAAGCGCTTCGGCGGCAAGAGCGATTCCCTCGCGAAAAAGGCAATCGAGCTCGCGAAAAAGGCGGATACCGTTTTGTTCTTTGCGGGGCTTGACGAAATCAGAGAAGCGGAAGGTCTAGACAGACAGAACATGAAGCTCCCCGAAAATCAGCTTTCCCTTTTGAAAGAGCTTTACACCCTCGGCAAAAAGGTCGTCGTCATTCTCTTCTGCGGCAGTGCTGTCGAGCTTGACGTGATTGAGGACGCGGACGCCATCGTTCACGCCTATCTCGGCGGACAGGCAGGCGTTCTCGCTCTCCTCAATATTTTAACGGGCAAGGTCAATCCTTCCGGAAAGCTCTCAGAAAGCTATCCTTATCGCTATGAGCATTGTTCCTCCGCCGCTCATTTCCCCGGACATCAGATGACCGTCGAGTACAGAGAAGGGCTCTTCGTCGGCTACCGCCATTACACGTCTGCAGGCGAGAAGGTCAGATACCCCTTCGGCTACGGACTTTCCTATACGACGTTTGCCTACTCCGACCTGACCGTCGACGAAAACGGCGCAAAATTCACCGTCAAGAACACGGGAGACAGAGACGGCGCCGAAGTCGCACAGCTTTATGTCGGCAAGGAAGATACCGCCATCATTCGCCCCGTCAGAGAGTTGAAGGGCTTTGAAAAGGTCTTCTTGAAGGCAGGCGAAAGCAAAGAGGTATTCATTCCCTTCGGGAAGAGGACGTTCCGCGTCTACAATCCCAAGGCAAAAGAGTGGCAGGTCGAGGGCGGCGATTATGAAATCATGGTCGGCTCCTCCTCCGAGACCATTCTGCTGACGGGAAAAATCAGCGTAAAGGGCAATATGACGGATTTCGGCTACGAGAAGGACGCGCTTCCCGACTATTTCAGCGGCAAGGCGGCGAATGTGGACGAAAAGCAGTTTGAAACCCTTCTGGGCAGACCCGTTCCCGACAGCGGCTATCATTTCTACAAGAAAAACCGCATGGTCATCCACGAAAATTGCACCGTTGCCGACCTCAAATATGCAAGGGGCTGGGTGGGCAGAGCGTTCTCAGGCGCCATCTCCCTCTACAACGGCATTTTGAATCTCATCGGCAACAAGACCATGTCGAATACCATCATCATGGGCGTATGGCATCAGCCCGTTCGCGGTCTTGCCAAGTTCGGTTCGATGACAAGGGGACAGATGGAAGGACTGTTGCTGCTCTTTAACGGATCTTTCTTCAAAGGATTGAAAAAACTCCTTTTCAAAGAAAAGAAGGAGAATCAATAAAAATACAGTTGAAAGCGCGGGGTATTTCCCGTGCGACAAGGAAAAGAAAATGAAATTAATCTCATTTGCCGTTCCCAGCTACAATTCGCAAAACTATCTTGCAAAGTGTGTGGAAAGCCTTTTGGTGGGCGGCGAGGACGTTGAAATTCTCATCGTCAATGACGGCTCTAAGGACGACACCGCAAAAATAGCGGACGAGTATCAGGCGAAGTACCCCACGATCGTGCGCGCCATCCACAAGGAAAACGGCGGACACGGATCGGGGGTCAACCGCGGACTTGCCGAAGCGACGGGGCTTTATTATAAAGTCGTCGATTCGGACGACTGGGTTGACAAGGACGCCTATTTACAGCTTCTTGCCACGATGAAAGATCATTTGGCAAAGGGCACGGATATCGATTTGTATATCACGAATTTCGTCTACGAGCATGTTGACGACAATACACAGCACGTCAGTTCCTATCGCGGGAAATATCCCGTGGGCAAGGTGTTTACCTGGAAAGAGACCAAGTGTTTAAAGCTTTGGAACATGATTTTGATGCACTCCGTCATTTACAAGACGGAAAAGGCGAGAAAAAGCGGCGTCAATCTGCCCGAGCATACCTTCTACGTGGACAATTTGTTCGCTTTTCAGCCCCTTCCTCACATGGAAAAAATCTTTTATCTCGATATCGATTTCTACCGCTATTACATAGGAAGGGTAGATCAGTCCGTGACGATGGAAAATCTCGTCAAACGCTACGATCAGCAGATTCGGGTCATGAATTGCATGATGAGCGCGTATACCTACGACGAGCTGAAAGCCATGAACAAGCCCCTTCGCAAGCTGATGTACCACGATTTGAACAACGTGATGCTCAACACCGCCTTTTTCACGACCGCCAAGGACTCTCCCGAACGGCGTGAACTCTACAAAAAAATGTGGAAGGATCTGAAAGCGCGGGATCAAAAGCTCTACTACAAGATGAAGTATCGGACGGGCGTGGCCATTTTAAATCCTTGTCCCTGGAAATTGAAGGGCGCCATTACGACTTGGTGCTATAAATTCCTCTGCAAACACGTCAAACTCGGAGCTTAACCATGAAATATGATTTTTTAATTGTCGGCAGCGGACTGTTCGGCAGCGTCTTTGCGCACGAAATGACAAAGCGCGGCAAGAAATGTCTTGTGATCGATAAGCGCAGCCACATCGGCGGGAATTGCTATACCGAGGATTCGGACGGAATTTCCGTTCACAAATACGGCGCGCATATCTTCCATACCTCTGACGAAGTCGTCTGGAATTACGTCAATTCCTTCGTGCCGTTCCTGCCCTTTGTCAACAGTCCCGTTGCAAATTATAAGGGGGAGCTTTATAATCTTCCCTTTAACATGAACACCTTTTACGCGCTTTGGGGGGTCAAAACCCCGCAGGAAGCGAGGGAAAAGATCGAAGCGAGCCGCATTGCCAATGCAAATCCTCAAAACGTCGAGGAGCAGGCGCTCTCGTTGGTCGGCAAAGACATTTACGAAAAGCTCATCAAGGGTTATACCGAAAAGCAGTGGGGGAGGGACGCGAAAGAGCTTCCTGCCTTCATCATCAAGCGACTTCCCGTCCGCTATACCTTCGACAACAACTATTTCAACGACGTCTATCAAGGCATTCCCAAGGGCGGGTACACCAAGCTCTTTGAGGCTCTGCTCGAGGGCATCGAGGTCAGGCTGAACACCGACTTTTTTGCCGACAGACAGGCGTTTGAAACGATGGCTGAAACGATCGTATACACGGGGACGGTGGACGAATTTTTCGACTATTGCTACGGCCCGCTGGAATACCGCTCTCTCCGATTTGAAACCGAACGGCTGGAAACGGAAAACTTCCAGGGCAACCCTGTCATCAACTATACGGAACGGGAAATTCCCTATACGCGCATCATCGAACACAAGCACTTTGAAAAGGGAAATTCTTCCCCCGTCACCATCGTGACGAGGGAATACCCGGATTCGTGGACGCTCGGCAAAGAACCGTATTATCCCGTCAACAACGATGAAAACGCGGCGCTGTTCGCAAAATACGAGGCGCTTTGTAAGGAACGCAAAAACGTCGTATTCGGCGGAAGGCTCGGTCGCTACCGCTATTACGACATGGATAAGGTCATTGCGGAAGCGCTTGCCTCTGCAAAAGAGTGGACGAAATAACAGATTACAGGGGGCAGATTATGAAGGAATGTATTGTCGGCGTCGATATCGGCGGCATGAGCATTAAGTGTATCATCATTGACAAACAGGGCAACAGTCTGATCGAGGGAAGAATCGAAACGGGCGTCGAGGACGGCGTCGAGCAGGTTTGCGAAAACATCGTTTCACTCGTCAGAAAACTTTTGTGGGAACTCAAAGAATATCTTCCGCTCGGGGTGGGCATCGGCTGTCCCGGGCTCATCGACAGCAAGGAGGGCGTGGTCGTCTACGCGGCGAATCTGAAATTCAAAAACGTCCGCCTTGCGGATTACATCGAACACGCGCTCGTGCTTCCCGTCAAAATAACCAACGATGCCAACGCGGCAGCGCTCGGTGAGGCGGTGTTCGGTGCGGGAAAGCAGTACGAGGACAGTGTGACGGTGACGCTCGGAACGGGCGTCGGCGGAGGAATCGTCGTTGGCGGCAAGCTCTTTGAAGGCTACCGTTCCGCAGGTGCAGAGCTGGGACATATGGTCATCGTCAAGGACGGCAATCAGTGTTCCTGCGGCACGAAGGGCTGCTTTGAGGCGTACTCCTCGGCAACCGCGCTCAAAAAGGCGACCAGAGAGGCGATGGCGGCGCATCCCGAAAGCAGAATGTGGGAGCGTTATACCCTCGATACGGTCAGCGGCAAAACGGCGTTCGATTACGAGGCGGTGGATCAAACCGCAAAGGAAGTGGTGGATTCCTACATCTCTCATTTGGCGGTCGGGCTTGCGAACATCGCAAACATCTTCCGCCCGCAGGCAATTCTCATCGGCGGCGGAATTTCGGGCGAGGGTGAGCATCTGCTTGCGCCCCTGAGAAAGGAGTTTTCCAAGCTCCTTTTCGGCGGAGATTCGTACGCGCCCGTCAAACTCGAAAAGGCGTCGCTCGGCAACCGTGCGGGTGCGCTCGGCGCGGCGGCGCTCATTTTGGATTAAATCGACAACAGGGAAAACGGAATACAGAGCCGCGTCGAAGCTCGACGCGGCTTTTCCAATGCGCGGCGTCCCCTTTCGAAAGCAAAACATAGTCCCTTTTTCTTTGCAGGTTTTCGAAAAAAGGGGAGGGGGAATCGCCTTTTGAACTTGCCAAAGAGGGCGAAAAAACGACCGTTTGCGATAAGGACATGCAGATTGTGTTAAAAAACGTGCAAGATATGCAAAACCCCTTCCATTTTTTTTATTTTGTGCTATAATAAGCTCGTCGTTAAGGCGTAAGTCCTCGATATCCACAATCGACGTTTCCCCACCTTTTCCCTTGCGCCTTGCGACCGCTTTTGCTCCACCCCCATGGACGCAAAAGAGTTGTTTGCTTCTTCATACAAATTCCTTTCAGTAAGAGGCCGTCCGTTTCGGACGGCCTCTTACTTTATACGAGGTCTTGACAGATCAGCGTTCTCATGGTATAATAACGGAAAGAGAATATCCGGAGGAAAGCGCATGGAAATTCTGAAAATCGGATTGGGATTTTGGCAAATCAAGAAGAAGGAGAAAAAACTGCGCCGAATTATCATCGATAAACGAATTTGCAAAAAATAAATTGGGAATCAAAATGTTGCTAATAAGTCGGGATTCAACGGGTAGGATAATTTTTGACGATAGCATTCTTTAGCTTGATAGGGGTAAGTTATGGAGAAAATAAAAATTGCAATCGTGGAAGATAATGCGGAGGACTCCCTTGTAACGCGGAAATATATAGAAGGGTATTGTCTTTCGCATAAAATCAATGCTACGGTCGATGACTATTCGACAGCGTTTGCTTATCTTGATTCTGTTCAAAGGTATGACGCGCTTTTTCTCGATATCGAAATGCCGCATATAGACGGTATGGAGCTTGCTGTGGAAATCCGCAAACACGACAGTCGAGTTGTCATAGTGTTTGTGACAAATATGGCAAGATACGCGGTAAACGGTTATAGAGTGGATGCAATTGACTATGTATTGAAACCGATTTCAGGGTTTGATTTCTTTTTGACAATGGACAAGGTAATAAATTCGGTCGAACGTATAAGAGGAGAAAAAACTTATGTGGTAAAATCAAGGGATGGCGTCACTACCTTGTCCGTAAGCGATATCCGCTATATAGAGAGCTTAAACCATCATCTTGTGTTTCATACCGCTCTCGGGGAACGAGAGGCATACGGCTACCTCAAAGCCGTTGAAAGCGAGCTTGGGGACGGGTTCTTCCGCGCCTCCAGTTGTTATCTTGTCAATCTCGCTTACGTAAAGGCGGTAAATGGTTGCGATATCACGGTAGGAGATAACGTACTTAAAATAAGCAGGGGTAAAAAACGAGAACTGATTGAAAGACTTACGGACTATTACGGCGGAATGTGAGGGGGAAAGGAATGTTTAAATTTGCAATCGTTGAGGACAATGAGGCGGATGCGCAAACGCTTGAAAACAATCTGAAAGAAAGTTTAAAAGCGATGAACGTCGGGTGTACGGTAGAAAAATTTGGGAATGCCGAATCATTCAGGGGTGATGGTCGGGAATACGACGTGATCTTTCTCGATATAGAGATGCCGGGAATGAACGGTATGGCGCTTGCCGAAAAAATACGCGCCGCCAACTCTGAATCCGGCATTGTGTTCGTTACGAATATGATTCGCTATGCCGTGCAGGGCTATGCCGTTGCCCCGATCGATTATATCGTAAAGCCTATAGAGCGTTATGACTTCGGCATAACGATGAAACGCGTGCTCGATTTTTGTACGCGTAAGAATGACCTTGATTCGATACTCGTCAAAACGGGGCAAGGCGTGAGAAAGGTGTGTTGCAACCAAATCCGCTATATAGATGTTACCCTTCATCATATAATTTTTCATACCGATACGGAAGATTTGGATATGTGGGGAACGCTTGGAGACGTGGAAGAGAAGTTGCCCAATCCGCCGTTTTTCAGACTTTCTTCGAGTTGTATCGTCAATCTTTCGTACGTAAAAAACATCAAGGGTTACGACGTTGACGTCGGCGGCACTGTATTACGCGTGGCTCGCTCCAAAAAGAGGGCGTTGCTTGCCGCGCTTGCGGAATATTACGGAAGATAAGGAGAACAAATTATGCCGCAACTCACGTTTGCACAATCTATCGTATATTACGGTGTGATTTACTCGCTGCCGATTGTTGAATTTCTTCTGCCGTTATTTTTTCTGTCGCACAAATTCAACCGGCGTCAGGATTATTATCTGAGACTGTTTTTCGGTCTGCCGATAATCTTTGTACAAGCTTTTTTCCTCGGTTTCGCGATTGCGGTAGTGGAACAATTTATTCCCGTATTATTGCTGCCTGTTAAAATACTGAGTACTTTGTTTCTCAACGCATTCGTGTTTGAATATCTTTGTCTTATGTACAAAGAAAAATTGTCTAAGCTGTTACTTTGTGCGGTAACCGTGCTTGCCGTTCAGCGCTTTGCTTACGAGATTTATATGTATTTGCTTTTGGCGCTTAAAGGAGCTACTTTAAATATAGTGGGGCCTGTCGGAATTAAAGCAGTAGACTATACGATACATTTTTCCTTTTATTTTGCCGTTGAGTTATTGTATTGCTTTTTATTCGGGAGAAAGAACAGCAACAATGATATCAACAGCGATCAAATAATGGTGCTTACGCTTATTCTCATAATCGGAACCGTGCTGTTGGACGGGATATTGGCGAATGCTATAACCGGTGAGTCGCTTGTGGTAGAAATTGCCCGACGGGGTTTCGATATGCTTTGCTGTGGAGTGGTTTTATTTTTGCGCCATGAGTTGTTGCGCGCCAAACAAGTGCAGTCTGATTACGATTTGCTTAAATTTCTCTGGTCGCAGAAAGAAAAACAATTCGAATTAACCAAAGAGACGGTAAATCTCATCAATACGAAATGCCACGATATACGGCATCAGCTTGATGATTTCGGCAAAATTATGGGCGATAGAGGTACGGTTGAAGAGTTAAAACAGTCCATAAAAATATACGACGGACTTGTGAAAACGCAAAACGACGTGCTTGACATCATACTTGCCGAAAAGTTTTTGTACTGTCAATCGCGAGGGATACGGTTGCATTATATAGTGGACGGCGGCTGTCTCGATTTTATGAGCGCAGGGGATATTTACGCGATTTTCGGCAATGCGATAGATAATGCCGTCGAGTATCTCGATAAACTCGAAGAAAAGGAAAAGCGCGTTTTCAGAATGTTTGTAAAGAGAAAAGAAGGATTTATAACCGGTCATTTCGAAAACAGTTTTGAGGGACGTCTTCGGTTTGAAAACGGTTTGCCCGTAACCGACAAGGACGACGGAAGTTATCACGGATACGGCATGTTGAGCATGCGGACGGCTGTCAAGAAGTTGGGTGGGACGTTGACCCTGTCGGCAAAAGACAATTTTTTTACCGTAAACTTTATTATTCCCGTGCCGTAATTTTTAAATAAAAATATTGTGCATATTATGCGTTAAAATCGACCGATTTGCTGATAACCTCCACATCGCGTCGATTTTTTGTTATAGTTTTTTACGGAATTTATCCAAATAATAAATTTTTAGGAGGTTTTCACAATGAAAACAAAAGGAAAAGTACTCTCTTCAATCGCTATGGCAATTTTAACCGCATGTATGTGTTTCTCTTTTGCCGCTTGCGGCAATTCGGTTGCAGGTACTTACAAGCAGGAAATTGCCGTTGAAAATCTTTCGCAGAGCGGTTTCATTTCTGCTATGTCGGCTCAGGGCTTGATCACCGGTCAGACCAATACGCTCGTTTTGAATAAGGACAAGACCTATGAACTTACCAAAGAACTTGACTTCGATTTGACCAGCCCCGCTGCAGGCGGTCAGGAAATGTTGGTAAAATACGTTTTCACCGGTACCTATACTTTTGAAGACAATAAGGTAACTCTTTCTGCCGCAACCTATTGCATCGCTAATGAAAAGTGGGGTGCCGCCGAAGCGTATACCGGTGGTAAGGATAATGAAAACAGCGAAGACGACGCAGATTTGCTCAACTGTTTTGTAGGCGATCTTTGGGACAGATGGATCCCGAAGGGAAATGCCGAGCAGGTCGTAACCGTAAATATCGAAAACGGAACGTTCGCGTATTAAGTTTTCCTTTACGGAGGTAAATGATGAAAAAATTAAAACTGACGGCACGTTTTATCGTGACGACGGTCGTATCCTTCGTGCTGGTCGCCGCGATTACCGTTGGAAACTTCATTGCTGCATATTGGAATAACGCCTTGGAGCAGTTCTTCGGCGTGCTCGGTGGTAGCGGTGCCGTGGCAGAGGGTGCATTTTCAAGCGCGTATAAAAGTGCCGATGAAGTAACGGCGGCGGCTGAAGCCGTGTGCGAAGAGATCGAGAACGAGGGTATGGTATTGCTCAGAAATGAGAATAACGCCCTTCCGCTCGACGTAAAAACGGAAAATAAGATCAGCTTGTTCGGCATTGGCAGCGTGGACTTCTATTGGGGAGGTACCGGTAGCGGTGCCGTGGAAGTCGGCGACGATATGAATTTAAAGCAGATGCTCACCGACGCAAAATTCAGCGTCAACGATACCCTTTGGAATTTCTATAAGAGCGGCGCGGCGAGCAAATATCGCAACGGCGGCGGCTCGAATACCAACGGTAACGCGGACTTTTCTTTGAACGAAGCGCCTCAATCGGTATACGATCCTTCCGTAATTTCCAGCTATGCTTCCTATAACGATGCCGCAATTATCGTTATCGGAAGACTCGGAGGCGAAGGCGCTGACCTGCCTAGAAATATGTCGAATTACGGTGGAAGCCTTGATAAGCATTATTTGGAATTTACTGACGAAGAGATCGATATGATCAAAGCGGTCAAGGCGGCAAACTTTAAAAAAGTTATCCTCCTCGTTGCTTCGGGTAATACGATGGAACTCGGCAATCTCGACGAACTCGGCGTGGACGCTTGCCTTTGGGTGGGCTACTGCGGTTCGACGGGTATGAAGTCGATCGTCAATGCGATCGCAGGTAATGTAAATCCTTCCGGTAGAACGGTAGATACTTACGTAAAAGATAATATGTCCGCTCCCGGCGTTGTCAATATGGGTGACTTCGAGTATACGGGTACCAACTATCATTACGTAACGTATTCCGAAGGTATCTACGTCGGTTACCGTTACTATGAAACGAGATACGAAGACGTCGTTATGGCTCGTGGCTCGGCAGGGGATTTTAATTACGATAATGAGGTCGTATATCCCTTCGGTCACGGTCTTTCCTACACGGATTTCGAGTGGAGCGATTTCGAAATCACCGAAAAGGACGGCGAATACACCGCAAGCGTGACGGTAACGAATATTGGCGATCGCGCGGGCAAAGACGTTGTAGAGCTTTATTTTCAGTCGCCTTATACGGCTTATGATAAGGCAAACGGCGTGGAGAAATCGGCGGTAGAACTTCTCGGTTTTGCGAAGACGGAAATGATCGAGCCTAATGGAAAAGATACGGTAGAGATCACCTTTACACTCGAAGATATGAAGAGTTACGACGCGTACGGCAAGGGCGGTTATATCCTCGAAGCGGGGGATTATTACGTCACCGCCGCAACCGACGCGCACAATGCCGTCAATAATATCTTGGCACAAAAGGGTTACGAGGTACCCGCTACCGAAAATATGACGGAAGAGATCAACGTTCCCGATCTCGTTCTTTATACCACGGAAAAAAGCACGGGTGCCACCGTTTCCAATCTCTTCGACTTCGCCGATCTGACGAGTGAAGAATGCGTTGCTTACGATCCCACGTTTAAGTATTTGACTCGTAGCGATTGGACGGGTACCATGCCCAAGGCGTATGCTACGGGTACGGCGGATAAGGCAAGCGACAACGTAGGCGGTAAACAGCTCGTTAAAGAGGCTTCCTCCGAATTGATCGCAAAAATCGAAGCTCACGGCTACGACGCTTCGGGTAATCCCAAAAAACAATCGGAGTATACAATGCCGACAACCGGAAAGGATTCCGGGCTGACTCTCGCCGATTTTACCAAGGTGGCTTACGATGGAAAAGCAGTAACGGCCGACGGCACGGAGCATAGCTGGAGCGAGTTGCTCGATAAAATGAGCGCAGACGACTACAAAGCCCTTATGTCTGCGGGCTATAGTACGGCAAAAATAGCGTCAATCGGCAAGCTGAAGACGAAAGAACTTGACGGCCCTGCAGGAATCAGTTCTTTTGTCGGTAAACTGAATTGTACGGCGTATCCGGTTGAAGTCGTGCTTGCCTCGACTTGGAACGTTGAACTTGCAGAAAAAATGGGAAATAGCGTTGCTGAAGAAGCGATCTGGTCGGGTGTGAACGGTTGGTATGCTCCCGCAATGAATATCCATCGTAACGCCTTTGCAGGCAGAAACTACGAGTACTACAGCGAAGATCCCGTATTGAGCGGTCGTATGGCTTCGTCCGTCGTCAATAAGGCGCAGGCGAAGGGGCTGTATTGCTTCATCAAGCACTTCGTTATCAACGATCAGGAAACACATCGATCGATTACCGGTAACCTCGTATGGCTCAATGAACAGACGCTCAGAGAGATCTACCTCGAACCCTTCCGTATTGCTACCGTGAATAACGTCGATTCCGGTGCTACGGCGGTGATGTCTTCATTCAACCGTATCGGACCCGTTTGGACGGGCGGTTGCTATCCACTCATCACGGGCGTTCTGAGAACGGAATGGGGTATGGACGGCTTTGTTATTACCGACTATTACGGTGGCCCTTATATGGATACCAACCAGCTCTTGGCGGCGGGCGCAGACGCGCTTCTTTCCAACGGTAAGGCGCAGATCGCCGATGCTTCAAGTGCGGCTACCGTTACGCTTATGCGAGAAGCGTCCCACCGCATACTCGCTACCGTTGCAAACAGTAACTTTATGAACGCCAATGCTGAAGAGACGGTAGAAGGCTTCCCTGTATATATTCTGCTTCTGATTATTCTTGACGTAGGCATAGTCGCAACTGTCACACTGCTTGAACTATTCGCGGTACGCGACATGCTCGGGAAAAAGAAAAAGGAAAGTGACCAAGAAACGTAAAGCAATCTATTTGAGCCAAAAAGTCGACAACGTATTTGCATTTTAAATCTTCGCCCCGAAAAGCGTCTGCTTTTCGGGGCGACTCGTTATTCTTTGAAATAAAAATTATAACTGACAGACATTGATCTACCTACTGCGACTTGTAAGCCTTCGATAAATCCATTCGACATGATAATTTCTTTTGCAATCTCTTTATTTTCATTTCCAAAAATCTCCAAAATATTATTCAACGGATAGGAGCGTTTGAACTTAAAGTATATTTTTATCTTTGTTCCCTTTTCCGAAAAATCAAATGCAAGCAACTGAATCCAGCCCTTCTCATTCAATTCGGGAAACACGAGATCGTCGATTCGATATTTATCCAAGAAACAATTCAACCAACTAATTTCATCTATTTTCATGTTCTTATAATAAAAACAGAGATTTTTCAGACGGTTTTCTTTGGATATTGTCGTTCCGATGATATTGTTTAAAAATTCCATTTTGTTTTCGGAAATGAAATTTTCAAAATCTGATAAACATTGATAAAAAGAAAAACAAGTTGTTTTCTCCAATCTCTGTAATATGATTGCGTGAAAATCCGATTGAACGGTTAAATCAAGTTTTCGATAATTGCCATCTGTCCCGATCGCATTGGAAAAACAACGAGCATATCCGCTAAAAATCAAGTCGTCCAAGGCATCAATCCCTGTCGCTAACGGAGAATTTTTTTCTCTTAAATAATACGCTCGTTGTTTCTGAACTTGTCCGTTTTGAATCGTAACGGAAAAATAGTCAAGTTGTCCTGCCGATTTCAATGTGTTCCAATCAATATACATGAGATACCTTCTCGGTTATTGTTATGCAAAAGAATAAAATAAAGCCGTGATGATAGTTGATCGATATGAAAAAACGACGAGCGTTTCCGTTTTCGAACTTAGATAAATGACACGGTTTCCCTATCATTTACAATTTGTTTTCGATTCACAGTCCTCTCGTCGCTTTTTCGTTCTTGCCTTTGAATTATAAAGATAATTCACTGATATAAATTCCGACCATTCGCAATCGGAATTTATGTCGCTTACCAACCGCTGCTGCCATTTCCGCTTTTGCAGTTTGCTGTACAAGTAGAGTTGCATCCGCCTTCACAGTTTCCGGCGCAATAGCTACAGGAATAAAGGGCTTTATCCCCGATTGCCGGGCAAGGTTGCAACGTCTCGGTTGTAAGAAGCGATTTTACCTTTTCAAACAGCTGTGTAGAAATTTTCATATGTTTACCTCCTAAAAATATTTCATTAGACTTTCATTTGTCTATTGATTTTCCTTGATTCCAAATAAGCGCATACCAATTGAAAAACATTTTGAAACCAACTCGTAAAATGTTTCGGATTCAACTCATATTGTTTTCGTAAGTCCTGACTTTTTACCCATCTCAACTCTTGAATTTCATCAAGCGAAAAGGTACAAATCGAAACGTTGTTCCTCGTCACAAACTGTAAATAAACAAAGTCACGTTCATTTTCCTTGAACTGTCCGTAGTCGGAACAGTAGGAAAACGATCCGATTCGAAGCAATTCGCCTTCTGCTTTTTCTATTCCGAGTTCATCCGAGATACAGCGTTGCAAAGACGTCATTTCCTCTTCATCCCTGTAAAAATGAGAACAACAGGTGTTGCTCCACAATCCACCGGAATGGTATTTTTCTTTCGCTCGCTTTTGGATAAGAAATTCGTCCGTTTCCTCGTCGTAAAAGAAAACGGAAAAAGCTTTATGTTTCAACCCTTTCTTGTGAACTTTTATTTTATCCGCATAGCCGATCGGGTCATTCTTTTCATTGAGTAAGATCAACTCATTCATAACTGCTGAATTGCCACAATACTTCTCAAAAGAGCCTGTTCTTCGTCAGGTCTCAATGAAAGCAACCCTTTTTCCCATTCCAATGCTTTTAATTTCGCATTGGCTTGAAAAATCAATTTATATAAGTTACAGCGATTGCTATCGGGAGTGAAGAAGTTTCCCGTAGATAAGTAGTTACTACCAAAACAGATCGGGCAAATTCTAAGATAGTAGCAATTTTTACAATTTTTGGGAAATAAGGAAATCGGAAGCTCTTGAGGTAAATGCAGTTCCTCTGTTTTAACGGATTTCTCACCGGCAGAAGTCGGAATAAAGAGCTGACACGGATAAGCATTCCCCATAATATCGTAACATACCATGCCCGTTCCCGTTCCGCAATATTTTCGGATAAACCCTTTTTTTTCCATAGGTCTAGCCAAAGCATTGATCTTAAAGTCAAACATTTGACAACGAGGCACTGTCGGATTCTCCAAGTAAAAGTCGATTAACCTATTCAGCTGTTCTTCTAAAATTCCCTTATTCTTCTCATTTGTCCAATTGACCATGTACGCAAGGTTACACTCTACTCGAAACCCCATCCTTTGCATTTCGATGATCCCATCTGCAAAATAAGACAAGGTTTGCTCCGAAATGGTCATTTTCACTGGTTGTTCCGGATAGTTTTTCAAGAAAAAGTCAATATCTATTTTATCGTAGCTATTAGAGCGATTAAGATCATGCGCAATCTTTAATCCGTCCAAACTCAAACCCACAGTGAAAAAATCTTTTCTTTCCGTTAACCATTTTTGAATGCCACCGTGAACAAGCGTCCCGTTTGTGGTTGCAAAAAAGCGAATCTTTCCCTGATAAAACGACATGATATAGTCGTAAACCTGACGAATCAACTCAAAGTTACAGAACGGCTCTCCGCCAAAGAAATCGATGTATACATTTTCTGTCTTTGATGGTTTTAATTCCTTGTCGATCGCTTTCTTTGCCGTCTCAAAGGACATATTACGGGGTGTCTTGTATTTTTCATAACAATAGACACAGTTAAGATTGCATTTCTCCGTTACAACCAATGATATTGTTCTCGTATTGCTTTCCATGACTTTATTATATGGCATTTTTTTCCATATGTCAACAATTTTATAGGATTTTTTCATATAATTTTTAAAAAGTGAGGAAGTATGGAAGACGAATTGGCAAAAATAGTTGGACGCAACTTAAGAGATGCTAGAAAATTAAAAAAGATCCCTCAAAAAACAATCGCCGCGGAATTGGGGAAGAGTCAACCCGATTACAGTGATTATGAAACGGGAAAAATTCAGTTGGATTATGAGAAAATTGTGTATCTTTGCAAGAGATACGATATAACGCCGAACGACCTATTTGATTTCTAAGTTAGACAAACCTTTCTCCCACGGTGGAAAAAAGTTCACGTTGCCCCTTGACAGAAGAGGGGGATTGTGCTATCATCTTTTCGAGGGAAAAACATGATACTCTTTGAAGACGTCCATTCGGGAAAAAATAATTACGTCTATTGCCAGACCGACGAAAATCTTCGGTTTGCGGAGCATACGCACTATGGCTACGAGGTCATCGTCGTGCGGGAGGGGGAGCTCATCTGCACCCTCTACAAAGCGCCCCTTCGCCTGACGGCGGGAAAGGCGATGCTCATTCTTCCCAATCAGATTCACAGCTATGAAACGCCCTCTCATTCCAAGAGCTTTCTCTGCGTCTTCTCTCCCGACAACGTGGAAGAGTTTTTTCGGGAGACGGAAAATACCTTTTTCGAGAATCCCATCTTCGACTTTGACGACATGGAGAAGCTCGACCTTCTTAGAAGGGGGGCGTCCAACAAATTCCTCGTCAAATCCATCCTCTATTACATCTGCGGCAAGGCGTTTTCCTCTTCGCCGGTAAAAGGATCGAATTCCTCCGCGCCCGATTTTACTTATAAGCTCCTCTATTACGTACAGGAAAACTATGCGGAGGACATCAGCTTAAAGACGCTCTCCGAGCAGCTCGGCTATAACTATACCTACCTTTCTCAGCTCTTTCGCAAGACCTTTCACTGCGGATTCCCCGAGTTTTTGAGTGGCTATCGCTTGGATCGCGCCTGTACCCTTTTGCGGACGACGAAAAAGACGGTGGCTCAAATTTGCAACGAGTGCGGCTTTCGCACCATCCGCAATTTCAACGTCGCCTTCTTGAAAAAATTCGGCGTTTCTCCGACTTCTTATCGCAGGGATTCGGGCAAGAATATCTGAAGTTTTTTCCATATTACCTAAAAAAATTTCTTGTAACGAGGAAAAATATGTTCTACACTAAAAGCGTACCTAAGGTACGCTTTTATCGATAAGGAGGAGAAAAAATGCAGTGTTTTAATCCGTATCTTCCGAGCTGGGAGTATGTTCCCGACGGAGAACCGCACGTCTTCGGAGACCGCATTTACGTCTACGGCTCGCACGACCTGTTCAACAGCAACGACTTTTGCCAAGGCGATTACATATGCTGGTCTTGTCCCGTGGACAACGTCAAGGAGTGGCGTTACGAAGGGGTGATCTGGAGAAGAAAGGACGACCCGAAAAATACGAGGAACAGCCCTCTGTATGCGCCAGACGTCTGTCAGGGCCCGGACGGGCGGTACTATCTGTACTATTTCTACGGCTATTCGGGCAGAATCGGCGTCGCCGTCTGCGATACCCCTGCGGGAAAATATGAGTTTCTCGATTGGGTGCACTATGAGGACGGCACGATTTACGGCAAGAAGAAGGGGGATATTTTCCAATTCGACCCCGGCGTGTACGTCGAGGACGGTGTTTGCTATCTCTATACGGGCTTCGGCCCCGTCAATTACCCGTTTTTCCTGACGGGCGGCAAGCCCATCACCAAAAAGGGTCCCGTCTGCGCGACGCTCAAGAGCGACATGGTGACGGTGGTTTCCACCTCGTATATGGGCGTGGAGTGCAAGGTGAGCGGCAAGGGAACGCCGTATGAGGGACACGAGTTCTTCGAGGCTGCTTCCATGCGCAAGATCGGGGATAAGTACTACTTCATCTATTCCTCGTTTGCTGGACACGAGCTTTGCTATGCGATTTCGGACAATCCCGTAAAGGGCTTCAAATACGGTGGCGTTATCGTTTCCATCGGAGACGTGGGGCTTCGCGGCATCAAGGGCGTCAAGGACGCGGCGAACTTTACGGGCAACACGCACGGCTCGATCGTTCAGGACAAACAGGGGCAGTACTATATTTTCTACCATCGTCAGACCAATCGCCATTGCTTCTCCCGTCAGGCTTGCGCAGAGCCCATCACCATCGAAGCGGACGGCTCGATCAAGCAGGTCGAGGTGACGTCCTGCGGGTTAAACGGCGGGCCTTTGGAGGGCAAGGGAACGTATTCCTCGCACATCGCCTGCAACTTAACCTGCAAGAAGGGAGGTGCGTTCTACTCCGTGTTCAAGTGTACGGGGAGGCCGTACTTTACGCAGAGCGGAAAGGACAGAGAGGGGAATCCCGATCAGTACATCGCGAACATGACGGACGGCTCCAAGGCGGGCTTTAAGTACTTTGCCTTCGATCGTCCCGAACGCATTTCAGTCAGCGTCCGCGGGAAGGGCGAGGGAAGCTTCGTCGTCACGGACGAGCAGAATCGGAAGCTTGCGGAAATCAAGGTGCAGGGGACGGGTGAATTTTCTTCGTCCATGCAGCCCGTTGAAGGGACGCATGCGCTGTTTTTCGAATTCAAGGGCAAGGGAAAAATCGACTTCCTGTCCTTTACCATTCAATAAGGAGAAAAAAATATGATCAATATGCCAACCGTTAAAGTCGGAATCGTAGCAGTATCCAGGGATTGTTTCCCCGAAAGCCTCTCCGTCAATCGGAGAAAGGCGCTGATCAGCGCCTATGAAGAGAAATACGGCAAGGGCGATATTTACGAGTGCCCCGTCTGCATCGTCGAGAGCGAAATTCACATGATGCAGGCATTGGAAGATATTAAAAAAGAGGGATGCAACGCCCTCTGCGTGTACCTCGGCAACTTCGGTCCCGAAATTTCCGAGACCATGCTCGCCCAGAATTTCGACGGCCCCGTGATGTTCTGCGCGGCGGCGGAGGAATCCTCTTCCCGCCTCGTCGGGGACAGAGGGGACGCATACTGCGGTATGCTCAACGCTTCCTATAACTTAAAGCTTCGCAACGTCAAGGCTTACATTCCCGAATATCCCGTGGGAGACGCCGCTTACTGCGCCGATCTCATTCACGAGTTCTTGCCCATCGCGCGCGCGATCGTGGGGATCAAGAACCTCAAAATTATCACCTTCGGGCCTCGTCCCTCCAATTTCTTCGCCTGCAACGCGCCCATCAAGCAGCTTTATAACATCGGCGTGGAAATCGAGGAAAACTCCGAGCTCGACCTTTTCGAATCCTTCCATAAGCACGCGGGGGACGAGCGGATTCCCGCGATCGTCAAGGAAATGGAGGAAGAGCTCGGCGCAGGCAATAAGAAGCCCGAAGTGCTCGCAAAGCTCGCACAGTACGAAATCACCCTGCTCGATTGGGTGGAAGCGCATAAGGGCTGCAAGCAGTACGTCGCCATCGCGGGCAAGTGCTGGCCCGCTTTTCAGACGCAGTTCGGCTTCGTGCCCTGCTACGTCAATTCTCGTCTGACGGGCAAGGGCATTCCCGTCTCCTGCGAGGTGGACGTGTACGGCTGCCTTTCTGAGTTCATCGGACAGTGCGTCTCCGAAGACATCGTCACCCTTCTCGACATCAACAACACCGTTCCCTACGATATGTACAAAGAGGACATCGAGGGAAAATTCGACTATACCTTCCACGATACCTTCATGGGCTTCCATTGCGGCAACACCTGCTCCAAAAAGGTGTGCAATCCCGTCATGAAGTATCAGATGATCATGGCGCGTTCCCTTCCCGTCGAAGTGACGAACGGCACGCTCGAGGGCGACATCGTCCCCGGAGACATCACCTTCTATCGGTTGCAATCGACTTCCGACAATCACCTTTACGCTTACGTCGCACAGGGTGAAGTATTGCCCGTGGCGACCAAGTCCTTCGGCTCGATCGGCGTGTTCGCCATTCGCGAGATGGGCAGATTTTATCGCCACGTCCTCATCGAAAACGGCTTCCCGCACCACGGAGCGGTTGCGTTCGGACATCACGGCAAGGCGCTCTTCGAGGTGTTCAAGTACCTCGGCGTCGAAAAGGTCGGCTACAATCAGCCCAAGGCGGAGCGCTACGCCACGGAAAATCCGTTCTGAGGAGGGGCTATGAAGATTTTATCCGTCTACGATAAAGAGTTCAACGAGTACGGAAAGGTTGTCGATCTCGACTTTTCCGCACTCCTTGCAGAGCTTGCAAAGCGGGATTGCCCCGAAAAGGGAACGATTTACGTCCCTTCGGACGAGGCGCTCGAAGCCTTTCCCGTTTCCAAGCAGGTCGAAATCGACTGGTTCGGCGGACTTCCCGTAGAGGTCGGGTATTGCAACGGTCACAACGATACGCTCAATTGCCTCGAATACCACAAGAGCAGTGAAATCAACGTGGGAACGGAGGACTTCATTCTCCTGCTCGCGAGAAAACAGGACATCTCGGAGGGAAAGCTCGACACCGCTACCGTCAAGGCGTTTGCCGTGCCCAAGGGGATAGGCGTGGAGCTGTATCAGACGAGCCTTCACTATGCGCCCTGTAAAATCGGGGGCGGCTTCCGCGTGGCGGTCGTCCTTCCCAAGGGGACGAATTACGAAAAGCCCGCAAACGCAGCCTGTCCGCTCCTTTGGGGAAGCAACAAGTGGCTGCTCGCGCACCCCGATTCCGCCGAAGCCAAGGCGGGCGCGTTCGTGGGACTCGTCGGCGAAAACGTGAGGGTAAATGCATGAACTTTTACATCGGAATCGACCTCGGCACTTCTGCCACCAAGGGCATCCTGGTGAACGGGGAAGGGGTCATCGTCAAGGAGGAGAGCGCAAACTATCCCCCCTATGAGAAAGAGCTTCCTTCCGGCTGGTCGGAGCATCACCCCGAATATTGGTTCGAAGCGGTCAAAATTGTCCTTCGAAACCTCTCCGAGGGCTTGGAAGAGGAAGTCAAGGGCATTTCGTTCGGCGGGCAGATGCACGGGCTCGTCGCCCTCGACAAGGACGACAACGTCATTCGCCCCTGCATTCTCTGGAACGACGGCAGGACGGAGGAGGAGACGAAGTACCTCAACGAAGTCGTCGGAAGAGAAGCCCTCTCCGCCCATACGGGCAACATCGCCTTTGCGGGATTCACCGCGCCGAAGCTCCTTTGGCTGAAAAAGCACGAGCCGCAAAACTTTGCGAAAATTGCCAAGATCATGCTCCCCAAGGACTACATCGCCTACATGCTGACGGGGGTGTTCTCCACCGATTACTCGGACGCAAGCGGTACGCTCCTTTTAGACGTCGAGCACAAATGCTGGTCGAAGGAGCTGTGTGAGATTTGCTCCGTCGAGGAGAGCTGGCTTCCCAAGCTCTATGAAAGCTATGAAGTGACGGGCAAGGTCAAGGCGGAATTCGGACTTCCGAACGCCGTCGTGACGGCAGGCGCGGGCGATAATGCCGCGGCGGCTGTCGGCACGGGTACGGTGGGGGATGGCAGCTGCAACATCTCGCTCGGAACGAGCGGCACCATCTTCCTTTCGCAGGATTCCTTCTCCGTCGATGAAAAGAACGCCCTGCATTCCTTCGTTCACGCAAACGGAAAGTATCACCTCATGGGCTGCATTCTCTCCGCCGCCTCCGCCAATCAGTGGTGGATCGAGAACATCCTCTCCGATCGGTACGACATTGCCGAAAGGATGGGAGAAAAGCTCGGCAAAAACGAGGTGTATTTCCTCCCCTATCTGATGGGTGAACGCAGTCCCCACAACGACGTCAACGCACGCGGCGCGTTCATCGGCATGAACGGCGCGACGACGAAGGAGGAGATGAGCCTCGCGGTGTTGGAGGGCGTCGCCTTCGCGTTCCGCGACTGCCTGGAAGTAGCAAAGGAAAACGGGCTCGTCGTCAAAGAGAGCAATCTCTGCGGCGGCGGGGCGAAATCCAAAATCTGGCGGACGATTCTCGCCAACGTTCTCGGCGTCAAAATCGACATGGTCGAGACCGAACAGGGCCCTTCCTTCGGCGGCGCAATGCTCGCCATGGTAGGAGCGGGGGAGTACGCCTCCGTCGAAGAGGCGGTGTCCGCGATCGTCAAGAGCCATACCGTTGCCCTTCCCGAGCCCGCTCTGCAACAGGCTTACGAAGAGAAGTACCGAAAATTTAAGAAATTGTACCCTGCGCTCAAATCCGCCTTTGCGGATCTCGCGCAATAACCGTCCAAAGCCGGCGCGCCCCGAAAATTCTCGGGGCGCGCTGTTTTTTTGAGCGAGAAGTCGTCTTTTCAATATTTCATAAACCATCCGACGATCTTTTTGCCGATGTGATAGAGAGGGCCTTCAAACGCCTTTTTGGCGTTTTCAAGTTCTTTTCTGATTTCAATGCCCTGCGGGCAGTGCGTTTCGCATTTGCCGCACTTGACGCAGTTCGAGGCGCACGTCTTTTCCTTGCGGACGGAGGTGCACATAAAGTAATCGATGAGCCCCCGAAGCTTTCCGTCCGAGTACCGCCTGTTGTAGGCGGCGAAAATGCCGGGAATGTCCACGCCCTTGGGACAGGGCATACAGTATCGGCAACCCGTGCAGCCGATCTTCTGATTGGCGTTGATTTCCGCCTTTACCCGTTCGATGAGCGCAAAGTCTTCTTTCGTGAACGCACCGATTGTAGCCTCGGACGCCGTCTTTGCATTCTCTTCGACCATTTCGAGGGAGTTCATGCCCGAAAGCACGCAGGTGACTTCGGGCTGATTCCAAAGCCAGCGAAACGACCATTCGGCGGGGGAGCGCTTTACGGGGTACTTTTCGATTTCTTTAAGCGCCTTGGGAGGAAGCTTGTTCGCGAGCCTTCCTCCGCGCAGGGGCTCCATGATGACGACGGGAAGCCCCTTTTCGTGCGCACGTTTCAGTCCCGTCACGCCCGCCTGGGAATGCTCGTCCAGGTAGTTGTACTGAATCTGACAAAAATCCCAGTCGTAAACCTCGAGAAGGGACAAAAAGGTATCCGAATTGCCGTGGTAGGAAAATCCGACCTGTCGGATTGCTCCCGATTTCTTCTTTTCCTCCAGCCATTCCACGATGCCGAACGCCTTTAAGCGATCCCACGTCTTGGGATCGGTGAGCATGTGCATGAGATAGTAATCCACGTGATCGGTTTTGAGGCGCTTGAGCTCTTCGGAAAAGAATTTTTCCATGCTGTCGGCGCTTTTGATCATGTAGTGGGGGAGCTTGGTGGCGATGTACACCCGATCCCGAAGATTGTTTCGCTCGAGAATTTCGCCGAGCGCCGCTTCGCTTCCCGGATAGATATAGGCGGTGTCGAAGTAATTGACCCCGTGCTCGATCGCCGTGCAGATTTCCCGTTCCGTCTTTTTCAGGTCGATTCCCGTCACGCCCTGCGTAAAGCGCATACATCCATAGCCGAGAATGGATAGCCGATTGCCGTATTTGTCCGATCGATATTGCATACTCATTTCCTCAAACAGGGATGCCCCCGTATTTTTTTCAGTATACCACAGAAACTAAGAATAGGCAATTAAAATCCGATTCGCTTTACGAAAACTTTACACGCATTTGAACAAAGTGCGATAGTACAATTTTTTTCAATTGTGTATAATGAGGGCAGTTCAATAGAAAAGGAGATTAAAAAAATGAAAAAAGTCGGAAAGACAATTCTTACCGGTATTCTCGCACTCACTTGCGCCGTCGGCGGCGCAGTATCCTTTGCCGGTTGCAACGGAGGAAAAGAGAAAAACATCACCGTCGTGGCGAGAGAGCTTGGCAGCGGCACGCGCGAAGCGTTTGACACCAAGGTGACGGACGGGGAGCACTTCCTCGAAGAGAAGGACGCAAACGGAAAAAAGGTCTACAATACCTCGAAAGCGGCTACGGAATTGGGCAGCACGGGCGCGGTTTTATCCACGGTCTCTTCCGATCGCAACGCAATCGGCTACATTTCGCTCGGTTCTGTCAACGATACGATCAACGTCGTCAAGGTCAACGGCGTCTCTGCAACCAAGGAAACCGTCCTTAGCGGAAGCTATCAGATTCAGCGTCCCTTCGTGGTCATGACCAATAAGACGATCGAGCTTACCGAGCGCACGGCAGACTTCCTCAACTACTTAAAGAGCGACGCCTCCGAGTCCGTCTGCGACTCCGTCGGCACGGTCTTCGTCAAAGACCCTAAAGTGCGCGCCAACAAGGGAGCAGACCCCATTCCCCTCGTCGCATACGAAAAGAAGAGCGCAGTTCCCGCAGGCGATAAAATTGCCATTCAGGGCTCTACTTCGATGGAAAAATTCATCATGCAGGCGGCAAAGAACTATGCGACGCTTTACGGCGTCAACGCGGAAGACCTCTTCCAGATCGAGCTGAACGGCTCTTCTGAAGGCAAAAAGGCTGCCGAAAACGACAAAAAGGGCAACCTCATCGGGCTTTCCTCCTCTTCGTACAGCTCTGAAAACGTCGAAAGCTTCAACGTGTGCCTCGATGCGGTTGCCGTCATCGTCAACGCCGGGAACACCACTGTCACCGACCTGACCCTCAAACAGCTTTATGATATCTTCAGCGGGAAGGTGACGAAATTCTCCGAGCTGAACTAACGAGGACGGTATGAACTACGCAAAAGGCAAAGAAAAAGCGGGTAAAATCGCCTTCATGGCGATGGCAATCGTCTGCATCGTCGCAGTCGTCGCCATCTTCGTCTTTCTGACCGTGAGGAGCATTCCCGCCTTCCGCAAGATCGGATTCTTTGAGTTTCTCTTCGGGGACAATTGGGCTTCCGATCGGTACGACGTCTACAAAGACCCGCTGTCAGGCTCTTACGGCATCTTCACGATGATCGTGGGGACGCTGGCTGCAACGGTCGGCGCACTCCTGCTTGGCGGCGTCACGGGCTATTTTACGGCGGTGTTCCTCGCCTTCTTTTGTCCGAAAAGGCTGAAAAAGCCGCTGTCTGCGGTCATCAATCTGCTTGCGGGCATTCCCTCGGTTGTCTACGGATTTTTCGGAATCGTATTCCTTCTTCCCATTCTCTCAACGTTTGCACCGAACAACGGAACGGGTCTGCTCGCAACTTCGGTGATTCTCGGCATCATGATTCTGCCGACCGTAGTATCTCTCTCCAAGACCAGCTTAGAGGCAGTCCCCCTCGCCTATTACGAGGGGGCGACTGCCCTGGGCGCAACGCACACCAAGGCGGTCTTTTCCGTCATGGTGCCTGCCGCAAGGTCGGGCATTGCCGCCTCGCTCATTCTGGGCATCGGGCGCGCCTTGGGAGAGACGATGGCAGTCGTCATGGTCGCCGGCAACGCGCCTACCTATCCTACGGGGCTGTTCGGAAGCTTCCGCGTGCTCACCGCCAACATCGTCATGGAGATGGGCTACGCGGGCGAAGTGCAGGAAGATGCACTCATCGCCACGGGCGTCGTTCTGCTCCTCTTCGTCCTCCTCGTCAATCTCGCCTTTCAGGCGATTTCGGGCAAGGCGGTCGAAAAGATCACCAGAAAGACCGCGGGAAAGGGGCGGCGCAACGTTTTGAAAGAGATGCGGGAGAATTTATCTTACCCCCTTCATCTTCCCGAGGTTGGAAAGGGACTTGCATGGGCGTGCGGCATCTTTTCCGCCGTTGCCCTCCTTTCCATTCTCGGCTTCCTCTTCTGGAAGGGCGTTCCCACCCTCATTCAAAAGCCCTCCCTGCTCTTTGGCAAGTATGAGTTCGGAAGCGAAGACGTCACGATCCTTCCCTCCATCGTCTCCACGCTGATGGTGGTCGCCCTAAGCCTTTTGATTGCCGTCCCCGTCGGGTGCATGACGGCGATCTTCCTCAACGAATACACGAGGAATGACAGCGTCTTCGTGAAAATCGTCCGCACGGCAATCGACATTCTCGCTGGCGTTCCCTCCATCGTATACGGACTCTTCGGCATGATCACCTTCGTTCGCATATTTACGGGGGCGAGCAACCTGTTTGCAGGCTCTCTTACCGTTTCGATTATGCTCCTTCCCACCATCGTGCGCTCTACCGAAGAAAGCCTCAAGTCCGTGCAGGCGGGCTTGCGAGAGGGGAGTCTTGCGTTGGGCGCGGGAAAGCTCCGCACCATTCTCTGCGTCGTGCTTCCCTCCGCGCTCCCCGGCATTCTGTCCGCCATGATTCTGAGCATGGGCAGAGTCATCAGCGAATCCGCGCCCTTCCTCTATACGGCGGGCTCGGTGCTTTCGGGAATGCCCAAGGGCTATTTTGACAGCGGCGCAACGCTCGCCGTCGCTCTCTATCGATTGTCCGGAGAGGGCTGGTACATGCAGGAAGCGTATGCCACGGCGGTCATCTTAATCGTGATCGTGTTGGCGTTGAATTTTTTGGCGGAGGGCATTTCCTCTGCGCTCGAAAAGCGGATCAAAGGAGAGAACAATGGCAAGAAAACAAGATAGAATCGGAGAAGGCTACGGCGGGGAGATCGCCTTACAAAATACCAAGCTCGGATACGGAAAGACAGATCTGTTGCAGCGCGCGAAGGAGAAGGGCTTCGTGCAGAAGGCGGCAGTTTCCGCTGATGAAGCGTTTGACGGAACGATCGTCGTCAAGGACGCCAACCTCTGGTACGGGAGCTTTCAAGCGTTGAAACACGTGAGCGTGGAAATTCCCAACCACAAGACGACCGCCCTCATCGGGCCTTCGGGTTGCGGGAAGTCCACCTTCTTAAAGTGTTTAAACCGCATGAACGATCTCGTCCCCGAATGCAAGGTTGACGGATCGTTCCGCATCGGCAATCGGGACATCTACGGCAAAATCGACGTCAATCTTTTGAGAAAGAACGTCGGCATGGTCTTTCAGAAGCCCAATCCCTTCCCCATGAGCGTTTACGACAACGTCACTTACGGGGCGAAAACGTTTGGCATTCGCAAGCGGAGCGAGTTGGACGAAATCGTCGAAACTTCCTTAAAGCAGGCGGCGATGTGGGAGGAGCTCAAAGATCGGCTGCATCAATCCGCTTTGGGACTCTCGGGCGGACAGCAGCAAAGACTCTGTATCGCGCGTGCGCTCGCCGTCAAGCCGAAGGTCATTCTCATGGACGAACCGACCTCTGCGCTCGATCCCATTTCCACGGGCAAAATCGAGGAGCTCTGCAAGGAGCTTGCGAAGAACACGACCATCGTCATCGTCACCCACAACATGCAGCAGGCAGTCCGCATTTCCGACCGCACGGCGTTCTTCCTCCTCGGAGAGCTCGTCGAGTTCGGAGACACCGAGCAGGTGTTCCATTCTCCCGCCGACGAGAGAACGAGCCGCTATGTGTCGGGGCGATTCGGTTGATTTAAAAATTCGATTAAAAAAACGATACGATTTGCCTTGATCTGTGATAAAATAGAGAAAAACATAGGCAAGGGAAAAGACGATGATTTTTTGTGTTGAAGACGACGCCGGCATCCGCGGGATGATGGTGTATACATTGAAAGCTTCCGGCTTCGAGGCGGAGGGCTTCGAGGAGGGCGTCTCCCTGTTCGAGGCGCTTACAAGTCGAAAGCCGAAGCTCATTCTTCTCGACATCATGCTTCCCGGAGAAGACGGGATTTCCATTTTAAAGCGACTGAAAAGGGACGCTCTCACGCGGGATATTCCCGTCATCATGGCAACTGCTAAGGGCACGGAGTACGACAAAGTGACGGGACTCGACCTCGGTGCGGACGACTATCTTTGCAAGCCCTTCGGCATGATGGAAATGGTATCGAGGGTCAAGGCGGTGCTTCGTCGTACCGACCGCAAGGAGGAGGGAGAAATCCTGCAACGGGGAGACATTTCCCTCAACGACGCGGAGCATATCGTTTTAGTGGGAGCGAAGAAGGTCGATCTCACCTTAAAGGAATACAAGCTTTTGCGGCTCTTTTTGAAGCACCCCGACAAGGTCTTCTCGCGGGAAGAGCTTCTTTCGCTCGTTTGGGGAGAAGAATTTTTCGGGGAAACCAGAACGGTAGACGTACACATCGGCACACTGCGCACCAAGCTCGGCGGGGAGGGTAAAATCGAGACGGTGCGGGGCGTCGGCTATAAAATGGGAGACAAACCATGACAAAACGAATTTTCCGCGCCGTATTTTCCGTCGCGCTTTGCGTTTTTTTCGTCACCCTTTCCATCATTATGGTGGCGCTTTACGATAACTTTTCGGAGGACAGAAAAAAACAGCTGAAGGTGCAGAGCTATCTTGCGGCGCAGGGCGTCGAATCGTTAGGCTTAGATTACTTTTCGGGCCTTGAGACAGACGATTTTCGCATCACCCTCGTCGACGGAGAGGGAAACGTCCTCTTCGACAGCAAGTCGGACGGTGCGGCGATGGAAAATCATCTCGACAGAGAGGAAATCCAAGAGGCTTTGGAGACGGGCTACGGCGAAAGCACGCGGTATTCGGATACCATGCTCGAAAAGCAGTACTACGCCGCCGTTCTGCTTTCGGACGGATCTGTCCTGCGCCTTTCGGATACGCAGCTCACGATCTGGTCGCTTCTCCTTCGGATGTATAGCCCCATCTTGCTTGTCTTTGTCATCGCTGTCGTTCTGTCCGTCCTCCTGTCGTATACAGCCGCCAAGCAGGCGGTCAATCCCCTCAATACCCTCGATTTCGACCATCCCGAAGAGAATGCGGGATACGAGGAGCTGACTCCTCTTTTCAAGCGTTTGCTCGCCCAACAGGCGCAGCTCAAACGGCAGGAAGGGGAACTCAAACGCCAACGCGACGAATTTGCCGCTACCGTCGGCAGCATGAAGGAAGGATTGGTTCTCGTCGGCGAAGAGGGCACGATCCTCAGCGTCAACCGTTCCGCCGAGCGCATTTTGAAGTCCGATTGCAATCTGATCGGAGAAAACGTTCTTTCGGGCGGGAAGTTTCCCGTTCTCAAAGAACTTTTGAGCCGTTGCAAAGAGGGGGCCGTCGAACAGCTCGTCAAAGAAGAGCCTTTCGAATTTGAATTTCGCGCAAGCCCCGTCCTCTCGGACGGAAAGCGGATCGGCTTCGTCATCCTGATGTTCGACGTCACCGAAAAGGAGCAGGCGGAGCAGATGCGTCGGGAATTTACCGCAAACGTTTCGCATGAGCTCAAAACACCTCTCCATTCCATTTCCGGCTGTGCGGAATTGCTCGCGAACGGCATGGTGAAAAGAGAGGACGTCGAGCAGTTCGCCGCTCAGATTTATACCGAATCCAAGCGCATGATTCGGCTCGTCGAGGACATCATCAAGCTCTCCTCGCTCGACGAGGGAATCGGCGAAAGCGCGGGAGAGACTTTTGATTTATCCGAGCTTGCGGAGCAGGCAGTGCATTCCCTTTCGCAGGAAGCGCAGAGGGCGGGCGTCGAAGTCCGCTTCGAAGGGGAAAGGGCGGAGCTCTTCGGAGACGCTTCCCTTGCGGGGCTCATCGTCTTCAACCTCTTGGACAACGCCGTCAAGTACAATCGACCGGGCGGAACTGTCCGCGTCGGCGTAAAGAAAGAAGGGACGCAAGTTATTTTACGGGTTGCCGATACGGGAATCGGCATCCCGAAGGAACACCAAGCCCGCATTTTCGAGCGGTTTTATCGGGTCGATAAGAGCCGTTCCAAGGAGGTCGGCGGCACGGGACTGGGTCTTTCCATCGTCAAGCACGCGGCAAAAAATCTCGGCGCCACCGTCGAGGTGGAGAGTGAAGAGGGGGTTGGGACGAAGATGATTGTCCGTTTTATACAAGGAGAAAAAGTATGAAAAATTCCTATCAAAGGGTGTTGACGGTGCAGGACATTTCCTGCGTGGGGCAGTGTTCGCTCACCGTCGCCCTTCCCATTCTGTCCGCTTGCGGCATCGAAACGTGCATTTTGCCGACCGCCCTTTTGTCCAATCACACGGCAAAGGGCTTTCACGGCTTTACCTGCCTCGATCTGACGAAAGAGCTTCCCGCGATTTTTTCGCAATGGAAAAAAGAGGGGATTCTCTTCGATGCCATTTATACGGGGTATTTGGGGAGTGTTCCTCAGATCGGACTTCTCCTCGAAGCCCTTCCTTCCCTTTTGAAGGAGAACGCTCCCCTCATCGTCGATCCCGCCATGGCGGATTACGGCGCGCTCTATCCCGCTTTCGATCAAAGCTACGTCGAAGAGATGAAAAAGCTCTGCGCGCGCGCCGACTATCTCTTGCCCAACCTCACCGAGGCGTGCCTTCTTGCGGACGTCCCCTACCGCGAAGGGATGGGAGAAGGGGAGATAGAGGGGCTGATCGAGAAGCTCTCCGAGCGCTATTTCGCCACCGTCGTCTTGAAGGGAATCCCTTTGGGGGACGAGCTTGGCATTCTCGCCGTGAAGGGGGGAAAGAAGCTCGCTTCTTACCGTCACCGTCGGCTTCCCCAAAATTTGCACGGTACGGGAGACATTTTCGCTTCCGCCTTTTCGGGCGCGCTGATTAAGACGGGAGACCTTTCCCGTTCCATTCGCACCGCGGCGGATTTTACGGTGAAGAGCATGGAAAACACCCTTTCCGACCCCTCGCATTGGTACGGGGCAAAATTCGAGACCGCTCTTTCCGAGCTGACGCAAAAATTTTGATTTTTCTGTTGACAACCTCTTTTCATAGTGCTATAATACTCCCAAGAAGAACGGAAGGAAAAGAGGCTTGCTTTGCATTGACGAGAGCGCCAAGAGGCGCTCTTTTTCAACCGTAAAATAGGAGAGAAGGATGAAAGAGAAAGGTTGGAAGCTCCGTAAACCGGGGAAGAGAAAGGAATACAGCAGGATTGACGAAATCAAAATCGAGAGCGCGCCCGATACGCTTGTCGAGGGTTGCCTTGCGTTGGAGGGAGGAGCCTTTCGCGGCGTGTATACGTCGGGCGTCCTCGATTGTCTGATGAAAGAGGGAATCAACTTGCAGACCACCGTCGGCGTTTCGGCAGGAGCGCTCAACGGCTTGAACTACACGGCAGGCCTTGTCGGCAGGTCGGCAATTTGCAATTTAAAGTACCGCCACGACAGCCGTTGGGTCGGCATACAGGCGGTCAGGACGGACAGGGGCATCGTCGGCTTCGAGTTCTTGTTCACCGACTTTGAAAAACAATATCCCTTTGCCTACGACCGTTTCTTTCGGGGGGACAGGCGCTTCGTCGCCGTCGCAACCAATCTGGAGAGCGGGAAAGAGGAGTATTTCGACAATTTAAAGCCCTTTGACGACAGGATTTTCAAGGCGGTTCGCGCCTCTGCAAGTATGCCTTTCGTCTCGAAGTCCGTCGAAATCGACGGCAAACGTTATCTCGACGGCGGGTGCGCCACCAAGCTCCCCATTCGCTGGGCGCTCGCAGGGAATTTTTCCAAGATCGTCTTCGTGGCGACGAGAGAGCCTTCTTACCGTCGAGAGGAAAAGGAGAAATCGGGACTTCTCGATCGCGGCTTTTATCGCCGCTATCCCAACTTTGTCGAGGCGCTTCGGAACATGAACAGGCGCTACAACGAGGATTGCGACCTCATCGACTCACTTGTGGCGGAGGGGAAGATTTTTCGCATCGCGCCTTCCGTTCCCGTTTCAGTGAGCAGAATGGAAGGGGATATGGAAAAACTCGGAGAGTTGTACCGCCTCGGCTACGGGGACGCAGAGCGTTTGCTTCCCGCTCTGAAAGCGTATTTGGGACTGGATTCATGAAAAAATCGCCTCGAAATTTCGATTTCGAGGCGATTTTGTAAAACGCATAGAGAAGGGCGCCCCTTAGTGGGACGCCCTTTTTGAGGTCAAAGGAGAAATTACAGCTCTTCTTTGGTGTGATAGTTTTCGGGATGACGCTTGCAGTCGCGCTGACGCAGGACAATCCAGACGATGCCGCCGACGATCAGGGCATAGACGACGATGTTTGCAATCAAAAGCCCGATTGCCCAAGGTGCAAGTCCGTAAGAGATCTTCGCGCCGGGCGCAATGCCGTTCATCGCGTTGGAATTGACGACGGTGTAGCACACGTTTTTGGCAGTTTGCTGTAAGCAGCGGATTGCCGTTGCGCTCTTTATGTCGTAGATGGGAATGTCATAGGACATCAGACAAGCGTCTCCGCCTGCGCGCAGCATCTGATCGGCATACATAAAGTCGGTGCGCACGGAGTCGGTGAGTACAAGTCCCTGGAAGCCCCATTCGCCGCGAAGTACTTCCGTGATGAGTGCATAGCTGCCGCCTGCCCACGTATCGCCGATGCAGTTGAAGGAAGTCATGACGGCGGTCGCAGCTCTGAAGTCTTCGATCACCTTCGTCTCTCCCTCTGCATTGAGGTATGTTAAGTCGGTTTTTGCCTCTTTGAATACGATTTCAAATGCCTTCAGATAGAGCTCGCGCAGGGATTGTTCGCTTGCCCACGTTAAGAGGATGCAGTCGTTGCCTTTCAGTTCGTAAGAGCTGCCCGAAATGCTGAGCTCGATGGAAGCGCCCGAATTGAGATTTCTCGCATACGATTCCTGATCATTTACCGCAAAGTGCTTGACGTAAGCGTACAGTCCGCGGGAAGCGGCGCCGCTCACTTCGCGGGCGCAGAGTTTTCCCGCCAGAACGGGATCTTCGGAGAAATACTCGAAGTTTCTGCCCGAGAACGGCGTTCTGTGAAGGTTCGTTGCGGGCGCATACCAGCCGTTCATGCCGTATTGCAGCCCTTCTTCACCGATGGCTCTGCCGATTTCGTAGAGCAGATCCTGATTCCAGGTTGCGGCAAGTACGATTTCGCAGGGGAATGCGACGAGATATTGCGCTCCCGTATCCGTTCCGAGGGAAGCCGTTTTCAGACACTGCGGGCCGTCGTTTTCATTGGTCAGAGGCTTGCCGAGGCGTTCTACCGCAGCGGTAGACCAACCGGATTTGGCCGCAAGCACGCGCATTTCCTCTACGCTGAACTGTTCTATGAATTTTTCCCAGGCGGGGTCGTCGTAATCTACGCCGCGCAGCGTGTTGAGGTTGATGCCGTTGTTTTGCTCCACAAGGGGCATTTCGTCATCAGGGTTGTTGTGGAGCGCGACTTCCGCCTCCGAATCGAAGCGATTTTCCTCCAGCGCCTTTTTCAGTCCGGCGGGCATAGCCTTGTCTTGCAGGGTAGGCGCAGTGGGGTAGGTCGATGCAAAATTCTGTCTGGACATCGTTTTGCTGCCGTCCTTTACGCTCAGATTGTTGTACTGCATGTCTTCGTCAAAGCGGTTGGTCGCGGCAACGGCGTCGCTTTCGCGCTTGCCGTCTTTTTCAGCGCTGTATACGATTTTTTTGTCGATCGTATGCGCTGCGCTGCTGTTTTTATCGGCGTAAGCCCAGCTGTGCGAACCGTAGTTCACGCCGTCTACCGTGCCCAGATAGAAGGTGTATTTGCCGCTGTCCAGCACGTATGCCTTTTCGACGGTATCGTCATACGAGGCAATGTCCTCCGCTTTGACGGAAAGGACGAGCTTTTCGGATGCGCCGGGAGCAAGTTCTTTCGTTTTGCCGAACTCAGCGAGGACGACCTTGGACTTTTCCACGCCACCCTTGATATAAGGGGTTTCCGCGTAGAGCTGCACAACGTCTTTTCCCTTAACGGAACCCGTGTTCTTCACCTCTACCGAGAAGGTAAAGACGCCGTTCTGGTAGCTGTGATCTACGATTTTCTGTTCAAAGGTCGTGTAAGAAAGACCGTAGCCGAAGGGATAAACCACGCCGTTGGTGCGGTTGTAATAGGCGTCTTTTCCCTCGCCGAAGAATCCCTCGGCGGCAGCGGTTTCGTACCAGCGATAGCCGTTGTAAATGCCCTCTTCATAGCCGACGTAGTACACGTTTCTGTTTTTCGTGTTGTCGCCTTTGTAATAGTCGATGTAGGTGTCGTAGCGCACCATGATATCTTCCGTCTTGTTGGAGGCGTAGATGTTGGGGTCGCTGAAATTGAGAATGGTCGGGTTGTTCAAGAAGTCTGCGGCATAGGTGTCGGGAAGTCTTCCGGAAGGATTTGCCTTGCCCGTCAACACATTGGCAACGCCTTTGTAGCCCGCTTTTCCGGGCGCGCCGATCCAAAGGATGGCGTCTACGTTGTCGTTGTCCGCAAGCTTGCCGATTTCCATGGGGGAGGGGGAGTTGAGAATGACGACGAGAGTATCGCTGTTTTTACCCACCGTCTCGATGAGCTTCTCCTCGTTGTTCGTCAGCTCGAGATAGTGCTTGTCGGGGTTTTGGTCAAACGAGACCGCGCCGTGCGCCTTGTCCATTTGACGGGGCGCGTCTGCACCCTCGCCGCCGCTTCTGCCCAACCATACAATCGAGGTTTTGTTTTCCTTTGCGTTCGATTTCGCATAAACTGCGGCAGGATCGTCCAATTCCGGTACGTCCCAATGGGCGAGAATGGCACCCAAAGACACGGAGGGACGGTCGGGCTTATCGGGGGAAGAGCCCCAAGTTTTCGCGTTTGCCTTTGTCCAACTCAGATATTCCTCTTTCAGCAGGGGATTGATGCCGATTCCCACGCCTTTCAGGGCGTCTTCGGGGGAGATCAGGTTGTCTGAGCCGATTGCTCCCGCACCCGCTCCGCCGTTGACGGGATAGTAGAAAGACCACCCGAAGGCGTTGATGGTATTATTTGCCTGCAACGGAAGGGCGTTTCGGTTGTTTTTCAACAGCACAGCACCTTCTTCGGCAGCCTGTACCGCCAATTTTTCCGCTTCGGCGTCCGCCTTTTCCTTGCTGCCGGCAGCCTTTTTGTAGTAATCCGCGTCTAACTGTTCCGATCCTTCCATCGGCGTGACGTAGACGGGCGGCTGTCCTAAGATGTTGTTCATGACGATCTCGAAGTAGTTCATCACTGCCGTGACGGCAATGATCAATCCGAGCAAGAGTGCCATAAACGGAATCAAAATCAAGAGAAACTTGTTTTGACTCATCTTCTTTTTTTGGTTGTTCATCTTACTTCTCCTTGTTTTTTTTGATACCCCTTTCCCTTTATGGTCGGGATTCGCGGACACTATACGACAAAAACGCGCCGTTTGCAATAGCTGTTTCGCAAGTGGCGCGTTTATTTCTCAAGTGGTCGGATCCGCTTTTGGCAGGGGAATTAAGATGTCCAGTTTAAACAGTTCGCCTTCGGTGCGGGCAAGGACGTTTCCGCCGTACTTTTCGACGATCATCTTGACGCTTTTCATGCCGAAGCCGTGGAAATGGGTATCCTTTTTGGTGGTCTGCGGCAGACCGTTCACGAATACGATGTTTCCCGTATAGTAATTTTCTGAATGCACGGACAGCAATTTTTGATTGGATTTGATGTTCAGGCAAATGATGCGTTTGCACGCTTCCGCCTTAAGTACCGCTTCGACGGCGTTGTCGATGATATTGCCGAACAGGGAATAAAGATCGGAAATCGAGATGAAGCGAAGGTCGCTGTCGTCGACGGTACAAGTGAGTTGAATGCCGTTCTTGCCGCATTGCAGGCTCTTTTCGGTGAGAATGACGTCCAGTACTTCGTTGCCCGTCTTGACGATGGAATCGTAAATCATCACGGCGTTCTCCATGTCCCGAATTTCCGATTCCTCCAACCTGCCCCGAAATGCCGCAATTTTGTGCTTTAAATCGTGGCACTTGACGTTGATGATTTCGATGTTCTCCTTGGAAAAGGCATATTGTTCTTTTTCCTGATGGCGTAAAAGCTGCACGGCGTCCATTTCGCGCTTTAACTTGTTTTTGTCGAACAGGTTGAATTGAATGATGAGAATGAGCACGCAGGAGACGAAGCTGCCCAGATAGTTCATGATCAGGTAGGTTTTGTCGTAGGATGCGGCGCTGTGGTATACGACCACCGCATTGAACAGCACCTCCACCAACAAGATGACCGCCGCCAAAGAGAGCAGGGCACGATTGCCGACGTTCAGCTCTTCATAGCGGCTGATTTTCGTGCCGCAGAACAGGTAGGAGAGCCAATAGGTCACATAATAACTTGCGCCGTATACGATAGCGGTAAAGGGATTGTAATCCGTTTCCGCATGTTCGAGATAAGTGCCGAGCGCTCCTGCTTCCACCAAATCGAAGGCGGTCACGATGAGGTTGTACAGCACAAAGGCGAGATGGCGCACCGTATAAGAGAGAATGCTGCAAAAGATGACGTTAATCCACGATTCGTTGAAGCAGAATTTGATGCAGAACACCGTGATCAGAAAGAGGGCGGTGAACATCAGGGAAGCGTACCACGCGTTGTAAAAGAGAACGGGACAGAAGAGGGCTGCGGAAAGAGAGAGCAGGAGTGAAGCGGCAAGGCGCAGGGGAAAGTAGGAGCGGCGCTTGAGCTTGTAGACGAACAGCCCTTCGGAAAGGAGCAGCTCCGCCATAAAGACCAATTTGTACCAATACAGAGAAGATGCCATTTCAGTTTCCTCCCATGAACAGGGTCAAATCGTCGATGAATCCCTTTTTCCTGCGTCGGCTGATCTGGAGCTCTTCTCCGCCGACAAAGCAGGAGGTCGCCGTAATTTCCGAAACGTACTTCAAGTTGACGAGATAGCAATGGTTGCAGCGGGAAAAGTGCTTTTGTTCGAGTTCCGATTCCATGTCCTTTAAAGAACCGCTCAGCTCTACCGTTTCCTCCAACGTGTGAAAGGTGAGGCGGTGTCCCACGACTTCGATGTAGCGTATGGAATCGATGACGATGCGCTTTACGCCCGTCTCGCACGACAGAAGGAGTTCTTCCCCTCGCTCCCGCTTTAATTTTCTGTCCGCAAGCACGCGCTTGAGCTTGATGACGAAGTTGTAATAGGACACGGGCTTGACGATAAAATCCAGCGCGCGCACTTCGTAGCCGCTGACGGCGTATTGCACCATGTTGGTGATAAAGACGAGCGCCACTTCGCTGTCTCGCTCCCGCAGCTTTTTCGAAGCGTCCATGCCGTTGAGGTAGGGCATTTCGATGTCCATAAAGACGATGTCGCAGTCTGCATTGTATTCGGTGAGAAAGGTCACCGCATCCTCATAGCAGACAACTTCGAAGCGCTCGCCTGTTTCTCCTTCAAAGCGCTTCAGATAATCCAAAAGACGATCCGTCGCCCTCTTGTCATCTTCCACGATCTTACATTTCCACATAATGATCCCCCTTAGAGCTTGCATTTTGCGTCAAGCTCTTTATCGTTTGTAGTCATTTTGCATCAGGAGCGATTCAGTTTCGGCGAAAGCAGAGCATACAGCCTCATGTCTTCCGTGATTCCGTTTTTCACGGCGTTTGCCCGCATCGTCCCTTCGAACGAAAATCCCGCCTTTTCCAGCACGCGGCAGGAGGCTAGATTGCGGGAGAAGGGCTCTGCGTAAATGCGGAGAATGTCGCTGACCTCAAAAACGCGGGCGCAGGTCGCCTTTACCGCCTCGGTCATGATTCCCTTTCCCCAATAGGGCTCTGCAAGGTAATAGCCGAGCTCCGCCGTTCTCGAGTGAATATTTTGCCCGCGAAACACCCCGATGCTGCCCACGCATACGGAACCTACTTCAATGGCAAAGGCAAACGTATCGTTTGGATCGGCGGCGAGCATCGCTCTGATGTAGTCCTCCCCGTCCTTTACGGTATAGGGGTAAGGCAAGCCGTCCCTTAAATTGTCGAGTATTTTTGGATTGGACAGCATGGAGGAGAGCTCCTTTGCGTCCTCTATTTTCCAAGGGCGAATGGTTGTTTTCATTTTTTCTCTCCTTTTCTTTTGTTCTTGGGTTTTGGCAGGGGAAGCTCGTCCTCTATCGCATGAAAGAGCTCGTTCAAAAATTCCCGATTTTCCACGTCTTCGACGAGGAGCATTTCCTTCGCTCCGGGATAGGGCGGTTCAAGCGGGGCGTCCGGCATGAGAGAGCGCGCCGAAGGCGTCGGCTTTACGAGTAGCCTTTCATCGCAGACGTAAGCGGCAATTTTCCCATTCAGATAAAGGATGTACTCGCCCATCATAGAGCGCGCGCCGATTCCGTCCAGATCGGAAAGCTGTTCCAGAAGAAAGGAAAGATATTCTTTGCTCGTTGCCATGGTTTTCTCCTTTGCGCTCGATAGGACACAAGCGGCTTTTGATTTTTGATTTTTGGGGCGGGGCAAGCTCTTGCCCCGCCCTCCTTTTATTGAATTGCGACCCAAATTTCCGCGGTGTAGTCTTCGCGGTCTGCTTCCGGCGAGGGATAGACTTCAAATTCTATGCTGTTTCCGTAGGAATAGCCGCTCTGCGGAAAGAATTCCGTGCAGATTTTCCGATAGGTCGTGACGAACGCTTCGGGCATTTTTCCCTTTGTGGGGAAGACAGCATAGGTATAGGCTGGAATTTCGATGAGCTCCAATCCCGTCGCGTCTCCTCCGCCGTACTCTGCGCCGATGGCGTAGGGGAATCGTTCGTCGTTTCCCTGTCCCGTAAAGCTGATGCCGAGCACGCCCTTGAGTTTGGGACTTTTCGGCATCAAGGAGACCGCCTTCTGAATGACGCCGTCTTTCGTGCATTTTGCCCAAAAGTCGGAAATCTCCTTGGTCGTCAGCTCCTGTTGCTTCAAAAATTCCTTGCGCTTGCAGGCGACTTGGAAAGTGCCGAGCGTTTCGATTCTGTAGTTCATGATATTGCCTCCGTTTAAAATAAGTTTTACGGAGATTTTCGGATAGAATTTTAAAATAGCGCCCCGCTTTGCCACAGTGGGAGAAATGCCGTGAAAGGCTGTAAATGCCCTGGAAAAACTTTCGGGCGCGTCATAGCCGAAGTCGAGTGCGACGTCGATCACCTTCCTTCGCTCCTTCACGAGCTGCTGCCCTGCAAGCGTCAGCCTGCGGCGGCGGATGTATTCGCCGAGGGGAATCCCGACGAGCAGAGTAAAGAGCCGTTGAAAGTGAAAACTCGAAAGATATGCCCGCGCCGCAACCTTTTCGTAATCGATTTTTTCGCCGATGTGTTCTTCCACATAGTCGATTGCCCTTTGAAATTCTGCGATAGAATTCATTTCCCGTACCTCCGTTGCCCCTATGATAGCAAATTTTTGCCTTTTTTTCCGAACAATGCGTGCTTTTTGCCGTCAGGATCTGCGAAAGGGGAATCAAAGAGATTTGTTCGCGGGAAAAAGGCGGAGGATCGCCAAAGCAAGGCGGAGGACAAGGGTGATCGCGAAGGGGGCAACCGCGAGAAGATGGATGGAAAAGCGCTGTACGAAGATTGCGTCAAGGACGAGTGCAAGACAGGCAACCAAAACGGTGAAAACGTGCCAAACGCTCTCTTTCCGACGCGAGGAGAGGAGGCGCTTTGGAAGGGGCAGGACAGAGAACAAAAGATGAAAAGCGATCAATCCCGTCAGAACGCACAAAAGCGCAAAGTTGTCACTTAGAATGAAGGAGTTTTGAAAGAGCAAGCAGGCCATAAACAGGAAGATGAGGGAGAAGAAGGCGCTTAAGCCGGTAAGAACTCCTTCTGTTTTTTGATTTCGTTTCATGATTTCTCCTTATTCTACGACGAGGTTGCCGCTCGACAATTGAACGGAAATGCGGCATGCTCCGTTCCCGATGACGTGTTGTTTGTTCTGGGTGGAATGCTTCTTTTTGATCGTCAGTTTCCCGCTCGTCGAAGAGTGGGAAATCGTTGCTCCCAAGTCTTCGAGCAGGGTAATTTCGACCGAGGCGCTCGTGCCCGAAATTTTCAGCTGTTTGCAGGCGGACAGTCCGAGTTCGACGCCGCCGCTCGATTTGGAAAATTCCGCAAGGGGAGCGGACAAGGTATCGATGCGCGTGCTGCCGGAAGTGCTTGAATGGGAAAGTTCTCTCTGTACGGAGGCGGATTGAATGGTGACGGAGCCGCTGGAAGTGTCAAATTCGGCTTCGTAGGCGGTCAAAGTTCTGATTTCAATGCTGCCCGAAGTGGAATCGGCTTCCAAATTTCCCTCTAATTTTGCAGTTTCGATTTCGACAGACCCGCTGGAAGCGTCAAATTCGGCTTCATAGGCAGTCAAAGTGCCGATATCGGCGCTTCCTGAAGTGAAATTAGTTGATATTTTTCCCCGTACTTGGATCGTTTCGATGGAGAGAGATCCGCTCGTAGCGTTAAAGTCCGCTTCCTGTGTTGTCAGCGTTCCGATCTGCACGTCCCCGGAGGTACAGGAAACGTCCATTTCCCGCACGTTCAGCGTAGAGGCGGAGAGGCGTGCGCTCGTGAAATCGGCGGAGAGGGAAATGCCCGCGGGAAGCTCGATGGCAACGTGTTTTCGGCTTGCCTCGATCTGAGCGGTATAGCCCGACTTCCAGAACTTAATTTTCAGCGTTCTGCCCTCGATGATGTGGCGGAGCTTTTGCGCTTCTTCGAGATCTTTTCCCGACTCGGTCACGGAAAGGGTCTCTTTTTCCGACTCGATCAGCTCGATTTCGCCGAGCACCCAATCCACTTCGATCTTGTCAATGGTATCTGCTCGATAGGAAAAATCGCCGATTTCATACCTGTCGGCGTTTGCGTACCGTTCGCCGTGTACCCTTCCGTTGCCTTGGATATAAGCGCAGCCGCTCAAAGCGCACGCCATGCCAAAAAGCAGTGCGGTCATTATTCCGAAAAATTTTTTCTTCATCTTCATACTCCTTGTTTCCTTTTTCTGATCTGTCTGTCGATCAAAAGAGGCGGATAGGGAACGCTTCAAGGGCTTCCGCCTCCTTGAAAAAATGATAGCAATTCCCTTCGAAAAAGTCCACCAACCTTTGGTTGCATCTGCCTTTTTTCGCCGCAACCTTCAGTTGCTTTTTTTCGCTTGTTTTCTTTATTCTATCATACATTCGTCGAAAAAGCAATATTCCCGCAAAACTTTTTTCTTTTGCAAAGAGCGCTTGCGCAAAGTTTTGAAAAAATAGTCGGAAACGCTTGACAAAGCTGTCCTCGATCTATCAGAATAAGAGAGAAACAGGAGGATAGGCGGTTTTCGTTTTATTCGCCCAAAGGAGTCAAAAATGGATCAAACCCGAATTTTTCAGTTTATCGCAGAACAAAAGACAGCGTTTCTCGCTTCCGTCAACGAGCAGGGTTATCCCGTCATCCGTGCGATGCTCGCTCCGAGAAAGATCGACGGAAAGGATATTTATTTTACCACGAACGCTTCTTCAAACAAAGTCAAGCAGTTTCTCTCCAACGAGAAAGCCTGCGTGTACTTTTATAAGCGGGGCAGGTTTCAGTATCAAGGCGTTTCGATCTTGGGGAAAATAGAGGTCTGCACCGATCAATCCACCAAAGACAGCATCTGGAGACCGGGCGATACGTTCTATTATAAGCAGGGCGTCACCGATCCTGACTATTGCGTTCTGAAATTTACCTGTATGACGGCGGAATCCTACGCTGATCTGAAGACGCAGAGAATTGATTTCTCCGATGGCGCGGATGGCGTTTGAAACAATCTCTGAGCGATTGCCGAATTGGTCGAAATATGTAATATTGGGGTACAGACAATGAAAAAATTAATCGGATACTGCGGAATTGACTGCGAAAAATGCGATGCGCGAATCGCTACGCGCAACGACGATAACGCTTTGCGCGAAAAGACCGCAAAGCTTTGGTCGGAACTCAACGGCGTTGAAATACTGCCCGAAATGATTCACTGCGAGGGCTGTCGCGTGGACGGAGCAAAGACTTATTTTTGCGAAATGCTCTGTGCAATCAGAAAATGCGCGCTTGCTAAGGAGTGTGAAACTTGTGGCGACTGCGCGGGTATGGATGGCTGCGATACCGTCGGTGCGATCGTATCCAATGATGCCGAAGCGCTGAATCGTCTGAAAGAAATACAGAAAAGGAGAAATTCTATGAAAACAAATCTCATTCAAAAAGCCGAACGGCTTTTGACGCAATGCAAGGTGTGTACCGTCGCGTCGGTATCCGAAAAGGGATATCCGAGAATTTGCGTGCTGATGCCGCTCAAAACGAACGGAATCAAAGAGTTTTGGTTCTCGACGGGTGCAAGCGGCACGAAGGTCAGGCACTTTAAGAGCAATCATAAATCGGGCGTTACCTTCTATGCAGGCGGCGACAGCGTGACTTTAACGGGGAATATGGAAATCGTAACGGAAAAAGCGGTAAAAGACGATTTATGGAATGTGTGGAGCGATTTTCTCGGGAAACACTTTCCGAACGGAGGGAAGGACGATCCCGATTTCTGCGTCATTCATTTTGTGGCAAACGAAGCCACGATTTATATCGACGGCGCATTTGAAACCTTCGGAATCTAGTTGTGAAAAAATTGTCGTTGACCGAATATCTGAAATCCCCGTGCAGCGCGGCGAGTCTTCCTTATTGGAAACAAAAGAACCTCATCCTTCCCGATTCGATTAAAATCGTCCACGATCAGGTCTTTGTCGCCGAGAATTTTAAGAATTACCGGGATGAAAAATATTTCAGGCTCTTTCACGATTTGAAGGAAATAGGACAAGCGGAGCATGATGGGGTTACGCTCGTCACCGCTACTCCCGATCTCGTCGAGTGCTTTGTTACGATCATCAATGCAAGCTATACCGATTTATCCGTTACCAGGGAGCAATTGGAAGGCTATCGCAGAACTCCTGTCTATCATTCAGACCTTTGGGTATTGCTGAAGGACGATGCTACGGGAAATTTCGTCGGCGGCGGGATCGCGGACTATGACCGGGAAATCGGAGAACTTATCTTGGAATGGATTCAGGTTTTACCGCAATATCGCGGGCGCGGATACGGTCAGATGATCGTCAATCATTTGCTCCGAAAAATGCAGGGGAAGGCAAAATTCGCTACCGTTTCTGGCAAAGCGGATAACCCTACCAACCCCGAAAGGCTATATCGCAAGTGCGGCTTTCGGGGGAATGATCTATGGCATATTCTTTCTGAAAAACAGGAGTGCGGACAATGAATGACTGGTTTACGATTGATCAAATCGACGATACGACGTATATCATAAGCGAGTATCGCCATTGGGAAGAGACCCATTGTTATCTTTTAATCGGAGAGAAAAATTGCCTTTTGATTGATACGGGACTCGGCATTTGCAATCTTTACGAGCAGGTCAGAAAATTGACGGACAAGCCCGTCACCGCCATTGCAACGCATATCCATTGGGATCATATCGGTGGACACAAATATTTTCCCGATTTTTATGCCCATAGGGCAGAACTGGATTGGCTGAACGGGAAATTTCCGCTTTCGATTGAGACCGTTCGCGCTATGGTGGTTGATCGTTGCGATTTACCCGAAGGCTTTGACGTAAGCACCTATGAGATGTTTCAAGGAAAGCCTAAGAAAATACTTGACGGCGGCGAGAGCATCGACTTGGGGGATAGAAAGATCAAGGTATTGCATACGGCGGGACATTCACCGGGTCATTTGTGCTTTTGGGAGAAAGAGCGCGGCTATCTTTTTACCGGCGACTTGATCTATCAGGGCACGCTGTTCGCATATTACCCGTCCACCGACCCCGAAGCGTATTTGCAATCGCTTGAAGCGATTGCCGCGTTACCGTCAAAAAGATTGTTTCCTGCACATCACTCATTAGATATTCAACCCGAAATAGCGATCAGAATGAAAAATGCGTTCCGTGAACTGAAAGCGCAGGGCAAACTGCGTCACGGCGCGGGAATTTTCGATTACGGCGATTGGGCGGTTTGGCTTTAACGATAACGGGAGGGAGTGCGATGAAAATCGGACATTGTGCAAACCCTCATCGACAATTTGGAAACAGCGGAATTTGGGGGAAGGGTTTCGTAACATTCCGCTATTTCGCTTCAAGAAAAAAAGCGATGGTATAAATTTGCAGACACTTCGATGAAATCATTGGACGGAAGATAAGATATGAAACCGTATGTAGAAGTCGTGGCGGCGTTGATTTGGAAGGGGGATACTTTTCTGATTTGTCAGCGTCCTAAAAATAAGGCAAGGGGATTGCTTTGGGAGTTTGTCGGCGGCAAAGTCGAAAAGGGCGAAACGAAAGAGCAGGCACTTGTACGCGAATGCAAAGAAGAACTTGATATCGTGGTTGTTCCGCACGAAATTTTTACGGAGGTCGTGCACGAATATCCCGATATTACCGTACATCTGACGCTGTATGGTTGTACGCTTGAAAGAGGAGAGCCCAAACGAATCGAGCATAACGATATGCGTTGGATTACGCCTGCGGAGATAGCGGACTTTGCATTTTGTCCCGCCGACGTAGAGATTTTGGAAAAGTTACAAAGGGAGCATAGATGCTGAAAGCAGGCTTATACGAACAAGTTGTCAATTGGTAGTTGGATAGAGAACGATTCGAAAGCATGGTATAATTATATTGCCGAGGGGCTCGATAAATCGGGAATTTAGCGGAGGCTTATATGAATGAAATATCTCTTTGTATGATGACCAGAGATCTTTGCCATATATTATATCAGGACTGGGAAAATGATCCCGCCATATATATGGATATGAATTTGTTTGCACCTTACCGCTATAGCGAAGAAGCGGTAAACAGATATTTTGATGCCAAGCAAATTCCATCCCGTGTTCTATTTGCCGTTATGAAAGATGGTAAGCCAATTGGAGAAGTTCAACTGAAACGGATTGATTATGAAAGCAAAGAGTGTGTTTTAAGTATTCATCTACAAAATGATTCTGTAAAAGGACATGGATACGGAACCTGTGCGGAGCGGTTAGCCTTGCAGTACGCCTTTGATGTTTTGGGAATGGTTGCGGTTAACGCTGACACCGTTATAAAGAACACGCGAAGTCAGCATGTGCTTGAAAAAGTCGGCTTTCAATATAGAAAAGAGGAGAACGGCTTTAAGTATTATCGGATTGTGCGATAACGTTCAGTTTATCGGGAAGTTCCCCAATTAAACAGAATAACAAGAAACGACGCCGTTTCTCAAAGTGGTGCCGTTTTTTGTTTGTGCATGATGTTTGTGGTGATGTTAATCACTCGGTTGACCGTGCTTTGTAGCGAAAAATGTGTTCAACAGATCTCCTTCCAGAGGGCCAAAGCATGCGTGCCCTGGAGGCCGAATGCCCTCCTCCACCATGTGCCTTTATACACAAAAAGACTGCCAAAATTCAGGACTCCCGAAAATGTTTTGCGGAGCAAAAGATTTTTGGGAAGAGGAGAAACCGACGCAAAAAGCAACAACCCGACAGATTTCTGTCGGGTTGTTGTAAAACTCGTCGTGTTAAAATCTAGGGCTCCCGAATGCGCTACAGCGCAATTCATGGCGAAGCCAAATCATGAGCATTCGTGCTCAATTCATGCAACCGTAAGGTTGCAATTCATTGTAAAAACCATTGTTTGCTTTTGCAAACAATGGTTTTTACATGGTGCATCCGACTGGATTCGAACCAGCGGCACATGGCGTCGGAGAAAAATGTTTAGGTAAAATGACGTGTTTTTATCAATTTCACTAAATCAATCAACTATTTAGGATATAATGTTATATAGTAAAATTAGGCTCTTTGATATAATTTGAAACCTGACATAAGTTAAAATTTCTATGATATTCTTTTTGGAGGTTATTTTTAAATACACCCAAAACTTTTTTTCCATAAGAATATTTTCTCTTATCATTTTCATACATTTCCAATGCTTCCATTGCTGCGCGTCCACTATTGTCTTGCCTATTACTTTTAGCTATAGCGGATCTGTGTGAAATAAGCTTTTCTTTCGAGGTTCTTTCTGCGTCAGATATGGAGTTTGAGAGTAATTCATTTATTTTTTCTATATTTAAAGTTTTTACCTCATTCTTGTATAATTCATAAACATGTTCGGCGTTGCACAAATACATTTCCACGTCGTTATAGCGGGAAATAAATATTTTAGTTGCATCATTGACGGCTAATTTTTCTTTAAGATCAGCGGCTTCTTGTTCGGTTAATCCATCCAAATCTCTATAGATTATAATATTTAAAGATGGATTTAATTCCGATAAAAAATTCGCGAATAATCGAGCAGATTCGATATTGCTTACGCTGTTGTATGGATAAATCCTAAATGAATCTTTCTCAAGCCCAGAAGCCTGTAATACTACAGATAGCGCATTATGACTATCTCTTGTTGAATCTTCTGTTAAAATAATATTGCGAATAGTACCTTTTTTAATTAAATCATAGTCATCTAAGGCGCCTAACTCTATCAACCCATTGTAATGACTATATTCTGATTCTGAAATTGAGCCGTTTTTCATTAAAAAGAATTTTGCTTCATTTTTTAAGGCAGACATTAGATGCCTTGAGTGAGTTGATACAATAATTGTCAGATCATTTTCGTCTACTAAAGTGGATAGTAATTGGGCAAGGATAACTTGATTGTTGGGGTGTAGATGGGAATCGGGTTCATCGAGTAATAAAAGCTTAGGACTAAAATAGCTAACATAAGCAATAATTTGCATAGCCTGAAGAATTCCGGTTCCTGCTAAATCGATAGGTAGATAGTAGCCGTTTCCCCCGTTAGAGAAAGAAACATCTATTAACCCGTCGATAGTATCATTGGAGGATATTTTTAATTCGAAGCCAGGGAATATGATGTTCATTTGTTTTAAAAAATTATTCCAACTGTTCTCCCTTTGATTTAATAGGCGTAATACATTTCTGAATACTGTATTTGAATCTCCTTTTGCCGCAACATTTCTTACTGCTCCAACAGAGCGTATTTCTTCACTAAAGGAAATGCCTGAAATACCGGGAACGTACATCGAAAATAATTCTTCAAGAGAAGAACAAGGTTTGACAAGATTTCCCGTCAGTTCAACGGAAATGTTACGATTCTTGCCTTTTGAGACAATACCATCAATTCGTTTAGAATCTGCATCTTCTAATGCGATTCTTATACTTTTTGTGCTGTCTGACGGTAAGTCAGCATTGCTTCCTAACTTATAAGGATTTTCTAATGGACTATAAAAAAGTTGATTTGGCGATAATGAGGTGGATAATTTTATATTGTGTCCTTTTCCTTCTGCCACATTGACCGCTCTATGATAGGTGTAAGAAGAATATACTTTGGCGGTTTGTGCTATTGATACTAAAAACTGAATGGCGTGAAGGACACTGCTTTTCCCGGCATTATTACCGCCAACGATTACGTTGATTTTATCTAAGCTTATTGATAATTTTTCAATCGACTTAAAACGTTCTATGTCTAAATGTTTAATCATAAGTATCTCCCTATTTTATCGTAAATCGTGTAGCATTATTTTAGCTTTTTCTTAAAATTTTCGTTCAGAACTTTTGTATCCTATCGGCAATAGAATCTTTTCAAGAGGATGATCGAATGATAGTTTTATTTATATAATAAATATATAATTCGCAGGTCTGAAAGTAGTGCTTGTTTTTTATAGTAGGTTTTTTTGCCTTGAAGAGAGGTGCTTCTACTACGCTATATTCAAAGGTAAAATATCATGGATTTCCTTCAGAGTAATATTAAAGGTTTCTTTGTTCAATTGAGCAGAGACCTCTTATTCGGTTGTGTACTAAAACGATATTAATTTAACAATGAAAAAAGAATAATTTTTTTGATAAGGCTTAAATTTTTATTTGGGATTTCTAATTTTACAAAAGCAAAAAAATTTGTAAAATAAATTTATATACTAAAAAACCCCGATCATTATAAATCGAGATTTTGGTGGAGACATTGGGGGTTGAACCCAATTTACGGCTATACGCTTTTACTCCTTTTTAGATAGTTTTTTTATTTCCGAATCTCTTCTCTATCTCCATCAAAGCCGTCAAGTCCCAAGAAATTCATTTCAATTACCATATTTAAGAAATCTCCTTTAATAAAAAACCCAATAAAGTCTTTTATATCAATAGTAAATTTGATGTTTTTGGAAATTGAGAATGTAAAGGAAATAGGGTAAAAAACTATATACAAGCAAAGAGCTAATAACGTCAAAATTATGATGGCATAGAAGTTTGTTTTATGCCATCAATGGTGCATCCGACTGGATTCGAACCAGCGGCACATGGCGTCGGAGGCCATTGCTCTATCCAACTGAGCTACGGGTGCATAAAAGATTAAGTTTTATACTTTGAAATACGGGTGTAAAAAATTTATTTCTCACCGGCGGACAGGCGGTTGCTCTGAAGAGCAAATAGACCGAAGACATATCGCTCTATCGCCTGAGCTACGGGTGCATAAAATTTTTTTATTTTAAATCACGGGTGTTTCGAAATAATACTGCTTTTCATTGCTCCAATGCGCAAGCTACAAAGACACGAGTTAGGGCGGTTTTGCCTTTTTCCCGAAAAGCATAGCCATTATAACACATTTTTTTGAAAAGTGCAAAAGAAAACCTTGTATTTTTTGGATTTTCTGCTATAATTATGGTAAAAAAACGGGACAAAGAGATGAATCAGAAAACAGTTGTGGTAGGTCTTTCGGGGGGCGTTGACAGCTCCGTGGCGGCTTACCTGTTAAAAGAACAAGGCTATCATGTCATAGGGCTTTATATGGTCAATTGGGAAGAGGAGGACGGAAGCGGCGTCTGCACCTCGGAAGAGGACTATGCCGACGTGAGGAGAGTTGCGGACAAGCTGGAGATTCCCTATTATTCGGTCAACTTTGCGAGAGATTATCTCGATCGGGTGTTTTCCTATTTTCTGCGGGAGTACGAGGCGGGCAGAACGCCCAATCCCGACGTTCTGTGCAACCGTGAAATCAAGTTCGGGCCCTTTAAGGAGTATGCAAAGTCCTTGGGCGCAGACTTCATTGCGACGGGGCATTACTGCGGAATCTCCCATGAAAACGGACTTCATTTCCTCAAAAAGGCGGCAGATCGCGGCAAGGATCAGACCTATTTTCTCAATCAGCTTTCGCAAGATCAGCTCGAAGGCGTGCTCTTTCCCCTTCAGGGGCTTCAGAAGTCGGAGGTGAGGGCGATTGCCGAGCGGGAGGGGCTTGCCACCGCAAAGAAGAAGGATTCTACGGGCATCTGCTTTATCGGCGAGCGGAATTTCCGCAAGTTCTTGCAGACGTACCTTCCCAACAAGCCGGGCAAGATTCTGACGGTGGACGGCAAAGAGATCGGCCAGCACATCGGGCTCATGTATTACACCCTCGGACAGAGAAAGGGGCTCGACATCGGCGGGCAGAAGGGAGATCCTGAGGGCGGACGGTGGTTCGTCGTTGAAAAGGATTTGAAGAACAACATCCTCTACGTGGCGCACGGCAGCGAGGAGCGGCTCTACAGTGCCGCTTGCAGGGTGTCGGGCGTCAATTGGATTCCCAAACGACCCGAAAAAGAAGAATTTCGCTGCACGGCGAAATTCCGATACCGTCAGGACGAGCAGGGCGTATCCGTAAAAATCAGGGAAGGGGATGTACTCGTCACCTTTGACGAAAGACAGCGGGCGGTGACGCCCGGACAGTATGCCGTCTTTTACGATGGCGACAATTGCATCGGCGGAGGGGTCATCGAAGAGGCGTTTGACCAAAAGGAATGATTTTTTTCATTCCTTTTTTCGTATAAATTCTTTTCACAATGGCGATAACGAAATTATGAAAAGATGTTGTATAATTTTTTTGTCGATCGTCATAATAATCTTGACAGCTTTTGCAGGCGTTCCGAAGACGGAACAGGAATACCTTCGCATTCACATTCGCGCCAATTCCAACGGAAAGGCGGATCAGACGGTGAAGTACGACGTGCGGGACGCCATCGTCCTGTATCTGACTCCCCTCGTCGGCGATCTGGAGAGCAAAGAGGAGGCGCTTGCAATCGTCTCCGAAGAACTTCCCGCGATTGAGGGAATTGCAGAGGACGTTCTGCAAAGAGAGGGATTTTTTTACGGGGCGAAGGCTTCCTTGAGAAAAGAGGAATTTCCCACGCGGGTATACGAGGACGTTACGCTGGAAGCGGGCGTTTACGACGCGCTCATTTTAGAGCTCGGAAGCGGAGAAGGGGACAATTGGTGGTGCGTGGTCTATCCCGCTCTCTGTTTTTCGGGCGCGCCGAAGGGATACAAATCCTTTCTCTGGGAGATTTTGCAAAAGTACATAGGAGGATGAATATGAAAAAAGGGTTATTGCCCTGCGTTCTTGCGCTATCGCTGACTGCGGTGGCAGGCGCTTCGGCGCTGTTTGCACCGCATACCGCTCCCGATTACGAGGAAATTGCAATCGTACAGACGGTCGCGATTTTAAAGCAGGGATCACAGGGAAACGAAGTCAAAGAAGTACAAAGACGCCTCAAACAGTGGGGCTACTATAAGGGCGCAGTGGACGGCATTTACGGTCAAGGCACCCTTGCCGCGGTCAAGGCGTTTCAGAAAAAGAACGGTCTTACCGCCGACGGAATCGTGGGAAAGGCGACGTATGCGGCGCTCGGTATGAACGATTCTTACAACGCGCTGGGAGGCAACAAACCGAATAAGGGGCAGAGCCAAAACTCCGCACCCTCGGGCTATACGAGCACCGATCTCTACCTTCTTGCCAAGGTCATTCACGCCGAGGCGAGGGGCGAGGTGTATACGGGTAAGGTTGCGGTCGGCGCAGTCGTTTTGAACAGGGTGGAGAGCAGCTCTTTCCCCAACACCATTTCGGGCGTCATCTATCAGAGCGGCGCATTCACGGCGGTGTCGGACGGACAGATCAATCTCGAACCCGATCAGAGCTCGATGAACGCAGCCCGCGACGCAATGAACGGCTGGGATCCCACTTACGGATGTCTTTATTACTACAATCCCGCCAAGGCGACGAGTTCTTGGATTTTCAGTAGAAAGACGGTGACGACCATCGGAAAACACGTCTTTGCCATTTAGGAGGAAACATGGAAGAGAAGAAATTATCGAGCGGAGCGGAGAAGGTCGAGCGTACCGAGAAGGCTTCCAAGAAGGATAAAAGTCCCAAGACCATTCGGGAAGAGCGCAAAACCAAGCGCATGGAGCTTATCGCCATGCGAAAGGAAAAGCAGGCAAAGCGCAGAGCGGAGCGTCTGGAACAGCGTGCCGCGCGCATGGAAGAGCGCAGAAAGCGCAGAGAAATGCTCAAAAACGAGACCAGAACGCAGCGCATGAAGAGAAAGGAACGGGAAAAGAGGGAGAGAATCGCCCTCATGGAAAAGAGAAGGGAGGCGAGAAAAGAGCGCGCCCTTAAAAACAAGGAGCTTCGCTTGAAGAAAAAGGAAGCGCGCCTTGCGGAGCGTCAGCACAGAAGGGAGCGCAATCCCGGAACGGGCGGATGGCTCGCGGCGGTGATCAGCCTCGGCGTCACGACGTTGGTGCTCTCTTCCGTCGTCACGGCAGGCGCAGTCAACATGATGGATATGGGGAACGTCGCAAATTCGGGCTATCGCTCCACCTTCTACGAGCTCGTGGGGCTGATGGATGAGATGGAAAGCGATCTTTCCAAGTTGCAGGCTTCCTCCACCCTCTCCGAGCAGAGAGCGCTTGCAACCGAGCTTTTGGTGAACAGCTCGCTTGCGGAAAGCTCCTTAGAGCGTTTCCCCATCGAGATGTCCTCTTCCTCGGCGATGACGGGCATCATCAACGGAACGAGATCGTTCTCGGACGACCTCCTCGCTTCCCTTGCAAAGGGCAAAAAGATGAGCGAGAAAGACTATGAAACGGTCGAAAAGCTCTATGAGAAACAGGCTAAGCTTAAATCTCAGATGAACGAGCTTGCCAACAGCATGGAAAAATCGGACTTTTCGTTGCTTGCCAAGGGAAAGGGAAGATTCTGCGAGCTCTTTCAGAGCCTCGAAGAGAAGGGCGAAGAACTGAAGGAGAGCGTAGAGACGAACTCCATGGAAGGAGAAGAAATTTCCGCGACGGCGGGAGAAGAGCTCCTGTATCGCTACTTCTCCGATTACGGCATCACCGAAGTGGAGCGGAGCGGCGAGGCGGTCACTTCCAATCTTACCTGCTATAACTATACCCTTCGGGACGAACGGGGCAGAGAAATCTTTGCACAGCTGTCCAAGCAGGGCAAACTCCTCTTTTTCGATTCGTACGAAGAGTGTTCTGCCAAGAATTACACGATTGACAAGTGTGAGGAGATCGCGGAGGACTTCTTGGAGAGCATCGGGCTTGACGATATGGAATCCGTCTTCGTCAGCGAGAGCGGAACGAGCGTGGACTTTACCTTTGTCTATGAGACGGAGAGCGACGTGCTCGTCTATCCCGATACCGTAAAGGTCAAAGTCTGCGAGACGAAGGGGAAAGTCGTCGGCATGGATGCGGTCGGTTATTACAACACCCACAAGGAAAGGACGCTCTCCTCTCCTAAGATTACAGAGGAGCAGGCGCTCGATTCCGTGTCCGTGCGGCTTGTGGTCGAAGACGTGGAACTCGCCGTCATCCCCCTGCGCGGAGAAGAAACGCTGTGCTATGAAGTGCACGGAACGAGGGGCGAAAAGGAATACCTCGTCTATCTCGATGCAGAGACGGGCGAAGAGGTCGCCATCTACACGATTATCAATACCAAACAGGGAAAAATTCTGAAGTGATCAAATTCGGTCGGATTTCGAGCAAATCCGACCTTCTTTTTTCGTATAGGGGGATTGCTCTTTGCCCATAAAAGCACATGACAAGACTTCCGTTTATCTGTCAGAAAAGCCGAATCTTTTGCCCTTTCATTTTTGCTACAATGTCGTTGCCCAAAAGGAGGGGCAAAGCGATGAAAAAAAATATCGTAGCTGTTTTTTACTGTCTGATGATGTGTTTGCAAGCGATTTTCTGCCTCTGTGCTTGCGAGACGATGGAAGCGAAGGGGAACAATGACGTGCTGAGCGCGAGCGTCAACGAACAGGGCCAGCTCGTCTTAACCCTTGAAAACGGAGAACTCATCAACGTCGGCGTCGTGGTCGGAGGAGACGGCCTCAACGGCAAGGACGGGGAAAACGGGCGATCTGCCTATGAATTGTACATGGAGGCGTATCCCGATTATCAAGGCACGGAGGAAGAATGGCTTGCCGACCTTGCGGAGGGGAACCTAAAGGATAAATCGTATACCTACGGGCTTTCTTATTCCATTTTGCCCGATGGGACGCTAGGCGTTTCGGTCGGAACGGCAGGACGGGCGGAGGAGATCGTCATTCCCGCCACGCACGACGGCTATACCGTCACGAAAATTCTCGATTACGCCTTTTCGGGGAATACCGACATCGTTTCGGTGGTTTTGCCCAACACCATTACGAGCATCGGCGCGGGCGCTTTCCGATGCTGCGTCAATCTGGAATCGGTGATTCTGCCCGCATCTGTCAAGGAGATCGGCGTGGGGGCGTTTGACTACTGCACTAAGCTCAACGTCACCGATCTTCGCCCGGAAACGGAGAAGACAAATTAGTTCATCGTGCGCCGTCGCTCCGCTGTCCGGAGGCGGGGAAGGCAAAAATGAATACATATTGCGCATAGGGTCTGCCCGAGCGTCTTTTTGAGGAGAAATTCGTTCGGGCGTCCCGTTTTTCGGCGCACATACGCGCTTATAAGCGTTTGATTTTTCGCTCGAAAGGGAGAAATTGCCGAAAGAGCGATATTTCGACAAAGGAAAAAGCGGATCGAATGAGATCCGCTTTTGGAAATTGAGGTGAAAAAATCGCCTTTGGTGTTTAGTTCAAATCGCTTGCGCCGAGTTCGACGGAAACGGATTTCTGTTCTCTGTCCTCAGGGAAGAGGAGTCCGCCGGGAATGACGGGCAGAATGAGGGGATTTGCATACGCATCGGCGGTAAGATTGGTCGCCGCGGAACGGAGATAAGGGAACAGGATGTTCGTCGCTTCGATGGCGAAATGTCTCTGATCTGCTTCCGTCTCCATGCCCTCTACTTCGAACACGCCCATCAGGGAGATGAGCAGGTTGAAGGGCTTGGGCGCCTCTTCCGTGCTTTCGATTTTGACGTTCAGGCGAACGATGTGTACTTTTTCGTTTTCCTGGATTCTCTGAATCTGACGCGCGAATGCGGGTTTGATTTCGAACTTGGTGTTGGGCTGCATCTGAATTCTATTCATTTTGAAGGACATTTCTTCAGCAGTTACGCCCTTAAATGCGATATTCATTTTGATTACCTTCCTTATATATATTTTCTCTATTATACCACGCTTTTTTGCGCGTGTCAATCCGATTTAAAGGACTTGCAGGACAAAATATTTCAAATATTGCGTCTCTTCTGCGCAGAGCAAAGAAGGATGGTCGGGCGCTTGCGTTTTGACCTCCACGCTGCGCACCGCTCGCCCCGATTCCTTGGCTGCTTCGATGAGCATTTTCTCAAAGAGAGGCATGGTCATATAGTGGGAACAGGAGCAGGTGATAAGAAACCCTCCCCGCTCCACGAGCTTCATGCCAAGAAGATTGATGTCCTTATACCCCCGATAAGCGTCCTTGACTTCTGCGGCGCTCTTGCAAAAGGCGGGCGGATCGAGAACGACGAGCCCGAATTTCTTCCCTTCCCGTTTGTAGGCTCTGAGCGCCTCGAAGACGTCACCGCATTCCGTCTTTAAGTTGGAAATGCCGTTAAGGGCGGCGTTTCTCTCCACGTTTTGAAGTGCGAACGGGGAAATATCGACGGAAGTCACCTCTTTGGCAGTAAGGGCGGCGTTGAGGGAAAATCCACCGCTGTTGCAAAAGCAGTCGAGGACGGTCTTGCCCTTTGCGTACCGACGGATCGCAAAGCGGTTTTCCTTCTGATCGAGGAAGTACCCCGTCTTTTGTCCGCGCTTGACGTCCACGGACAGCGTCAGACCGTTTTCCTCGATGAGCACTTCGTCGGGCACTTCTCCAAAGAGAACGCCTTCCGAAAGGGGAAGTCCTTCCTTTTCGCGGACGGCGACGTCCGACCTTTCGTAAATTCCCTTGGGGGAGAACAGCTCGACGAGGCATTCCACGATGAGTTTTTTCCTCTTTTCGATGCCGAGGGAAAGGCACTGCAAAACGAGAATTTCCGCATATTTGTCGACGATGAGTGCGGGCAGATTGTCCGCTTCGGCAAAGACCATGCGATACGCGCTTTGGTAGCCGAGGGAACGGCGATAGTCGTTCGCCTCTTTGAGACGTCTCAAATAGAGTTCCTTGTCGTCCTCCTCGTCGCCGCGAATGAAAATCCGCACGAGAATCTTCGAAGCGTGGTTGATATACCCCTTGCCGATATACCTCCCGTCGAAGGAAAACACGGCGGCGAGCGAGCCGTTTTTATCCGTTTCCTCTTTTTCGATTTTTGCGACTTCGTTGGCGTACACCCAGCTGTGTCCCGCGACGATTCTCTTTTCTTCTCCCTTTTTGAGAATGACTCTGTACATCGTTTTTTCCTTGCATGGATTTTTCTACCATTATACTCAACTTTTCGGGGAAAGGCAAGAAAATTCGCGCGCCGTTTTGTGCGGATTTCCGGAAAGCGGCAAAAATTTTTCTCAACGGAATGCGCCGTTCTTTCAATAAGGAATTGACATTTTGCGGCAAAGGGGTTATAATTGAAAAAAAACGAAAGAAGAAGGGAACTATGAACAAAAAACTCAGTCGGTTTTTTCAGTCTTACGGCATGGAAATCAGCGGCGATCGCGCCTACGGCGTGATCAAGGATTATGAGGTCAATGCCGTTTATTCCCGAAACGATAGTGAGTTTCTGTTGAAATTGCACATCTCCTTTTACGCGACAGACGAGCGAAAGGGGAAGATAGAGGACTCTCTTCACCGCATTTCGAAGAGCCCCATTCTCTATGCGTTTACGCCCTACGGACTCACCATCGGGTTTCGATATTTGATCGGCGGATTTGCAAAGCGTTTATCCAGAGTAATGGATATCGCTTTTCGCGCACTCGGCGAAAACGGCATAGCGGGAAAGGATTATTGCCCCGTGTGCGGCAAATTGCTCGGAATCGTCGATCAGCCTTGTGAGATCGACGGCATGAAGATCAGAATCGACGCGGATTGCGTCGATAAGCTGAATGCGAAAATTCGCGCGGAGAATAAAGCGCTACAAGAGACGCCCGACAACTGCCTGAAGGGATTTTTCGGCGCGCTGATCGGCGGTTTGGTCGGCGCGGTAGCCGCTGCGATCATCTATATCTTTGGCTTCATTTCCGGGTGGTCGGCGGCGCTCGCTCTCATGTTAGGCGTCTCTCTCTATCAGAAATTTGGCGGGAAGCCGAACGGAAAAATGCTCGTCATCGTCTCTTTGACGACGATCGTCTGTATGCTCCTTTCCGTCTTCTTCTGCTACGTTGCGGCAGCAGTTATCGCTACGGGAGGAGGCGGCATGAATCCCTTCGAGGCATTCATCGATCGGATGGATGCAAAGTTGGAATTTGCAGTCTCTTTTGCCGCCGATTTGTTTTCTATGTTTGCTTTTTCGGCATTTGCTGTATTTGTGGAGGTCAGGCAGATGCGGCAGAAAGTCAAGAGACAGAGACCGTTGCTTCGTTAAAAGAAAAAACCGCAAAATTGCGGTTTTTTTGTTGCCGTTTTTAATCGTCAAAGGTCACGTGAACGGAGCCGGTGTCAGCCTTGAGATTGAGCGTTTTATCCGTCGTTCCGTGTTGGTTGGAGATGTTTTTGCTCCCCATATCCACGTCCACCCAAACGGTGTATTCTTCTTTTCTGCCGAGGATTTCGAGGTTGACCGACCCCGTGCTCGCTTCGGCTGTGATATAGGACGCTTCCAACTTTTTCGCATGGATAGAACCCGTTTGGGCAATCAGTTTGACCGTGTTTGCCGAGATAGCGGTGAGCTTCTGCGCGCCCGTTTTCGTCGTGCAGGAAATCGTCCGCGCCCGTACGTCTTCGATGCGCGCCGCTCCCGTCTTTGCCTCTAAGGTCAGGCGGTCAACCTCGCAGTTTTCCATGTGCACCGCGCCCGTATCTGCGGAAAGCTCGCAGTCGGAGAGGGTAAGGTCATGCAGGGAGATCGCTCCCGTGTCCGTCGTGACGTCGACAGAGGGCGTTCCCGCAACGTAAATTTTGATTTTCGGCGAATGAAACCAGAAGGAAACGTGCGGCAGGAACTGCTGGTCTACCGTGAGCTTTCCGTTTTCGATGGAGCAGGAGACGACGATTTTGGAGTGAACGGGATAATCGACTTTGGTGACGCCGTCCTCGGCGGGCAGAATTTCAACGGAAATGAGCTCGCAATCGATGTCAAGGGAGGAATAAGAGCCCTCTAAGGTCTCCGTTTTCCGCTCTCCATAATAGAAGGGATCGGAAAGTTTCCAGTCGTTGACGGCAAGCCCGACGATGAGAAAGCAGATGCCGATGATGAGGAGACATGCCGCGATGGCAATGGGAATGAGCATTTTTTTCATGGTTTTAAGCTCCTGCAATGGATTTTTTCAAAAAGGTGAGGAAGGTGTTCACGCCCTTGAACATATATTTGACGATGAACTCCACCAGAGTCCCGAAGAAAATGCCGACGGCGACGAGGATGAGTCCGATTCCGAGGACGGAGAGAATTGCCCCTGCCGATAGCGGCTCGGTGACGATGGAGACGATGGGGACGATGACGCCCGAGGCGATCAGGGCAAAGACCCCGCACCAAAGCCCGAAGGCGAGCGCTGCCATGGCGATGTAAAGACAGCCGACGGGGATGGCGAAGATAATGCAGAGAATAATCCAGAGAACGCGGTTTCCATCGTCCGAAGAAGTGTTCTTGGACGAAGCGGGGCGCGAAGGGGGAGAATAGGGGGGGCGCTCTTTCTTTGCTTCCGTCTTGGCATATCCCGTGCCTCTGTCGTAGTCCGGAATGGAATAGCCGGGGTTTTCCTGCAAAAACGCGGAGATAATCTCCCTTGAAACGTCGTACGGACGCCCGAATTCCCTTAAAATTTCTTCCTCGGAAGCACCCGCTTCCTGTTTATCCGCATACAATTCATTGTAATAGTCCCGCGCCTTTGCCGCTTCTTCCTTGGGAAGAACGGAAAGAAGCCGGGAAAGCTCTGCAAACCATTGATTGCGCGTCATGTTGTTTCCTCCGTTAAAAATTTCATAATGCGGTCGAATTCTTCTGTTCCGCTCAAAAATTCTTTTATCTTTTGTCTGCCGTAATCTGTCAGGAGATAGTACTTTCGAAGCCTTCCGCCGTATTCCCTCGAATAGGTGGATACCTGCCCCGTCGCCTCCAATCTCTTTAAAATGGGGTAAAGGGTGGATTCCGATACGGCGATGACGGGAGAGAGGTCGGAAATGATTTTATAGCCGTAGCTTTCTCCCCGTTCCAGAACTTTGAGTACGCAGATGTCCAACAGACCTTTTTTGAGTTGTGCATCCATACGCTACCGTCCTATACTATTTATTACACAATACTATACAATACATAGTATCAAAAGTCAAGCGAAAATGACAAAAATTTTTAAAAATTTTTTTGAAAAAGCATGGGAAAACGCTTGCTTTTTTAAAAGGGATTTGGTATATTATATGAGCGTTAGGCAAGCAAAGGAAGTTTAGCTCAGCTGGGAGAGCATCTGCCCTACAAGCAGAGGGTCATAGGTTCGAGCCCTATAACTTCCACCAATAAACAGTGTGGATACATTTGCGGGAATGGCTCAGTGGTAGAGCGTCACCTTGCCAAGGTGA
>JAGATP010000056.1 GCA_017621155.1 Clostridia bacterium
CGCACCGCATGGAGCGTGTGATTTGAAATGCCTTGGTCTATTGCGCACTTTGGGAGCGCTCCGTCGCGCTCCGCATGGAGCGTGTGAGTTGAAATCTGACTACTCTACGCACCTTAAAAGGTGGTAGGTGTCGCGCTCCGCATGGAGCGTGTGAGTTGAAATGGAGTTACGAATGTACAGGGTATGGTTGATTGGATGTCGCGCTCCGCATGGAGCGTGTGAGTTGAAATCGTCGATTTCGGCAGTTTCGGGCGATCAGTATTAGTCGCGCTCCGCATGGAGCGTGTGAGTTGAAATCCCCGACAAGATCGGCGGAAGCTCAACGGGTTACGTCGCGCTCCGCATGGAGCGTGTGAGTTGAAATGGAAAACGGTATATACGCCCTGTTCGTCCTGCTTGTCGCGCTCCGCATGGAGCGTGTGAGTTGAAATTTAGTATTTTTCGTTTGTCTGTTGAACGCGATAGGTCGCGCTCCGCATGGAGCGTGTGAGTTGAAATCATTGAATGTGTTGATTGATTGATTGTCATCATGTCGCGCTCCGCATGGAGCGTGTGAGTTGAAATGTCGGAGAAATGGGAACGAATACCAGCACCGACAGGTCGCGCTCCGCATGGAGCGTGTGAGTTGAAATATGTCTAAAATTCGGGCGATTTCGTGCACGGACTGTCGCGCTCCGTGAGGAGCGTGTGAGTTGAAATAAACGTCATACTATTCTGAACCAATGAAACCTCAGTCGCGCTCCGCGAGGAGCGTGTGAGTTGAAATTTCAAAGACGATGGCGACAGCGCGTTGCTGCTTGATCACGCTCGGTAAGGTGCGGATGAAAGGCTAGAGCGCACAACCGTTTTTTTGGAGGGCGTTGAAAACGGAGCGAGGGGACAAAGCGCGATTGCTTGACTTCGGGCGAAATGTATGCTATCATAGTGAAAGGAAAACTTTCGCTTTTTTCTTCTGAAATTCAGAAAAAGAGGGCACTTTAAAACTCTTCTGTTCTCGAAAAGCGGGAAAAGGAAGAGGAAGCTTTTTGCGGAAAATTCGAAGGGCTTTTCTATTAAGAGGAGCTTTCGGTTTCAAATAATCAAAGACAAAAGGAGATCAGGATGGATTCGAACAAAAGACCGGAAACGATGCTTCGCATCAACACCAAAGAGCTGGCGGACGCCTTTATTGCGGAACAGGTAGCGGCAGTTCGCGAACAGGTAGGGGACAAGAAGGTACTGCTTGCCCTTTCGGGAGGTGTGGACTCTTCCGTCGTCGCCGCACTCCTCATCAAGGCGATCGGCAAACAGCTCGTCTGCGTGCACGTCAATCACGGACTCATGCGGAAGGGAGAGAGCGAACAGGTCATTGAAGTATTTCACGACGGACTTGACGCCAACCTCATCTATATCGATGCGACCGAGCGTTTCTTGACCAAGCTTGAAAACGTTTCCGATCCCGAAACCAAGAGAAAGATCATCGGCGGGGAGTTTATCCGCGTCTTCGAAGAGGAAGCGAGAAAGCTCGAGGGCATTTCCTTCCTTGCGCAGGGCACGATTTATCCCGATATCGTCGAGAGTCACGGCGTAAAAGCGCATCACAACGTCGGCGGGCTTCCCGAAGATATGCATTTTGAAGGACTTGTTGAGCCGATTAAATTGCTCTATAAGGATGAGGTTCGCGTGGTCGGAAGAGCACTCGGACTTCCCGCGGGCATGGTAGATCGCCAACCCTTCCCCGGCCCGGGACTCGGCGTGCGCTGTACGGGAGCGATTACCAGAGATCGCCTTGCGGCGCTTCGCGAATCCGACGCAATCCTTCGGGAAGAGTTCGACAGGGCGTCTTTGACGGGAAAGGTGTGGCAGTTCTTTACCGTCGTTCCCGATTTCCGCTCTACGGGCGTGAGAGAGGGGAAGCGCGTCTTCGATTGGCCCGTCATCATTCGCGCAGTCAATACGGTGGATGCGATGACTGCCACCGTTCCGGAAATCGATTGGGCGGTGCTTAAGAGAATTACGCAGCGTATTCTTGCGGAAGTGCCCGGTGTGTGCAGAGTCCTTTACGACTTGAGCCCCAAAGCGCCCGCAACCATCGAATGGGAATAAGCCGCGGTGCGGACTGGAAGCGGGAGAAAGACCTTTCTCCCGCTTCTTTTCACAGAGGGACAGACTCATTTTAAGAGGTTTGCCGATTGAAATCATAGCATCGAATGGATTTAACCAAGCTCAAAAACTTCGAATCATATGGATTGGAAGAGGTTGGTTTTCATCGAGAGTCTGACTTACCAAATGTGGTATTACTTGGTAAAACGGCGGCGCAATGGCGAAAAAATGGACGGGATTGCATCCGAGCTTTCTCATCCGTCCATGAGGGAGAGACGGAATAAAAAGGAGGAGGTATGTTTTTTATCGACAAAATAAGGGGAAAGAGGAAGGAAGAAGAACGTAAGAGGCAGGAAGAAGAAAAGCGAAAGAAGATGGAGCTAAGAAAGCAGAGCAACGAGATCACGAGCGACGAGTTTGTGAAGATCTCCATTCGAGGGAGAGTGGCTTACGGAATCTGTTGTTTGGAAAACGCAATGCTCCGATACGGAATATCCGGGGAAGGCTGGAACATGCTTCTATGCAGGATGTGGGAGTTTACGACCCTTTCGGCTGCTTATGATGAAACGCTTAAGATGCTCGGCTTGGAAAAATGGTCGAATCTTTTATATTTTTTGCCTGAAAGAGAGTACTTTCCTCAAAGGGATTATGCGAAGTTCATTCAAAGAATTACCTTTCGCGATCATATGTTCCTTTATCCGGAAGAACCGCCCACGAAGGAGGTTTTTGAAAAGCTGTGCGATTCCTATCAGGCACACGATCACGAGACGATCAAAAAGATATGTCATAGCATATTCGACATTGGGTCTGATGAGTTATGTGCCGGAATCGACGACAAATCGCAAAATACCTTGGATGAACTGCAAAAGCTTTTGGATATGATGTATGCGGAAAAGATTCCGATGCCCGAAGTAGAGCCATTTCGGCAATATGACTTCATGAGAGCGGAATGGGGCTATGACTCTGATGAGCACGGTTGGGGAGAGCCGTTTGACGGGACGAAGTATTCAAAGTTTATCGGCGAAGGGAAGTGAACGTTTGGACTTGCGCAACTTTTACAGCCCGATCGTCTTGAAAATCGAACTTTTTTTATTCTATTGCATTGCAAAGGGCGAGCCACACGGCTCGCCCTTGTCGCTAAATATAGGGGCATTAAAATCAGTCGCCGCGCTTGGACATGCGGACAAAGACGATCGTGAGGAAGATGACGGTGCAGGCGATGAGAATGATGAAGATCGCGATGGCAGACGTGAGGTCGGAGGTCTGATCTCCGCTCAGGTAGGCGGGGGAAATCTGCGCGACGTAGGTCACGCCGTCCTTTACGGTCGTCACGGTGACGGAGGAGGACGTTCTGTCTCCGTAGACGGTGACGGCGGTGCGGTTGGTGACTTGGAGGATGTTTGCGTCGTTGCCCACTTCGTGGAAGATGACGGTGTTGAGGTCGGGCGTTAAATAGGTATAGGTGACTTCCATCGCTTGGGGAACTGTTCCGTCAAAGGGGAGTAGGTAGCCGACGGGGATGTAGCCCGTGTACGTCTTGCCATCGACCGTCGCTTCGACGCAATAGAAATTGTGATCCATGCCGCCGAAGTCGAGAATTTGCAACACTTTGACGAACGTCGCCTTTTCGAGGAGAATGGACTTCGTCGTCATTGCCGATTCGTGTTCCAAAACGAGGGAATCGGAGATAAAGGGATATTTATAGAGCTTGACCGCGTTGGTCGTATAGGCGATTCCGTTGGGGAAGGTCTGTTCCGCCGTATAATTTCCTTCCGGAATGAGGGTACAGTAGCTCTTCTTGACGAGGTTGGCGGTGTAGATGCGATTGGTGGAATCGAACACGGAGACGATGTAGTAATTGCCGATTTCGCCCAGCTTGACGACGTTCTTTTCGTTCGGTTGTCTCGTGCAGGAGAGAACGGAGAAGTATGCCGAATTTTTCAGCTTGCTCAGATCGATGCGAATGAATACGGTGTTCTCGTCGGTGCGGAGGACGTCCGTCTTTCCCGATGCGGTAAGGTCGAAAATTTCCTTATCCGAGCCGCTGACCGCGATGTCGTTGAGATTTTCAAAGCGGAGGGTGTCGGTCGAGACGACGAAGTCCCCGCAAAGGGCGTAGAGCTTGGAACCCGTATAGGAAATGGCGTAGGCGCAAGCGGTGTAGCCGCTGCCGAACACTGCGCCGTCCGGTAAAAATTCGTAAGTGGAGAGCGAGCCGTTTTTGAGGTAATAGAGGGTGTTTCCGTAAGCACCGTACAGATTTCCCGCAAAGTCGGTGACAATTTTCGTGACGGTGGTGGGGAACTTGCAGACGGTCGTGCCCGAACCGGTCGCCGCCATGTATTCCGCCTCAGTGTATCTTGCGACGTTGCCGTTTGCATAGAGGACGTACAGGTTGCCGTCTACGTCCGAGGTGAGTCCCTTCGCCGTGTTGTCAAGCGTTTTGTAGGCATCTTCGACGTTTTTACCATACATACAGTAATGATAGTTGTTGCTTGTGGTGAGGTAGAACTTTCCGTACACGCCCGTGACGCCTAAAATGACGCCCGAAAAGGAAGGATGCGAATTGATGACTTTTCCGTCCAGAGTATAAATTTCCGCTGCCGAGCCGTTGCTGACGAGGAGCATGCCGTCCGTATAGGCGATGAGATCGGGCTCGACGGTGGTGGAAAAGGGGGTGGCGACTCCCGTTTTCAGGTCGCAGACAGATACTCTTCGGTTGCCTCTGTCCGCAATCGCGAGCTTGTCGTCGCAGAGGACGAGGTCGGTCGCTTTGTTCAGTCTTCCTTTCCCCGAAGATGCCGAGCAGATTTCATAGTCGGTAAATTTTCCGTTCGGGGCGTCGTAGAGGAGAACGCTCTTTCCGTGAATGAGGTAGAAGTTCCCCTGATAGGAGCAAAGGGAGGAGTACGAGCCTTCGTAGGTTGTTACCGTTCCGTTTGCGCCATCTACGCAATAGAAAGTGCCCATCGCGTCCGTATAATAGGGATTGGTCAGCCCGTTGGAAAAGCCGAGGCTCTGGACGTTGCCGTTCGCTTGCAGGGAAACGATGGTCTCCGATTGCGAGGAATAGAGCTGATTGCCGATGGCGTAATAGAGGGTGTTTCCGCACAGCGCCATGGCAGGGGTTGCCGTCGAGGCGACGAGGTTGAGCTGGGTGGCGTTTGCGCTGATCGAGTCCCCTCCGCTCAAAATGGAGGTGTTGACCATGGAGATGGAAACCGAGCCTGCCGTTACCGTCGCGTAGTACATGGAATCTTCGCCGATGGTGAAGATGGAACAGGACAGCCTCGTGGCGCTTGCCGTCAGGGTGTCGCAGTCGAGAATGTACATGCTCGTCGAGGTGTCCGTAAAGTAGAGAAGTCCGTCGGAGGGACTGAACTGCATACAGGTGACGATGTTCAATCGCACGTCGGAGTTCTCCGTGTGGGAGTAGGCGTGGTAAACGTCGTCCTGTTTGTCATAGACGTAAATGGTGCTTCCGTCCGCCACTGCCAAAAAGGATTCCGATACGGCGACCGAGGAGGGATTTTGCAGGGGAAGGTACTGCTCGTAAGAAGAGGGCAAAACCACGGATAATTCCGAGGAGTTCACGGTGATCGTTCCCTCCGCCGAAGTCTTTATTGCGCCGATAGAACCGCCCAAGAGGGTGATTCCCGATAAAATCGATAAGAAAGAAAGGATATACTTTTTCATACTAGTTATTGTAGCACACTTTGCGCGAAAAAGCAAGGAAACGATAAAATAAAATATCGAATTTTGGAGAGGGACGTCGGATTGTGGGCGTCGCCTCTTTTTTCGGGAGGAAAAGAGGGGTATTTTTCTCTTATCTATGACAATATCTGTCCTATTTATGGAGTATAATAAAATTGTTTCAAAAAAATAAAAAATTTTTGACACTGGTCTGTTGCAAAATCGGAATTCTATGGCATAATAAGGGTACAAAAAACAAACATATGTTTGTATTAAAAAATAAAGTCCGACGGGAAAAGAAAAATCGCCGTCGGGCGGGAATAAGGAGTAAAATGCAAGAATACGTAAAGGTTCTGCTGTGTATGCAGAAAAAACTCGATCATGAGGCAGAGGAATTGGAAAAGGCTGGAGTTTTTAAAGCGTTTCATTCCTATTATTCGGAAAAGAGCTGTGAGAGCATCGCCTTGGAGATTTTGCACTTGCAGGAGCGCGCTGAGGCGTATCGCCGGGTGGAAGAGGCGTTGGAGGAGATCGTCTCCTCCCTTCCGCCCAAGGAACGGGACGCCATTGGCTTTCGCTTCCACAAAAAGGAGATTCCAAAAGGCATGAGGATTCGCACGCTGTACCGCAACAGCGTTCTGGGAATTGCGATGGTCGCAAGGGAGCTGGAGAGGCGTGGTTTTACCAAGGCGTGGTTTTTCAAGCATTGCGGAGAGGACGAGCACATGATGTTTCTGTACCGCTGTTACCGCAGTCAAATTCCGATAGAGCAGAGAGGGGCGGTCGCCGCCTGTCTGTTGCCAAAGAGGGTGCTTTCGGAGAGAAAGCGCGTAGGATCGGATTCACGGGATGCGGACTCGGCTTTTCAAAAGTCGGTCTTGCAAAAATAATGGACGAAAGTGGCGAGGCTGTCCCGAGGAATCCGAAATTTTTTACCTTCTGAAACAAACAAATGTTTGTCAAAAGAAGAAAGAGAAAAACAGAGGGGTAGGAGGGAGGCAAGGTGATTTCTTTCAACAAATAAATGTTTGTTGAAAGAGAATGAAGGGGGATGAGGGGAAGAGGCTTCTTTGCGCCATGCGCGAGGCGGAGAGAAGTCGAGGGGCGGGAAGAATTTTCAGGGCGAGGGGCAAAGGAGAGACTCTCAAAGGAGAGGAAAGGACTTTGCGAGGCGGGTTTTTCGACGAATAAATGTTTGGTAAAAGACTAGAAGAGGGGTAAGAGGGACATTTTTCAAAAAGAACAAATGTTTGGCAAAAAATTAAGAGGTAAATGAGATATTTCTTTTTTAACGAACAAATATTCGGTGAGAATAAAAAAAGAAAATGGGAGAGGGACAGAGGTCGCGGGGAAGGCCTCGCGGGGAGGAGAGGTGCTTTGCAAGGTTTTTCTTTTACTAAACAAATGTTCTGTGAGAAAAAATAGAGGGGTGGGAGGAGGGAAGAGGCTTCTTTGCGCCATGCGCGAGGCGGAGGGAGGTCAAGGGGTGGGAAAGGCTTTGCGGGACGGTCAGAGGTTGCGGGAGGGAACTTCGTAGCAATTGACGGGACGTGGCGTCAGAGTTCGCGGGAGGGGACTTCGTAGCAAGTGCTGTGCGGTCAGAGGTTGCGGGAGGGGGCTTCGTAGCAATTGCGAGACGTGGCGTCAGAGTTCGCGGGAGGGGACTTCGTGGCAAGCGCAGGGACGGAAGCGAAGGATTCGGAAGGGTTTTGCGAGGTCAGAGGTCGCGGGAGGATTCTTCGTACCAATCGCGGGGGCGGGGCGTGCGGGAGCGAAGGGCGGCGAGGAAGGAGGCGAAGAGCAGGACGACGACTACCGAGCCGATGATGAGCGGCGTATAGGGAAAAGACTCCGGTTGCTTGGGCGGGTTGCCGGAGGGAAGGTAATCGGTGTTCTGTTCGAGGGTGAAGTCGGGGCGGACGACGTAGCCGAAGTTATTCTCGGCGTAGACGTAGCAATACAGGGTCGAGCCGACGGCGTAATCTCCGTAGTAGGAAGCCGTCACCGAGAACGTCGAGAGGGCGGAGGGAAGGGCGTCCTCCAGCGTATACGTCAGGTGAATTTCCGCCTGCGGGTAGGGGCGGGCAGGGACGTAGTCCACGAAGGTCAGTTCTTCCGTCTTGCAGTAGCCCGAAATCGCCGGAAAGGTGGGCGTCCCGCTGCCGTACTCCACGAGGGAATATTCTTCTCCGCGCTCGACGACTTTGACGTAGTACGTTTTGGGGATGAGAAAGAGGGCGGCCTTCTCTTCCTCGGCAGGGTACAGAAAGGTCTCGTCGGAGAGAATGCAGGCGTAGGAGTCGGATGATTCCGAAGGGGCGGAGACTTCGGGATCGGGCTGTGAGGCAGGGGCGTTGAGACGCTCGAAGGAAGCGGGACGTATCGCTTTCGAGGGGGTGGGTTTGGGAGGGCGCTTCGCAGCGGCAAAAAATTGGTGAGTAAAGAGAGGATGGAAAGCGTTCATGGCTGAAAGTATAGCAGAAGAAAAAGAGAAGGAGAAGGGTGGTCTCGTCGAAAAGAAGGAGATTATACGAAAAATACGCTCCATTGAGGAAGAATTGAAACGTCGAGAGGCACATCCTTTGCGCTCTTACAACAAAGGGGACAAGATTCATCAAAAACAGCTCGCCTTTCACCGCTGCGAAAAGAGAAATCGCTGGGTGTTCGGGGGAAACCGTTCGGGCAAGACGGAGTGCGGCGCGGTCGAAGCGGTGTGGATGGCGCTCGGCATTCACCCCTATCGGAAGAACAGAAAGGATGTCTTCGGTTGGGTGGTTTCCCTCTCCCAGCAGGTGCAAAGGGACGTCGCGCAGAAAAAGGTGCTGCACTATCTCGACAAGTCCCGCATTGCCGAGATCACCATGCTCAGCGGGCGCAAGGACAATCCCGAAGGGGGGATCATCGATCAGATTACCGTAAAGAATGCGTTCGGAGGCTTGTCCGTCATCGGCTTTAAGAGCTGCGATCAGGGCAGGGAAAAGTTTCAGGGTTCTTCCCTCGACTTCGTGTGGTTCGACGAAGAGCCGCCGAAGGACATTTACGAGGAGTGCCTGATGCGCATTCTCGACCGCGAGGGCGACGTGTTCGGGACAATGACGCCCCTGAAGGGACTCACCTTCCTCTACGAGGAGATCTATCTCAACCGTAGGAACAACCCGGAAATCTGGTATGAGTTTATGGAGTGGAGGGACAATCCCTATCTTTCCGAAAAGGAGATCGCGCTGATGGAGCGCTCGCTCGATTCCTCCGTCCTGGACAGCAGAAAGTACGGCAAGTTCTCGACGGCGGAGGGACTCGTTTATCCCGAATTTGACGAATCCGTTCACGTCATCGAACCCTTTGCCGTGCCCGCGGAATGGCAAGACCTCATATCCATCGATCCCGGACTGAACAACCCGACGTCAGTTCATTGGTATGCGGTGGATTACGATTCGAACGTCTACGTCGTGGCGGAACATTACGCTGCGGGCAAGGACGTCGATTACCATGCGGGCAAGATCAAGGAGATTTCCGAGCGGATCGGCTGGCACAGGGACGGGAAAGGGAGGATCGAGGCGCTCATCGACAGCGCGGCGTCTCAGAGGACGCTCGCTTCTTCGAAAAGCGTTGCCGAGCTCTTTTACGAGCGGGACATTTTGGTCGACACGAGGGTGAATAAGGATTTGTTTGCGGGAATCGCGCGGGTGAAGCGCTATTTAAAGCGGGACAACGGGTTTCCGAACGTCTATATTTTTTCCTCCTGCACCAACCTCATTCGGGAGCTCAAAAGCTACTTTTGGGGGGCGGGAGATCATCCCGTCAAGCGGGACGATCATTGCCTCGACGAAATGCGGTACTATCTCATGAGAAAGCCATACAAAACCAAGGAGGAGGAAAAGACGGCGGTGCAACTCGACAAAGAACGAAAATATCGGAGGTTAAAGCGAAGATGAATGAATCGCTGCGAAAGGCAATTATGAAATGTGCGCTCGGCTGCTCCGTCTCCGAAACCGTGGAGGAATACGGAATGGAAGAGGGAGAAATGAAATTGGTCAAGCGCAAAAAAAGCAAAAAACAGCTTCCTCCCGATTTGAAGGCTGCCCAAATGCTGTTAAGCGAGGGCGCGGAAGTCAAAGATCTCGACGACGAGACTTTAGAGCGGGAGAGAAAGCGATTGATGGAGGAATTGAGAAATGAGGAAGGAGAACGAGGAGAGTAGGCGGGTCAAAAAGCTCGTGGACGAGATCGAACGGGACTTCGAGCGGCGCCGAAGCGAACGGAAAGCCTTGGAGAGCGCCTGGCTGCTCGCGCTGCACTTCGTCGCGGGGAATCAGTATACGGACGTGAACCTCGCGGGCGAAGTGGAAGAGGAGTGCGGCGGCTTCTGCTGGCAGGAGCGAAGGGTGTTCAACTGCATCGCTCCCACGCTGGAAACGAGGCAGGCGAAGCTCAAGCGAATGCGGAAAAAGCTCAAGATTTACCCCTTTTCGGATGAGGAATCCGATCGGAAGGTAGCGAAGCTCGCGTCCGACATCCTGAAGAACGTGTCCGAGCGCATTCGGCTCGATGAGATCGTCGAGCGGGGCGTGAATTGGTCGGAGACGTGCGGGACAGCCTTTTACTTTATCTCCTGGAACGACGAGGGGGGAAGGCAGCTTGCCCGCTCGGACGAGGGAGGCGTTTACGAAGGAGAGGTGGAGGTCGAGGTGGTTTCTCCCTTTGAGATTTACCCCGATTCTCTCGGCGTGGAAGGGCTGGAGGATCAGAGAAGCGTCATCCGTGCGCGTGCCGTCCTCGTCAAGGACATCGAAGAGGCTTACGGGGTGAAGCTCGCGGGGCGGGACAGCGACGAATTCGGTATTCTCCCCGCCGTGACGCCTTCGCAAGGCGGCAGAGGGGGCGGAGCGGTGCTGCACGACGCGGAGCTGCTCATCGAGCGGTACACCCTGCCCGACTTGGAACACGTCGAGGGAAAACTCGAAATCGTGGCGGGCGGAAAGCTCCTCTATGAGGGGAGACTTCCCTTTGCCAACCGCGAACACGGCAAGAGAGGGTATCCCTTTGTCAAGCAGGTCTGTTTGAGGCAGGCGGGTGCGTTTTTCGGAAGCTCCGTCGTGGATAGGCTCATTCCGTTGCAGCGTTCGTACAACGCGGTGCGGAACAGAAAGCAGGAGTGTCTCAACCGCCTTTCCATGGGTGTGATCGCCGTGGAGGACGGCAGCGTGGACGCCGAGGAGCTCGTCAGCGATGGGCTGCGTCCCGGGAAGGTGCTCGTCTACCGACAGGGAAGCGAGCCGCCGAAAATGCTCGATCCCGGAAGCGTCCCTTCCGAATACGAAAAGGAGGAAGAGCGGCTTTTGGAGGAGTTCGTCCTTGTCAGCGGCACGGGCGAGGCTTTAAACCAGAGGACGTACTCTTCGGGCATCACCTCGGCGACGGGGTTGCAGCTGCTCATCGATCAGGAAGCCGCAAGGCTTGCCGTCGTTGCGGGCAACATCGGCGAGAGCATGCGGGAAATCGCCCGCCACATTTTGCGGCTTTACCGCGAATTTGCGGGGGAAAAGCGCTTGCTTCGGGTGACGGGAGAGGGCAAGAAGGTCAAAATCAGCTATTTTTGCGCTTCCGACGTCTCTGCCGACGACATCTTATTCGAAGAGGGGGAAGAGACGAATTCCCTCACGAGGAGAAACCTCGTCTTCGAGCTGCTCGAAAAGGGGCTGCTGTCCGACGGCGATGGAAAGGTGCCGACTTACGTCAAGAACGAGATTCTGGACGAAATCGGTTACGGTGCGCTCGAACGGGTGGAGGATCTGACTTCGCTGCACAGGCACCGTGCTCAAGAGGAAAATCTGAGCAAGGGCAAGCTCGTCGTCAAGGAGTACGACGATGACGACGTGCACATTCTCGAACACACGAGGTATCTCCTGTCCGAGGAGGCGAAAAACGAAGGGGTGATTCTCTCCCACATCGGAGAGCATCGAAAGAAAAAGGAGGAAAGAAATGGAACAAGAGGATAACAAGACACGGGAACCCGATTTAGGACAATTCAAGAGCGTGAATGCCCTCATGGATGCCTATCGTTCCTTACAGGCGGAGTTTACGAAAAAGTCGCAAAGGGTGAAGGAGCTAGAGGATAACAGCCGCTCTTGCGAAGCTTTGTACGCTTCCGCGTCGCAGAATGAAGAGGTGAAGGGGAAGATCATCGAGGATTATCTGAAATCCTTGAAGAGCTCTTCTTTGCCGAAAGTACAAGGCGGCGGGGTTTGTTCCCTGCCCGATAAGCCGAAGACCTTGCGCGAAGCGGGGAAATTGGCAGAACAATGGATGAAAGGAGTATAATTTTATGGTAACATTGAACACGGCAGACAGCGCATTGAAAACCTATTATCTCGACGCTGTCAAGGAACTTTTGAATGCGCAGGCAAATCCCTTGCTTGCGAGAATCAGACAATCGAGCGAAAACGTGGTGGGGAAAAACGTCCACATTCCCGTGTGCTTCGGCGTCAACGGCGGCGTCGGCGCGGGCAGCGAGACGGGCGCGCTTCCCGCCTCTGCGGGCAATCACTACGCGCACCTCACCGTAAGCCTCAAAAACTTATTCGGTACGCTGGAGATCAGCGATAAGGCGGTGCGCTCCTCCGCAACCAACGAAGGGGCGTTTGTGGGGCTTCTGAATGCGGAGATGGAGGGACTCGTGCATGCCTCTTCCTTCAATCTCGGAAGAATGCTGTTCGGAGACGGAACGGGCAAGCTCGCCGAAGTCGTCAGCGTAAGCGGTACGACCGTCACGCTCTCCTCCGTCAAGAACATCGAGGTCGGCATGATCGTCGATTTCCTGACGGCAGCGGGCGGAACGATTACCACCGCGCGCGCAAGAACGGTCAACGCGGTGGATCGGGTCAATCGGACGATTACCGTGTCCGGCGCGGGACTGTCCGCCTCCGCCGTCCCTGCGGGCTGTCTTGCAGTCGTGCAGGGCTCGTATAACTACGAAATCACGGGGCTCGGCGCGATCTTCGACACGAGCAAGAACATTTACGGGCTGGCAAGATCGGAAAATGCCTGGCTCAATCCCTACATCAAGACGGAAGTCGGCGCCATCGACGAGCTCGTCATGCAGACGGCGATCGACACCGTAGAGGAGAGGAGCGGCGGCAAGGTCAACTTCATCGTGTGCAGCGCAGGCGTGCGCCGCGCCATCATGAAGATGCTCTCCGAAAAGAGGTCGTTTGTCAACACCCTCGAATTGGATGGCGGTGTGAAGGCGATTTCCTTCAACGGCATTCCCGTCGTTGCGGACAGATTCTGCCCCGACGGCACGATGTATCTCCTCAATACGGACGATTTCACCCTCTGTCAGCTGGGTGATTGGTCTTGGATGGAGGATGAGAAGGGTGCGGTCTTAAAGCAGGTCGCGGGCAAAGCGGTGTATTCCGCCACGCTGGTGAAGTACGCCGATCTCGTATGCGTCAATCCTGCGGGACAGGCGATGCTGACCGGCATCACCGAGGCGTAAACGGTTGCCGCCGCCGGTTTCGGCGGCGGCTTCTTTTGATTAGGGAGGAACTTATGAACGTAAAAACTGTAATTTCATTGGCGGCGAAGATGGCGGAGCGAGAGGATCTCGCTACCTATCTCCAAGGAACGCTCGTCGACGCCGAACTCGAACGAGAGGTGGAAAAGCTCCTCGATTGCTATCAGACGGTAGAGCAGGACATCGCCATGCGCTGTCAGGGAATCGTCGAAAAGGAAGAGGTCAATACGGAGGACGGCGTCATCTATTTTAGGGCGCTGAAAAGGGGCGCGATCGCTATTCTCCGCGTCGAAAACGAGGTGGGGGCTGGACTTCCCTTCCTGCGCTATCCCGACCGCATTGAAACCAAGGAGGGAAGGGTGTTTGTGATCTACTCCGCCTTTCCCGAATTTAAGGGGGTGAATGACGTCGCCGAGACGCCGCACTTTCTTCCGGTCGCCGTTCTTGCCTACGGCGTGGCGTGCGAATACTATCTCATGAACGGACTTTACGAAGAGGCGGCGATCTTCGATAAGCGGTACAAGGACGGGCTGGTTGCGCTCTGTCTGCATTCGCCGAAGAGAAAATGGGAGGGGAGAAAATGGGTTTGAGACTGTATGACATCATGAAATCGCCCTCTCTTACGGCAGTCAAGAAAAAGTATCAGCCCGAGGACATGCTTGCGGACGAGGAAAGGGCGGACGGTATCTTGCCCCGCGTATGCTACGGGTTTTCCAAGCGGGGCGAGCTCGTCTGCATCGAGGGGATTTCCAAGGCGACGCCCTTTGCGCCGCCCTCCCCGCCCGTCGCCGCCTATGCGACGGAAGAGGGCTTTTTCTACTACGGAGAGGACAAGTCCCTGTATCGATTGACTTCGCTCGGATTTTCGGCGATCAAGTCCTTTGCGAGCGCGCCGCGCTGCGCAGCGGTCAACACGGAGACGAACAAAAGGCGTCCCCTCTTCTTCGACGGGGCGGATTGGCTTCTTTTCGACAATGCGGCGACGGCGAGGGAGGGGATTCCCGCCCTGTTTGCCTGTACGCACTACGAAAGGCTTTTCGTCTGGGACGGAGAGAAGCTCCGCTTTTCTTCGCCTGCCGACCCCTTCGGCTGGACGCAGGGAACGCAGGAGGCGGGTATCGTCTATCTGCCCTCGTCTTTGGGCGAGGTCGTCGCCCTCGTTTCCATGAACGAACGCCTTTATCTCCTGCGCGAACGGGGAGCGACGATCTTCCGCGCCTTCGGGGACAACCGCAATTTCAAGGCGATCGAGGTGCAATTCCCCTCGGAGGGGGTGGTCGGAAAGACTGCGTGCTGCGTCGGGGAACGGCTCTTCTTCTTTGCGAGCAGCGGGCTGTATGCCTTTGACGGGGACAGCGTCTCTCTCGTGAAGGGAACGAGCTTTTCCGCCGAGGAGGCGAGCTTTGCGGACGGGAGATACTTTGCTTCGGGCACGCTGAACGGGGAAAAGTGTATCTTTTCCTATGCGGTGAAGGAGGGACGAGGAACGATTTTGCACCTGAATGCGAAAGCCCTGTCTCCCTTCGGATTCTGCGAGGGCGACCGATGGCTGAAAATCGTGGAGGGAGAAGGAGATCAGCCCTTGGAACGGGTCTGGGATTCGGGCCTTACGCTCTTTTCCTCTTCATCGGCGCGCAAAATGCTCCGAAAGCTCTCCATCGAGGGGGAGGGGGACGTCTCCTTGCAGATTTACACCGAGCGGGGGAAACGCGCTTACAGCGCTTCTTTGCCCGATCTCTTTCAAACTTCGCTGCGTGGAAGGCGGTTCGGCGTGCGGATCGTCGCCCACGGACAGGCAAAAATTCAATGGTTGGAGGTGAAATTTCTTGATTATTGACATTATCGATCTCACGGACGAGGAGATGGCAAAGCTCTCCATTCAGCAGATGCTCATTTTAAGAAGCGGGCAAAAGCGAAAAAACGAGCTGACGGAAGAACTCGAAAAGGATATGCGTTCGGCAATGCTCCTGCTTCTCGCCAACAACATGTTCCGCTCTACCGTGCGGGACGAAATGATCGCCGAGCTCGAGGCGGAATACGCGAAAAAGGTCGAAGAGCTTAGGGAGCAGGTCACGTTCGGCATCGCCAACAGCTCGACGCTCCCCGCTGCAAGCGTCTCCTATCGGAGCGTGCCGTATGAGGTGAACGAAAATTATTCCATGGTGCAGAGGGTGCAAGTCGTGCAGGATTATTACCTCTCCATCGAAGACCCCGCCGAGCGCATGCAGCTCTATGCGGAGGACGAGGTGGCAAAGGAATACCTCGGCGAGTATTACGTGACGCTCTACTCGATTTTGGAGCAATATTCTTGAAAAACATACATCGCTACCCTTGTGTCGTGCTGCGGCAAAGATAGGGCTTCCGCAAAAGATTTGCTTGCAAAGATTTTGTGGGAAGAGGAGCCACGACGGAGCAAAGTAGTCGGTTTTGAAATAAAACCGACTTAGAGCGAAGTTTGCGGCGACGAGGTCATTTACGTTTTAGTAAAATCCTTCGGGTTTTCCTCGCACTCCTTGTCTTGCGCGCGTCTGTTTTCCAATTGGCTTTGAGATAGGAAATCATGGTTATAAAGAGGAAAAAAGGCATGAAAAAATTTTTTCAAAAACTCTTTACTTTGGGCGCAAAGTATAGTATAATACGAAGTATGAAGTACATAGCGGAAACATTAAAATATATCGTAAAAAACCTGTGGTACATTCTGTTGTTCGGGGTTTTACCTGCGGCGTTTTTCGTCGGGGCGTTCGATTATTCGCATTTTACGCTTCTGATCAAGAATTTTTTCACGGGAAAGCTGACCGAGCTTACCTATTTGGATTTGTTTCGTGCCTTTTCCCTCCTGAACGTCTCCTCGTGGTACGGGGTACTCTGCTCCCTGTTCGGATTTTTCGTGGTCTGCATTATGATGTCCGTTCTTCTTGCCCTCATCGAAAAGCACATGAGGATCGGGAAACGCACCTTTAACGGCGTATTTTCCAAGATCAACGACAACATTCTCGCAACCATTTTGGTCGCGCTGTGCGTCTTTTTGATCTACGAGATCTGGACGGCGCTGATGGCGCTTGCGGAGTTCTGTATCATTCTCATCTTTGCCAAAGCGCCCGTCGCAGCCTACATTTTCGGCATCATCGTGTTCGCGCTCATGGTCTGGGCGCTCATGCACATCATTTCCTATTTCATGCTTTGGCTTCCCTGCCAGCTGATTACGGGCTTCCACGTCTTTGAAGCGCTCACCTATTCGGCGCACCTTTCGGAGAATAAGAGAAGGCGGCTCCTTCCCGCCATCCTCATTCCCCTTCTCATCGGCAACGGAATTTTGAGCATTTGCGTCCTCGGCGGAACGCCTGCGCTTGCGCCCGTCGTCTTCGTCGTCGATCTCTTCTTCTTCCTCTACTACGGAACGCTGATGGAAATCGCCTATTTTATGGATGCGGAGATGGAACGAGAAGACTTAAAGCCCGCCTATAAAAGGAGATAAGTATGGTCTTTCGCAACGCCTTTCAGATTTTGACGGATAACTTCAACAAGGTTTATAAGCTCCTTTTGTATCGGCTGGTCGTCATTCTCTTTACGGGTGCGATTTTTCTCGCCTTTTTTATCCCGAACGTATCTTCTTTTCTCTCCGAGCTCGTTACGGGCCCGGTGGGGGAGAGCGTCAAGCAATTGGCGGCGACCTTCTTGCGGGCACTGCTCGCCACGGAGGAGGCGAAGGAGGAAATTTCGGCCTGCCTCGTCGAGGTCGGCGCGCAGTTCTCCGCCTTTCTCTCGGCGCATTCCCTCTCCATCGCGCTCGTCGGCATCGGCACGGTGCTCGTCTATTTCGCCTTCCAGTTTTTGCGGGGAATCGGCGATTTCGTCGTGGGCGATATGCTCAATACCCGCATGTGCAGCTATGCGGAGGTCAATTTCTTCTCCTCCCTCGTCAAGAATATCGGCATCGCGTGCAGGTTTCTCATCATCTACGTGCCTATCGTCATGCTGTTCGACGTGCTGATTTTGCTCCTTTGCTATTTTGTCTTCTTCTTCCTGCTTTCCTTCTTGCCGGGGATTGTGGCGCTCTTCTTGTCGATTACCGCCATCATCTGCGCGCAGGCGGCGAAGTTTACCTTAACTTCCAATTTAATGCCCGCCATGATCGAAGGGGGCATGAAGCTCGGAGAGGCGGTTAAGTGGAGTTTTCATCTGACCAAAGTGCGCTTCGGGAAGCTGTACTCTTCCTACATCGCCTATCTCTACATCACGCTTACAATCTGCCTTGCGACGGCGGTCTTTACCTTGGGAAGCGGACTTTTGCTCGCCCTCCCCGCCGCGTCGATCTGGCTGATCTCCATTCGGTTTGTCAATTTCTACACGCAGACCGGAAGGAAATATTTCATTACATACGACACCATCGTGCTCAACGCGGACAAGGGCAATACGGAGAAGTTTTTCGAGAACAACGAAATGTACGATAAGACCAAGACGAGATAGTCTTGCTTATACTATATATCTGGAGGAACCATTGATGGATTACAGAGCAAATTATGAGGCATGGCTTTCGGACGAAAGGCTTTCTTCCGAGGCAAAAGCAGAGCTTTTGAGCATCGCAAACGATGAAAAAGCAAAGGAATATCGCTTCGGCGGCGAGCTCGCGTTCGGCACGGCGGGAATGCGCGGCATCATCGGCTACGGCATGAATATGATGAACGTCTACACCGTCATGCGCGCCACGCAGGGACTTTCCCGCTACATCAAGACGTTACCCTTAGAGGAGCAGGAAAGGGGAGTCGTCATCTCCTTCGATACGAGGAGAAATTCCAAGCTCTTTGCCAAGGCCTCCGCGGCGGTGCTCGCCAAAAACGGAATCAAGGCGTATCTCTTCGACGACGTTCATCCCGTTCCCATGCTCTCCTATGCGGTCAGATACCTGCACACCATTGCGGGCATCATGATCACCGCTTCGCACAATCCCAAGGAATACAACGGCTATAAGGTTTACGGTGAGGACGGCGCGCAGATGTCCCCCGAGGCGACTGCCGTCGTCGTCGATTTCATCAACGAGATCGACGATTACCTGTCCGTAGAGGGAGACGAGACTTCTCCCCTCATTCTTCCCGTTCCCAAGGCGCTCGACGAGACGTACATCGAAGAGCTTTCCAAGCTGACCCTTTCCAAGGAAGCGGTCGAGAAGTGCGGCAAAAATCTGAAGCTCGTCTATACGCCCGTCCACGGCTCGGGTTACGTCCCCGTCATGACGATTTTGAAAAAGTTGGGCATCAACGTGACGGTCGTCGAAGAACAGACGACGCAGGACACCGAGTTCTCCACTGTAAAAGTGCCCAATCCGGAATACAAAGAGACCCTTTCCATGGGAATCGCGCTCGCGAATCAAATTTCCGCCGACGTCGTGTTCGGCACAGACCCCGATTCCGACCGTCTCGGCGTCGCTTTGAAGGACGACAACGGCGAGTTCGTCGCACTTTCGGGCAATCAGGTGGGAATCCTCCTCCTCGACTATATTTTGACCCGTTTGAAGGAGGACAACGCCCTTCCCGCCAACGCAGCCGTCGTCAAGAGCTTCGTCACCACCGGTATGGCAAAGGCGATCTGCGACGATTTCGGCGTCGCCCTCTACGAGACCCCCGTCGGCTTCAAGTTCATCGGCGAGAAGATCAAGGAGTGGGAGGCAAACGGCAAGCATACTTACGTCTTCGGTTTCGAGGAATCCTGCGGCTACCTGCGCGGTACGCACGCGAGGGATAAGGACGCCGTCGTCGCGTCCATGCTCTGTGCGGAGATGGTCTGCTACTATACCTACATCGGCAAGTCCGTTTACGGCAGATTGCAGGAGATCTACAAGAAGTACGGCTACGTGCTCGACGTCAACGTCTCTACGCAGTATTCCGGACTCAACGCCATGAAGGAGATGAACGCCGTGGTCGACGCTTTAAAGACCAAGCAGGTGACTTCGTTCGCGTCCTTCCCCGTCGTCGGCATCCGCGACTATTCCGCGGACGTCCGCACGGACGTCAAAACGGGAGAGAAGACGGCGCTCGGCATTCCCAAGTGCAACTGTGTCTATTACGAGCTTGCAAACGGGTCGTTCATCTGCGTCCGTCCTTCGGGAACGGAACCCAAGCTCAAGGTCTATTACTCCGTCAAGGCAAAGGATGAAAAGTTTGCAAAGGCAGGGCTCGAGGAGATGAAGGAAGCTGTCGCCGCGCTGCTCGCCTCCGTGAAATAAAATACGAAAAATACAAAAAACAGGCAGAGATTCCTCTCTGCCTGAATTTTTTTTCTGCGAAAATGCGTTCGGTCGTATGCCGAACGCATTTGCAAGTATTTTCAATTGTTTTAGCCTGCCACGACGTTGACGACGATTTTCGTCGCAATGCCCTCCATGAGCCGTATCTCGGTGGGGAAGGAACCGACCGACTTCAAGCCGCCCGCAAGGACGATCTTCTTCTTGTCGATTTCATAGCCGAGTGCGGCGAGCGCCTGTGAGACCTGCAAAGAGGTGACGGAGCCGAACACCTTGCCGTTTGCCCCCGTGCGGATGGAAACGGTCACTTCCTTGTTTCTCAGCTCGTTTGCGAGCGCCTGCATCGCTTTGACCTCTTCGGCACGGTGGAATTCCTGCGCCTTCTTCTTTTGCTGGATTTCGTTGACGGAAGCGGCGGTGGCGAGCTCTGCAAGTCCCTTCTTCAAGAGGAAATTCTTTGCATAGCCTTCGGAGACATCGATGAGATCTCCTTTTTTCCCGCTGCCTTTGACGTCTGCCTTTAAAATTACCTTCATGGGATTCACCTCTTTTTTCTTTATTGTACTAAAAAGCGAAAAAATTGTCAATGCTATGGGAGATAATTTTTACAAAGAATGTGCAAACTAGGGAAAAAGGAGGAATTATGGAACGAGTCAATCATAGCATCGGTTGTGACGTTGCAAAGTGCCGTCACAACGTAGAAGGCAAAAATTGTACGTTGAGCGCAATTCACGTCGGCAAGTGCTGCGACGAAGAACATTGCACCTGCTGCGACAGCTTTGAAAGCAGATAACGCTTTATAGCCGTCATGGACAAACGAGCAGCCCGCCATGCTTCATGCGAAGCATGGCGGGCTGTATTTTTATGCGTTTAACAGGAGTAATAGCGGCGGACGAAAAAGCTGCTCTTCTTCTTTTCGGCAGCCTTGTCGACGACGGCAAAGGTATTGCAAAAGTTTAAAAGCGAGCGCGTAATCAAGACCATCTTGTCTTCGGAATTGATCTCTTCAATCAATCCGATCACCTCGGAATTTTCCTTCTGAATTTGCCCGATCGCATTTTTTTGATCGTCATGGCGGAAATATTCCACCGTGGTTTCCCTCTCATCGAGGATGAAGTGCAGAGAAATCTCCCCTAAATTCCACAAAAACCAAGTTTCTGCGATTTGGGTGCTTCCCTTTAAGGTTGCGGATTTGACGTACTCCATGATCGAGGCGACGTCGCTTTGTCGTTCGTTTGCCATAAAAAGTCTCCTTTTTTAAAACCGATTAAAGGGGCTTGCGCTTGAGCTCCGAGAGCGCGAGATGCAGGAAGTATTCTGCAGTCGAGCCCTTGCGGATGAGTTGTTTTGCCTCGTCAAAGGTACACCATTTGGCGTCCTTGAGCTCGGATGGCTGCAACACGTAGTCGCCGTTTTCCACCATGACGACAAAGCCGAGCATGAGAACGTTTCTCGGATCGTGATAGCGGGAGGAAAGATAGCGCAGCTTTACGGTGGAAAGGGACAGCTCTTCCTTGATTTCGCGGGGGATTGCCTTTTCGGCGCTCTCGCCCTTTTTGACGTAGCCTGCAAAGAGGACGAAGTCCTCGTCGCCGTTGTGCTTTGCGAGCAGCACCTTATCTTGGGTGCGGTTGATGACCGTCATCGATACGGCACAGGAAAAGGGCGGGAATTTGAATCCGTTGCAGCGGTTACAGAAGGGCACTAAGCCCTCTCCTTCGCAAAAGCGCAGTGTTAATTTTTCACCACAATCTTGACAATACATTGTTTCACCTTCAAAAAATGATTTTATATACTATACTCCATTTTATTTCATTTGTCAAGACGTACGGGGAAATTTCCCGTAAAATATTTGCAAAATTTGTATGAATTTAGCAGATTAGATCGATTCGGGAAAGCAATCTTGCAGAACGGTGTCGAGTTCCTTCCAAGAGGAAATCGTGTAATCGGGGGGAATCGCGCTCGCCTTTTTTCCGTGCGGATTGAACCAGCACGTCTTGATTCCGGCTTGGATGCCGCCCAGAATGTCCGAGGTCAGAGAGTCGCCCACGATGAGCGCTTTCGCTTTGTCGAAACCCTCGATGGCGGCAAACGCCCTTTCGAAAAAGAGGGGAGAGGGCTTTTCCACACCGAGATCTTCGGACAGAAAGACATGGGAAAAGCAGGGAAGGACGGAGCAACCGGCGAGCCGCCCCCTCTGGACGGAAGAGGTGCCGTTGGAAACCAAGGAAAGGACGTAACGCTTTGCGAGCGCTTGAATGGCTTCCTCTGCGCCTTCGACGTAGTAATGCCCGTGGGAGAGGTTTTCCTGATAGAGCATGGTGACTTTTTTCGCGTCGGCCTTTATGCCAAGCTCTTGAAAGAGTAGGGCGAATCGCCCGATTTTGACGTCGTCCCGCGTAATTTCCTCCCGCTCCAAGCGCTCCCATAAACTCTGATTGATGGCGCTATAGCGCGCAATCGTGGCGTCTGTAGGGGGAATGCCGAATGCGGACAGCGTCTTTTTAAGCGCAATCGACTCTGCCTTTTTAAAATCGAAAATGGTATCGTCTAAATCGAAAAAGAGAAAGTTCATAGTAACTCCTTTGTCGTTATTTCGGGAAAGATTTTCTGTTTCCGAAAGAGGGGACGCGCCTTTTCAGCGGGTCGTTCGTATGGTAAATGGAACGGAAACAAAAAAGTCTTTCTTTTTCAGTCTATGCGGGGTCACTTTGATCATAACATAAAAAAAGCGTTTTGTCAATGGTCTTGGAAGGAATAGAGCGTTTGTGGAAACACGCTCTCATTTACAAGATTTTTCCAAGTGCGCAAAGGAAAAGGGGCTGTCGCGTCAAAGCGACAGCCCCCCTAAGCTTAGAAGGAATTATTCCTTGCCTGCCATTTTCTTATAGCCTTCCAATCTTGCCTTGGAGGATTCTTCAACCTTCTTGTACAGTTCGTCTGCAACGTCGGGCTGCGTCTTCTTCAAGGAAGCGTATCTCGTCTCGCCGAGGATGAATGCCTGATAATCGCCGGTCGGCTCTTTGGAGTCGAGGGTGAAGGGATTCGTTCCTGCGGGTACGTCGGGATTGTACCGATAAAGCTGCCAATAGCCGCAATCCACAGCCGCCTTCTCTTCGAGCTGGCTCTTGGACATGTTGATGCCGTGGTTGATGCAGGGAGCGTAGCAGATGATGAGGGAAGGGCCCTTGTGCGCTTCTGCCTCGGTGAGGGCTTTGAGAAGCTGTTCGGGGTTAGAGCCCATCGCGCACTGTGCGACGTAAACGTAGCCGTAGGTCGCCGCGATCATGCCCAGATCCTTCTTCTTGACTCTCTTACCTGCAGAAGCGAACTTAGCGACTGCGCCGATGTTCGTGGACTTGGAAGCCTGTCCGCCGGTGTTGGAGTAAACCTCCGTGTCGAGGACGAGGACGTTGACGTCTTCGCCGCTTGCGAGAACGTGATCGAGACCGCCGTAACCGATGTCGTATGCCCAGCCGTCGCCGCCGAAAATCCAGAAGGACTTCTTGACGAGGCAATCCTTCGCTTCGAGAATTTCCTTGACGAGAGTGCCGCAGCATTCGCAATCCTGCTTTGCTTCGAGGGCAGCGACGAGCGCCGCGGAAGAAGCCTTGGAAGCTTCGCCTTCGTCCATGGTGTCGATCCATGCCTTTGCAGCGGTTACGCCTTCTTCGTATTTGCCTTCCCAAAGAGCGATGAGCTTTTCAACCTTGTCTTTGAGAGCGGCTCTTCTCGCCTTGTAAGCGAGGTTCATGCCGTAGCCGAATTCCGCGTTGTCCTCGAAGAGGGAGTTTGCCCAAGCGGGGCCGTGACCTTCTTTGTTCGTGGTGTAAGGGCACGTAGGGGAAGAACCGCCGTAGATGGAGGAGCAGCCCGTTGCGTTGGCGACGATCATTCTGTCGCCGAAGAGCTGGGTGACGACCTTGACGTAAGGGGTTTCGCCGCAGCCTGCGCATGCGCCGGAGAACTCGAACAGGGGCTTGGAGAACTGGCAGCCCTTGACGGTGCTCTTTCTGAACTTGGAGGTATCGACCTCTTCAAGCGTTTCGCTGTAGTTGTAGTTTTCGATTTCGCCCGCAGCTTCCGCCTTTGCAAGGGGAATCATCGCGAGTGCGCCGCCGTCCTTTGCAGGGCAGACGCTTGCGCAGACGCCGCAACCCATACAGTCGAGCGGGGAGACCTGAATCCTGTACTCATAGCCGGGAAGACCGATGGCAGCCTTCGTGGTGAAGGTAGCGGGCTTCTCCGCGCCGACGGGAACGAGGGCGGGACGGATACAAGCGTGAGGGCAAACGAAGGAGCATCTGCCGCACTGAATGCACTTCTGAGCGTCCCAGGCGGGAACTTTGACGGCTACGCCGCGCTTCTCGAATTTGGTCGTTCCGACGGGAACGGAGCCGTCTGCGTTGAAGGCGGAGGAAGGAAGTTCGTCGCCCTTTTGTGCGAGGATGGGAGCGACCACGGAGCGGAAGTATTCGTTGTCCGCAAGCTTGACCATCTCGGCGCCTTCCGTGGTGGTAGCCCAGGAAGCGGGAACGTCGATCTTGACGAGGTTGCCTTCTACGGAAGCGGAATCGATGGCGTTGTAGTTCATCTGAACGACGGCGTCGCCCTTTCTTCCGAAGGACTTCTTCGCCATATACTTCATGTATTCCACCGCTTTGTCATAGGGCATAACAGGGCATACCTTGAAGAAGGAAGACTGCAAAATGGTGTTCGTTCTGCCGCCGAGTCCGAGCCCTGCCGCGATCTTGATGGCGTCGATCACGTAGAAGTTGATGTGCTTCTTCGCGATGTCGTTCTTGACCTTTGCGGGAAGGTTAGCTTCGAGGGATGCAACGTCCGTCCAAGGGCAGTTCAAAAGGAAGATACCGCCTTCCTTGATGTCGCCCGTCATGTCGTAGCGGGTGATGTAGGAGGGGTTGGAGCACTGTACGAAGTCCGCCGCGTCGATGAGGTAGGTGGACTGAATGGGGGTTTCGCCGAATCTCAGATGGGAGATGGTGATGCCGCCCGACTTCTTGGAATCGTAGAAGAAGTAAGCCTGCGCATAGAGATCGGTATGGTCGCCGATGATCTTGATGGAGTTCTTGTTTGCGCCGACCGTACCGTCTGAGCCGAGTCCGTAGAACTTACAGGACGTAGAGCCTGCGGGAGCGGCGTCGAACTTCTCGGAGAAGTCGAGGGAGGAGTTGGTGACGTCCTCATAGATACCGACGGTGAAGTGGTTCTTGGGGGTCTCCGATTCGAGATTCTTGTAGACGGAGAGGATCATGGAAGGGTTGAATTCCTTCGAGCCGAGACCGTATCTTCCGCCGACGACGTCGATGTCCTTCTTGCCCTGTTCGAGGAGAGCTGCGGAAACGTCGAGAAGGAGGGGCTCACCGAGAGAGCCGGGCTCTTTCGTTCTGTCGAGAACGGCGATCTTCTTGCAGGTTGCGGGGATCGCGGCGACGAATGCGGAGGAGACGAAGGGACGATAGAGACGAACCTTGATCATACCGTATTTCTTTCCCATGGCGTTGAGCTTGTTGATGGACTCTTCCACCGCTTCGCAGCCCGAACCCATCAGGACGGTGACGTACTCTGCATCGGGAGCGCCGACGTAGTCGAAGAGATGATAGCTTCTGCCGCACTTTGCGGAGACGAGATCCATCATCTTCTGTACCATTGCTGGTACTTTCTCATAGTGACCATTTGCGGTCTCTCTGTTCTGGAAATAGGTATCGCTGTTCTGTGCCGTACCGCGCTGAATGGGATGCTCGGGATTCAACGCTCTTGCCTTGAACGCGGCGATGTCGGGAGCGATATTCGCCTCTTCGCAGATGGCTCTGATTTCCGCATAGTCGTCCGCCTCGTCCCAAATGTCGATCTTGTTGACTTCGTGAGAAGTTCTGAAACCGTCAAAGAAGTGAAGGAAGGGAACGCTTGTCTTTAAGGTAGCGAGGTGTGCGACCAAAGCAAGATCCATAACTTCCTGTACGGAGGAGCTTGCAAGCATTGCAAAGCCCGTCTGACGGCAAGCCATGACGTCGGCATGATCGCCGAAGATGTTCAGGGAGTGAGCGGCAAGGGCACGCGCGGAAACGTGCATGACCATGGGCATGAGTTCGCCCGAGATCTTGTACATGTTGGGAATCATGAGGAGAAGTCCCTGGGATGCGGTGTACGTCGTGGTGAGCGCGCCTGCAACCAAAGCTCCGTGTACGGCGCCTGCCGCGCCGCCTTCGGACTGCATTTCTGCAATTCTGACTTTCTGACCCCACATATTGGTTCTGCCTTGCGTAGCCCACTCATCAGCGACTTCTGCCATGGGGGAAGAAGGGGTGATGGGATAGATGGCTGCTACTTCCGAAAAGGCATAAGCAACGTGGCTGGCGGCGGTATTGCCGTCAATCGTCATCTTTTTCATCGATAAAACCTCCGATATATTGTTTTATTGTTTCTTGTCTGTCCATGTCGTCATCCGAACAACATAAAACCATACGCTAAACATTATAACTTTTTTGCGGCTTAAAGTCAATACCGTAGGGAGATTTTTTTCTGATATTTTTCACTTTTTTCTTTGCAAATCGTGCAAATTTGGGAAAAAAGAAAAATTTACAGGATTTTCACATTATTTTATTGATTCCGTACCGAAACTTTGTTATAATAACGAAGTATGAAAGCTTTGGAATTCAAAAACGTATCGTTTTCCTACCGAAAGGCGGAGGAAGGGAAAACTTCCTCCTTTGCCGTAAAAGGCGTGAATTTCTCCGTAGAGGAAGGGGAGTTCGTCGCCGTTTTGGGGCACAACGGCAGCGGGAAATCGACGCTCGCCCGCCTTGCCAACGGGCTTTTAGAGGCTTCGGACGGCTCGGTCGAGGTGTTCGGCGTTCCCCTCTCGGAGCAAAAAAATCTCTTTTCGGTGAGAAAGAACGTCGGCATCGTCTTTCAGAATCCCGACAATCAGACGGTTGCGTCCATCGTCGAGGACGACATCGCCTTCGGCCCGGAGAACATCGGCGTTCCCCGCGAGGAGATCGGGGTGCGCATTGAAGAATCGCTTGCCGCCGTCGGCATGAGCGAGTACAAAGAGCGCATGACGAGCGCCCTTTCGGGCGGTCAGAAACAGCGCATCGCCATTGCGGGCGTGCTCGCGTTAAAGCCCAAAATCATGATTCTCGACGAGAGCACCGCCATGCTCGATCCCAAGGGCAGGCGGGAGATCATGCAGGTCGTCAAAAAGCTCAACAAAGAAGAGGGAATGACCATCCTTCTCATTACGCATTTTATGGAAGAAGCCCTGATGGCGGATCGCGCTATCGTCATGAACAGAGGAGAGATCGTCATGCAGGGTACGCCGGAGGAAATCTTCGAACGGCACGACGAGCTGGAAACTTACAATCTCGCCCTTCCGCCCATCGGCGTTCTGTGGAAAAAACTTGAAGAAGGCGGAATGCCCGTCGGCTACGCCCTTACACCCGAAGACCTTGCGGAGGAGATCGCAAAATGTATATCGAAGTCGAGCGCTTAAGCTATTCCTACAATCCGACGTCGCCCTCCGCGTATGCGCTTAAGGACGTCTCCCTGACCATCGAAGAGGGTGCGTTTTTCGGCATCATCGGGCACACGGGAAGCGGCAAGTCCACCTTCGTCCAGCACCTCAACGCCCTCATCACGCTCCCCACGGCGGAAAAGAAGTTCAAACCGAAAAAGGGAGTCGCCTATCCCTCCATTCGCATCGGAGACTTCGACCTTGCCGACAAGCACACCGATTGGAAGGCACTCCGCTCCAAGGTCGGCATCGTCTTTCAGTATCCCGAATATCAGCTCTTTGCCGAATCGGTCAAAGAGGACGTCGCGTTCGGACTCAAAAACTTTTCACAGACTCCCCTTACGCCGGAGGAGACGGAAGCGCACGTAAAAGAAGCGCTGACGGCGGTCGGACTCAACTATGAAGAGGTCAAAGACGCCTCTCCCTTCGACTTGTCGGGCGGGCAGAAGAGGCGGGTGGCGATCGCGGGCGTGATTGTCACCAAGCCGGAAATCCTCGTGTTGGACGAACCGGCGGCGGGACTCGACCCCCTCGGAAAGAGGGAGATTATGGGACTGTTGCATTCCCTCCATCGATCGTGGTGCAAGACGATCGTCATCGTCTCTCACGATATGGACGAAATCGGCGAAAACTGCACCAAGGTCGCCGTCTTTGCGGACGGGGAGCTCAAATTTTTGCTCCCTCCCTCCGAGCTCTTTTTGCACGATGAAGAGCTGGAGGCGTTGGGGCTTGACATTCCCACCACCGCCAAGGTGCGCCGCGCCCTCAAAGAGCGGGGGATTTCCGTCGATACCGATTTTACGAGCGAGGATTTTGCAAGGCAGATTCTCGCTTTGGGAGGTCGCCATGTTTAAAGACGTCGCTCTCGGTCAGTACTATCAGGCATCTTCCTTCGTGCATCGCCTCGATCCGCGGTTTAAAATTCTGGCGCTCATCGCTTACATCGTGGCGATCTTCCTCTCGGAAAACTTTTACGGGCTGGGAATGTGCGCCCTTCTCTTGCTTTTGACGATCGCCTTTTCCAAAGTGCCGCTCGGCAAAGTCATCAAGGCGGTCAAGGGCATTTTATTCCTTCTCGTCTTTACGGCGATCATACAGCTGTTTTTCTACAAGCCGAACGAAAACGCAGTCGTTTGGGTCAAGTGGTGGGTGATTACCATCACCGATCAGGCGGTGTTCTTCACGCTGTTTCTTTTGTTGAGACTATCTCTCCTCGTCATGGTGGCGTCTATGCTCACTTATACGACGACGCCCGTCTCCCTCACAGACGGGCTGGAAAGTCTCCTTACTCCCCTCAAAGTCGTTCGCTTTCCCGTTCACGAGCTTGCGCTCATCATGTCTATCGCCCTCCGCTTTATCCCTACGCTCATGGAGGAAACGGAGCGCATCATGAACGCGCAGAAGGCGAGGGGAGCCGATTTCGAATCGGGTGGACTCATGAAGCGGGCAAAAGCCGTCGTTCCCATTCTCATTCCCCTTCTCATCTCCTCTTTTCGCAGAGCGGAGGAGCTGGGGGACGCGATGGACGCCCGCTGTTATGCGGGCAGCAAAGTCCGCACAAAATATAAAAAGCTCACCTTTTCCTGGCGCGACCTTCTTGCCTTTTTCATCATGGCGGCATTGGTGACGGGCGTCGTGCTTTTCAACGTCTATCTGGGAGGGGTGGTATGAGGATTGCCATTCTCGTCGCATACGACGGAACGGACTTTTCGGGCTGGCAGGTACAGCCGAAAAAGAGAACGGTGCAGGGCGTCTTGGAAGAAGAGCTCTCCCGCGCGCTCGGAAAAAAGGTCGTGCTCACCGCAAGCGGCAGGACGGATGCGGGCGTTCACGCCTTCGGGCAAGTCTGTCACTTCGACGCGGAAACGACGATTCCCGCTTCGAAAATTGCCGATTGCGTCAATCCTCTCCTTCCGGGCGACGTCAAGGTTTTAAAGAGCAAGGAAGTCCCTCCTTCCTTCGACGCCAACAGGACGGCGAAGAGAAAGACCTATCGCTATACCTTATATCTCTCGGAGCGGGAGCACCCTCTCTACGAGCGTTACGCCGTTCACTTGAGGGACAAAATAAATTTGGATCGGATGAAGGAAGCGGCGCGTATGCTGGAGGGGGAGCACGATTTCAAGGCGTTTTGCGCGTCCGGCTCTTCGGCTAAGACGACGATTCGCACTGTTTACGCCTGTAAGGTTGAGCGGGAGGGAAACAAGCTTTCCTTCGTCGTGACGGGTAACGGCTTTTTGTACAATATGGTCAGGACGATCGCGGGGGAGCTTTTGGACATCGGGCGAGGTCGGCTGACGGTGAGCGATTTGAAAAGGACGCTCGAAACGGGGGAAAGAAAGGGCGTCGGCAAGACGATGCCCGCCAAGGGGCTGGCGCTCGAAAGCGTCGAATACGAAGCTTTTCGGTTTGAAGGATAAGGAGGAAATCATGGATTTTATCGACTTTTACAATCTGAGTTACAGGCTCATGTACTACGAGGTGATCAAGGGGTATCTTGCCGCTCTGCTCATTGCACTTTCCCTCTATCTCGTCAATTTCACTTTGGAAGCCGTTGGGCTTTACACGATGGCGAAAAAGGCGAACAACAAGCATAAATGGATGGCTTTCGTTCCCTTTTGCAACACCTATCTCATCGGAGAACTTGGCGGCGACGGTTACCTCTTCTCCGCAAAAATCAAGCGGAGCGGACTTTGGGCGATGGTAACGGAGCTTATCGCCTTTCTCTGCGGCGCATTTTACTTCATTCTCGGCTATCTCATCGACGTCAACTGCACCTACAATCCCACGACGAACACGTATACGGACGTTCCGAAATCCCTCGCGTGGGCGGTGCTCAGCATCGATTACATCGGCATCGTCATGGACGTGCTCAATCTCGCCTACATTATCTTCCTGTTCGTGGTGCTCTTTGCCTTTTTCAAAAAGTACTTTTATCGCAACCCGATGATCATGACGATTTCCGCTTTCTTCTTCCCCTTCACCAAGGGCGCGATCCTCTTTGCCATTCGCAACAACAAGCCCGTCGATTACGAGGAGTATTTGCGCCGTCAGCAGGAGCTCTATCGCAAGCAATACCAAAGCAGAAATCCCTACGATCAGAATCCCTACAACCGTACGCCCTACGGAGATTCTTACGGCAATCCCTATCGGAATCCCCCCGATCGCCGTTCTCCTTCCGAAGGAGAGCCGCCCGATCCCTTCGAGGAGTTCTCCTCCCCCAATCCGAAGGAAGAGGGAAAACGGGAGGGCGAAAAGCCCAAATCGGGAAACGACGACCTTTTCAACTGAAAAACAGCCCGCTATGCGCGGGCTGTTTTTTCGAAGGGGGACAAAAAATTATTTTTTCAAAAAGAGAGAGGAATTTCTTTACAAAGGACGGGGAGCATGCTATAATGGTAAAAGTATAAATTTTAGTTATAGATAAAAGGATATGAGTTCTCATGAACGATACCATAGCTGCAATTGCCACGGCGGCGGGGCGAGGGGGCGTTGCCATCATTCGCCTTTCCGGAGACCCCGTTCCCATCGTGGAAAAGATGTTCTTCCCCAAGGGGAGAATTCCCGTTTCCCGCTTCGAGGGCTATCGCCTGTATCCCGGTGAAATCGACTGCGGGAGCTTTTCCGATTTCGGACTTTGCGTGCTCTTTCGCGCCCCCAAAAGCTTTACGGGGGAGAACGTCGTCGAATTGCACTGTCACGGCGGCGTGCAGATCGCAAGGGCGGTCTTAAAGCGGGCAATCGCGCTCGGCGCAAGGCTCGCCGAGCGGGGAGAGTTCACCAAGCGCGCCTTTTTGAACGGCAAGCTTTCCCTCTCCTCTGCGGAGGGCATGGCGGACATGATCAACGGAGAGAGCGACGCGGAGGTCAGGGCGGGCTTTGCCCTCTACCACGAAACGCTCACAAACCGCGTAAAGGCGCTTCAGGAACAGCTCACTTCCCTGCTTGCGGGCATGGACTGCGACATCGACTATCCCGAAGAGGATTTGGAGTTTGCCTCCGAAGAAGCCGTCAAAAACGCGCTCGAAGGGATTTCTCTCGACCTTGAACAGCTCATCGCGGGGTACGGAACGGGCAGAAAGATCAAACAGGGAGTCACCGTCGTCCTCGCGGGCAGACCGAATGCGGGCAAAAGTTCCCTTTTAAACGCCCTTTTGGGATTCGATCGGGCGATCGTCTCCGAAATTCCCGGCACGACGCGGGATCTCGTCGACGGGAGCATGGAGATCGAGGGGGTGAAATTCCGCCTCTTCGATACGGCGGGCTTAAGAAAGAGCGACGACGCCGTCGAAAAAATCGGCGTGGAGCGGGCAGAGCGCCTCTTAAAGAGCGCAGATATCATCCTCTACCTTGCCGAATCGTGGACGGAAGAGGACAGCCGCTTGGCTGCGGCGTGTCCCTTAAAGCCCGTACTCGTTGCGACGAAGAGCGATTTAAACCCTCCCTTCGAGGGGGCGGAGTTGTCCGTTTCCGCAAAGAGCGGAGCGGGGCTTTCCGCGCTTCGTTCCCTCCTTTACGAGAGGGGCGTGGGCGAAGGGGCAGACGGGGCGTTCCTCGTCGAGGAGCGGCACTATTCCGCCCTTCTTCGGGCGAGAGCGTCTATCCGATCGGCGCTCGAAAACCTCGGAAACGTACCTTCCGACCTTCTCACCGTGGACGTCAAAGAGTGCTGGGACGCGCTCGGCGAAATTACGGGGGAGACGGCGTCGGAGCGGGTCATCGAAGAAATATTCGCAAAATTTTGCGTGGGAAAATAACGCACGGGAGAACGAAAGATGGTCAATTTGGAACTTTACAGAGTGTTTTACACGGTGGCGAAGTGCGGCAGCCTGACCAAAGCCGCCGAAGTCCTTTACATCAGCCAGCCCGCCGTTTCGCAGGCGATCAAGCAGCTCGAAAATCAGCTCGGCACGACCCTTTTCAACCGCACCCATCGGGGAATGGAACTGACGCCCTACGGCGGCGAGCTCATCTTCCGCCCCGTAGAAAAGGCGCTTTCCCTCCTCGAAAATGCGGAAAATAAGATCGCAGAGCTCAAAACCTCGCCCATGGGCACCATTCGCATCGGCGCGTCGGACACGATTTTTTCGTATATCTTAGCGGATAAAATCATCGAGTTCAACAAGACGTACCCTGCGGTCAAATTCGAGATGCTGATGGGAACGTCCGTCGATACCATCGAACAGATCAAGGCGAATAAGGTGGACGTCGCCTTTTTGAACCTTCCCATTTCCGACCCCGAAATCGTCATTTCCTCTTCCATTCAACAGCTGTCCGACGTCTTTCTCGCGGGAAACAAATTTTCTGCTCTGAAGGGGAAGGAAATCCCCCTCGCCGAGCTCACCGAGTACCCGCTTCTGATGCTCGAAAACAATACTATCGCCCGCCATGCGCTGGACGCTTTCAGCAGGGGAGTCGGAATTAATTTGCAGCCCGCCATCGAGGTGGGGAGCTGGGACTTCATGAAGAAGATCGCAGTATCGGGCATGGGCATTGCCTGCATTCCGAGGGAATACGCCCAAAAGGAGCTTCAGGAGGGGACGCTCTTCGAGGTGAACGTCACGCCTTCCCTTCCCGTCCGCTCGGTGGGCATGGCAATCCCCAAGAACACGCCGTCTATCTTTGCGCTTAAAAAATTCTTGGCGATGTTCCACTAGAGCGTTCGTGGAAACACGCTCGAAAAAAAGCGACGAAAAAAGTCGCTTTTTCCGTATGCAAGCCAAACTTGACAAAAAGAAAGGGAAATCTTCTTGCCTTTTGACGGGCGTTCATTTAAAATGAGAGAAAAAAGCAGGAGGTTGCTATGACAACGGGAGACAGAATCGCGCAAAAGCGCAAGGAAAACAATTTGACGCAAGAGGAGCTCGCCTATCGCTTGGGCGTGTCCCGTCAGGCAGTTTCGGGATGGGAAAACGGGGGTTCCCAAACTTAAAGATACCACACCAAAACCCACGCTTACATTACTTCCAAACAATACAATTTTGGAGGTAAAAACCTATGAAACGCCTTATATTCTGCGAATATAACTTCGATAACTGCTGTGTTGAACTGA
>JAGATP010000057.1 GCA_017621155.1 Clostridia bacterium
ATAGACCTTTTCAGGCGCTCTGAACCACAACATATTTTCCTTTCTCTCCGCAATGGTCTTGATGTTAATGAGGTGTTTGATTCCGACGTTCTCGGAGACGGAGTTTCCGCCCCAAGAACCGCAACCAAGGGTCAGCGAGGGGGTCAGCGCAAAGTTGTAAATGTCGCCGATGCCGCCCTGAGAAGAAGGAGTATTGATGAGAACGCGGCAGGTCTTCATGGTAGAACGGAACTTTTCGATTTTGTCCGCACCCGTCTCCACGTTGATATAGATGGAAGACGTATGTCCGAGTCCGCCGTCCTTGATGAGCCTGTCGGCCTTGGCAACTGCGTCGTCAAAGTCCTTTGCCTTGTACATGGCAAGGACGGGAGAAAGCTTTTCGTGTGCAAATTCCTCGGAAAGCTCTACGCTCTCTACTTCTCCGACCAGCACCTTGCTGCCTGCGGGAGCGGTAAAGCCGGAAAGCTCTGCAATTTTGCATGCGGACTGTCCGACGATCTTTGCGTTCAGCGCGCCGTTGATGATGATGGTCTTTCTGACCTTTTCCGTCTCTTCGGGGGTGAGAAAGTACGCGCCGCGCGCTGCAAATTCCTTCTTGAACGCGTCGTAAACGTCGGCAAGAACGACGACGGATTGCTCGGAAGCGCAGATCATGCCGTTGTCGAAGGTCTTGGAATGAAGTACGGAAGACGCCGCAAGCTTGATGTCTGCGGAAGAGTCGATGATGGCGGGCGTATTGCCGGCTCCGACGCCGAGTGCAGGTTTACCGGAAGAATAGGCCGCTTTGACCATGCCGGGACCTCCCGTTGCAAGAATCATATCCGCTTCTCTCATGATCATGCCGGACAGAGGAACGGTGGGCTCGTCAATCCAGCCGATGATGTCTTCGGGTGCGCCTGCCGCCACCGCCGCGTCAAGGACGACCTTTGCCGCCGCAATGGTGCTCTTCTTCGCACGGGGGTGCGGGGAGATGATGAGGGCGTTTCTCGTCTTTAAGCAGATGAGAGACTTAAAAATCGCCGTCGAGGTGGGATTCGTCGTGGGAACGACCGCCGCAAGAACGCCGACAGGCTCCGCAACCTTGGTAATGCCGAATCCTTCGTCGTGTTCGAGAACGCCGCAGGTTCTGACGTCTCTGTACTTATTGTAAATGTATTCGGAAGCGTAGTGATTCTTGATCACTTTGTCTTCCACAATGCCCATGCCGGTCTCTTCAACCGCCATTTTGGCAAGAGGAATTCTCTGCCTGTTTGCAGCAAGCGCCGCCGCGCGGAAAATCGCGTCTACCTGTTCCTGCGAATAGGTCGCAAATTTCGCCTGAGCCGCTCTTACCTTTGCAAGAAGCTTTTCCAAGCTCTCTTCATCCTTGACGATGAAATCTTTCATTGTTTACCTCCGTCTATGGAAAAAAATTTATTTACTCTGTTGTAAAAGGTTTGCAAGCTCCCCCGAAAGAAGGGCGAGCGAAGCTGCCAGATCGACGTTTTTGACGACGATGGTACGGGGAACGGAGAGCTGGGTATTCGCAAAGTTCCAAATCCCCCTGACCCCCGCCTCGATGAGCTGATCGCAGACCTTTTGCGCCGCAGCCTTGGGCACGGTGATGATGCCGAGCTTGATGTTCTGTTCCTCGATAAAGGAAGAGAGCCGCTCCATGGGATAAACGGGCTTACCGCGCACCGTTTCTTCCCTGACCTGTTGATCGAATGCGGCAATGATGTTCAGCCCGTAATTCTGAAAGCCCTCATAGCCCAAGAAGGCCTTTCCGAGCCCGCCCGCACCGACGACGACGGCTGCCGATAAATTGTCATAGCCGAGGAACTTTTCAATGTCCCGAATGAGTCCCCCTACCTCGAAGCCGTACCTGGGTTTCCCCGGAACGGAAGAGACGAGCGCAAGATCCTTTCGCACGAGCACGGCGGAAATCGCCATGTCCTTTGCAATCGTCGAGGAGGAGAGATACTCTCTGCCGACGAGCTTCGCGTCTCTGAGATACCGAAGATACCCCGGCATTCTGGAAATTGTCGCGTTGGATATGTTTGCCGGTCTTTCCATATTCGATACCTCCTATCGATATATTCGCTAACTTTTTATCGATATTATTTTACCATAAAAAGAGGGCGATGTCAATTTTCTTGCAGGAAAAATAAAAATGATAATAGCGATATCACCCCATTAATAAATCAACAATTTTTGAGGGAAAAAGAATGTTCGCTATTCACATTTTTTCGTTTTCTTTCCCTTTCTTTCCCAAAAAATCGCCCCACCGGGCGATTTTTTGCGATTATTCGAAGTCTTTGAGCTGCTGCTCGATTTTCTTTTTCATGTCGAGGTACTTTTCGTACTTGGCGCGCTCGTCCTCGACCAGCTTCTTGGGCGCTTTTAAGAGGAAGTTCTGATTGCTCAGCTTTCCGTCCGCCCTCGCGATTTCGGAGATGATGCGCTCCAACTCCCCTTCGAGCCTTGCCTTCTCCTTTTCGAGATCGACGAGCTCGCCGAGCGGGATATAAATCTGCGCAAGCTCGCAGAGCTTGGAGACGGTCTTTCCGAGCGCGGAAACATCCTCCACGTACTTGACGGAATTCGCACCCGCAAGCTTCAGAAGGGGCGCTTCGTTGGCGTGGATGAAACGCTTGTTCTCCGTAATAAGGTAGAGATCGACGCGCTTGGAAGGGGCGCAGCCCACTTCCTTTTTGACGGCGCGGACGGATTGAATCATCTCCTTGATTCCCTCAAACGCCTTCGCTTCCTTTTTGTAGGCGAGCTTTGCGTTGTAACGGGGGAACTCCGCGACCATGATACTGCCTTCCGTGTTCGGAAGATGGTCGAAAATCTCCTCGGTGACGAAGGGAAGGAAAGGATGCAGGAGCTTTAAGGCATTTTCGAGGACAAAGACGAGCACGCTGACTGCGCCGTCCTTTTTCGCCTCGTCCGTCCCGTACAGGGCGGACTTGGTGAGCTCGATGTACCAATCGCAGAAATCGTCCCACATGAAGTCGTAGAGCTTGGAGAGCGCGACGCCGATTTCGTATTTGTTGAGGTTGAGCGTCACTTCCTTAATGCAGGTTTCGAGCTTGGAGACAATCCACTTATCCGCAGGGGTGAGCTTTATCTGCTTGAGCGGAAGCACGTTTCTGCCCTCGACGTTCATGATAACGAAGCGGCTTGCGTTCCAGATCTTGTTGATGAAATTTCTGCCCGCCTCGACTTTCGCCTCCGTGTAACGGGTATCGTTGCCGGGAGCGACGCCCGTAATGAGGGAGAAGCGGAGGGAATCCGCGCCGTATTTATCGATGACGGTGAGCGGATCGACGCCGTTGCCGAGCGATTTGCTCATCTTCCGACCCTGCTCGTCGCGGACGAGTCCGTGGAAGAGGACGTCGCGGAAGGGAATCTGCTTTTTGTGTTCGAGCCCCGAGAAAATCATTCTCGCTACCCAGAAGAAGAGAATGTCATACCCCGTGACGAGGACGTCGGTGGGATAGAAATAGTCGAGATCGGGCGTCTCGTCCGGCCAACCCAGCGTGGAGAAGGGCCAGAGCGCGGAGGAAAACCAGGTATCGAGGACGTCCTCGTCCTGCTCGAGGCGCGAAGAGCCGCAAGCGGGGCAAATAGACGGGTCTTTCTTTTCGCAAATCTGCTTGCCGCAGTCCGAGCACGTCCAGACGGGAATGCGATGTCCCCACCAAAGCTGACGGGAGATGCACCAATCCCTGACGTTTTCCATCCAATTGTAGTACGTCTTGGAGAGGCGGTCGGGAATGATCTTGATGCGGTTTTTCATGACCGCCTGAATGGCGGGCTTGGCAAGGGGTTCCATCTTGACAAACCACTGCTTGGAGACCATGGGCTCGACCGCGTTGTGGCAGCGATAGCAATGCCCCACCGAGTGGGTGTGCGGTTCGATCTTGACGAGATTACCGAGCGCCTCCAGCTCTTCGACGACGGCTTTGCGGCAAGCGTAGCGATCCATGCCGCTGTATTTCCCCGCACCGTCGTTCATCGTGCCGTCCTCGTTCATGACGCAGACGACGGGAAGGTTGTGGCGAAGCCCGACCTCGAAGTCGTTGGGATCGTGCGCGGGCGTAATTTTCACGCAGCCCGTTCCGAACTCCATGTCGGCGTGTTCGTCGGCGACGACGGGAATTTCACGGTTGACGATGGGCAAAATGAGCATTTTGCCGATCATGTCCTTGTATCTCGGATCTTCGGGATTGACGGCGACCGCCGTATCGCCGAACATCGTTTCGGGACGGGTCGTCGCTACGACCAAGCTCCGATTCGGATCGTCCTTTGCGAAGTAACGAAGATGCCAGAATGCGGACGCCTCGTCGGAGTATTCCACTTCCGCGTCCGAGAGTGCGGTCTTGCAGTGCGGACACCAATTGATGATGCGGTTGCCCTGATAGATGAGTCCCTTGTGATAGAGGTTGACAAACGCCTCGCGCACGGCGCGCGAGCACTTTTCGTCCATGGTAAAGGTGAGCCTGTCCCAATCGCAGGAAGAGCCCATCTTTTTGAGCTGCTCGCAAATTCTGCCCGCGTATTTCTCTTTCCAAGCCCAGGTGCGCTTTAAGAACTCCTCTCTGCCGAGCTGTTCCTTCGTCACGCCCTCCGTCTCTTTGATGGAATCGACAACCTTGACCTCCGTCGCAATCGCGGCGTGATCGGTGCCGGGAAGCCACAAAGCGGCATAGCCGCGCATGCGCTTGAAGCGGATGATGGTATCCTGAAGGGTGCAGTCCATGGCGTGCCCCATGTGGAGCTGTCCCGTGATGTTGGGGGGAGGCATGACGATGGTAAACGGCACTTTGTTCGGATCGATCTCCGCGTGAAAGTACCCCTTTTCGCACCAATCGGCATAAATTCTGTCTTCAAAGTCTTTGGGATTGTAGGTCTTTTGCATTTCCATAATAATAAATCACCTGTTATGATCGATGTCCTTCTATTATACTTCTTTTTCCTCGAATTGTCAAATTAAAGTCCCTTCTCATAGAATATATTATCAAAAAAGAATCGGAGTATTTTATGAAAAAAATATCGACCCTATTTCTTTCGCTGCTCTTCCTCTTCATGGGAACGGCTTGCGAGAGAAAAACCAATCTGATCAGAATCAACGAAGTGACCCATTCCGTCTTTTACGCGCCCCTTTATCTCGCCGACTCCCTCGGCTATTTCGAGGAGGAAGGCATCCAAATCGAGCTGACCAACGGCGGAGGCGCAGACAACACCATGGCGGCAGTCCTTTCGGGAAGTGCGGACATCGGCTTTTGCGGGCCGGAAGCGGCTCTTTACGTGCTCGTCGGCGGAAGCACTGACGTTCCCAAAGTCATCGGTCAGCTCACCAAGAGAGACGGCTCTTTCCTCGTTTCCAGAAAGGAAGAACCCTCCTTCCGTTGGGAAGATCTAAAAGACAAGGAAATCCTTGCGGGCAGAAAGGGCGGCGTCCCCGCCATGACCTTTGAATACGTCCTCAACAGCCATTCCCTCTACAACGGCGTGAACACCCGCCTCAACTACGACGTCGCCTTTAACCTGATGACGAGCGCCTTCGAAGCGGGCACGGCGGATTACTGCACGATGTTCGAGCCCGTCGCCTCCGAATATCAGGCAGCGGGAAAGGGCTACATCGTGGCGAGCGTGGGCGAAGCCTCCGGCGAAGTCCCCTATACCTGCTTCCTCGCAAAGGAGAGCTGGATTTCCGCCAACGAAAGCAAGGTAGAAGCCTTTCTTCGCGCCGTCACCAAGGCGACCAAGTACGCCATGGAAGCGGACACGACGGAAATTGCCTCCCTGCTCGTCAAGCACTTTGAATCCACCTCTCTCGCATCCCTGCGCACCTCCGTGGAGAGCTATCGCAGAATCGACGCGTGGATGACCAATCTCTCCATGACGGAGGACAGCTTCAACCGCTTGCAGGACATCATCGCAAACGCAGGCGAGCTTTCGAGGAGAGCGACGCTTTCCGAGCTCGTCTTAAACGACTACGCCGAAAGCGCCTATCGGGCAATTTACAAGGGATAACATCATGTCTGAGATCTTACGCTTTGAAAATGTCACCCTCCGCTATCACAGCGACAACGGAGAGACGATTGCCGTCGAAAACCTGAGCTTCGAACTGCAATCGGGAGAATTTGTCGCCATTGTCGGGCCTTCGGGATGCGGAAAGACCACCGTCCTCTCCCTTGCGGCGGGGCTGTTGCCCCCTTCCGAAGGCAAAGTCAGCTTTTTCGGAAAGTCGTTCGGCTATATGCTGCAACGCGATGAACTCTTCCCCTGGCGGACGATCGAAAAAAACCTCTTTCTTCCCCTGGAAATCAAAAAGCTGCTGAACGAAGAAACCAAAGGGCGCGCCCTTTCCCTCGCCGAAAAGTACGGGCTGGGCGAATTCTTGCACCGCTATCCCGATCAGCTCTCGGGCGGAATGCGGCAGCGCGCGGCGCTCATCCGCACCCTTGCCGCAGACCCCGACCTGCTCCTGTTAGACGAACCCTTTTCCGCGCTCGACTATCAGACGAGGCTGTCCGTCTGCGACGACGTCTACCGCATCATCGAGAGCGAGGGCAAAACCGCACTTCTCGTCACGCACGATCTGAGCGAGGCAATCTCCCTCGCCGATCGCATTTTCGTACTCTCGAAAAGACCCGCAAAGCTCTTGTCCGTGCATACCCTCGATTTCGAGGAAACAGAACCCCTGAAACGGAGAAATGCTCACGGCTTTTCGGCGGTGTTCGAATCGCTCTGGAAGGAATTAAACGTATGAACTACTCCCAAGAACATCTGCTCTATTTGAAAAAACAAAAGAGACAATCGATCTTTATCCACTGTATGCGGATCGGCGTGCTCGTCCTTCTGTTGGGGATTTGGGAACTTGCCGCCGATCTGGAACTCGTCAATCCGTTTATCACGAGCTCCCCTTCCCGCATCGTCCTTTGCATCGTCGATCTGTTCCGAAACGGGTCTCTCCTCTTTCACATCTGGACGACGCTCTGGGAAACCCTGCTCGGCTTCTTCCTCGCCGTCCTCATCGGATTTGTCCTTGCGCTCTTCCTCTGGTGGAGCGACGGATTCCGCAAGATCGCCGAGCCGTACATCGTCGTTTTGAACGCACTGCCCAAGATCGCGCTCGGGCCGCTCATCATCATCTGGTGCGGCACGGGAAGCAAGGCAATCGTCTTAATGACCATTCTCGTCTCCCTCATCGTGGCGACGCTCAACCTCTTGAACGGCTTTTTAGCCACCGATCGGGGAAAGATTCGCTTGCTCGAATCGATGGGAGCGGGACAGCTGCAAATTCTCGTCAAGCTCGTTCTGCCCTCCTCCCTCCCCTCCATTCTGTCCATGCTGAAAATCTGCGTGGGAATGGCGTGGATCGGATCGATCATGGGCGAATACATCGTATCGAAGGCGGGGCTCGGCTACCTCATCGTGTACGGCGGGCAGGTCTTTAAGCTCGATCTCGTCATGTCCGCCACCGTCATTCTGTGCATTCTCGCCGGGGTGATGTACGGCGTCATTTCGCTGATCGAAAAGCGCGTCGTAAAGCACAAGGCATGAAGTCAAGGGCTGCAAAGCACGCTCTGAACGAAATAACGTACGTAAAAAAGCTTCGGGGCGAATCGCAAAGCGATTCGCCCCTGTTTTTTGCGCGATAAGGGAAAGAAGTTTTTCCCTGTTTTTGATTACTGTGCCGCTTCTTCGGGTGCGGGCTGCTCGGGCTCTTCGGCAGGCGTCTCGGGAAGGGTCATCACGTTGACGAACGGGGAGAGGTTTTTGTACTCCCGAAGTCCCGTACCTGCGGGGATGAGCTTGCCGATGACGATGTTTTCCTTCAGACCGATGAGCGGGTCTCTCTTGTTCTTGATCGCCGCATCGGTGAGCACCCTTGCCGTCTCCTGGAAGGAAGCCGCAGAGAGGAAGGAATCGGAAGAGAGCGCCGCCTTGGTGATACCGAGGAGGATACGCTTTGCAAGAGCGGGACGTCCGCCTGCCATAATCGCCTTTTCGTTGGCGACGTCGTAGGTGAACATATCGACGGTCTCGCCGGGAAGAAGATCGGTGTCCCCCGCGTTCTCGATTTTAACCTTTCTGAGCATCTGACGGACAATGATTTCAACGTGTTTGTCGTTGATGTCAACGCCCTGAGAGCGGTAAACGGTCTGTACCTGATTGAGAATATAGTCCTGAACGCCGGAAGCGCCCTGAATGCGCAGAATGTCCTGAGGATAGACGGAACCGGCGTTGAGAAGAGTACCGGGTTCGACCTTGTCTCCCGCCTTGACCTTAATCTCGGCATTGAAGGGAAGGACGTATTCCTGCTTGAGCTCGCCCGTAACGGCGTCTCTGACGATGACGTGCTTCATGTTGTCCGAATCGTCGAGGGAGACGACGCCGCTGACTTCGCAGAGGGTTGCACAACCCTTGGGACGTCTCGCTTCGAACAACTCTTCGACACGGGGAAGACCTTGCGTGATGTCTCCCGTCGATGCGATACCGCCCGTGTGGAAGGTACGCATGGTGAGCTGCGTGCCGGGTTCGCCGATGGACTGCGCCGCGATGACGCCGACTGCTTCGCCGATCTGAACGGGAAGGGTGGTCGCCATGTTCTTGCCGTAGCACTTTGCGCAGACGCCGATTTTGGACGTACAGGTAAAGATGCTGCGGATTGCAACTTCCTTGATGCCCGCCTTGACGATTGCCTTTGCCGTCGCTTCCTTGATCATGGTATTGACGGGAACGATGACTTCCTTCGTCTCGGGGTGAATGACGTCCTCGGCGGCAAATCTGCCGGTGAGTCTGTCCTCGAGGCTCTCGATAACCTGATCGTTCGGCCCGATGATGGCGCGAACTTTCATGCCTCTCGGCTTCTTGCCCGCACAGCAATCGTCCTCGCGGACGACAACGTCCTGCGAAACGTCGACGAGACGCCTGGTCAGATAACCGGAGTCCGCCGTCTTCAATGCCGTATCGGCAAGACCTTTTCTTCCGCCGTGAGAGGAAATGAAGTACTCGAGAACGGAAAGTCCCTGACGGAAGCAGGATTTGATGGGGACTTCGATCATCTTACCTTGAGGGTTGACCATAAGTCCGCGCATACCTGCAAGCTGTTTGATCTGGTCGATCGAGCCGCGTGCGCCGGAATCCGCCATCATCCAGATGGGGTTGAACTTGTCGGCTTTTCCCTGCTCTTCGAGGAGTGCCTGCACCTTGTCGGTCGCCTCTTTCCACGTCTTGACGACGGCGTCATATCTGCCCTCTTCGTTCAAAAGTCCCCTGTTGTACATCTTGGAGATTTTGTCGACCGTCCGCTCTGCGTCCTCGATGTACTCGTTCTTCTTTTCGGGAATTTTCATATCGAAGACGGAAGTCGTGATGGCGGAAAGGGTGGAATACTTATAGCCGAGCGTCTTGATCTTGTCGAGGACGTCTGCCGCTCTCGGCGCGCCGCCCGTCTTGAAGCAGGCGTCGACGATTTTGGAGAGCTGCTTCTTGCCGACCGCTCTTGCGCTGCCGATGAAGTCGGCGTCGATCTCGTACTTGAGATAGTCCTCGGGCTTTTCTCTCTTGACAAAGCCGAGATCCTGCGGGATTGCCTCGTTGTAGATGATTTTGCCGACGGTGGTCTTTGTCCTGCCCTTCACGGTCTGCCCGAAGTAAGGGCTGTTTTCATCTTCGATTTTGACTTCTCTTCTGACGTAGATTTCGTCTTCGATATAGACGGCACCCGTCTGATAAGCCATAATCGCCTCGTCGGGAGAGGTAAAGATGGGAGGATGATAAACTTCTCCGTTTTCGTCGGGCCTATTAAGGGCATTGTACTTCTTGCCCTCTTCGCGACGGACGATGGTCAGATAGTAAGCGCCGACGATCATATCCTGCGTGGGAGACATGACGGGTTTTCCGTCGGAAAGCTTTAAAATGTTGTTGGAAGAGAGCATCAAAAATCTCGCTTCCGCCTGCGCCTCGATGGAAAGAGGAACGTGGACTGCCATCTGGTCGCCGTCGAAGTCGGCGTTGAACGCGCCGCAGACGAGCGGGTGAATCTTGATGGCTCTGCCCTCGATGAGGACGGGCTCGAATGCCTGAATGGAAAGGCGGTGCAGCGTAGGCGCACGGTTGAGCATGACGGGATGTTCCTTGATGACGTCCTCGAGGATGTCCCAGACCTCCGTCTTTGCCTTTTCGACGGCGCGCTTCGCGCTCTTGATGTTGTGGCACTTGCCGCTCTCGACGAGCCGCTTCATGACGAAGGGCTTGAAGAGCTCGATTGCCATCTCCTTGGGAAGTCCGCACTGATAGAGCTTGAGTTCGGGCCCGACGACGATACCCGAACGACCGGAATAGTCGACGCGCTTTCCGAGCAGGTTCTGACGGAAACGACCCTGCTTGCCGCGAAGCATCGCGGAGAGGGATTTGAGCTCACGGTTGGAAGGCCCGGTAAGGGGTTTGCCCTTTCTGCCGTTATCGATGAGGGCGTCTACCGCCTCCTGAAGCATTCTCTTTTCGTTCTTGACGATCATTTCGGGAGCGCCGAGCTCCATCATTCTCTTCAAGCGGTTGTTTCTGTTGATGACGCGGCGATACAGATCGTTCAAGTCGGAAGAAGCGAATCTTCCGCCGTCGAGCTGTACCATGGGACGAATCTCGGGAGGAATGACGGGAAGAACGGTCAGAATCATCCATTCGGGCTTGTTGCCGCTCTTTCGGAACGCCTCGATGATCTCGATGCGCTTGACCGCCTTCGCCCATTTTTGCCCGGACTGATAGTTGTCGAGAATTTCCTTGAGCTTTCTGCTCTCCTCTTCGAGATCAACCGCCTGCAACAGCTCGCGGATTGCCTCCGCGCCCATGCCGACCTTGAGTCCCGTCACGTCGTCCTCGCCGAACTGCTTTCTGAGTTCGGAGAGCTTGGCGTCGTTGATGACCTGCTTGTAGGAAAGCTCGGGAATGGAGCCGGGATTCATGACGACGTAAGCCGCAAAGTAAATGACCTGCTCGAGATCCTTCGGGCTCATGTCGAGGAGAAGCCCGATTCTCGAAGGGACGCCCCTGAAATACCAGATATGGGAGACGGGAGCTGCAAGCTCGATGTGTCCCATTCTCTCGCGGCGTACGCGCGCGCGGGTGACTTCGACGCCGCACTTTTCGCAGATGACGCCCTTATAGCGGATGCGCTTGTATTTGCCGCAATGGCACTCCCAATCCTTCTGCGGGCCGAAGATCTTTTCGCAGAAGAGTCCGTCCCGTTCGGGTTTTTGGGTTCTATAGTTGATGGTTTCGGGTTTTGTCACCTCGCCGTAAGACCATTCTCTGATCTTTTCGGGAGAGGCAATGCTGATCTGAATAGAGTCAAAATCGTTTAATTCGTACATGCTGATTTACCCTCGCTTATTCCTTGTCGTCGTCCTCTTCGTCAGACTGCAGATCGTCGAACAAAGATTTAAAATCGAAATCATCGTCTTCGTCGCCGAGATCTTCTTCTTCGTCTACAAGCTCGCTGCTCGTAAAGTCCTCGTCCTCATCTTCTTCGTCGAACAAGGAGATGTCCCCTTCTTCCTCGTCCTCTTCGGGCAGGTTGAAGTCGAAATCGGCAAACTCGTCGTCGATTTCGTGATGCTTTTTCTCCTGCTCCTGAGGGAAGTCGTCCTCGTCGTCAAATTCGCGGATGATCAGCTCGTCGTTGGACTCCGTCAACACTTTGACGTCGAGCGCGAGAGACTGAAGCTCCTTGAGCATGACCTTGAACGCTTCGGGAATGCCGGGTTCGGAAATGTTGTTGCCCTTAACGATGGATTCATACGTCTTGACACGTCCGACCATATCGTCCGATTTGACGGTGAGGATTTCCTGCAGGATGTGCGCCGCACCGTAAGCTTCGAGCGCCCAGACCTCCATTTCTCCGAAACGCTGACCGCCGAACTGCGCTTTACCGCCGAGGGGCTGCTGCGTAACGAGGCTGTAAGGGCCGATGGAACGAGCGTGAATTTTATCGTCGACCAAGTGGATCAGCTTGATCATATACATCTGTCCGACGGTGGTTCTCGAATCGAAAGGCTCGCCGGTACGTCCGTCGTAGAGCTGAATTTTGCCGTCTACCTCCCCTTCGGGATTGACGATGTTGTTCTCCTTGAAGAGCTCGCGGATATCCTTCTCGGTCGCGCCGTCGAAGACGGGGGTTGCGATCTTCCAGCCGAGCTGCTTGCAGACGTGTCCGAGGTGAACTTCCAAGACCTGTCCGATGTTCATACGGGAAGGGACGCCGAGGGGGTTCACGACAATCTGCAAGGGAGTGCCGTCTGCCATGAAGGGCATATCCGCCTGCGCCAGCACGCGGGAAATGACGCCCTTGTTTCCGTGACGGCCTGCCATCTTATCGCCGACCTGAATCTTACGCTTCTGCGCGATATACACGCGGATGAGCTTGTTGACGCCGGGGGAAAGCTCGTCTTTGTTCTCCCTGGTGAAGATGCGGACGTCGACGACGATACCGCCTTCGCCGTGAGGCACTTTCAAAGAGGTATCGCGGACTTCCCTCGCCTTGTCGCCGAAGATGGCGCGAAGGAGTCTTTCCTCGGGCGTGAGTTCGGTTTCACCCTTCGGGGTGACTTTACCGACGAGAATATCGCCGGACTGCACTTCCGCACCGACGCGGATGATGCCGTTTTCGTCGAGATCCTTCAAAGCGTCCTCGCCGACGTTGGGAATATCTCTCGTGATTTCCTCTTCGCCGAGCTTGGTGTCTCTCGCTTCGATTTCATGCTCCTCGATGTGAACGGAAGTGAATACGTCGTCCTGAACGAGCTTTTCGGAAATGAGCATTGCGTCCTCGTAGTTGTAACCTTCCCACTCCATAAAACCGATGAGAATGTTCTTGCCGAGTGCACGCTCGCCGTTGCAGGTGGAAGGGCCGTCGGCAATGACTTCGCCCTTTTCCACTCTGTCGCCCGTATTGATGATGGGTCTCTGATTCAAGCAGGTGCCTTGGTTGGAACGCTCGAATTTCTTGAGAGGATATTCGCGGATCATGCCGTTGTCCTCTCTGATCTTGATGAGGTTGCTGGCAACGCCGACGGCGACGCCCGCTTCCTTGGCGTGCACCATGACGCCGGAATCCTTGGCGATGGCAGCCTCGATGCCCGTGGCGACGATGGCGGATTCCGTCTTTAACAGGGGAACTGCCTGACGCTGCATGTTCGAGCCCATAAGAGCACGGTTGGTATCGTCGTTTTCAAGGAAGGGAATGAGTGCGGTTGCGACGGAGACGAGCTGCTTGGGAGAGATATCCATATAGTCCATCTTCTCTCTGGGAAGCTCGGTGATGACGTCCTGATGACGGCAGCCCACTCTCTCGTTGACAAATCTCCCCTCTTCGTCCAAAGGCTCGTTTGCCTGTGCGACGATATATCGATCCTCCTCGTCCGCGGTCAGATAATCGACGTGATCGGTGACGATTCCGGTCGCCTTGTCCACTCTTCTGTACGGCGACATGATAAAGCCGTATTCGTTGACCTTTGCAAAGGTGGAGAGGGAGGAAATCAGACCGATGTTCGAACCTTCGGGGGTCTCAATGGGACACATACGACCGTAATGGGAGTGGTGTACGTCTCGGACTTCGAAGGTAGCACGATCTCTGTTCAGACCGCCGGGGCCGAGCGCGGAGAGCTTTCTCTTGTGCGTGAGCTCGGAAATGGGGTTGGTCTGATCCATGAACGGCGAGAGCTGGGAAGATCCGAAGAACTCTCGAATGACGGCGGAGACCGGTCTGATGTTGATGAGGCTGACGGGAGTGACGTCGTCGGGATTCTGCGTCGCCATTCTCTCCTTGATGAGCCTTTCGAGCCTTGCAACGCCGACGCGGAGCTGGTTTTGAAGGAGCTCGCCGACGGAACGGACGCGGCGGTTGCCGAGGTGGTCGATGTTGTCGATGGTGCCGATGCCGTACTTCAAATCGAGGTTGGTCGAAATAGAGGCGACGATATCGTCGACGGTGATGTGCTTGTGGTCGAGCTTTTCGACGAGGGGCTTAATCGCCTTCTTCTCGTCGAGGGTAAGCTCGCGTTCGGGCTCGGAAAGGAGCTTGTGGAAGAGAACGCACGCCTGTACGAAGCGCTTTCTGTTCTCTCTTCTCTTTTCCCGATTTCTCTTTTCTTCCTGCTTTTCGTCCTCTTCGGGGGAGGTTTCGTGCGTGTAGTAAATATCGTTGATCTGATCGATATACTTGTTTGCGACGTCCTCTACGGAAAGGGAAGCGCACTCCTCTGCAATGAGCTTGGAGAACTTGAAGTTGGGATAATAGATCGTGGGAAGCAGTCCGAGCTTTTTGGGATCCCACGCGGAAATCGACTTCCAATTGACGGAATTGTTGGCGATGATCTTATGGCGGATTTCGCCCTGAACGGGATCGGAAACGAGGACGAAGACCTCGTTGATGCCCGCGTCCTGAATCGCCCACGCCTTTTCTTCGGAAATCACCTCTCCCGCTTCGGCGAGGATTTCGCCCGTTTCGGGATGCACGATAAGATCTGCCGCCTTGCATCCGGGAAGACGATAAGCGAGGTTGAGCTTTTTGTTGAACTTATAGCGCCCTACCTTGACCACGTCGTATCTGCGGGGGTCGAAGAAGAGGTTATAAAGCTGCTGACGGACGGATTCCTCGGTGGGAACTTCGCCGGGACGAAGCTTTCTGTAAAGCTCGATCATACCCTCGGTGTCCGACTTGGTGGTGTCCTTTTCGATAGTGGAGCGAATCATCTCGTCCCCTTCGAAGAGATTTGTGAGCGCCGTATCCGAACCGTAGCCGAGCGAACGGAGCAAAACGGTAGCGGGAATTTTACGCTTTCTGTCCACGTGAACCCAGAGGACGTTCTGCGAATCCTGTTCGAGCTCGAGCCATGCGCCGCGATTGGGAATGACGGTCGTTTTGAACATCTCCTTGCCGCTCTTGTCCTTGTCCGATTCGTTGTAAACGCCGGAAGAACGGACGAGCTGAGAGACAATGACGCGCTCTGCGCCGTTGATGATGAAAGAACCCGTCTCGGTCATGAGGGGGATGTCCCCCATGAACACATCATGGTCGAGGACGACGCCCTTTTCCTTCTTGACGAGGCGAACCTTGACATAGAGCGGAAGCGCATAGGTTGCGTCTCTGTTTCTGCATTCCTTTTCGTCATACTTGGGCTTGTCTCCAAACTTATGATCGAGGAAATACAGTTCGAAGTGATCGGAATAGTCGGTAATGGGCGAGAAATCTTCAAAGACTTCTCCGATTCCCTCCTTGATGAAGGAATCATAGGATTCTTTCTGAATCTCAACGAGATCGGGAATATCGATGACTTCGTTGATTTTGCCGAACTTCCGTCTTTCGTTCTTGCCATACTTGTAAATTGGTAAGTTCATCGGTTACTTCAAACTCCTTAAAAAATTTTTAACGCACGCGCGATCTTCCGTATATATCTTTTCACCGAAAAAAATCGAAGGTTAACGATGGAATAACGAACGAAGCGCATAGAAAGATTTTTCGGAAAAACCCTTTACAAATGCTTCGATCCGTTGTATAATAGAAGGCAGAGATTTCCCTTGGGAATGGCACGTCTTTTCGAATTTTTCTCCCATTTTTTGGAAAAAAGGGAAAAGAGGGCATACTACCTATAATAATACATTATGATATTATAGTGCGTTTTGCCCTTTTTGTCAACTGTTTTTGCAACGCAATTTTTTAATTTTTGCAATGATTTCGGAGGTCAGCATTGAGAATCGACAAATTTCTGAAAATATCCCGTATTTTAAAGCGGCGAACGGTCGCGCAGGAGGCTTGCGGAGCGGGAAAAGTCCTCGTCAACGGCAGAGAGGTCAAGCCCGCCCACCCCGTCAAAATCGGGGACGAGGTCGAGCTTTTGTACGCATCGTCTTCCCTCAAATTCCGCATCCTGAACATCAAGGAGACGGTCAAAAAGGACGAAGCGGCTTCCCTCTACGAGATCATCTCATGATCAGCGTCATCATCTGCGGCGCGGGCAAGGGCGCTCGCGCAGGCTTTTCCGAAAACAAGCTCTTTTATCCCCTCGACGGGAAGACCGTCATCGAGCGGACGGTCGAGGCGTTCTCCCTCCCCTTCATCGACGAGATTATCGTCACCTCCTCCCAAGCGGATGAAGAGAGGATGCGCGCCCTGCTTCCGCAGGCAAACGTCGTGCTTGGGGGAGAGAGCAGGACGCAATCCGTTCGGAACGCCCTTCGAGAAGTCAAGGGCGACATCGTCCTCATTCACGACGGGGCAAGGCCGTTTGTCAGCGAAAAGGTCATTTCGGACTGCATCGAGAGCGTCAAAAAATACGACAGCGGAATTTGCGCCCTTCCCGCCACGGACACGACCGTGCTTGCGGCAAACGGGTGCATTCGCGCCGTTCCCGACCGCAGCGAAGTCTACACCGTACAGACCCCGCAGGGATTTCGGACGGCGGCAATCCGCCGCGCCTATGAGTTGGCGGGAGATGAAGTCTTTACGGACGACTCTTCCGTCTATTCCCGCTACATTGCCCCCGCTGCGCTCTTTGTCGGGGACAAGCAAAACAGAAAGCTCACCTTTCACGAGGATTTTATGCAGGAAACGTATCGTTCGGGCATCGGAATCGACACCCACGCCTTTGGCAAGGAGCAGGACTTCATCGTCATGGGCGGAATCAAAATCCCCTCTTTCTCCGGCCTGATCGCCCACAGCGACGGCGACGTGCTCTTGCACGCCGTGATGGACGCACTCCTTTCCGCGGCGGGACTTCCCGACATCGGGCACTATTTCCCCGACTCCGACCCCGCCTATCGGGGTGCGGACAGCGCAAAGCTTTTGGAAGAAGTCGTCGCCCGCATTCGGGCAGAGGACTGCACGATCGTCAATCTCTCGATTGCCGTACAGGCACAAGCTCCCAAGCTCGCGCCCTATATCGGACGCATGATGGAAAAAATCGGCGGGATCTGCGCTCTCCCCCCCTCCCGCGTGGGCATTACGGCGGGAACAAACGAAGGGCTCGGCTACATCGGTGAAAAGAAGGGCATCACCGTCACGGCGATCGCCCTGTTAAAGCAAACGAGGTAAGTATGGCAAAAACGACGTCACAATTTGTCTGCAACGAGTGCGGCGCAATCTCCCCCAAATGGCTGGGGCGCTGTCCCTCCTGCGGGAAATTCAATACCATGGTGGAAGAGTCGATCGCTCCCGCCCCTTCCCGTTCGGGCATCGGCTTAAAGACGAGCTCCTTCAAGCGCGCCATTCCCCTTTCCGAGGTCGCTTACGAGAAATTCGAGCGCAAAACGAGCGGCATTTCCGAGCTCGACACCGTGCTCGGCGGAGGCATCGTCCTCGGCTCGCTCGTCCTCATCGGCGGAGACCCCGGCATCGGCAAGAGCACGCTCTTAACCCAAGTCTCAGCCAATTTATCTGTGCACGAAAAGGTACTTTACGTGTGTGCGGAAGAGAGCTGTTCGCAGGTCAAGCTCCGCACCGAGCGATTGGGTCTTTCCACGCCCAACCTCTATCTTCTGAACGAAACCTGCCTTGAAGAGATGGAGGCATCCTTCGAGGGAATCCGCTATGCAGTGATTGACAGCATTCAGGCAGTTTATACGGAAGCGCTCTCCTCCGCGGCGGGCAGCGTGGGGCAAATCCGCGAATGCGCGGCGCGGCTCATGCGCATTGCAAAATCCAAGGGCATTACCTTTTTCATCGTCGGGCACGTGACGAAGGAAGGCTCGCTTGCAGGCCCGAAGGTACTCGAACACGTCATGGACACCGTGCTCTACTTCGAGGGAGAGCGGGAGGACAACTTCCGCCTCCTTCGTTCGGTCAAAAACCGCTTCGGCTCGGTGCAGGAGATCGGCGTCTTCGAGATGACGGAGACGGGACTTTTCGGCGTCAAGGACTATGCGGGACTCTTTCTCTCCGATCGGCGGGGAGAAGCGGCGGGGTGCGTCGTCACGCCCTCGGAGACGGGAAACAGGGTAGTCATGGTGGAGCTGCAAACGCTCATCGCCAAGACCGCCTTCGGACTTCCCCGCAGAATGCCCCTCGGCATCGACCTCAACAAGCTCATCGTCCTCACCGCCGTGCTCGAAAAGCGGTGCGGCATTCCCCTCTTCAATCAGGACGTCTACATCGACGCCATGGGCGGCATTCGCCTCTCCGAGCCGAGCATCGACCTCGCCGTCTGCATCGCGCTCGCCTCCGCCTTTAAAGGCATTCCCGTGGACGCGGGGACTGCCGTCTTTGGAGAGACGGGGCTCACCGGCGAGGTGCGCGGCGTCTCCAACGCCGACAGGCGGGTCAACGAGTGCATCAAAATGGGCTTCAAGCGGGTCGTCTTTCCCTACAAAAACAAATCCTCCTGCGAAAAATACAAGGGACAAATCGAGCTCGTCCCCGTCTCCACCTTATGGCAGGCGATCAAAACCCTTCTGCCGCAATAAGAAAACTTCCCCCTATAAAACAACGCCGTCAAAATCTTTTTTGGCGGTTTTTTTCATTGACGATTCCTTGACCGATTCAAAAAATACACCCCGAAAAATCGGAGTGTATTTGTTCTTCATGGATTTTTAGAAGTAATTGTGATGATTCCTTAAAGCTCGGAACCGTCGCCCTTATAGTTGTAAACGATTTTGCACTTTGCAGACTGCAAGAACGTGTTGTTGCTCTCGTCGATCGTGATCTTGCCCCAATCTGCTTCGCTGCCCTTGTAGTAGATGGTAACGGTCTTTGCGTTCTCTTCGAGCTTGCTGAATGCGTCGCGGCCGATCGTTGTCATGCCTTTGCCGATGACGATGACTTCGAGGTTCTTGTTGAGTCTGAACGCAGCCATGCCGAGGGAAGGAACTTCGTCGCCGAGGATGATTTTCTTCACGTTCCAGTTCTGAAGGCCTCTGAATGCCATTTCGGTGATGCCGTTGCTGACGGTGATGGACTCGACGACTACCTTAAAATCGCCTGCGTCTTTATCGTCGCGGCAAGCGCCTTCACCGATGCCGACGACAGGCTTGCCGTTGTAGGTGTTGCCGATGACGACGTTCTTATCGGTACAAGTACCGAGGTTCGAGAAAATATAGCCGTCGCCCGCGTCATTGAGGACGTAGCTGAGTCCTGCACTGCCTTCCACCGTAGAACTACCGCCGCAAGCGGAAATGCAAAGCGCGGATACCGCCATCACAGCGGAGAACGCAACCAAAAGAAGAGATTTCAAAAATTTTTTCATATTAAACTCCTTTTTCATTTTTCTGATACAATTACTTCTAAGTTATGATAAAAACGATTACGAATTTTTCTCGTTCGTCTTTCCCAAAAAACAACATACCACACTGATTACCGTTGCAGCCAAGAGGAGCAAACCAAAAATCAGGATAAAGGGAAACTGCGTCGCGTCGCCCCAGAAATTGATTCCGTAGATAAAGTCGACGATGGACAGGATTCCCGCAGAGAGAAACGTGGCAAATTCCGAACACAGGAGAACGACGCCCGCAAGCTCGATATAATCGCCGCCGCGCTTCTTCTCAAAGACGCACGCTAAGATCTGAGCGACAAGCGCAAGGCCTGCAAATACCACCGAAAGGATGTATTTGCTTTCGACGCCGCTTCTTCCGATCATATAGACGATGGGAGCGACGGCGAAAACCATCATGACGATGCGAAGCCAGAAAATCCAAGAACGGCTCTTTACAAATTCAAGTACCTTATTCATCTTTCTATCCTCCTTTCTTCATCTTTGCGAGAAGATCATATTTTTCGTTGAGGAAGCCGAAGAGCACTCCGAGCCATGTAAGCGCAACCACGCCGTCGATAACGTAGGCCGCGATCGCCCACCAGCCGTTACCGGTGGCAATCACCGTATCCTTGCTGAGTCCGTTCATCGAGCCGCAGTTTGCAACAATAAAGTGCGTGTTCTTGACTGCATTTCTGAGACGTTCGAGCATGTGTCCGTCGCCGTCGTTGATTGCCTTCTTGACTCTGTTTGCGGAAACGCTCGAGAAGTCGCAGCAAAACAGATCGAGTCCGGCTTCGTGGCACTCCACGACGTTTCCGTAAGTTGCGCTGTCGGCATCCGAAATGGTTGCGCCTTGGAAGCCCCATTCCTCTCTCAAAACGTTGGTGAGCATCGCCTTGCTCTGCGTGCAGAACGTTCCGCCGAGACGGTTAAGTCCCGTCATCAACGCCTTCATGTTCCCCTTCGTAACGGCAAGCTCGTACATTCTGAGCGCCGTCTCGCGGTATGCCTGCTCGTTGAAGAAGGTGCAAAGACCCGTCCTTCCGAACTCCTGATCGTTGCCCGCCATGTGCTTCATCGCGGCGTTGACGCCACGGCAATTCATGCCGAGAACGATGTTCGTCGCGACAAAGCCGCACATATTGCCGTCTTCGGAGATATACTCGAAGTTTCTTCCGCCGAACTGCGTTCTGTGAAGATCGCCGCCGACGCTGTGATTTTTCAGATTACGGCACCAAAGTCCCTCTTCGCCCATCAGCTCGCCCCTGCTCAGATGGAGCTCAGGGTTCCACGTGCAGGAGAGCGTTACCATCGAGGTGTAGTTTGCGGTCAGATGCTTCGTTCCGTACTTATAGCTATAGTTGATGCTGTCCATTCCGTCGCCGGATGCGATGGAAGGTTTTCCGACGGACGCGACGCCTTCCGCGGTGAAGCTTTCGATCAACTGACCCGCAAGCTCGTCCAAGGTCATCTGATCGAGATAGCTCTCCCAATTCTCGTCGTCATACTCCTTGCCCATCATATCGAGAAGGACAATGTTGTTCTTTTTGCCCTGCTCGAAGGAAGACACCGCGGGAGCGTCTACGGGCTTTTGATACGTCTTTCCGTTAAGCTGTTTGATGAGATCGGCGGAAGCAATGGGCGCTTCGATCTTCTTCGGGAACGTGCCCTGCCAATCGCTTCTCGTAAGGTAAGTGCAAGAGCCGGGCGTCCAATAATTCAGATCGCAATCGTCGAATTGGTTGGTCACTTCCACGCCCGTCACGGACTTATCATAGGTCGTGTTGTCAAAGCTTAATTTCCAGGAATAGACCTTTGCGGCATCGCCGTTTTCGTCCATTCCGTCGGCAACCGTCTTGCCCTTTGCGGCGAGAATGTTGTTGAGCGCATCGTGCGCGTCCTCACCGATTGCAAAGTAATAGTCTCCTTCGGAGAGAATGTAGCCCTTCTCGGCGGTGTAGTCGTAGCTTGCGAGCAAGTACTTATCTACCGTGACTTCCACTTCGCAGGATTCGTTCGGCTCTAATTCCTTCGTCTTGGCAAATCCGACGATCTGGACGGAGGATTTTTCCACGCGGTTGGTCTTTTCGTAGTCGCCGTAAGGGGTCTGCGCATAGACCTGAACCACGGACTTGCCCTTGACCGCGCCCGTATTCGTAACGGTAACGTTCAAGGTATAGGTGTTGTTTTCGCCTTCCTTCACGCTGTTGAGGGTCTGCGTAAAATCGGTATAGGAGAGTCCGTAGCCGAAGGGATAGCTGACCTCCTTCGAATACTCCCAACCCTTTCCGTCGAGAGAGCCGACCGAAGCGCTTGCATTTCCGTTTCCGAGAACGCAATCTTCGTATCTCGTCTCGTAATACTTGTAGCCGACGTAAATACCCTCTTGTTGCACGGTCACGTTCTTATAGTGTCCCGTATTCGTCGTGGAGGTAATTCCCGCCTTGACTTCTTCGAGATTCCCCCATTCCCTCGTATTCGTGCCACTGTTGACCACTGCGGGAGCGGAGAGGGAATTGGTCGCATAGGCGTCCACGAGGTGTCCGGAAGGATTCTTTTCCCCCGTCAAGAGATTGACCATACCGGTAAAGCCCGTCTGACCGGGAGCGCCGATCCAAAGGCAGGCGTCCACGCCGTACTCTTCCAGCCAGCCCACTTCCATGGAGGTGGGGATATTGAGAATGGCGATAACCTTCTTGAAGGCGGGATCGGAAGTCACCATTTTGACGAGCTCCCTTTCCTTGTCGTGAAGGGCAAGCTGGCTCTTTCCCTCGCTGTCCTTCATGGAGAAGTCGTTGCCCTCCCCTTGCTCCCTGGAGAGGAAGATGATCGCTACGTCGTTGTACTTTTTCGACCAGCTCGATTTGATCGCGTCCGTATAGAAGCTTGCAGGCTTTTCGTTGATTTCACGGGTCAGATCCTGGGTCTGCTCCTTGGTTTCTCCGCCGTAAGCGTCCGAAAGCGTCGTATTCAGTTCAAACCCCGCCTTCGTAAACGCTTCGCTCATGGAAACGAGATCGTCACCCTTTGCGGTGTTGCCCGAAGAGTGGCACTTGATGACGGGATTTACGCTCGAAGCACCGAAGATCGTGATACTTCTTTCGTTCGCCTGAAGGGGAAGCGCAGTGTTCTCGTTCTTCAAAAGAACGGCGCCCTCCTCCATTTCCTTCGTCGTCTGTTCCCTCGTTGCGGCAATCAGCTTTGCCTCGCTTTCCTCATTGAAGGGTCCAAACTTGCTCTCGAAGTAGACTTCGTCGCTTTCCGTCGTTCCCGTCGAACTGTCCGAGCCGCCGAGCACCGAGTTTACCGCATCGCTGTAAAGAAAGAGCGTACTCGTCGTCTCAATGGAGAGCACCAACAGACACGACATAACAGCAACCAGTCCCTGCCATAATTTCGTTTTTTTCATCAGATAGCTCCTTTCATTGATTCTCTGAAAGAGAACAAAGGGAATGCCCCTTGCCCCTTATCGCTTCTGCATTATAATCAAAAAGAGCGAAGATTGCATAGGATTGGCAAAATCTTCGCTCTTTTGGCATTATTTTAAATTCGGAATGGGAATCAGGGCATTGACCCCGAATATTTTGTCTTTTGCAAAGAACTCCACGTTCCCCTCGTACTTTTTGCAGATAAAGCGGATGCTCTTTGTTCCGAATCCGTGGTATCTTAAGTCGGACTGATCGGTGATCGGAATCCCGTCCCGAAAGGAAGGCTGAGACGAGATGTAGTTTTCCGCGTAAATGTTGATCATTCCGCCGTGGCGGGAAACGGTCAGATTGATGTAGCGATTTCCCGGATCTTCCTTCAATTCCCGTTGAATGGCGTTGTCGAGAATGTTTCCGAACAGGGAATAGATGTCCGTCGTTGACAGGAAGCCTATTTCCTTTCCGTCCGCCATATAGTAAAAGCGAATCCCCATCTTCTCGCAATAGACGCTCTTTGCCGTCAGAATGCTGTCTAAGGAGATGTTCCCCGTCTGGGCGACCGTGTCGTAAGTCCGCATGGATTGACGAAGCTCCTCCATGACCTCACGGCTGTCCGCACCCTTTACGTCCATCGTTTCCAAGAGGTGCTTCATATCGTGATATTTGAGATTGATGAGGTCGATCGTGTCGTTGGATATCTTATACTGTTCCTGCTCCGTCTTTATGATGCGCTCCATCATTTCCCTTTCGGAAATCAACGCATCGTTTTCGGAAGAGCTGTATTGGTATAGGAGCGCACAGAAGGTACACAGCGTCATGAGCAGCCTGCAAACGAGGTTGTTCGAAAGTCCCTCGACGCGCAAAAAATTCATCATAACGATGACGGCAAAAAGGATCAACGCGGTAATCAAGAGAACCTTCGTCTTCTTCAAACTGATGTCGTATCGATTGCTGCCCTTTTTAAAGGTGAACAAAAACGAACACAGATAAATCGGAACGCAAAGCGCCAATTCCAGAAAGAGGAAGAGCCAATCTTCCTGCAAGGAAAAGATCACTTCCATGCAATGCCCGATATTTGCCACGACGTTTTGCAGCGCGATGGCGCCGACGCAGTTAAAGAGAATTTTTCGAATAGAGTAGTGAAAGCAGACCCGGCAGAGAACAATCGACACGAAAAAAATGAGAGCGGTCACGTAAGAGCCGAATTTTCCCAAAATGCATTCGGGAAAAAAGAGCGAGAACAAAAGGTAAACGGCGAGGCTGATCGAAATGCGCAAGCCGCGCTTCGGCTTTAGGACGAAGGGATACATGGATAAAATTTCGGCAAACAAAATGGAAATCACAAAGAAAAGCCTTCGAAAAAAATGCGCGCTGATATATTGCACGTAAAATTCCGTCATTTTCCCCTTCCTCCCGAATAGTAGTTGGAAAGCTTCGAAAGAAACTCCTCCTTCTTCGTCCTGGAAAGCGGCAGAGCGGTATCTCCGGACAAATAGACGTTCGCCGCGTCCGTTCGGTAGACGTAACGGAGATTGACGAGAAAGGACGTGCTGCAACGGGCAAAGCTCTGCGCCTCGAATTGCTTTTCGAGCTCCTTCATCGCCGAGCGAATTTGAAGCTTCCCCTGCTTCGTATATACGTTGACGTAGTGCTTGTCCCCTTCGAAATAATAGATGTCCGAATAGTTCACGCGCACTTTTCCGAGCTGCGTCGTCGAAAGCATGACGCCTCTGTCGATATGAATATCGAGGTAACGAATCACCCTTGCAAGCTTCATGCGGAAGCTCATGTAATCGATCGGCTTGACGATATAGTCAAATGCGTTGACCTCGTATCCGTTGATCGCATACTGCGCCATGTTCGTCACAAAGACCAAAGCGACGGTCTCGTCCTTTTCCCTCATCTTTTTTGCCGTCGCGAGCCCGTCCAGATGCGGCATTTCAATATCCATGAAGACGATATCGAATCCCTCTTTGAGTCTGTCCAGAAAATCGAATCCGTTCTGAAAGACATATACCGAGAAATTGACGTGATTTTCTTTTTCATAGCGTGAAAGAAAATCCCTCTGTATTTTGACATAGCTTGCTTCATCCTCCACGATCGCAACTTTAATCATTTTCTCCACCTTCCTTTTCTTTGCCTCTTCTCGCTCGGTATGCGAAAAAATCTGCAAAACGGTAAATCTCACCACGATTTATTATAGCAGAAACTCGATCGAATCGCCATGATTTTGGCAAAATTAACGAAATTTCGGCAAAATATACTTGTCTTTCCCCTTTTAAAAGGAAATGAGCTCGGCGCAAGACCGAACTCATTTTTCTGATTGGTTTTTCAATTGTTTTTTTTCAGTCGACGGTGAGCACGATCTCAGTCATTGTCGCCGTGGTTTGCGCAGCAGGCCCGTAGGACGCCAACAGCGCATTGACGACTTTCAACTCGAAGGAATAAAGCCCGTCCGCGTTCTTTGTCGCCGTATATGTTTCGCCCGTCTCGGCAGTGAACACATAGCAATTGTTTTCGAAGACATACGTTCCTCCATACGGCGTCACGTAATTCTGGCTGTCTTTGACGCTGAAGTTGCCGTCTGCGTCGCAGATGATCGTGACGTTCGACTTGACGCCGCCGCCGAACCAGCCCGCCGTGCCGGAGAAGGAGGGAATATCGTTCCAGGGCGTTCCTGAAATGGTAAAATCCTTGTCCTCATAGGAAAATTTGAGATTTCCCTCTCCTCTCGAGCCAAGATTGAGATGATAGATAAACCCGAACGTCTTGGAAGCGTTGTCGAACTGCGAGCGGACGATCGTTCCATTCGTATCGTTGAAGGTAAACGTCCAACCCTGCCCTTCGGTAAACGTATACGTTCCATCCGTCACCCCTTCAATTTTGTTGGCGTCCACGGAGAACTTTCCATCCAATCCCTTCATCTTGACGTCGTAATCGACGTCGTTGAGCTTGATGTTGCCTTCAAAGGTAAATTCGTACTCCGTGGTATCCACGACAGGCGTCTCGGGCTTGAAGGCATTTACGATGACCACGACGGTATGAATCGCAAAGCCGAGAATGACGGCGCAGAGTGCCATGGCGATTCCCGCCAAAATCTTTTTTTGCAAAGAGAGCGTTCTCATACGTTTCCTCCTTTTTCACTTGCGAAGAATGCCGAAGCGATTCCGCATACTAGCATGCCGACGAAGCCAATCGTCGTCGCGATCATCGCGCCCGACATGGGATCGGAGGCAATGCCGTAAAACTGATGGGAATAGTACATAAAGCGCGAGAGCAGAAACACGCCGACTGCCGAGCCGAGGAATGCCATCACGACGATGGGCCCGATTCCGAAATAATCCTTGATGCAAAATACCACTGCCGCCACAATGCCGAGCGCGAGCAGAACGTCAACCATGGGGACGAATCCGTAGCTGTCCTGTCCCGCAATCGAATAGGCGATGAGCCCGACGAGGGCAAACAGCGCCGTGATTGCCTGTAAGTAAAAACCCGTCCTCTTTTTTGCCAAAAACTCTTTCATCTTATTGTTCCTCCCTTGCTTCATGATAGGAAGCTACATACCCTACGATGCCGAGGGCGACGAGGCATCCGACGATGACGTCCAGATTGACGAGCGCCGTCTTCCACCAAGGCATGACCTTGACGATCATGGTAGAAGAGGAAACGCCGTTCATCGCCTTGCTGTTGGCGTAGACGTACAAAATTCTGTGGCAGGCCTCTCTGACCGCTCCAAAGAGCGTCACGTCGTTCAAGAGGGCGGTTTTGTTGAGCTCGCCGCTCCTGTCGTTGCCGGGAAGGAGCATGAGCTTGTCGTTGCCGAAGGCGATGCTCAAGCCGCACATATACGGTTCAAGGGCGTTATCGGTAATGGTATAGCCCAAGAAGCCCCATTCATCGCGCAAAATATCGTTCTGAAGCTCGGTGCTGACGCCGATCCAATCGCATCCGATGCGGTTGAGCGAAGTCATCACATTGCCCGCCTTGGCGACTGCAACCGCACCTTCGAAGCCGCGGAGACTGTTCTCTCTGCCCGCCTGCTCGTTGGTGTAGACGGCAAAGCCGTATCTGTCCGTCTCCTGATCGTTGAAGGCAAAGTGCTTGGGACCGCAGACGACGCCGTTATACTGCACGCCCGCCGTCACCTGTGCGCCCATGAGATAGGTGAGCATGGAGTCCTCGGAGAAGTACTCGAAGTTTCTGCCCGCATAAGGGTGACGGTGCAGGTTCAGACCGGGGCCCCAAAGGGTGGTCATGCCCGTATAGAAGCAATCCTCGCTCATGACCGTGCCGAGCTCGTAAATGAGCTGCTGATTGAAGGTAGAAGCCTCCACCGTCTGCGAGGGATACATTCTGGGTTCGATTTTGCTGTATTTCGATTCTCCCTCGATGACCGTTTCGCCCGTATCGTAAGAGGCGGGATATGCCACACACGGCCCTGATCCGACGCCGTCGTTGTCGCTCGTGCCGTTGAAGCCGAGCCCCAAAATGGGATCGATCGCGCCGAAGTTCTTGCCGACCGTAGCGATCATCTCTTCGACCATCAGCTGATTGAGAATCTGATCCCAGATCTCATCGTCATACGCCTTGCCCTTTGCCATGATGAGGGAGTACGTCGTATCCGCGCCGTATTCGTACGTATCCCCTACGGGCTCGCCCGGAGTGTAGCGCTTGAAGGTGATGCGATCGATCATTTCGGCAGTCGCCGTGACCGATTGAAGTCCCGCGCACCACGTCTTATCCCAATCGCTGCGCGAAAGATACGTCGTCGTTCCCGCTCCGACCAAATTGTTGAGGTCGGCTTTGTCGAGGCGATTCGTCACCGCCGTTTCGGTGTTGTTGTGGAAGAGTCCGTTCTCCGTCGTATAGCCGTCTTCATCGAAGGTGTATTCTCCGAGAGTGCGGAAGGAATCGTTGTTCCATGCGTACACGAGGGAAGCATCCCCCGCCCCATCCATGCCGGAGACGGAAACGCCGTTTTCCTTCTTTGCCGCAAGGACGTTGTTGAGCGCGTCGTGCGCACCGTTGCCGACGGCAAAGTAATACTTCCCTTCGTCCAGAATCCACGTCTTCGCCTTGCGATAATCGTAGCTTGCGATGTTGTAAAGATCCATCTTCACCGTCACCGTCTCGCTCGTATTCGGCTGCAATTCCTTCGTCTTGCCGATGTTCACGAGCTGAATCGCCGACTTCTCCACGCCGTTTTCCTTATCGTAATCGGTATACGGGCTCTGCACGTACAGCTGGACTGCGCTCTTGCCCGCAACGCTTCCCGTATTCGTCACCTTGACCTGCGCCGTCACGACGTCGTCCTTCACCTCACAGGAGACGAGCTCCTCCTTAAACTCGGTATAGGAAAGTCCGTAGCCAAAGGAATAATCCACCTCGTCCGCATAGCTCCAGGAAGAAGTGCTCTTGAATGCGCCCTTGGAGGAGGAAGCATTCCCCTGATTTAAGACGCAATCCTCGTACCGCGTCTCGTAGTACTTATAGCCGACGTAGATACCCTCGTTGAAGACGGTGTACTTCGTTCCGCCCGCGCCGACGCCCATCGCCTGTGCCGCCGCCGTGATCTTGTCCGCATTCGCATAGGGAACGGTATAAGCGGACTGATAGGCTGCGGAAGAGCGGGAATCCGCCGCATAGGTATCCGTCAGTTTACCCGAGGGATTGACCTTTCCGCTTAAGATATTGCCGACAGACTTCGCGCCGAGCGCGCCGAGTCCGCCGATCTGCAAGATCGCCCCGACCTTAGGGTCTTTTTTCAGCTCGTTGATGGCGAGCGGAGAGGGAGAATTGACGATGACGATCACGCGATTCGACTGTTCTTCCGCGGCTTTGATCAGCGCCTTTTCCTTGTCATCCAGCTCGTAGTAGTTTTTCTGCGCGTCTCCACCCTCGCCCGTCACGCGGGACAAGACGACGATGACGGCGTCCGAATAGTTCCCCACGCTCGACATGGGAAGCTCGGAAGGAGAGATTTCCTCCGAAGGCGCGGAATCGTACTTGGGCTTTTTGCCCGCATAAAAATTCCACATCTCCTCGTTGACGGAAAAGCCCGCCTGCTCCAGCCCGCGCTTGAACGACCAATTGATGTTGGAATTTCCCTGATTGCCGATCGCCGCATTGCCCGAGCTTCCCCCGTAAACGGGGCTAAAGCTCGCCTTTCCGAGCAACGTGACCTTTGCCGAAGGCGCAAGCGGCAAAGTTTTCTCGTTTTTGAGGAGAACAGTGCCTTCGTCGGTAATCCGCTCGATGATGTTCAGCTTTTGCTGCATGAATTGGCTGATGGAGCTCGTCTTTTTCTTGAAGTATTCCGAATCAACCTCTTCACCCGTTTCCACGATTTTGTAAGACGACGTGTTCAGGAGCTGATTCACGTCGTTTTCCGCCTCGAAGGCGAGGGACGTAAGCCCGATCATCACCGTGAAAACTGCGGTAAAAGCCGTCGTGAAACCACGACTGATTTGTTTGAGACTCATAATTTACCTCCTTGGTTTTCCACCATTATAAGGAATGGTCGCTTAAAAATCAAGAGAGATTTCCACGCTGTCCTCTTTTCGGGTTATTCTGCGCAAAAAGGCAGATCAAAGCGCAATTTACGCCCGTTCAAAGACAATTCGGACGAAAAAAAACAATTGATATTGACTTTTTTACAAAAAAATGATACAATTCGAATTGTGGAGGGAAATTGCATGAAGACAATACGGATCGCCGTCGTCGAAGACGAATCGGCAAACGCCCTGCAAATCGAAAAATTCATCGCGCTCTATGCAAAGAACAACAAAATCCCCGTGGAGCTTCTGCTCTTTTCGGACGGAGAGAGCTTTTTAAAGCACAAGGAGTCCTTCGACGTGGTGTTTATGGACATCGAGCTTCCCGGCATAGACGGGATCACCTGTTCGAAGAACCTTAGAAAACGGGACAAAGGCGTGCTCATCGTCTTTATCACCAATCTTTCTCAGCTCGCCATTCGCGGCTATGAGGTTTCCGCATTCGACTTTATCGTCAAGCCCGTCCTATACAGCGATTTCTGCTTCAAGCTGCAACGCGTCTTCGCAGCCCTGCAAAGCACCAACGGCGACGCGAAGCTAAAGCTCGAAAATCGGGAAACGATGGAAATCGTCTCCATTGCGGAAATCGTCTATGTGGAAATTCTCAACCACAACCTCATCTATCATCTGACAACCCGCGACTTCGTCACGAAGGGTCGGCTTGCCGACGTGGAAGAACAGCTCAAGCCCTATCACTTTTTAAAGTGCAACCGCTGCTATCTCGTCAATCCCGCGCACATCAAGACAATCAGCGGATTCAATCTCTCTCTGACGACAGCAAACGTGACCATTTCACGCCCCCAAAAGGCGTCCTTTTTGCGTGAATTCAACGAATATCTTTTAAAGAGCGGCTTATAATGGATTCCTATCTCTTTTATTTTCGCATTTACGGCGAACACACCTTCCATCTTTTCCTTCTCACCCTTCTTTTGTGCCTGCACTACCCGAAAAGAGAAAAACTTCCCCTGCGGCTCGCCTGTTCTCTTCTCCTTACTCTTTTTTCCGTCGCGCTTGCAGCGCTCTTGCACAGTCTGCAAGCCTCTTTCGGATTCGGAGGGTATTACGGAACAATTCTCACCTCCTTTATCGGCTATTTGATCCCCATACTCTCCCTCTTCTTTTCCTTCTCCCTTTGCCTGCTCCGATCGGAAAAGCTCATTCTCTTCAACCTCTGCACCGCCTTCGCCATTCGCCAGATCGGCGAAGAAGTCTGCGCCCTGTCCGCTTTTTTCATTCCCTCGCTCGAACTCGGCACTCCCGCCTTTTCGAATTACCGCTATTTGCTCCTCGTCCTTACTTCTTTTCTCTCTTATTTTATCGTCATCCGCAAGGTCAACGTCAAGACCAAGTCGACGGAGGTCAACGACAAGGCGCTTATCGTTTCCATCGTCGGCGTCCTCGCCTGCATTCTCTTTTCCCAAGTACAATACCAGCACATCACGGAACACGACGCACTCAACAGAATCGGAGAGGCAAGCCAGATTCTAATCGACCTGTTTATTTTCATCCTGCGGCTCGGTATTCTCGAACGCAACATCTTGATCGACGAGAGCTTTTTGTTGCAGCAAAGCTGGGTGGAAAAGGAAAAACAGCTCAAGCTGTTTAAGGAAAATCTCGACGACATCAACATCAAGTATCACGACCTGAAAAAGATTCTCTCCACCATTAAGGAACAGTCGGGCATCGTCCCCAAAGAGCTCGTGGACGAGCTCGAACATTCCGTCGCCGTGCACGAATCGTACGTCGATACCGGAAACACGACGCTGGACGTGATTTTAACGCAGTACACGATCAAAAGTCAGGCAAATTCCATCCGTTTTTCCTGCATTGCCGACGGAAAATGCGTCTCCTTCCTCTCCCCGACCGACCTCATCGCCCTCATCTCCAACCTCCTCGACAACGCCTTCGAGGCAGTCCTTCCCCTTGCGGAGAACGAACGCTCCGTCGGATTCATTCTGCAAGAGACGAGGGGCGTCGTCACCCTGCACACCGAAAATAACTATGGAAGCGAAATCGTTCTCGAAAAGGGAGAAATCCTCTCGAGCAAGGCGGACAAGCGCTATCACGGCTTCGGCATGAAGAGCATCAAGCGAATTGTGGAAAAATACGGCGGCGCGTTCAGCGTGGACACCGAACATCACGTTTTCAAGGTCAATATCCTCTTTCACCTGTAAAATGAGCGCACAAAAGGGCGGCTGCAAAGAATTGCAGCCGCCCTTTTATGGATACGTTATTCCTTAAAATCTGCGTTTTCTGCCGAGGACGACGCCCGCGCCGATCGCGCCGATGCCGATGACGCCCGCGCCTGCAGCAGCCACCCAAATTACCCAGGCATAGGGATCGGGAGGATAAGGCACTTCCCTTTCCCCTTCGATTTGCCCGACAAATCCGCTCATTTCGCCGTGAATGCCGACGATTTTGTAGACAAAGCGGACGGAATCCTCTCCCGGTTCGGCGGTATAGGTGAGCTCATAATCTTCGCCCAAGACGAGCGTCTCACCCTCCCAGACGAGGGTAAAGCAGGACGAATCATAAGAGGAAACGTCGCGCTCAATGGCAATTTCCACTTCCGCAAAGTCGATGACCTTGAAGGAATAGGAATCGCCGCACCGCGAACAGGAGTGCAGTTCATAGCGCTCGTCCGGCTGATCGGCGGCAAGCACGTAGTTGTGACCGAGCTTGGTGCTCTCCTTTGTACGCGTGGATACTTCTCCGCAGTAGCAGACCGCCTTTTCCGTGCCGTCTTCGGTGCAGGTCGCGTCGTTCTGATAGACGTATTGAAAAACGTGCTCGTGCGCGGCAATCTCAAAGAAAGCTTCCTTCCTGCCCGTAAAGTCGCCGAGGCCCTTGATGACGAGGGACGCCGTTCCCGCTTTGTCATTGTCCGTAAACGAGACGGTATAATCGACGTTTTCCTCAAGCGTCTCCCCTTGAAAGACGACGGTGAAGGAGGGCGTAACGGGCTTTCCGAGGTATTCGAAGCCCTTTTCGGGCGTTTCTATGGTAAGCTGCGCATAGGAAATGTCTTTACCGACGATACGAGATTCTCCGCAGCGAGAGCAGACCTCGATGAGATACCCCTCTTCAGAGGTGTGATCGTAAGAAAAGTTGTGTCCGAGCGCAGAACCCTCGTCGACGACGGTATCCGAAGCGCCGTCGTAGCAATGCGCCGTCTTCGTTCCGTCCTCGGTGCAGGTCGCGTCGCCGTTGGAAACGTAATCGTCAAACTCGTGCACGTGGGGATACATCGCGTCCGTATAGGTGAGATAGTTGATCTGCGAATGCCCCTGTACGATGGCAGCCTGATTCTCGACAAAATACATGATCGTGTAGATCATATCCCGATGGGTGATGGCGTAGTAGCCGAGATCGCCGATGAGGTCGGCTGCGGTAAAGTCCGCCGCCCCGATCAGGTAAGGCACCAAGTACGTCGTCATGATATCGACGGGGGCGAGGTTCGTGCCGAAGGTGGTATCCTTCTTGTAATAATCCGCCTGCGTGGGACACCAGGAAGAGAGGTTAGTAGAAAACTCTTGCACGTTTCCAAGGCCCGCAAAGGCGACCTCCGTCTTCGAAGTGAAGAGGGCGTTTGCCTCTTCATTCAGCGCTTCGTCGTATGTATGCGTCGTGCCGTGGCGGGAAAATCCCCAGCTCTCCAGAGGAAGCGCGGTGATGACGTCTCCCGCGTAATTGTAGTTGAAGATGTTGGGATAGGCGACGGGCTGTTTGGTCGTCGCAGGAACGGCAAAGTTGTACACGAAGGTATGCTCGGGCGTAACAAATTCCGCATGTTCGTTGACGGTTGCGCCGAGGAGATTTGCCACCGCGCCGCCGCGGGAATGTCCCGTAATCCAGACCTTATTGTGCTCCTTTTTTTCGCTGCCGATGACCTCGCTCAGTTTGGCAAACACTTCCTGTGCCGCAGTATCGAATCCGCGGTGCACCTCGCCTTCGCCGATGTTAAAGTTAGACTGCCACTGCATATCGCCGGCAGTCCCGCGGAGGAAGACGCCGTAGAGGGTATCTTCTCCGATCTCTCTGCTGGCAATGGTATACGTCACGAAGTCGCAATCTCCGCTCGTGGCGACGCGGTCGTAATTGACCTGCTCCACCACCGTAAAGCCGATGGAAGAAAGCACTTTTTCCATCTCCTCCGCCGACGAATAGACCTCGGCGGACATCGCCATCGAGAGCTTGGCGATTCTTCCGTCCTCCCCGTTTTGGGAGAACCAATCGTCGTTATAGACGCCCTCGTAAGAAAGCACCTTCGAGGAAACGGCATCGGCGTATTGCACCGTATAAGCTACCGTATCCGCCACCGCCGCGTCGGCAATCGGCGCGGGAAGGCAAAGAGAAAAAGCCAAAGCGCCCGAAACGAGAACGCCAAACCATCTCTTTCCTTTCATAATACCCTCCTTTATCGCAGGGGAATCGCCGCCCTCGCATTGACCGAAAGGGGCGAAAAATTTCCTGCCTGATATTGAATGCGCCCTTCCGAAGCGATCATTGCGGCGTTGTCCGTACAATATTTCTTTTCGGGTAGGACGAGTTTGAGACCTGCCTTTTGACAGGCGGCTGCGAGTTTTTCTCTCAAGTATCCGTTGGCGACGACACCGCCTCCCGCCGTGACGGCGGAAACGCCCTTTTGCAGGGCGGCTTGCACCGTCTTTTCGACGAGAACGTCGAGCGCCGCGCTCTGGAAGGAAGCCGCTACGTCCGCTTTGGGGACGGCTTCCCCTTTTTGTTCTTTGGTATGACAGTAATTGATGACGGCGGTTTTGAGCCCGCTGTAAGAAAAGCGCATTTCGCTTCCCTTGCACATCTTCGGAAAGGGAATGCAGGGCGTTCCCTCTTTTGCGAGCCGTTCGATGTTCGGCCCACCGGGATAGGGAAGTCCCAACACTCTCGCGCACTTGTCGAACGCCTCTCCCGCCGCGTCGTCTAAGGTAGAGCCGAGCAGCTCGAACTCCGTCTCCGTCTTGGTGAAGAGAACCGCCGTATGCCCTCCGCTCGCGAGCAAGGAGACGAAGGGAGGCTTCAGCGTTTCGTCGTCGAGATACGCCGCCGCAAGGTGTCCCCGCACGTGGTTGACCGCCAAAAGAGGAATTTTGAGGGTATAGGCAAAGGACTTCGCAAAGGAAAGTCCCACCAAAAGAGAGCCGAGCAAACCCGCCCCGTAGGTGACGGCAACGGCGTCCAGCTCTTCCTTTTTCACCCCCGCGCGCGAAAGCGCCCTCTCTACCACTTCATCAATGGCGATGACGTGAACGCGGGAAGCGATTTCGGGGACGACCCCGCCATAAATCGCCTGTGTGGAAGCGGAGGAAATAATTTCGTTGGACAAAAGCTCCCTCCCGCGAATGACGGCTGCCGCCGTCTCGTCGCAAGAGCTTTCAATGCCCAAAATGAGGGGATTCTCTTTGCCCGTTTGTCTTTGAATGTAGTCCATTATGATTTCTTCAGGTAATCGATGATAAACGCCTGAATATCGCCATCCATGACGGCTTGAATGTTTCCGTTTTCATACCCCGTCCTGTGATCCTTGACGAGGGTATAGGGGCAGAAGACGTAAGAGCGAATCTGCGAGCCCCACTCGATCTTCTTGATGTCCCCTTTCAGCTCCGCATCCGCCGCTTCTCTCTCCTCGATCTGCCGTTCGATCAGACGGGAACGGAGGATTTTGAACGCCATTTCCTTGTTCTGGAGCTGAGAACGCTCGTTTTGACATGTTACCACGATGCCTGTAGGGAAATGGGTGATGCGGATGGCGGTCTCCGTCTTGTTGACCTTCTGTCCGCCCGCACCCGAAGAGCGGTATACGTCAATTCGGATATCCTCGGACTTGATTTCCACCTCGTTTTCGTCCTCGATTTCGGGCATGACCTCGAGGGAAGCGAACGAGGTGTGCCTCCTCTTGTTCGCGTCAAAGGGCGAGATGCGCACGAGGCGATGCACTCCCTTTTCCGCCTTCAGATAGCCGTAGGCGTTTTCGCCCTCAATCTTAAAATCGACGGACTTGATTCCCGCTTCGTCGCCGTCCAGCCTGTCGATTTCCGTCACGCGGAAGCCGTTCTTTTCAGCATAGCGGCAGTACATACGGTACAGCATGGAAACCCAATCGCAAGCCTCCGTGCCGCCCGCGCCCGCGTGAAGGGTCATGAGGGCATTGGTGTTGTCGTACTTGCCGCGCAAAAGAATGCGGATGCGCATTTCTTCAATTTCCGAAGTCGCGGCGGAGAGCGTCTCTTCAAGCTCGGGGACGAGCTCTTCCTCCTCCGTCTCCTCAATCAGGTCGATGATCTCAAGAGTATCCGAAATCGCCTTTTCGCACTTTTGATAGGCGTTAAGCTTGTTTTCGATGGAAGCAGCCTCTCTCGCGAGCTTTTTGTTGCGCTCCAAGTCGTTCCAGACTTCGGGGTCTTCCTGCTCCTTTGCAATCTCGGCGAGCCGCTTTTGCTGATTTTCGATGTCCAGGGCATACTTTGCCTCGGCAAGAAGGTCTGAAAGCTCTTTTACTTTAAATCTGTAATCGTCTGCTTTGAACATAATTTTCTCCATTTCCCGCTTGCGCGGAAAAAACCGATTGGGCGCAACCGTCTACGTAAACAGACGATAAAACGCCATTTTTACCATTACCGTCATTATAATGGATTTTACCGCAAAATGTCAAGTAAAACGCCTTTGAAATTGCAATCGACTTTTGATTCCGCGAAAATGCCCGTACAGCGAACCGTACGGGCAAATTTTTCGATGGATGCTCGGATTTCGTCTGAAAATCAGACTTTTCCGTGGCAATTTTTGTACTTAAGACCGCTTCCGCAAGGGCAGGGATCGTTGGGCCCGGGCGCCTTTTTCTTGGCGATCGTGGGCTGCGAGCCGTCCGCATTCGTGCGAAGGGCACCCAAATTGACGGCGGGAGCGGGCATATCCTCGATGTCCGCCTTGCCGAGCGCCTCTGCGGGCTTCCCCGCTACGGGTGCGGGCTGTTCCGCAGCGGGAGCGGGCTTGGGAGGCATATAAATTCCCGCTTCGGCGGCGCTGACCGTCTGAATGAGCGGTCTTCTCTTGGGTGCGGTCTGAATGCCGGCGTCTGCCGCCTTGACCGTCTGAATGCGGGGAGCGCGATGAACGGACTGCTCTCTGATTCTCGACTTCAACAGGACGGAAATGGTGGTCGTCTGAATGCGCTCGACCATCTCGTCGAACATCTCGAAGCCCTCCTGCTTATAGGCGATGACAGGGTCGGTCTGCGCATAGGCGCGGAGTCCGATTCCCTTTCTCAGCTGATCCATGGCGTCGATGTGATCGATCCAGTTTCTGTCAACCGTCATGAGAAGCACTCTTCTCTCGATGTCGCCGAAGTCGATGTGATATTTTTCCTTGATCTCGACGATCTTCTTCTCGTACTGCTCGGTGGTGAGCTTGACGATCTTGTCGATCGCGGTGTTGTAATCCCAGCGCGCGAGCCGTTCGGGAGTCACATAGTTTGTCCCCTCTTCGACGAGGCGCTGCTCGATCGCCTTGTTGAGATCGTCCGCATTCCAAAGCTCGGGCATGACCTCGACGTTGACCGCCCTTCTCACGACGTCCGTGACGTAATCGGGGATATACTTTAAGACCTGATCGTGAACGTTCTCGCCCTTTAAGACCTTGAGTCGCTCGGCGTACATGATCTCACGCTGTTTGTTCATGACGTCGTCGTACTGAAGGACGTTTTTACGAATACCGAAGTTTCTGCCCTCGATGGACTTTTGGGCGTTCTCAATGCCGCGGGAGAGCATTTTGGATTGCAGACACTGATCGGAATCCATCTTGAACGCATCGTAAATGCTCTTCATCTTCTCGCCGCCGAAGCGAAGAACGAGATCGTCCTCGAGAGAGAGGAAGAACACGGAGTAGCCGGGGTCGCCCTGACGTCCCGCACGGCCGCGGAGCTGATTGTCGATACGGCGGGACTCGTGCCGCTCCGTACCGAGAATGCAGAGTCCGCCGACGGCAATGACCTTTTCCTTCTCGGCGTCCGTCTCGACCTTGTAATCGCGATAGAGCTTCTGATAGCGCTGACGAATGGCTTCCGCCTCGGGGGGAAGCTCCGCGTAAGAGGTCGCCTGCTCGATGAGCTCGTGGGAGACCTGCTCCTCTCTGAGCCGCTTTTTCGCGAGGTATTCCGCGTTGCCGCCGAGCAGAATATCCGTACCACGACCTGCCATGTTGGTGGCAATGGTGACGGCGCCGAATCTGCCCGCCTGCGCGACGATCTCCGCCTCGCGCTCGTGGTTTTTCGCGTTGAGGATGTTGTGCTTGACGCCGTTTCTGCGGAGCAACCTCGAAATTTCCTCCGACTTTTCGACGGAAGAAGTACCGACCAGAATGGGTTGTCCCGTGGCGTGCCGCTCGACGATTTCGCGGACGATCGCCTTTTTCTTGCCCTCGATGGTAGAATAAATCATATCGGGGCAGTCGATACGCTGAATGGGCTTGTTGGTGGGAATTTCGATGACGTCGAGGGAGTAAATCGTTCTGAACTCCGCCTCTTCCGTCTTTGCCGTACCCGTCATGCCCGAAAGCTTTTTATAGAGTCGGAAGAAGTTCTGGAAGGTAATGGTCGCATACGTCTTGTTCTCGTTGCGAACCTCCAGGCCCTCCTTTGCCTCGATTGCCTGATGCAGTCCGTCCGAATAGCGACGGCCGATCATGAGTCTGCCCGTAAATTCGTCGACGATGATGATTTCTCCGTCCTTGACGATGTACTCTTCGCCGAGGTGGAAGATCTTGTGCGCCTTCAACGCCTGCTGAATGTGGTGGCTCATGGAAGCGTTTTCGATGTCGGCGATGTTCTTGATGCCGAAGAACTTCTCCGCCTTCTTCGCACCGCTCTCGGTGAGCTCGACCGTCTTTTCCTTGCGCTCGATGACGTAATCCCAGTCGTGCTCCTCGGCGGCGGCGAGCTTTCTCCTGCCCGCCTCTTCCTTCGTCCTCTTCTGTCTCGCCTTTGCTTCTTCCTCTTCTTCGAGCTCGTCGTCAAACCCGCCCTGCAAGGTGCGGACGAACTTGTCCACCTTGGCATACAGATCGGAAGACTTTTCGCCCTGACCGGAAATGATGAGGGGCGTTCTCGCCTCGTCGACCAGAATGGAGTCGACCTCGTCGACGATGGCAAACGTCAGATCGCGCTGCACCATCTGTCTCAAATCCGTCTTTAAGTTGTCCTTCAGATAGTCGAAGCCGAGCTCGTTGTTGGTGGCGTAAACGACGTCGCACTGATAAGCGGCGCGCTTTTCGTCGTCGTTCTGTCCGGGAACGATGATGCCGACGGTCAAGCCCATGAACTTGTGAACTTTTCCCATCCACTCCGCGTCGCGGCGAACGAGGTAATCGTTGACGGTGACGACGTGAACGCTGTTGCCCGTCAAGGCATTCAGATAGGCGGGAAGGGTGGAAACGAGGGTTTTACCTTCACCGGTACGCATTTCCGCAATGCGCCCCTGATGCAAGCAGATACCGCCGATGATCTGAACGTGGAAGTGCTTCATGCCGATGACGCGCCAGCTCGCCTCTCTGAACGCCGCAAATGCGTCGTACAGAATGTCGTCGAGCGTTTCGCCGTTTTTCAGGCGTTCCTTCAAGACGTTCGTCTGATTTTTGAGCTCGTCGTCGCTCATCGCCTGATAGACGGGCTCCAATGCTTCGACCTTGAGCGCCATTTTATCGAGCTTTTTAAGCGCTGCGCGGCCGTCGCTGCCGAGAAGATAACTGATCAGTCCCATAATTACTCCATTGAAATTTCTATTTGACAAATTGCCAAGAGTGCTTTCTACCACACTACTATTTCAGCTTATTATTGTACACCATTTTTCTCAAAACGCAAAGTATTTTAAAGGGTTTTTAGAAAATTTTTCAAATTTCCCCGATCAAAGAATTTACCCTTCTTTTCTCTCTTTTCCCGAGCAAAGCGGGAGAAAGTCTCCTTCCACCCCTTTTTCTCTCCGTAAAATAGAGTTTTTTGGCATTTTTTTACGAAAAACGGCTTACAGGTTGACTTTTTGGGACAAAGCGACTATAATAATAAAAAAACAAAGAGGTATTCCCCATGCTACAAGAAATCAAAAGCGATTTGCTCCGCATTTCCATTCTCAGCGGATTGGCTTGCATTTTGGGCATTATACTCATCGTCGTACCGGCGGACGTCCTTCTATGGCTGTGTTTTGTCGTCCTCGGTCTTGCCGTCATTCTCTTTTCCCTTCCCGAATTTATCCATCAGATTCAATACTTCGGAGAAGAGCCCCTCTATGAATTTCTGCTCACCTGCGTCGTCATGGCGCTCGGCTTTGCACTCATCTTCTGGCAGGAGCCCGTGCTCATGATCATCATCGGCATTCTTCTCATCGGCATTCCCCTCGTCAAGATTTTCACCTGCAACGCGAAAATGGCGATGTTCCGCACCCAGCTCCCCATCCTCATTCTGGGCGTCACGCTCATCTTGGTCGGGCCGGGAAAGCTCGTCAACATCCTCTTTGACGTCGCAGGGTGGCTCATCATCTGCCTTGCCCTCGTCTACTTCGTCTATTCCCTCATCTTCCTTCTCCCCAAGAAGAAGTCCCATGCCATCCAACGGGAAAAGAAGAACATCGGCGATGAATAAACTCGAAAGCAACGTCCTTTCCGCACTCTCCCGTGCGGAAACTTTTCTTTCGGGAGAGATGCTCGCGATGGAAAACAACGTCTCCCGCGCCGCCGTATGGAAGGCGGTACGCTCCTTAAAAGAAAAGGGCTACCCCATCGAAAGCGAAAAAAAGAGAGGTTATTTTCTCCACCCCACCGAAAAGCTCTACGCCGAAGGAATTTGTCTTTCCTTCCCGTGCGACGTCTTTGTCTTTGAAAGCCTCGACTCCACGAGCAGCGAGGCAAAGCGGAGACTGCGAAAAAAGCCGATTCTCATCCTCGCCGAAATGCAGACGCAGGGAAAGGGACGGAGAAATTCCGTCTTCCCCTCTCCCCCTTCGGGAACGTACTTTACGCTCGGCGTTCCCCTGCGCTTTCCGCTCACCCGCTTTCCCGCATACAAAGAAATGCTCCTCTCTCTCATTGCAGAGCACTTCTCCTGCGAAAGGGAAGAACATTCCCTCGTAAAAGAGGGCAACAAAGTGGGCGGCGTCCTCTTGGAGAGCGAAGTCGAATACGACGAATGCACCGCTCTTTTCATCGGAGTCGGCTACTATCCCCCGCTTGCGAACAAGCTTTCTTCCCTCTCTGCCCTCTGCGAAAACCTCTACGCCGCATTGAAAAAATAAACGCCCGAAAGACTTTCTGCTTTAAAGCAGACGCCTCGGGCGTTTTTATTTTCAGGGAACGAAGCGCTGCAATCGCTCCACCAGGACGAGGGAAAGGACGATTTTGACGAGATCGAAGAGGTAATACGGCAGAATGGTATATCCGATTGCCGTGAAAAAGTCGTATTTCGTCCAAGCCATGAACCAAACCGTCCCCACCGCATAGCAAAGGAGGAGTCCCGAAAGCATCATCCCTCCCCAAACGAGATACTTCGTCCAGACGTGCTTAAAGTGCGTCAGGCGAATGCAACCCACGACGAGGGCGAGGGGCAAAAAGCCGATGACGAATCCCGTCGTCGCATTCGGCCCTGCCGCAAAGGAGGCAAAGACGGGAATGCCGATCAATCCCATCAGCGTATAAATCGCCGCCGCGGCAAGTCCCCTCCAAACTCCGAACAGCCCCGCGCAGACGAACACCGCCACGAGCTGCAGAGAATATTTCACCGTCTCCGAGACGGGAATGGAAATCCACGAGCAGACGGTAATCAACGCCACGGAAAGCGCGATAATGCAGAGATTGAACGTAGCACTTTTTCTTATTTCCTGTTTCATGCCCCTTATTTTACCACAATCGTGTTTTTCTGTCAACTATTTTTCAATATTAGTTTACTAAAAAAGGAGAACGGACAAGCTTTTTGTCCGTTCCCTTTTTTGAAACTTAGCGATAAAAATGACAGCGATTATTCAGCGCGCAGATTTTCGATGACGTTGACCTGCGTCGTCTGATAAGCAAAGAGCAAACTGAATACGATGCTGAGTCCCAGACAACAGACCAGATACATGAGGAGAGAATAGGGAGTCAGCATGATGACCCATCGAATCCCCTGCGTACAGAAGAGGATGGTTTTGTATAAAAGGAAGCCGTCGATGACCAAAATAGCAGACAGAAGGAGATTGCCGAGCATGACGAGGAGTCCCTCGCTGACGAACTGCGCGACGATGCTTCCCTTGCCCGCACCGATGGCGCGTTTGACGCCGATTTCGAACTTTCTGTCGTTCAAAGCGTTCTTAAAGCTGCCGTACAAGTTGACGGCGAGGATAAAGTAGAGAAAGATGACGAGCATCGCCTTGTTCCATGCCGCCTGTGCGTTTTGCGCCGCAGAAAGCCGAGCGATTTGATAGGTGGAACCCGCATTCGCCCCCAAATCTTCGGCAAACTGCACCAGCTCTTCGTGATACTGCACTTCGGCATAGACGAAAAATTGAGAAAGCTGTACGCTCGGATGGATCGCGGGATCGTACATAACGGCAACGAGCAACCCGTCGTACCCGCGAAGCGTCTCCGTGATCCGATAAAAGACGGGCTCGCCCTGTCCGTTGTGTTCAAAAATATCGTCATAAGAGGAAAACCCGATTTCGGTATCGCCGTTTTGCGAAAAGATTTCATAGAGCTGTTCGCTCACCCAAACTTCTCCCTTTTTCAGCGTTTTTCCCTCGGGCAGGATATTTTTCGTATACTCCCCTCCCTGTATGGTATAGTATGCAAACGCATCGGAAGGCAAATAGACGATGCCGACGTTTGCCTCGGACACACTGTGATCGTAGCCGAACAGCTTGACGTTCGTCATGTCATAGGCGTAATAGGAAGCACCGATCTCGTCCAGATAATTGGTCAAAGTCTCTCTCTTTTTCGTGTAATCCTCCTCATTGGGCAATACGCTAAGTGTGACGATCTCCTGCGGCAAGCGGGCTTGGAATTTATTGGAATTGAAGATGGTGGAATCCTGAAACAAAAAGTAGGAAAGCAGCAGGGAAAACGAAATGAGGATGCTGATGGAAAGGAGCAAATAGCTCTTGAAATTCTTTTTTACCATGGAAACGGAATGCAGAAAAAGACTCATAGCAACCTCCCGTCCTGCAATGTATAAATCTGCCGTGCCTGTCTTGCCGTGTCCTCATCGTGCGTGATGACGACGACGGCGCGCCCCTCAAGGTGGCATTCCTCGAAGAGCGAAAACACCAAGTCACGATTTTCCCTGTCCAGATTTCCCGTCGGCTCGTCGGCAATGATCAAGGCGGGGTTTAAAATCAGCGACCGCGCAATCGCCACCCTCTGTTTTTCGCCGCCCGAAAGGAGGGACGCCGACTGATTCAGAAGAGGGCGTATATCCAGCCGATCGACGAGCTTGTCGAACTGCTCCGCCCCTCCCCTTGCGTACAGCGTGGGGAGGAGAATGTTTTCCCGACAGGTCATGGTGGGAATGAGATTGTACGACTGATAGATAAAGCCGATCTGCGATAAGCGAAGCTTATGGTAATCTCTGCCCGAAATAATATGCTCCCCGTTGAAGGTATACGTCCCGCCGTCAAAGGACTCCAACAGCCCCAAAATGTTCATCAGCGTGGATTTCCCCGAGCCGGACTTGCCGACAACGGCGTAATAGCTGCCGGGCACGATGTGCAAATTGATGTCCTTCAGCACCTCGCGCACATATGCCTTTCGGATGTGCTCTAATTGAATTTCCAACATCGCTATGACCCGAAGCCGAAGGCGCTCTTATAGCCCGAATCGCAAAGATCGGTCTCCTCTACCCCTACGACGGACAAGTAATTCCCCGAACGCATATCGACGACGACGGGCTTTTCGATGACCTGATCCCCGTTGACGACGCGCACGTAATACTTTCCGTCCGCCTTTTTGTAGACGCAAGCGTCGGGAAGGGCAAGCAGTTGCCGATAGACCCGTCCCGTGCGGACATCAAAGGTAGGAACGCTCTCCCCGCAGGCGTGATCGCCCTCGACCAAAAACTTAACCTGCACCGTTCCGTTTTTCACGAGCGTGGAGCGAAAATAAGGCGTCACCTTGTAGCCCTCCGTGGTCGTCAGCCCACCGTTCCACGTAAACAGCCTTTCCGCCACGAGCGGATTGACGTTGCCGACGAAACAGACGCTGTCAAGCGAATCGAAGCAGAGATAAGTCTCCGCCTTTTCCCGCAAAATGCCGTTTCCCGCCGCAAGCACGGGATTCGTGCCGCAGTACCCGATGACGTTGCCGGTCTGCACCTCGTCTCCCACGGAAATGATGAGCGCCGTATTGGCGTCAAGCTCCTGCACGAACGCCTCGTACGGCTCGTACGTGCCGCTCAAGGTGTAATACTCCTCGAAATCCTGATAAGACGGGGCGACGAGCTCCCCGTAGCTGAGGGAAGTATGTGGCTTCACCTCCCCCGCAAGGTAGCTCTTCTGCTCTGCGGAAGAGAGCAGAAAGATGCAGACGACGGGAATGGAAAGCAGCGCCAAAAAGACGATGAAAACGACAGCGTTGCGAATTTTATGCGATAATTTCATAGTCAAACTCCTTTTTTCGGCGACCAAGCGGGCGCTCAGCGCTGAAAGGCTTCATAATACCCCTCTACGTCCCAGCCGAGCGTGTATGCGATCCACATCGGCTCGGACAGGGAAACGGTGCGGTTGAACACGTTTCCGAACACTTTTGTTTCCCCGTCAATTTCGTATTCCGCACACAGGGTGAGCATATAATAGCCGGGCTTTGCGTGCCATTTCCCCGAGAAATTGTAAATCGCTCCCGCGTTGAGCTCTAAGGGCGTAACGCCGTCCCACTTCATGCTGTATTGCCGCATTCCATCCTCGACCCAAAACGAAACGTCCGAAAACGTCGTGTCGCTCTCCGCAAAGAACAGCCGCTTCAAGGTCACGTTCTTTTGCGGTTCGATTCGGAAAGCGTTCGAAAGCGCCGAGCCGTCCGCATGGTAGTCCTCTTTTTTGAAGCTTACGTACAGACCGCCGAACCCTATGTCTTTATATTTCTCTACGTCGTAATAGGGTGTTGTTTCGGCGACCAAATGGACTTCCGCATCGAAATGATAGTCCTTCCCGCCCGCATGGAGCACGTATTCCGTGATTGTCTCCGTCTCCGAAAAACTCGCATGCCATGAGGAATCCGGAATGTCTTCGGCTACGCCATGAGAGATATAATATCGATACAGCGTCTGCTTTTCCGATTTCTCCCAAGCCTCTCTCAGCTGTTCGTTGTATTCCTCGTATTTTTTCTCGTCGTTTTCATAAAAATAGCGCAGCAGCTCCCAGTCCATTCCGTTTGCCATCTGAAAGGCGGGATAGGAGTTGAAAGCCACGGTATCTATCTCTCCCTTTGCATTCCGATAAGGCTTCACCTCAACGGTCAACTTCGCTTTACAGTTCATCGTCACCGTCGCGTCATCCAGCAAAAAAGGGGACAAAATTACAGTGGAATAGGGAAGTCCTCCAATAAACGACGCGCCCATATATTGATCGCTCCCCATATAATTCATCAGTTTGCCCTTATAAGAATAGACCTCGTACTCTCCCCGCAACAGAATAGGCTCTTCCAACTTAGGGACGACGATTTCTTTGGGCATCGCGGGAACGGCGGGCTCTGTTCTCTCGACGGGTTTTGTCGTCTGCTCGGCAGGATTTGTCGTCGAAGAAACGGGGGCGCAGCCGGTAAAGAAAAACACTGCACAAAACAGCAGTGTCATTCCTGTTTTTCCTTTCATCTTTTTACCTCCTCAATGAATGATGAATGCGGAGCGCTTTCCCTCTGCGGCAAAGCAGAGGGAAAGCACCCCCTCTAATTTACGTTATACAGCCTTCACAAAGTGCTTAAATTCAGCATCGCTGTACATAGCACATCTGACGTATGCCGCGTTTGTTCTCGGCATATAGGATATTTCTTGTATGTCATTTCTTATCGTCATCCCGTTGGTAAGCCTTGCTATGTAATATGCCGCCACCGAACAGCCGGGGAACACCGTTTCCAAACGATAATATCCGTTTGGAGTTTCCATATTTCCCGCCACCAATTCATAGATTATCGTTTGTTCTGCCGTATAGGTCACTTCTGTCGCAACGCCGATACTTGCCGTCAATCCCAAAAAGTCCGCTCCCAGCGAGCCTTCCATTCCCATCGACACACTTGTACCCTGCGATATCTGTATCGCAGTCGTTGCGGCCGTCGTGTGATAGACCTGCGTGCCGTGATTGGCAATGATCACCGTTTTATTTCCCGTAATCGCCAATTCCGGAAACATAGGCGGGTTGACGATTGCCGCAGGCGAAATTTCAGACTCCGCAGACGCCTGCACCTTCGCAGCTTTGGCGCAGCAAGGAGTGCCGATTAAAATTACACTGCACAAAATTCCAATCAAAATATTCTTTTTTGTCATTTTTTTCCTCCTTTTTTCTTTCTACTTTTGTTTTGGTGCTGAGTTTCTCTGCCCGTCATACGATACCCATCGGAGCGCACCTCCTTGCTTATTTCTTATCGATCAATTCAGACCCTCTTTATTTTATCACACTTTTATTGATTTGTAAATAGTAAAATGAAATTTTTTCAATAGGTTTTTTAAATAGCCATCTTCATATTTCTGCATACTTTCTCAAGCAAAAAACACCCTTGAAAGCGGATTGCTCTCAAAGGTGTTTCTGTCGTTTTTCTAAGGTGTGCTCACACGAACACTCTAATTTATAAGTATTTTTTCAGATCGTCTGTCCGATCGACCCTTTCCCAAGGGAGACCTTCTTTCCCAAAATGACCGTATGCGCAGGTCGCGGAATAAATAGGCGCGCGCAGAGAAAGCGTTTTGATAATGGAATACGGGCGAAGGTCAAATTCCTTCATGACGATATCCGCAATCTCTCCGTCGGGACGCTTGCCCGTGCCGAAGGTATCGACGAAGATGCTGACGGGGTTTGCCACGCCGATGGCGTAAGCCACCTGGAGTTCCACTTCGTCCGCAAGCCCTGCCGCCACGAGATTCTTACAGATGTAGCGCGCCATATACGTTGCGCTCCTGTCCACCTTGGTGGGGTCTTTTCCCGAAAAGCACCCGCCGCCGTGCGCACACCGTCCGCCGTAAGTATCGACGATGATCTTTCTTCCCGTCAAACCGCTGTCCCCTTCCGGGCCGCCGATTTCAAATCTGCCCGTGGGGTTGATAAAATACTTGGTGTTCTCATCGAGAAGAGATGAAGGGATAATCTCCCGAATGACGAACTTCTTCATATCCTCCGCAATCCTCTCCTGCGAGACGAAGGCGTCATGCTGGGTGGAGACCACGACGGTATCGATGCGCACGGGCGTCTTGCCGTCGTATTCTACCGTCACCTGCGTCTTGCCGTCCGGTCTGAGATAGGGCAAAAGTCCGCTCTTGCGAACTTCGGTGAGCCGCTTTGCAAGCTTATGCGAGAGCATGATGGGAAGGGGCATCAGCTCCTCCGTCTCTCTGCACGCATAGCCGAACATCATGCCCTGATCGCCCGCGCCGAACAAATCGGCTTCGTCGCCGCCCGCCTTTTTCTCGACAGAAGCGTCCACGCCGAGCGCAATGTCGGGGGATTGCCGATGAATTTCCACCAAAATTTTGCATTTATCGTAAGAGAAGCTGCCGAAATCGTAGCCGATGGAACGGATGATCTCGCGCGCCGTCTTTTCATAATCAACCTCGGCGGTGGTCGTCACTTCGCCCATGATGAGCAATAAATTGTACGCGGCACAACACTCGATGGCACAGCGCGCCATGGGATCTTGCGCGTAAATTGCGTCGACCAAACCGTCCGAAATACAGTCGCACACCTTGTCGGGATGCCCTTCCGTCACACTTTCACTTGTAAAAAATTTTCTCATAGCGTTTTTCGTCCTAAATTCAAATTACAGCTCATTATACCGCACAAAGGAAGGGTTTGTCAACTCTTTCTTCTCAAATGAATGCAAAACTTCTCCAAGCCGAAAAACGACATTCCACCCCTAGCGTGAAAAATGCCAAAGCAAATTGCTTCGGCATTTTTCTTTTATTTGAGAAAATGAGCAAACGTTTAACGATGTTCGGAGAGGAAGAACACGGCGATCGTGCCCGGCCCGACGTGCGTACCCGTGCACAGGTCGTACTGACGGATCACCAGGTCTTTATAGCCCGCGCGCTCTTTCATGCCCTTGGCAACGGCGAGCGCTTCCTCTTCGCAATCGGCATGGGCGATGTACAGGGTCTGTTCCTGCGGGTTGACCGCCTTGGAGGCGTACAAATCGACAAGGGCGTTCATCGCCTTTTTCCTGCCGACGACCTTCGAGCCGATGACGATTTTTCCCTCGTCGTTGCCCCTTAAAACGGGCTTCACCTTCAAGAGTGTGCCGACGATGGCGACGAGCGGAGAAATTCTCCCGCCCTTTTTGAGGTAGGAGAGATCTTCCACGGTAAAGACCTGCGTCACCCTCCACTTCATCTCTTCCAAAAGCCCAAAGACCTCGTCGATCCCCTTCCCCTCATCGCGCCAGATCGCCGCCTGAATGGCGAGCATTCCCGCCCCGAAAGAAGCGGCGAGCGGATCAAAGGGAACGAGCTTTGCCGTATATTTTTCTTTGAAAGTCGCGGAGGCAGTCATCGCCTGACGATACGTTCCGCTGATTCCCGAAGAAATGCTGATAAAAAGGACGTCCTGCCCCTCGGCAAGATAAGGCTCTACCGCTTCCTTCACCATCTCCTCGTTGACGAGCGAGGTGGCGACATCCGCTCCTTCGCGCATGGCGCGATAATAATCCTTTGCCGCCTTCTCGTGATCCCTTCCCTTCTCGTAGCAGAGAAACTCTTTCCCGTTAAGCCTTGCCCGATAAGAGAGCGCGGAAATGTCGTACCGATCAAGCAGATCGTCTGTTAAATTGCATCCTGAATCCACAACAATATGAAATGTCATAATTTTATATTACACCTCACTAGGTTATCTAGTATTTAATACTAGTTTAAATGTTTTTTTAAATTTTGTCAAGCGTTCTGCACTATAAATATGGAAAAAGGCGAACTTTCATGCAAAAAAAGAAAAACGCACAGGAGAATGCGGAAACGGACGAAAAAAATTGCTTTTTCCGCCCGCATATGTTATACTTTTTTTATGATAAATTGTACGCTATGCCCCGTTCAATGTGGCGTCGATCGGACAAAACAGGTCGGCAGATGCCGGGTTAACGGGCTGAAAATTGCAAAATACAGTCTGCACCCCTACGAAGAGCCTCCCCTTTCGGGAGAAAAGGGTGCGGGGACGATCTTCTTTTGCGGCTGCTCTCTGCAATGCGCCTTCTGCCAGAATTTTCCCCTTTCCCGCAACGAGCGGGGCAAGGAGATTTCGGTCAAAGAGCTTGTCGAAATCTTTCACGCCTTGGAGGAAATGGGCGCGGCGACCATCGACCTCGTGAGTCCCACGCAGTACGCGGACAAGATCGCCGAAGCGCTTTCCCTCTATCGCCCAACCATTCCCATCGTCTACAACACGCACGGCTACGAGCGCATTGAAACGCTTGAGACAATCGCTCCCTACGTGGATATCTGGCTTCCCGACCTTAAATTCTGTTCTCCCAAACTTGCAGCGCGCTATACGGGAAGGGCGGACTACTTCGAATACGCCTCGAAAGCCGTCGAATGGATGGCAAAAACGCCCCTTTCCCTTGACGAAAACGGAAAAATGAAGACGGGAACGATCGTGCGCCACCTCATTTTGCCCCTGTCCTCTTCGGACAGCGTGGCGATTTTAAACTTCCTCGCACCCCTCAAAGAAAAGCTCTTCCTTTCTTTGATGAGCCAATATACCCCTTATGGAGAGATCGAACAATTTCCCGAACTCAAACGTCCCATCACCGAGCGGGAATACAAAAAGGTCTTAGACGCCGCGCTCGATCTCGGATTCCCCCATCTCTTCGTACAGGACAGGAAAAGCGCTTCCGCTTCCTATATCCCCGATTGGGATTATTGATAAAATTCCCGTTCCTTCAAATACACCAGCCGATCGGCGAGCTTGCCCATTTCTTCGGGAGACGCCGAGGCGATTTCACGCTCTAACTGAGCGATTTCCAACGACAGATTTTTTCTCATACTTCCAGTATGTGGAAAGAAAGAGGTTTTTATGCTGATTTCTTGCGACAATTTAACCTTTGGCTATGACGACGCCGTCGTTTTGGACGGGGTTTCCCTTACGATTTCCGAGGCGGAGCGCATCGGCTTCATCGGCAGCAACGGGGCGGGCAAAACCACCCTTCTGAAGCTTCTTTTGGGCGAACTCCACCCCGACAGCGGCTCTGTCTTTCGAAAAAACGGGCTTGTCATCGGCTATCTCGCCCAGAACGGCGGCTACGACTCCGAAAACACCGTTTACGAGGAAATGCGCTCCGTCTTCAAAGAGGATTTGCAGGCGATCGACTCTCTTCACGAAGTCGAGCTTCAAATCGCAAACACCCCCATGCAGTCGCAGGACTACGTGCGCCTCTCCGCACGGTACGAATCCCTCAACAAGCGCATTGCGGCGCACGACGCCTACCATACGGACGTCAAGATCAAGACCGTCTTGAACGGCATGGGCTTTGCGGACAAATACGATCAGGTCATCTCCACCATGTCGGGCGGAGAAAAGACGCGGCTCAAGCTCTGCCGTTTGCTCCTCGAAATGCCCGAGCTTCTCATCCTGGACGAGCCGACCAACCACCTCGATTTGAAGACGCTGTTCTGGCTCGAGGACTACCTCTCTTCCTATCGGGGCGCCATTCTCACCGTCTCGCACGATCGGTACTTTTTGGACAAGCTCGTCACCAAGGTCGTCGAGCTCGAACAGTGCAAGCTCTTCGAGTACAAGGGAAATTACACCAAATACAAGGTGTTGAAGGCGGAACGGCTCGCCTTTTGGGAAAAGGAATACGAAAAACAGCAGGTGGAAATCGCCCACATGCAGGACTACGTCAACCGCAACCTCGTTCGGGCAACGACCGCAAAATCCGCCCTCTCCCGCGTAAAAAAGCTCGAATCGATGGAGTTAATCGAAAAGCCCAAGCCGCCCGAAACGCCGCCCCGCTTCCACTTTACCTTTCGCGATCGGCCCTATGAACGGGTATTGGAAATCGAGCATCTGAACTTGCGGGCGGGAGAGAAAACGTTGCTCGAAGACGCCTCCCTCCTCGTCATGCGGGGAAGAAAGGTGGCGATCATGGGCGACAACGGCACGGGGAAATCCACTCTCATCCGCGAGATCGTCAAGGGCAACCGCGCCATTCACACGGCGCGCTTCGTCAAGATCGCCTATTACGATCAGGAGAATTTGAACTTAAACCCCGAAAACACCGTGCTTGCGGAGCTGTGGGAACGCTTCTCCCTGCAATCGCAGACGGAGATCCGAAAGCGGCTCGCACGGGTCAAGCTCTCCGAAGAGGACATCGACAAAAAGGTCGGCGCACTCTCGGGCGGGGAGCGCGCAAAGCTCGCTCTCGCCGTGTTCGAAGCGGAGGAAGGCAATTTCCTCATCCTCGACGAGCCGACCAACCACCTCGATTTATTGGCGCGGGAGAGCCTGGAAAAGGCGTTAAAGGAATTTGAAGGCACGATCCTCTTCGTCTCGCACGATCGCTACCTCATCTCCGCCGTCGCGGACGGGATTGTTGTCATCGAAAACGGGAAGCTCTCCTTTTTCGACGGCAACTACGAAGCGTACCAAAGCACGAAGAACGTCCCTGCCGCACCTCCTCCCGCCAAGCCGAAGGAAAAGGAAACGGAGTCCAAGTCCTCGATGACGAGGGCGGAAAAGCAGGCGGAAGTGAGGCGCAAGCTCCGCGTCAAGGAAATCGAAAAGCGCATCACGGAGCTAGAGACGGAGGAAGCCCTTCTCAACGAAAAAATGGCTGACCCCGCCGTTGCCGCAGACTATGCAAAGCTCTCCGAGGTACTCTCTTCCCTCGAAAAGGTGCACAAGGAATCGGAAGCCCTGTACGAGGAGTACGAAACCCTTCTTTAAACCCCTTTTGCAAAAGCAAGGATGGCACGCGTTTTTATCCGGAGATTCTATGAGCATCAAAACGAAAACAAGTAAAAGAATCTGTCTCTCTGCGCTGTGTTTCACCGCTGCGCTGACGATTGCCCTCATTCCGATCAATCTGTTTTGCGCCAACTTCCCCGAATGGGTTACGGTTTTGCTGAGCGTTGTATTTTGCGGCGGATTGATCGCTTACCTGATCGCTTTCAAAACGAAGCTCGTTACAAAAATAATTTTGCCCATCGTGTTCGCGCTTGTCGCTGTATTTTGTTCGTTTGTCCCCTATCTCTTGCCTTATTGGAACTCCTATCTATACAAAGATTATCACGGCGTGAGATTGAACTACGATGAAGTCATTTCCTATCAAGCCGCAAAAGGGGATATGAGCGCACTCAAAGCGCACCTTAAAAAGATACACCCGATGTTCAAGGACGGACTTTCGGATGAAGTGGAAACGGCTTACAATGCGGCTCTGGATCGATTGAAAAAATCCGATCAAATTACGGTAAACAACCTGCGGCGGGAAATGCAAACAGTCTTGCACCTGATGGGAGACGCCCATACCACGACTTACAACAATTATCCAAACGACAAATACTTAAAGACCATTCCGCAAAAGGACAGCCAAGGTTACGACATTGTCGCAATCAACGGCAAAACGGTAGAGGAGATTTACGACGACGCAAAGCCCTATTCCTGTTACGAAACGGAAGATTGGATGAGCATCGATCTGGGCAGTCTTGCAACGCTCGACTTTTTGGGATACGCCGAGCCATTCACTTACAGATGGTCTGACGGCGAAAACGAATTAGAAGAAACGTACACTGCGAGCGACTTTGTCAGTTGGGAAGAATTTGTAAAAATCCGCAACGAGTATTTTGTGCCGAGCGCGCCAAAGGACTTCGTCTATTACGAGATCGATGAGCAAAAGAGCCTTGCCGTGCTCACGCTTACAGAGTGCAACTACAATCAGACGTACATCGATTGCGTCAAAGCGATGTTTACCGAAGTAAAACAAAAGAACATCCGCAGCGTTGCGGTTGACTTACGCGGCAACGGCGGCGGAAGTTCCCTCGTCGGGAACGAATTTGTAAAGTATTTGCCCGTCGATACCTATTTTGACGGTGGATTTGCCTGGCGTTGCGGGTTTCTTACGTTTGAATCCAAACAAGTATCCCTCAAAAATGACCGCAACAAAGCGCTCACCTTTGACGGGAACGTCTTTGTTCTGACGAACAAGCGCTCTTTTTCTGCGGCAAAGGATTTTGCCATGCTCATACAGGACAACGGCTTGGGCAAAATCGTTGGAGAGCCTTCGGCGAACGCCGTAAACGGCTACGGAGACATTACCTGTTTTTATCTTCCCAATACGGGTTTATTTGTGCAGATTTCCACGAAAAAATGGTATCGGATCGACAGCGACAACAAGGACGAATACGTCATGCCCGACTATCCCTGCGAAAGCGACGACTGCTTTGCAACGCTCTACGAAATCATCGGATAGAAAAAAGTGCTCGGACAAAACGCACTTCCCATAGGGATTATAAAAAGCGAAGAATTTTGAAATTCTTCGCTTTTTATAATTTCCCGATAAATTGTACTTCCTCTTACTTTTTGTTCGGCTTTCTCTTGATACTCAACATTTTGATAAAATCATTAAACAACGTGGTGTCCGTCGGCTCAAACATGATCCATTTTCCATCGTGGTAAGTATGTGTATTGTCGTATATTTTTTGAACTTCCTTTGAGTAACTGTCTTTTTCGGCTTCAAATTTCAACCGCTCGTCTTTGCCCAAGACAATCATAAATCCCACACAATTTTCTCTTGCATAGAAAGCGCAAAGCGTTTTACCGCCGCGACGGTATTTGTATTCGTATTTCCACGCTTTCCCGCCTTTACCCCACAAGCGTTCCATATCGTAATGCTCGTCGATTAAGGCGCATAGCCTATTCCATACGTCGTAAAGAGATTGACCGACCAAAGCCGTCATTTCTTCATTGTTGGGTATCGTATCAAGCATATGAATTCCCCGTCATTTATTGTTTTGTTATCACACACCAATCAAATTAAAAAGTAAAACAAATAAACTCGCTTGCCTTGCTTGCAAGGTATAGCGTGCTATCCTTATACTCTTTTTCTATGGTAAAATTCCCTATGGGAACTACGGTAATCGTCCAAGCGCTTTTTCTTTGCTTGAAATGGATGGTACTCATCTTTTTAAAGTCGGCTCGACGTTAAGAAATCCTCTTTTTCAAAAATTCCCCGATGACGGAAAGCGCTTCCTCTTTGCTGACGTCGTTTAAAATTTCGTGTCTCGCCCCCGCAAAGAGATGCAGGGAGACGTCCTCAATTCCGAGCTTTTGATACATGGCATACAGCCGCTTCATTCCCTCGCTATACTGTCCGACGGGGTCGTGTTCTCCCGCCACCAGGAGAAGGGGCAAGTCCTTTCTGATGGTTTCAAGTCCTTCCTTGCGATAGAGCTTTTTCGCCCCCGCAAAGAAGCGCTCGTAAAATCCGTACGAACAGACCATGCCGCATCCCTCGTCGTTTTCATAGCGGCTGACCTCTTCGGGAAGGGTGGAAATCATGCTGCCGCCGAGTTTTTTCTCATAGGCGTCGAAGGTGAGCTTTTTGATGAGCTCTGCGGGCGCTTTTCTGCCTTTGAAGGCACATCCGATCTTGGCGACCACCGAGGCAAAGCCCGTGGAAAGGGTGGAAAGCTTATCGCTTCCGCAGAGAATCGCCCCGTCGATTTTGTCGCTATAGCGCTGAAGATACGCTTGTCCCAAAAAAGAGCCGTAGCTGTGCGCGAACAGGATAACGGGAAGGTGGTACTTTTCCCGATAAAGGTCTGTGAGTCCCGCAAGGTCGGACAGCGTCCCCTCCCAATTGTCCCCGTCCGTGTAGCCGGGAAGCTCCTTGTCCGTCTCCCCGAAACAGCGGTGATCGTCTCCGAACACGGTAAATCCGAGCCCGTTTAAGTAGGAAGCGAACTTCTTGTAGCGGAGAATGTGCTCCGCCATACCGTGCGAAATCTGCACAATCCCCACGGGCTTTTCGACTGCCCATTCGACGACGGAAATTTCCTTGCCGTCCTTTGCCTTCCAAGTCATTCTGTTCATATCATTCTCCTTGCGGCAAGCTCTGCTTGACCGCCCTTTGATATCCGCGATAGAGGGAATCGAAGCGCTCCTCGTCCTCGCTCGGCACAAAGACACGATCCGTCTGACGAAGGTGCTCGATCTCTTCCCTGTTCCAGATTCCCAGCGCCAAGGCGCACAGGTATACGACGCCGAGCGCCGTGCTCTCCACTTCCTTGGGGCGGTTGAGAGGAACGTGCAATACGTCCGCTTGGAACTGCATCAGGAAGTTATTGGCGGAAGCCCCGCCGTCGCAGCGCAGTTCTTTCAGAGAAATGCCGCTGTCCTGCTCCATACAGTCGGTGAGCGTCCTCGCCGAATAGGCGATCGCCTCCAAGCCCGCCCGCGTGATGTGACGCTTGTCCGTCCCGCGGCTGATGCCCGAAATGATCGCCCGCGCATCCCCCCTCCAATAGGGCGCGCCCAGCCCCGTAAAGGCGGGCACGAGGTACACCCCGCCCGTATCCTCGACGGAGAGCGCAAGCGCCTCCGTTTCAGCGGCAGTGCGGAAAAAGCCGAGCTCGTCGCGCAGCCACTTGACGGTGCTGCCCGCATGAAAGACGCTGCCCTCCATGGCGTAGACGACTTCGTCGCCGATGGAATAGCCGATGGTGGTGATGAGCCCGTTCTTGGAGTCCCTGCGCTCCTTTCCCGTGGGAAAGAGGAGGAACATGCCCGTTCCGTATGTAATCTTCGCCTGTCCCTCCGAGAAACAGCCCTGACCGAAGAGGGCGGATTGCTGATCTCCCGCAATCCCCGCGATGGGATAGACCTTATCCTGATAGACGAACTCCCCGACGCGGCTCGTACAGCTGCCGACCCGAGGCAAAATCCCCTTCGGGACGTCAAAGAAATCGAGAAGCTCCTTGTCCCATTCGAGGGTATTGATGTTGAACAGCATGGTGCGCGAGGCGTTGGTGTAATCGGTGAAAAATTCCCTGCCGTCCGTGAGCTTATAGATGAGGTAGCTGTCCACCGTGCCGCAGCAGAGCTCTCCCCGCTCGGCAAGCTCCCTCGCCCCTTTCACGTGGTCGAGAAGCCATTTGATCTTGGAGGCGGAGAAGTAGGCGTCCACGGGAAGCCCCGTCTTTTGGAAGATGATTTCCCGCTCCGCTTTGCCGATCTTGTCGCAAAAATCGCTCGTTCGGCGGCACTGCCAGACGATCGCCCGATGAAGGGGTCTCCCCGTCTTTTTGTTCCAGAGCACGACGGTCTCCCGCTGATTGGTGAGCCCGATGCCGAGGATGGGCTCGTCCGCCGCCTCGATGCACTGCACGAGGAGGGACACGACCTTGGCGTAAATTTCACCCGCGTCCTGTTCCACCCAGGCAGGGTGGGGAAAGAACTGTTCCAGCTCTTCCTGAACGGTATAGACGAACTTCTTTTTCTCGAGGGAATAGAGCATCGCACGCGCGCTCGTCGTCCCCTCGTCTACTGCTATCAAGTAACTCATAAAATCTCCCCTTTTTCTTCCGATTATACACCATACGGCAAAAAAAAGCAATCCTTTCAGAGATTTTTGCGGAAAAACGACTCTGTCCCTTTGCAAAAAGACAGACAACGCGAAACAAGATCGTTTTCTATCCCCTATCAATTCGAAAATAAACAGGCTACCAATAATAAAGAAGAGGCTTTTTACAGCCCCTTTCATCTATTTCTTTTTATCCTTTTGTTGCGTAGTTATCTTCCTCTTTCAATCTCGTACAGAGGAAATGCGAATATCCCTTCGCTATTTCCCCCAATTTAAAATCTGTTTTCCTGTACTCACTGATAATTCTTAAAATTCAGTTCCGTTCCGGACAATCTGTCCTCTCCAGCAAATAATCGATGGATACGTCAAAATAATCCGCAATCGCAATCAACGTCTTATAATCTGCCTCTCGCTGTCCCGTTTCATAACGGCTGATCGAATTCTGCGATAAATTCAAATCCATAGCAAGTCGAACCTGGGAAATATTCCGTTGTTCCCGCAATAATTTTAATCTCATACTCTTGACATTATTATACCATTTTGCTATAATGGAAATATCCCAATTTGGTATATTTTCAGGAGGTGTCATTATGACGGAAACAAAGGAAGAAATCTTCGGAAGCGGCAGCATTTTCCATCGAACGCAACTAAACAGACTCATCGAGAACCCACCAGGGCTACAGGATGCCGTGAGCGAAATGGATTCGGACTTTGCCTTTCTCGAAGAAGCGTGCAAAAACGACTTTATCATTTTGGAAAACGCAGTGAAAGCCAATTCTCGGTGCATCGATTCTATTGAAAAAGACGCAGGGCGCAACAGCCTGTTGAACGGAACGTATCGAAATGAATTCGACCAAAAGCAGGACGCCATCGAAGCGCTTACCGTAACGTGCAGCTTTTGCGCGACAGAAGAAATCACACATGAACATCAAGAAGAAATGCGGCACATTTACCGAACAACCATTTCCGCCATCGAGGAAAATCTTTCCAACCTCAAGGAAAGAGTGTTGAACGACACCCTTGAAAAAATCAAATACAGCTCAGACGATTGGGATTCAGCCATAGCGCATCTTCAGTCAGGATATCTCGGCGGTCAGGTTCTATTCTTTTTAATCATTATGGTGAGTCTCTTAGTAGGTCTCTTAGTATATTTTTTTGACCCCATGTCCTCAGTTGCAATTGGCGGCTTAATCGTCGGAGGAGTCGCCTTGCTCGGATTTTTGATTTGTACCTGTCTCAAGCGAGGGAAAAACCCATACGGACTTTTAAAGGACACCGAACAAGAGTGTAAAAATTACGTCTGCAATTCCACGCTGCCCGAAAAGCTTTCCGTCCTCGAACAAAACTGCGCCGATCGGCTTTCATCCGCAAAAAAGAGCTTCCATGATCTGCTCGATCAATGGGAAAGGACGGCAGCGACTCTTCAAGAAAGTCAAAATCTTCAGCCCATCCTTCGTTTTTACAATGCCGTGCCCGAAGAATTCCGCAATTCGCATGCGCTTCTTGACCTTACACAGCTACTGCAAAACGGACGCGCAGATAACCTCAAAGAAGCGTACAACCTGCTTGAAATGCAATATCGCGAAGAAAGAAGAGATGCAGAAACGCAGGAACGCGAAGAAAGAAGAGATGCAAAATTACAAGAATTTTTCGACAGACAAAACAAAATGGCACAGGCGACGGCTCTAGCCTCTGTTCTGCAAGCGCAAGCAGCATTACAAACGGCACAGGAAGCCTACCTGCAACGCGTTGCCGCCGAAAATACAGAGAGATATACGCGAAAAAATTGGCTTGCCGCCGAACGCTCTGCCGATGAAAATGCCAAAGCTGCCAAAGCCGCGAAAACAACCGCAGAAGAAGCCAAGCGTGCTGCCGACACAGTCCGGGCGATCAAGGAGAAATTAAGCTAAATCGGAACAATCCAACAACTCGTTTTTATGGAAAACAACGGCAAACAAAAAGACTTGCCGTTGTTTTCGCACTACAAAAGAGCCGATGCAAGCGAAGCGTTCCTAAAATGACGACCTTTTTGCAAAAAGAGAAACAGCGCAAAACTGTTTCTCTTCCTTTTATTTTGTTTTCGTATTGCCAAAGTCCGATTAAGTGCCCGAAGTAAGGGTGCGTTTTAAATCGAACACGGAAACCAAGTAAGTCGCCGTAAAATAGAGTGCAAAGACGAGGGCAAGACCGAGGGCAATGCCTCCCGCCTGCAAGAAGGCGGACAGAGCCGTATACCCCAAAGCGCCGTTCAAAAGCCCCGTAACGGCGGAAATCTTCAGACAGCACACGCCCGCCGGAATGCCGAGCAGAAAGGGAATCCCAAAGGGAAGGCAAAAGAAGAAGAAAATCTGAAAGGACAAGCTCCTTCGAAGGGAGGCTTCGTCCGCACCGACCTGATAGGCGATGAAGTTGCGCTCCTTGTCCTCCGCCAGCATGGCAAGCGCTTTTAGAGCGAGCAGAGCCATGGCAAACAGGACGAGCGCCGCAGCGCAGACGGTCAACACGAGCAGAAAGATGACGCTCAGCTCCATATTGAACGACCGCTTTTGTTCCCGAAGAACATAGTCGCATCGACGGTCTCCCCATTCTTCGTCCACGTAGCTGAGCCTATCGTACAGGGAATCGGAGTCGTAGCGAACGTCTTCCACGGAGAGATACTGACATTGCCAGACTTCCCTTAGTCCCTCTACCGCCTCGTCCGGAATCACGATAAAGTAGCAGTTGTAAAACTGTGGTGATGCAAGCGTAAAATGCCTTTCTTCCCTTACGACGCCTGAGCAGGCGTATTCCTTTCCGCCAAGCGGTAATTTTTGGTCGGAAATGGCAGAAGTAACCGCTTCTCTCAGACGATCGTCACCATTGATGACAAAAAGGAATCCCCCTGCAAGCGGGACGGGCTTTATACCCACCATTTCGCAGATGCTTTGATAGTCGCTTTCGCGCAGGAAAATATCTTCCATGGCCTGCATAACCCCATAATTCTCGTAAATGAATTCTCGAAAAAAATCAGATTCGTCACCCTCGCCCATGTAGGCGACAAACTCAATCGCGCGGTCGACTTTGGCGTATTCTTCGACGATCTTCTTCGCCTCTTCGATGGAGATTTTTTCTTCTCCCATCTCCACGACGGAGGCGACTTCGACGGGATATCGACGATAGATATCCGTCAGGGACATCTGCTTATAGGCGAACACGCCGTTGAAGAAAATGACGGACAAGGTCAAAAGCAGGGACAGCACGCTCATCAAGCCCGCGTTGGCGGTCAATTCCCCCGAAAGCTTGCGAAGGGTAAAGAGGCGAAGGTGCTTGGAGACAAATTTTTTGCACTTTAAGAGCAGAGGAAGCAGGCACTTCACCGCGCTGAACACGAAGAAAATGACGGAAATAAGCATTGCTCCCAGCCAAAGTATCGTATTTTTCACGCTCTCCGAGCTTGCGGATTTGATGCAAAGGACGAGCGTATCACACAGGTAAATCACGCAGACGACAAAACAAACAAAGGTCAAAAGACAGAAAATTCCCCAAAACGCGATGGGAATGCGCGTTCTTTTTCCCCTTTCCTTTCCGTGCAACAGCTTGGAAATCTTGGCAAAGCGCAAAAAGGAGAGGGAGAAAAGCGTCGTAATCAAGAAGGCTGCGCCGATCAAGAGCGCGCTCATCGTAAATCCCTCAAGGTTGTAAGGGAAAAAGACAGCGGGCACTTCCAAGAAGTTGCAGGCGATTGCCATGAGCCCCTGAAAAAGCAGAAGTCCCAAGAGATACCCCATTCCGAGCGAAAAGGCGAAGAGAACGAGCATTTCCCCCGCAAAGAGAAGCACGAGCTGTCCTCTCGTCAAGCCCAAAGTAAGATAAAGTCCGAACTCCCGCTTCCTTTGCCGCAGAAGGAACGAAACCGCATAGCTTAAGAAAAAGGAAACCGCGATGCAAAGCATAGAGCCGAACAGCAAGAAGATTACACGGATGTCCTCTTTTCGCAAAAAATATACCCACTCCGTAAAGTCGTCGCTAAAGAGCACGCTCGTGATCGAAAAGACGAGGGCGACCACCAGCGAAACAGTGATAAAGTAGATGAGATAGTTCTTGATCTGACGCCTCATGTTGCGGAAAGAGAGCTTAAACAACATCGACTTCCCCTCCCAGCGACGCCGTCACCGCGAGGATTTCCCCATAGAACTCCCGCCTCGACTTGTCACCCTTTTGAATCTCGCTGAAGATATTGCCGTCCCGCAAAAAGAGAATGCGGCTCGCGTAAGAGGCGACCGTCGCGTCATGCGTCACCATGAGAATGGTGGACTGCAAAGAACGGTTCATGAGCGCAAAAACTTCCATGAGCAGCTTGGAATTTTTCGAATCGAGCGCACCCGTCGGCTCGTCCGCAAGGACGAGTGCGGGATTGGCAATGAGCGCCCTAGCGCAGGCGACCCGCTGTCGCTGTCCGCCCGAAAGCTCGTAAGGGAACTTTTTGAGTTGATCGTTTACCTTGAGCGTCTCCGCCACCCCTCTGATTGCCGCCTGTGCGGAAGCATAATCCCTTCCTTGCAAATTCAGGGGAAGCATGATGTTCTCCTCCACCGTGAGCGTGTCCAAAAGGTTGTACTCCTGAAAGACAAAGCCGAGCTTGTCACGACGAAAGGCGGCAAGCTCCTTCTGTTTCATTCTGGAGATCGACTTTCCGTCGATGACGATTTCTCCTGCCGAAAGGGGCTCGATGGTGGAAATCAGATTCAAAAGGGTGCTTTTCCCCGAACCGGATGCGCCCATGACGGCGACAAACTCCCCCTTCTCCACGCAAAAGCTGAGGCCGTTTAGCGCCTTGGTGACGACGCTTCCGTTGCCATAGTATTTGACTGCCTGACTGACTTTTAAAATTTCGTTCATGCAATGACCTCCTTGGCAACTATGGTATCATAAAAGAGGAGAAAATTTTCTAACGCAACCTTTCTCCAACCTTACACTTTCGTAAGGATTGCCTCCCCGGGAAAGGAAAAGACGAAGCGGGTGTACTTTCCCCGTTCCGATTGCAGGGAAAGGTCGATCCCAAGCCGCTCGCACATGCCGTGCACGAGGTAAAGCCCCTTGCCTGTGCCCCCGCCGTGCGCTCTGCCCGCTTCGCCGACGAACCCGCGGGAGAAAACCCGCTTTTGTTCGTGGGGAGGAATGCCCTCTCCGTCGTCCTCGAAGCAAATCGAATTTCCTTCCAGTCGAATGGAAACCTTTCCGCCTTTGCAGTATTTGGAGGAATTGACGAGCAGCTGTTTGAGGCAAAAGACAATCGCCTGCCGATCGGTGTACGCCGCAAGCTCTCCCTCGATCTCGACCCGAATCCCCGCTGCGAGCAGAAGGGGCATTTCCCCCTTGACCGCTTCGTCGGCAGCCGCACGCAAATCCACGCTGCTAATCTGCGTATCGATTTGGGGAGAGCGCAGCTTTGCGTAATATAGAACGGTCTCCGTAAGATTTTCCGCCCGCTTGAGCTCCGATTTCAGCTTGCGCCCGTCCCCGCCGTTGGCGAGAATGAGTGAAACCGCAGTGAGCGGCGTTTTGATCTCGTGAATCCAGCTCTCGACAAATTCACAGTAATCCGCCTGTGCGCGGATCGCCTCTTCCGTGCGGGAGATTGCCGCGGAGGAAACCGCACTCATGATGCGGAAGTATTCCTCTTCCACGGCGTCGACGGGACGGGGCAGAATTGCGCCGAGGAGATACCCCTCTTCCGCCTCCCCGATGAGTCGCTCGACGCGGGCAAGCCGCTTTCGGGCATAAAAGTACCCGAATAGCAGCCAACCGACGAGAAAAAGGGCGACAAAGCACGCCGAAAGGACGACGAAGACGAGGTTGACGCCAGAAAGGAGGGCAAACGCCGACCAAAAGACGACGCCCAGAGAAACGAGGCAGAGCGAAATGCTCTTGGAAGAGAGATAGGAAGAAAAGCTCATAGCTTATACCCCACACCGCGCACCGTCTGCAAATAGCCCTCCGCACCCAATTCCTTCAGCTTTTCGCGGATACGGTTGATGTTGACGTACAGCGTATTTTCATCGAGATAACAGCTGTCGCTCCAGAGGGATTCGACGATTTCTTCCTTGGTGCAGATCGGCTTTTGCATGAGGCAGTAGAGAATGCGCATTTCGTTCTTGGTCAAAAGAACGCTCCGCCCCCGAAAATAGAGGGTGAGCGACGGGACGTCAAGGGTGAGCTCGCGCACGGTCAATCCGCTGTTTTTCTTGAAGAAGCGGGCGATTCGCGCCAGCAGGACGGCGGGATGATAGGGCTTTTTGATGTATTCGTCCGCCCCTACGCCAAGTCCCGTCAGCTCGTCCTCGACGCTGTCCCTCGCCGTCAAAAGGATGACGGGCGCGGAGGAGCGCGCCTTGAGCTTTCGGCAAAGCGAGAAGCCGCTCTCCCCGGGCAGATTGACGTCGAGAAGAGCCAAGTCGTAAGGAGCCTCCTCGACGGGCAGATACCCCTGTGCGCGCAGGAGCGTATTCAGTTCCTCCCGAATGCAAGCATCGTCCTCCACCACCAAAATTCGTTCCATACCGCTCGTCCTCCTTTTTTTATAAATAATTATAACAAAATAATCCAATCCGTGCAACTCTTTCGAGAAAGAAAAAAGAGCCAATGGAGATTGACTCTTTGCTTTGTCAGGATTGCTCCTCTTTTTCGATTTTGCTTTCCGCAAGCTCCATTAATTCGCGGTCGGATGCAATGTCGTTCGGATAGGGATAGGTTTTTGCGCATTTCTCAAAGAGCGCTTTGCTCGCATCGGCTTTTGCCTGATCCCGCTCGCAAAGAAGCGCGTAAGCGTACTCCGTGCGAATGACCGAAGGAAAGCTTTTCATCGTCTTCATGAACTTCTTCTGCTCGTCCGTGAGGAAACCTTCGAGCACGTCCTTTCGATTTTCCGAGATGAGCTCTATGTAAATTAAGTCGCAGATCATGAGATTGCGATGAATGCCGGCAATCCCGCTGTCGATTTCGAGAAGGTGCTTCATCTTCTCTGCCCCTTCTTCAAATTCGTGCGCGTCCACCATACGGTTGCAGGCAAAGACGCCCAAGACGGCGATCATGCTGTTTTTCATTTCCTCGTCGGAGGGAATTTCAAACCATTCGCTCGGCATATCCTTGATTCGAACGCCGCTTGCGACCTGTTCGTTGACCTTCATCTGCACCCAAAAGGCATACAGCGCCTTTTTGTCGCGCCTGAGAGAAAACGCGTTGTAGCCGTCGTTGTCCACCGTTGCCGTCCGCAGAGGAATGCCGTTAGAGAGGGCGATTCCCACGCCGAGCAGTGCAATCAGCATAAAAATTTCGAAGAGCGGGCGAATATTCGAAACCGCAAACGTAAGACTGAAGGCGATCGCGCTCACGATCAGGTTCAGAATGACGCCGCCGAGGTTATAGAGGACGACGGGCATATTGCCGTCCACAAGATCGGGCGGAGTCATCAGACATTGTCCGCCCGTTCCCGCAATGCTGAGGCGGCAGAACCTGATCTTTCCGCTTTCCTTGACCCACATAAAGCTCATAATGCGGAAAGAGAAAAATCCATATCCTGTCATAAGTCCAAAGACGAGATGCCCCGCCTCGTGGAGAATGAGCTGTAAGAGATCTGCCACAAGCAGTTCCGCCAGAAATAAGAGGGTGTAAAGCAAGATCTGTCCGAAGTTTAAGTCCCCCAAGGCGTCGAGCGAATTTCCCAACAAAATACCGCACAGAATGCCGATCGCGATGCAAAGTACTAAGACGAGTAAGCTCCCCCAAGTCCCCTTCTTTTTCTTCTTTTGATGGTTCATTTTTCGTGTTCTCCTTACAAGCATCAAACAGCGAAAAGAGAAACAGCGCAAAACCGTTTCTCTTCTTTTCGTATGAAAAGCTTTGCTTTTATTTTGTTCCCGTACTGCCGAAGCCCCCTTCGCCGCGCTCCGTCGAAGAGAGCACTTCCTCTTCGACAAATTCGACGGTGAGATAGGGCGTAACGACGAGCTGAGCGATGCGCTCTCCGTGCTCGATCGTCTGCGGCGTCGTGCCGTGGTTGAAAAGGGCAACCATCACTTCGCCCCGATAGTCCGAATCGACGACGCCCACTTTGTTGGCAGGGGCGAGGTTGCGCTTTAACGCGAGACCGCTCCGCGCATAGATGAGCCCCGCATAGCCTTCGGGAAGCTCCATGGTCAGCCCCGTGGGAATGAGCTTGGTCTCCTGCGGGAGAATGGTGACGGGTGCTTCGAGGCAAGCGTAGAGGTCTGCGCCCGCCGCCGAGGGAGAGCCGTATTTGGGCACGATCGCCCCCTCTCTTTTTTTCACAAAGGGCACTTTTACCATTCTTTCGTACCGTCCCAAAATTCGATGTTGCCCGTTTGCAGGGTCTTTTTCACGTCGATCAACCGCTGATTGGAAGAGCCGCGGAAGCGGAGGGAGAGATCTTTGAGCTCTTCGACAAACCGCCCGTCCACAAGGACGTCCAGACAGCGCAGAATGCGCAAGGTAATAGACAAGTCCCCTTTCTCCCCTCTTAAGAGGTGCTCGAGCTCATAGCCCGTATAGCACCAGATCGTCTTTTCGGGATATGTGGAGCGCACCCGCTCGACAAAGGAAACGAGCCCCGCCTGATTTTCGGGTTCAAAGGGTTCTCCCCCCAAGAGGGAGAAGCCCTTGATGTAAGAGGGAGAAAGCAGGGAAAGAATTTTTTCTTCCACCTCGCTCGTAAAGGGCTTGCCGTAGGCAAAATCCCAGGTCTCCCGATTAAAACAGTTTTTACAATGATTCCTGCATCCGCTGACGAACAGGGAGACACGAACGCCCGGCCCGTTAGCGACGTCGCAGGGTTTGATGGTCGCGTAATTCATAGCTTAAAGATGAAGCACCCTCGCCTTGATTTCCTTGGTCTTTCCGACGTTCCAGAAATTCTCGCCGAGATATCCGCACGTTCTTCTCGTGACGTTCATCTTGCGCTGATCCTTGTTGTGGCAGCAAGGACATTCCCATTCGTTGTCGTCGTTGATGATGATTTCGCCGTCAAAGCCGCATACCTGGCAGTAGTCGGACTTGGTGTTGAACTCGGCGTACTGAATGTTCTCGTAGATGAACTTGACGACGTCCTCAAGGGCAGTCAGATTGTGGCGGAGGTTAGGAATTTCCACGTACGAGATCGCGCCGCCCGAAGAAATCTTCTGGAACTGGCTCTCGAAGCGGAACTTGGAGAAGGCGTCGATGGGCTCTCTGACGTCCACGTGATAGGAGTTCGTGTAGTATCCCTTATCCGTGATGTCGGGAATGGAGCCGAAGCGCTCGAGGTCGATTCTCGCGAAGCGATAACAGAGGGACTCGGCGGGCGTTCCGTAGAGCGCAAAGCCGATGTTAGTCTCCTTCTTCCATCTGTCGCAAGCCTCGCGCATGTGATTCATGACGCGGAGCGCAAATTCCTCGCCGACGGGATCGGTCTGAGGCACGCCCTTCATGAGCTTCGTCACCTCATAAAGTCCGATGTAGCCGAGGGAGATGGAGGAATAGCCGCCGTAAAGGAGCTTTTCGATCTTTTCGCCCTTTTCAAGGCGTGCAAGCGCGCCGTACTGCCAATGCACGGGGCTGACGTCGGAGACGACGTTCTTGAGGGCGTTGTGGCGACACATCAGCGCCTCGAAGCAGAGCTGCAATCTCTCGTCAAAGAGCTTCCAGAACACTTCCTCGTCGCCGTGCGCGAGAATGCCGATCTGCGGCAGGTTGATGGAGACGACGCCCTGATTGAATCTTCCTTCAAACTTATAGTTGCCGTTCTCGTCCTTCCAGGGAGCAAGGAAAGATCTGCATCCCATGGGAGAGAACACGTTCCCCTCGTAATTTTCGCGCATCTTCTTGGCGGAAATATAATCGGGGTACATGCGCTTTGCCGAGCACTTGACGGCAAGGCGAGTCAGGTAATCGTACTTGCCGCCCTTTAAGCAGTTGTTTTCGTCGAGGACGTAGACGAGCTTGGGAAAAGCGGGCGTCACGTACACGCCGACTTCGTTCTTGATTCCCTCGTAGCGCTGGCGCAAAATCTCCTCGATGATGTCCGCATTCTCCTCGATGTAGGGGTCGTTTTCGTCCAGATAGAGGAAGAGCGTAACAAAGGGAGACTGACCGTTGGTGGTCATCAAGGTGTTGATCTGATATTGAATGGTCTGCACGCCCGCCTTCAGTTCATCCTTCAAGCGCATGGCGACGATCTTTTCCTTTGCCTCTTCGGAAAGGGAATCGCCGAACTCGTCGTCGCACATTTTGCGGAACTTCGCCTGGCTGACCCGCAGGTACTTTCCGAGGTGCGCCACGTTGACGGACTGACCACCGTACTGCGAAGAGGCGACGGAGGCGATGATCTGCGTCATGATGGTGCAGGCGACCTGGAAGGACTTCGGCGTCTCGATAAGCTTTCCGTTCATGACGGTGCCGTTATCGAGCATATCGCCGATGTTGACGAGGCAGCAGTTGAAAATGGGCTGAAGGAAGTAATCCGCGTCGTGGAAATGCAGGACGCCCTCGTCGTGCGCCTTGGAAATGTACTCGGGGAGCAAAATTCTCCGCGTCAAATCCTTGGACACTTCGCCCGCGATGAGGTCTCTCTGCGTGGAGGCAACGCGGGCATTCTTGTTGGAATTCTCCTCCATGACGTCCTTGTTGTCGTTGCGAATGAGGGACAAAATGGATTCGTCCGTCGTGTTCGCCTTTCGAACAAGCGCGCGCTCATAGCGGTAAATGATGTACGCCTTGGCAAGCTCGAACTTGCCGAAGCTCATCAGCTTTTCCTCTACCATATCCTGGATATCTTCAACGAGCAGTCTCGTCTTGTGTTTTTGTGCAATGGAAGAGACGACGTCCTCGATCTGTTCTTCGTTTACTCTGTCTTCTTCCTCTACGGCTTCGTTTGCCTTTCTGATTGCCCCTGCAATCTTGGCTCTGTCGAAATTGACCGTAGATCCATCTCTTTTGATTACTTTCATGTATCTATCTCCTTATGCCATATGATTATACCACATATCTAGTGTTCCTGTCAAGCAATCACCACAAGATATTGTATATAAAAAATAGTAATAGATACGAAAAACGCAAACGTCTCAAAAGAGTCCTTTCGGCACGAAACGCCGCCAAAAAAAACGTTTTTGCGGAAAAACCAAAAAAACTGCCTTTCGTTTTTTGAAAGGCAGTTCGATTGTTTTCAAAAAATCACTCGGGTTCGCCCCAGACGCGGTTCTCCTTGAACCATTCGGTGTCTTTGAGGAGAGTATCGTTCGCCGAACAGCGCACCGTATAACCGTCCCCTTTCGAGGAAAAGACGATGTTGCCGTTCATGGACGTAAACTCCTTTTTCTCGTTGTCCAAGGAGAGGGAAGTCACGTACACCTTGTCGGTATAGTCCGAAACGCGGGTGCAAAATTCCTGCGTGGGAAATTGATTTTTGTTCGTCGCCGTGTACTCGTCGCTTCCCGCGCAGCAGCAGACGCAGACGACCTCGGGCGTGATTTCGTCCAACAGCGCATACGTGGTCGAGGTGCGCGAGCCGTGATGTCCCGCCTTGAACAGCGTGCAGTGGGGCAGGTTGTTCATCTGAACGAGGCTCTCCTCGCCGTCCCCTTCCAGATCTCCCGTAAACAGGTAATGCTGATTTCCTTGGTTGATCATGCAGCAGACGGAATAGTTGTTCTCGTCCGAGGTTTTCTCCTCGTAAAATTTCTGATAGAGAATCTCCAATTCGACCCCTTCGGCAAGGGTGTACTTTCTCTGCGCGCCGTTCTTGTTTTCGTAACATTCGAGGGCGGTGTAGTGCTTCGCGCCCTTGGCAACCTCCGCGTCCCGCTTTTCGCAGTAATTCCGATACACCTGAGAAGTGGCGTCCGTCCTCGGGAAATCGATGATCGTCTCGCACTCGAACTGCTCGAAAATTCCGGGAAATTCCTTCGTTCCCACGAAGCCCGCGATGTGATCCTGATGGGCGTGCGTGGCGATGACGTATTCGAGAACGCCGTCCGTGCAGTACTGATTGACGTATTCGGTAATCGCCTGAGCGGAGCTCGCCCTCGACCCCGCGTCGATGAGGATATCCACCGTTCCGATCTTGATATACGTGCAGTCCCCCGTGTACCAATTCCCGAGCTCCAAAAAGTGGACGGATAATTCGTCCGTATCCACCACGACGGGCGAGGTCGTCTTTTCGTCTTCCCGATGGAACAGCCCGTCAAACAGCCCGAACTGATACCCGCCGAAGAGGGCGATGCCGAGAATGAGGACGAGGACGATGGCGACAATACCGCCATACTTCCCCTTCTTTGCATTTCTGACCGATTGTTTGACCGCCTTTTTGGCGGCGGATTTTGCCTTGGATTTTGTCTTTTTCGTTGCCACTTCAAACCTCCCACGCGGACAAGTCCGCCTCTTCTTCGCTGAAAGACCCGAAGCACATCCAATCGGCGTCTTCATGCGCTTCCAAAAAGTCATAAAGCTCGTTAGAAATTCCCACCCCGTCGAAAGAACGAAGCGCCCTTTCCACCGTTCGGAAATACTTGCGATTCACCCTTTTTCCGAAGAGAACGACTTCCTCCATCACCCGAACTTTGGGGACGAGCCTGCTCTTACCTTCGAGCGCTTCTTCCATCTTTCGCCGATAATCGTTGTCCTCGATTTCAGCCTCGAAGGCCTTGTCTCCTTTTCCGTAAACGATGCAAAACATACTTTTCCTCAAAGACAGCGGGCAAAAACCATGCGATTTTTGCCCTGTTTTTTACAATAAAACTCCGTTTTTTTCGAGCAACGCCCTTGCGCTCTCCACGCTGTCCACGCCCGTCTTGTTCTTGATGGGCGCAAATTCAAAGCTTCTCTCCACCTCGTAGGGAAGGCAAGCGTCCATCAGCTTGATCATGTCGAGGACGAGCGTCTCGAACTTACAGCCGTTCTCCTTCTCGGGCTTGACGAGCGAACCGTCCTCCGCAAGGTAAGGCACTTTCTTCTTGACGACGTGGACGGGAATTTTCGCATTCTGAATGCGCTCCAAGCTCTTTAAGGAGAAGAGGTAATTTAAAATGACGCCATAGCGGTATTTAAGCGAGCCGTCTTCGTTTCTCGCCTGCGCCATTTCCTCGGACAATTCGTAGTATTCGACGATGGAGGGCTTTTTGTCTTCCAGACAGAGCACGCCGACCTTTTCGTGCGGCTCGGCTTTGACGACCGCCTTCGCCCCGCAATCCACGCCCGTAAGGATGGTCGCCCCCACGAAGGCGGGATCGGCGATGCGCTGACAGACGTTATCCACGGCAAAGACGTTGAGCCACTCGATTCCCCTCTCCTTCACGTCACTCAAAAGCCCTGCGCGCACGAGGGAGGAAAACCAACCGCCGTTGCCGTTGGGCGAGAGGGCAATTTTTCCCTTGCCCTCCAAAATGACCTTTCCCTCAAAATCGACTGCGGGCGCCATGTCCTGCTTGAAGAATTTGACGAAAGAAGAATCGTACCCGAAGAAATTGTGCTCCTCGAAAAAGGCTACCGTCTCCGCGTGATTTTTATCGCTCGTCATGACGTAGAGGGGGACGGAAACGCCCGTCTCCTTGCAGACGTCCAAGAGGTTGTTCACCAGGCATTCAAAGATATATAAATCCCTCGTCACGCCGATGTTGTACGTTCCCTTGGGGTGATCGGAGCCGAGCCGCGTGCCCTGACCGCCCGCAAGCAAAATCGCACCAACCTTGCCCTTTTGAATCGCCTCGACGCCGACCGCCTTAAACTCTTCCTTGCGCTTAGCGATCATGGGAAGGGTCAAGCCCTCGATCGGTTCGATCTCCCCCTTTCCGCTCAGATCCTCGGGGTGAGCGAAGTTGCTTAAAACCGTCCAATCGGTATTTTCGATCTGCGAGAGAAGGGACTCCTTTTCCTCTTTTGTCAATGTTTCGTAGTAAGACAGCAAGTGTTCCTGTCCGATTTTCTGCAATAATTGTTTCGCCTCATGATACAGCATACCATTTCTCCCTGAAAAATTTTAAAATAGAAATAAGAGCGCCCCGCACAAAATGCCCGCAAAGAACGCCGCGAGGACGTCGCGCGGGTAGTGCACGCCGCCGATCACCCTTAACAGGGCAAGCAGCACGGAAAGCCCGACGAAGACAAAGCCAACCCCGCCAAAAACGCGCACAAACGCCATGGAAAGGACGGCGGCAGAGCCGACGTGGCGGCTGGGAAAGGACTTGCCCGATCGCTCCTTGGGAATGATCGGCTCAATCCCCAGCGTCTCATACGGGCGCGGCGCGTTGATGAGCGCACGCACGGCGGTCAAGGCGCAGAAAAAGAAGGTCGGCACCCAAAAAACGGGATAGAAGAGCCCGTCCCTCCGCACGGCAAGCCAAACGAGCAAAACGAGGTAAGAAAGCGCAGAGCCGTACGTAATCGCCCGATCGAGGAAGATGAGAATCCTCCTTAACGTCGGCTTTCGGAAGGGCTTTGCGATTTTTTCATACGTTTCTTTCGTCAATTGGGACACCCCTTTGGATAACCGGAGCATTCCGAATCCGAACCCTCTGGTTGAGCTTATCATACCATACTTTTTCGCCCGTGTCAATGGTTCGTCGAAAATTTCCGCAAAAGCGGCACGAGGAAAAGGCAAGCCGCGTCGATTTTTCGACGCGGCTTAAAGAAGCGCATTCCGAGCGCCACCCCCCGATTTACGCCTTGGCGTAAAGGGAATCGGCGACGATCAGGCTCCGCTTAAATTCTTCGATTTTGGTGTTCTCGTCGATGGTGACGACCTCTAACCCCCAGGCGTTGGCAAGATCGACCATCTCCTCGAAGGTGACAGCCGCGGAGACGACGGTGTGATGCGCGCCACCCGCGTAAATCCACGCTTCGATGCCCGTCGTAAAGTCGGGTTGGTACTTCCACATGAGCCCCGCAACGGGGAGTTTGGGCATCTTATGCGGATACTTCACGAGCTCGATCTTCTGCACGATGAGCCGCATCCGATTGCCCATATCCACCATGGAGACCGCGATTGCCTCGGGCGCTTCGATGCCCTCGAACACGAGGCGGGCAGGGTCGGATTTGCCGCCGATGCCGAGAGGGTGCACCTGAATTTCGGGCTTGCTGCCCGCAAACTGCGGGGAAACCTCCAACATGTGCGCGCCGAGGCAGAGCCCGTCCGCCATGTCGTAGGTATAGTCCTCCATAAGTCCCGTCTTTTGCTGTCCCGCCATGTACTGCATGACCGCTCCGAGCGCAGCGACCTTCCAGTCTCCCTCCGCGCCAAAGCCGTAGCCCTTGGACTGCAAGTCCTGAATGGCGAGCCCGGGGAGCTGATTGAGCCCGTGCAGCGAGCCGAAATGATCGACGATGCCGATATAGCCGCCCTTTTCCTTGCAGAACTTGTCCATCGCGATTTCATACTTCGCCTGCTCGCGCACGACTTCGATGCGATCTGTCGCCATGGTATACTTTTCCGCATACTCCGCCATCTGCGCGTCGATTTCTTCTTCCGTCACCTGCTCGATGTACTCGACGAGATCGCCGACGGGATAGTAATCGACCTGCCACCCGAGTCCGATGTGTGCGTCGATCTTATCCCCTTCCGTGACGGCGACGTCACGCATGTTGTCGGAGAAGCGGCAGACCTTGACCGTTTCGGAGAAGGTGACGCCCGCCGCAACCTTGCACCACGAGGCAAGCCGTTTTAAGGTCTTTTCGTCCTTATAATAGCCCGCGATGACTTTGTTGTCCATGCGCAGTCTCGCGACGATGTAGCCGAATTCCCTGTCTCCGTGCGCGGCTTGGTTTTCGTTCATGAAATCCATGTCGATGGTGTCGTAAGGGAGCTTCTCGTTGTACTGCGTCGCAAAGTGGCACATGGGCTTTTGCAGCATTTTCAGTCCCTTAATCCACATCTTCGCGGGGGAGAAGGTATGACACCAGGTGATGATGCCGATGCAGTTATCGTCCGCATTCACCTTTTTGATCGCCGCGACAACCTCGTCGGAGCTCTTGCACGTCGTGAGGTACTTGACGGTGACGGGCATTCTCTCGCTGACGTAAGAAGCCATCTCCTCGGAATGGGCAGCCACGTGCTCGAGCACGTCCGCGCCGTATAATGTCTGCGATCCTGTCAACCAATAAACTACTTTCTCTTTCATTGTTCTTACCATGATTTCCTCTTATAAACTTGTTTGGAAAACAGACGCGCGCAAGACAAGGAGTGTGCGGATTTGCCGACGGGAGTTTACTAAATCGTAAATGACCGAGGCAAAACGCAAGCACGACACCGTATTGCGTGATGTATGTTTTTCAAACTTCTTCTTATTTTCCCTGCCCGTAATAGGCATTCTTCCCATGCTTGCGCAAATAGTGCTTGTCCATCATGAACTGATCCGCCCGCTTCACGTTCGGATTGATCGTCTCGGTGAGGGTCGCCATCTTGGCAACCTCTTCGATGACCGCCGCGTGATAGACGGATTCCGCCCCGTCCTTGCCGAAGGCAAAGACGCCGTGCGACTTGATGAGCACGCCGGGAACTGCCTTCGGGTCGATGTTGTCCCTTTGGAAGCGCTCGATGATGGCAAGCCCCGTGTTCTTCTCGTACTCCCCTTCGATCTCTTCTTGCGTCAAAGAGCGCGCACAGGGAATGTCGCCGTAAAAGTAATCGGCGTGCGTCGTGCCGTAAAAGGGAATGTCCCTTCCCGCCTGCGCCCATGCGGTGGCATAGGTGGAGTGCGTATGCGTGACGCCCCCGACGGTCGGGAACGCCTTGTAAAATTCGATGTGCGTGGGCGTATCGGAAGAGGGGCGAAGCTTGCCCTCCACGGCCTTCCCGTTGAGGTCTACGACCACCATATCCTCCGCCGTCATCGTTTCATACGAGACGCCCGAGGGCTTGATGACGAGACAGCCCGTCTCCCGATCAAACTCGGAGACGTTCCCCCAAGTGAAGAGAACGAGCTTATGCTTGACGAGATCCAGATTTGCCTGCAATACCTTTTCCTTGAGCGATTCTAACATTCTTTTTTCTCCTTTAAGCAGGAAACCGCTTCCCTGACGATGGGAAGTCCCGCTTCATAGCGCTTTGCGTAGTCGTCAAAGCCCTGTACGTCCTCGGGATCGGGATGGATCGTCACCCCTTTTTGTCCCGCAAATACCTGCGTATCGAGATAGGTTGCGAGGTCTTTCTCCCCCGAAAGGAGGAAGTTTGCAAGCACCGCCATGCCCCATGCGCCACCTTCGCCCGCCGTCTCCATGACCGTGACGGGCGCGTTCAGCGCCGCAGCCAAGAAGGACTGACCGACCCGCTCCGTCTTGAAGAGTCCCCCGTGTCCCATGACGCGCTCTACCTTGACGCCCTCCTTGCGGAGCATGATGTCGCAGCCGAGCTTTAACGTCGCCATGGAAGCGTAGAGATTTGCACGCATGACGTTGGCAAGGTTGAATTTTCCCTCGCTCGTGCGCACGAAGAGCGGTCTGCCCTCCTCCACGCGCGTGATGTTTTCGTTAGAAACGTAGTTATAGGAAAGAAGTCCTCCGCAGTCCTTCTCCCCCTTTTCCGCCGTAAAGTACAGAAGATCGAAGAGCTTCGCCTTGGAAAGGGACACGCCGAGAAGGGAGGCAAATTCGCCGAACATTCCCACCCAGGCGTTGAGATCGGAGGTGCAGTTGTTGCAGTGCACCATGCCGACAAGGTCGCCCATGGGCGTCGTCACGAGATCAATTTCGGGATAGACCTTGGAGAGCTCCTTTTCGAGCACGATCATGGCGAAGATGGACGTTCCTGCCGAGACGTTGCCCGTTCCGGGACGCACCGCGTTGGTCGCAACCATGCCCGTTCCCGCATCCCCTTCGGGAGGAGCGAGCAAAATTCCCTCCTCCAAATCCCCTTCGGGATCGAGAAGCGCCGCCCCCTCTTTGGTCAATCTGCCCGCAGCTTCCCCCGCAAGGAGAATTTCGGGCAAAATGTCCTTTAAAGCAAAGGGAAGGTGATAGGGAGCGACGAGCTCGTCGAATTTCTCGATGAGGTCGGCGCGATAGCCCTTCATCTTCGGATCGACGGGGAACATGCCCGAAGCCTCGCCAATGCCGATGACCTTCTCTCCCGTCAATAAATAGTGAACGTATCCTTCGAGCGTCGTCTGGAACGCAATGTCTTTGACGTGCGCCTCATTCTTCAAAATCGCCTGATAGAGGTGTGCGATCGACCATCTTGCGGGAATGGGATAGGAAAATTCCTCCGTCAACAGGCGCGCCGCCTCTTCGGCGTTGTTGTTCCGCCACGTGCGGAAGGGAACGAGAAGGTTGTCCTCTTTGTCAAAGACGAGATAGCCGTGCATCATCGCGGAGATGCCGATCGCGCCCATCGTGCGGAGCGTCACCCCGTATTTCTCCCTTACGCTTTGCTTCAGGCTTTGGTATGCGCTCTGCAACCCCTGAAGAATATCCTCCTGCGAATACGTCCAGATTCCGTTTTCATAGCGGTTTTCCCACTCATGATCCCCCGAAGCGAGGGGAACGTTTTTCTCATCGACGAGTACCGCCTTAATCCGAGTAGACCCGAGCTCGATGCCGAGCGCCGTCTTGCTCCATTCGATCGCCATAGCAATTTCCTCCTATTTTTCATCGTATCCAGTTTACCACAGGACGCCCCTTCTTCCAAGCATTTATTTGTCCTGTAATGGAAAATTTTTAGCCAAAATGAAATGACACGAAACAATAATATTTATCCAAAACCCGCTCTCTTCCGGGTCAAGCCCCAAAAAAAGACCTCGGAAAAATTTCCGAGGCTACTTTTAATCTTCCAGATTGAGATACGCCCTCTCTTCGGCGGTCAGCTTGATCGCGAGGGAATCGATGCTCATCTTCATCGTGGAAACCCTGCTGTTGCCGATAATGGCAAAGGTATTCATGGGGCTTTCCAAAACCCAGGCAAGGGCGATCTGCGACACCGCGCAGCCCTTTTCCTTCGCGAGGCGCTCCGCCCTTTTCAGGCGCTCTCTGTTTTTCTCCGTCGCAAACGTCCGACGCATATCGAAGGACACGTTTTTGACCGTCCTTTGATAGTCGTCGCTCTTGATTCTGCCCGTCATAAAGCCGCCCGCAAGAGGAGAAAAAGCGACGAGCGGGAATCCCGTCTTTTCGTACCATGCGCGCTCTTCCATGTGGGCTTCCCCCGTAAGGGTGGTACAGCCGATCCACGCCCAGCGGTTGACTTCCGCGAGGGAATAGTGCGGCTCGGAGATGCGCATCGGGGATAAGCCGTGCTTATAGGCGTACTCGTTCGCCTCTTCGAATCTTCGGTACGACCAATTCGACCCGCCGAAAATTTTAAGCAGTCCCTTCGCCTGAAACTCGTTGAGCAAATCCACAATCGGCGCGACGGGCGTTTTCTCGTTGTCCCGATGCAGGATATAAATGTCGATGCAGTCCGTTCTGAGCGCGCGAAGAGAGGCTTCGAAATCCTTTCGGATGCACTTTACGTTGACGCGGTTGTTGCCGAGCATTCCGTGCAGCGCGCCCTTCGTCTGAATGAGAATGCGATCGCGGACGCCGCGGCGATCCGCCCAATCGGCGAGCACTTCTTCGCTCTTGCCATAGCCTCTTGCCGTGTCGAACGTATTGATGCCGAATGAAAGCGCCGCGTCGAGAATCTCGTCGCAATTTTCCCCCTTTCTCATGCCCGAGGACGAACCGCCCATGACAATTCTGGAAAGAGGAGTTTCCAACCCTTCGATTTTTCTGTATTCCATTGTCTTTCTCCTTTTTTCAATCATATCACAAAACGAGGGAAAAAACAAGATTTTTACGTAAATTGCAGCTTTTTCAACCTAACTTTTTCAAAAAGGGCGTATAAAACGCCGAAATCATACGACTTCGGCGTTTTTTCGAACATTAAAATGATGACGACGGAGTTCCCTTCCGACCCATGATTACTTTGCCGCTTCCTTTAAGAATGCAAAGAGTTCGGGATAATATTTTTTAAGCGTTTTTCTCGTCATCCCGTGACCACCCTTTTTCACAACGATAAGCTTAGCGTTGGGAAACACCTGTACGGCGTGTTGCGAATATGACACATCCACCATGGTATCGGCATCACCGTGCAACAGCATTACGGGCATTTTGCAGGCTTTCATCATTTCATCTTCCTTTCCGTAATACTGTTCGCAGCTGGCAACGTAGTTTTCGCGCTTCGTGAGCGCATTGCCTTCATGTGCCGATTTGGGAATACTGATTCCGGGATAGAAGAGCATCAATCCTGCAAATTTGTCGGGGTATTTGCTTGCTTCGATGATGGAAATAAATCCCCCTTGACTTTCACCGTATAAAAAAATCTTATTCGTATCGACAAAGGGCATTTCGCTTAAGTAGGCAATAACCTCTTCCAGGTCATCCACTTCGGTATCGATGGTCATCGTGGAGTTGAAATCGCCATCACTCTTGGACTCGCCGCCTCCGCCGCAGAAGTCAAAGGCATAGCAAGCAAAGCCTTCACTGGCAAAGTAGTACGCCTTGTCACGCGGCTGCGTGTAGGAACTGCCGTAGCCGTGACACATAACGATGGTAGGAAGCTTTTCATCCTCCTTACGATCCTTCGGCAACACCAAAGCGCCGAAGATATTCTGTCCCTTGGAGGTCGTAAACGTGCCCTCTGTCATATCACAGAGGTCTTCCGGCGTATCCGTAAGCGCAGCGCTAGGATCGGTGGTTGGACTACTCGTGGCGGGATTTTTTCCGCACGCAGTAGCCATACTCAGTAAACTTATTGCTATAATCGCACAACAGAACAAGGATAAAAATTTTTTCATAATGTTTCAACTCCTTTTTTCATTCTATCGATTATAGCATAAGAGGAAAAAAATACAAAAAAACTGCATAAATTGTATCATTTTCTGCGTATATTTACAAAAACGCCGAAATCATGCGACTTCGGCGTTTTTAAGAATTTAGATAATAATATCGACGGAATACACGCCGTCTTCCCACGACATCTTGACGGCGCCGTTGTACTTCTCGATCAGATAGCGAATCGAACGCACGCCGATGCCGTGATAGCGGGTATCGTTTTTCGTCGTGACGGGAAGCCCGTTTTCAAATTCGGGAGACACCGTACAGGCGTTGTGAATGTGGATGAACAGAAACTGCCGTTCCTTGTGGACGTTGAGGCTGATGACCCTCTTTTCCTCCGCTTCTTTGAGGACGCATTCGATCGCATTGTCGATGAGGTTTCCAAAGAGGGAGGAAATATCCGTCGATTGCAGCACGGAGAGCGCTTCCCCGTCCACCATATAGGTGAACTGAATGTTATTCTTGATGAGAAGCGGCCAGATGTTCATGATAATGATATCGAAGACTTCGTTGCCCGTTTTTACCATCGAATCGTAGATTGCAAAGGATTCGTAGATCTCGTCGACCACCTCCTTCGTCGCCTCTCCGCCGTTGTTCTCGATGCAATGGAGCTGATATTTGAGATCATGCACCTTAATATTGATCAGATCGACCGTGCTCTTGCTGAGCTCGTGCTTCTTTGCTTCGTCTTTGAGGAGCTGTTCGAGGGCGAGGTTATCTTCTAAAAGGCTGCTCTCGCGGAAGATACCGAGCTGCATCAAAAGGCAGAGCATACAGGCAAAAATCGCATAGAGTCCGCAGATCACCGTGGACGTGAAATGGTTGACCGTTTCGCCGAAACCGTAAAGTCGGAATACGCTGAGAATGATACAGATGAAGCTGTTCACCATCGAAAGAACCAAAATCCGATTGTCATGGGTGTTCATTCTGTTCTTCTTACGAAAGGGATACGCGATGAAGCGATACAAGAGGACGACGATGATCCCCTTCAAAAGGACGAAAAGGACGATCCGATCCACCGCGAGCGGGATCGCGAAAAACAGTTCGAGCACAAAACGGACGATCCCGACAAAGGCGTTGGACATATGCTCCATGCAATAGCCTGCCGTCGCATAGAAAAATGCCGTTCTCAGATCGACCTTCCAGCAAAAGAGAATGAGCGGAATGGAGAGGAAAAACACGACCGTAAAGAAGATCAAGGTTGAAAGCGTATCATAAAGCTCGAAGCCGGTAAAGAGCACAGACAGCCATTCCGCAACCACGCCGAGTCCGAAGCAGACGGCGTAAAAGAGCGCGGAGGACAAAACGAAGCGAAGCGCAAAGCGTTTTTTCTTCGGACAGGGCAAGAGCAACAAAAACTCTGACTCGAGCAAGATCGTGATGTATAATATTACTGAAATCGAAATCCAAAACTTCATCTCGCATTACCCTCCATAGTACTCTGCAAGTTCGATCATAAATTTTTTCTTGCGCTGACGGGCAAGCGGCAATTCGAATCCGCCGACAAACACGGACGTATGCGTCACCTTTTCGACGTATCCCAGATTGACGAGGCAACCGCTGATACAGCGGGAGAAACACCTTTCGGGCAACAACTCCTCCACCTCCTTCAGCGCGCCCCGAGTCTGATATTCCCCTTCCGTCGTGTGATAGACGAGATAATTGGACACCTTTTCGACGAAAGAAAAATCGCCGACCGAAATTCGCACCACTTCCGTTGACGACAAATTGAGCAAAAGATACTTCTCCGTCCGCTTCCGCAGCATGACCGCCGCCCGCTTTAACCGATCGACGACGCCGTAATAGGAGATGGGCTTGATCACGTAGTCGAGCGCATTGACGAGATACCCCTTGAGCGCAAACTGCGCGTGATTGGTCACGAACACGATACAGACGCCCGTGTCCGTCTCCCTCAGTTTTTTTGCGACGTCAATGCCGTTCATGATGGGCATTTCGACGTCGAGAAACACCACGTCGGTGTCCGCAGAATAGTGCTCCAAAAAGCTCATGCCGTTTTTAAACGACCGAACGGACATCTGCACCCCGCTCTCTTTTGCGTATCGTTCCACAAGCCCCTTCAATCGCTCTGCATCGGACGCGTTGTCGTCTACAATATCGATTGTCATAAAATCCCCCTTAAATTCCTCTTTTTGGTATTATAACATACCTTTCCCCCGTTTTCAAGACCTCAAGCACGAAAAGACCAACCGTTTGGGCTGATCTTTTTCGCAAAAAAACTCATGCTTTTCTCGATTTGAGGAAAAGGAAGGTATTTAAAATGCAAAGTGCAAGCGAAAATGCGATCTCGATTGCAAATTTAATTCCGCCGTACGCCATGAAGTCGTAAGTACGGAATCCGAACGGCTGAACCTTCGACGCCATCGAGATGACGATAATTCCGAACCAGATCACGATCAAGCCTTCGATCACCGCACAGACGATGGGAAGGATTTTGCCGATTTTTTCAAAGACGGCAATCTTGGTGCATTTTACGAGAAGATAATCGACAGCCATCGCCAAAAGGCTTAAGAACATCAGGACGGTGAGAATCATCGTAACCACGCCGAGCGCGTCCGCCGCCGCATTTGCCTCCGTCACCCCCATCACGACGCGCCATTGCGCGGAAAAAAGCTGCGCGGGAATGAACGTTCCGCCGTCCATATGCGTGAGCGTATACCCAAGTCCGAACAGGAACGTCGCCTGCGACGAACCGTTGTTTGCTCCCGATACGCTGACGCCCCCGTACTGCATGAAGTGCATCGCACCGCTGCCGAGCGCGTCCCAGATAATGATCGGGAAGAAGAGAGCGAATACGAGGGCAACGATCGACACGACCATTGCCGCCGTAAGCAGTTTACCATTCTGTTTCATGTTAAAATCCTTTTCCGACACGAGGTTGCCGCTTTTTTACGGCAACCTCTGCCAAATCGTTATTTAGACTGCTTCCCAGACGCCTTCGATGTAGATGTCTGCGGAAGTCATGATGTACGTCTCTCCCGGGTTGAGGTGATTGAGCTCACCGTCGCTCTGGAAGATCTGTCCGTCGAGAATCTGCCAATACTTGAACTTGTAGCCCTCTCTCGTGTAAGCAGGCTGAGGAAGCACATACGCCTCGCCGTCCCTTAAGGTTACGGGCGCCATTTCGCCGACCGTATCCTGCGGGTTGGGAATGAAACTTCCGAACATGAACTTCGAAGCGACGCCCCGGAAGCTGATCGTAAAGTAAGGAACTTCGGGAAGAGGAATCGAAGTATTGTGAGACTTGTTCCACCCGTCGATCAAAGTATACATCGATACGTGATTCTTATGATGCTTCATGGAGTTCGCGCTGTCGCCGGGATGAGAAAGGGTGAAGTCGAACGTCCTGTCGCTCTTGGTGATTGCCACCTTTTCATTCTTGACGACGCCGTCCTGTTCTACGAGGATCATATCGAGATCGCCCGCATTCGTGATCGAATACGTTCCCTTAAAATGCCCTTCGATTGCGCCGCCGTAAGCATCCGCCGTCCACGTTCCGTCCGAATAGAAGACCGTGTTCGCGGGGGTAGGCCCGATGAAACGTCCTTGAGACATGGAGATCGTTCCGGGGTTTTCGCAGTTTGCCGTAATCAATTCATAGCCCTTGAAGACTGCCGTGAGCGTTACGGAATCCGAGCCGATGTTGAAGGTCGATCCTGCGGGATAAATCTTACCGGTCGCATCCTCCCAACCTGCGAATTTAAGATAGGACTCCACTTTGACGTCCGAAAGATCGGGCAGCGTGACCTGACCGTATTCTTCCGTCTTGACGGCTGCGGGGGCACTCCCCGTATACCCTTCCGGAAGGGCGAAGGAAACGCTGAGTCCGCCGCCGCAAGCGGTGAAGGTTGCGAGCGCCGCGCTCATCATACCGACTGCAAGCGCAGAGGCAATCCATTTTTTCATCGATTTCATATCGTTAGTCCTCCTTTTGTTTTTTCTTGAGAATGATCGAGTAAACCAATCCCGCTGCGGACGCGGCAGTCAGAACGGCAAAGACGCTGATTGCGCTGATGAGTGCGACCTGCCACCAAGGCGTGATGGGAACAATTCTCGTCGAAGAGGAAAGTCCGTTGATGGAGGCGTTTCTGGACGCTCCGTAAAGCATTCTGTGCGCTGCTTCCACCAAAGCGGTTACAAAGACGGGATCGTTGCGATATTCATCGGTCATGATGAGTCCGTAGCAATGGCTGTCCGCATGCGTTGCGAGCCACATCGTCGTTCCGCCGTAGATGAGTCCGTCAATGGGATCCTGCAAATCTTCCTCGTAAAGGTCGGTTACGATGTTGCCCATGAAGCCGCACTCGCCGTAGAGGAATCCGTTCTGTGCGCCGGGATGCTCGCCGGGCCACAACATGCCGATTCGGTTGAAGGAGTTCATGAAGCCCATGCCACCCCCGAAGGTAACGGTGTATTCAAACGCGGGGAGATAGGTCTCTCTGAGCGTCTGCTCGTTTGCCCACGTTGCGATGCCGTGACGCTCGTCTTCCTGATCGTTGAGGAAGTAGTGCTTACAGAAGCAGACGCTTCCCTTTTCGGTCATGCCCTTGACGGCAAGTCCGCAAGCCATACCCGTCGTAAACGCGTCTTCGGAGAAGTACTCGCCGTTTCTTCCCGAATAAGGAGAGCGATGGATGTTGGGGCTGAAGCCGTAAAGTCCGATCGCCTTCACGTCTGCGGAGGAAGCGTGGAGATTCTGTTCACCCTGCTGGAAGCCGACCGCATACTGAAGTTCCTGATTGAAGGTTGCCGCACGCAGATCGCCGGAGGTAAAGGTGATACCGGAAATTTCGGGATTCGCCTTGAAGGGATTGCCGCGTCCCATGGAGGAGTCCATATCGGAGTTACGAAGCTTGCCGACGGAAGCGACTGCGTCCGAACCGTACCAACAGTTCATGACGAGCTTTGCGGTCTCTTCATAGGACATCTGCTGAAGGAGCTTCGTCCAAAGAGGATCGGTGTATTCGGTGTCCTTGAAGGAGACGAGAGAAAGTCCGTTCGAAATGTTGAACTTGGGCATCTCGACGTTCGCATTCGGATCTCTCTTGTAGGTAATCGGTCTTGCCTGATTGACCATTTCCGTATTGTACTTGACGATATACGCTTTGGTGGGAAGCGTACCCATCCAATCGTTGCGGGAAACATAGGTGATCTTGTTGTCCTTGCTTGCGTAGGCGTCTCTGTTGAGATCGACGGAATCGAAGAGGTTGGTGACTTCGGTGTCGTTTGCATAGGACTTCGAATAAATCTCCTTGTCGAGCTTGTCTACGCTGTAAGCGTAAACGGTGGAATCGTCGCCGCCGACGTTATAGCCCTTCTTCGTGAGGATGTTGTTGACTGCTTCGTGGGAAGAACCTGCCGCCGTGAAGTAGTAAACGCCGCTGTCAAGCACGTAGGTCTGCGCGTTGTTCGAATCGTAGGTACGGAGCTGCCATGCGGGAACTTCGACCGTAACGGTCTCAGTAGCACCGGGAGCGAGGTTGGAAGTCTTGGTATAGCCGACGAGGTTGACGGACGCTTGCTCCATACCGTTCTTCTTGGCATAATCGGTGTAAGGCTTCTGCAAGTAAATGAGGACGGAGTTCTTGCCCGCGACTTTGCCTTCGTTTTTAACGTCAACGGTAATTTCGAAGTTTTCGCCGTTCTTGACGACCTTGTAGTTGCTGTAGGAGAAGGTGGAGTAGGAAAGACCGTATCCGAAGGGATAAGCCACGACGTCTTCGTACTTGAAGTCCCCTGCGTTGCCCGTAGACATAACTTTATCTTCGTATCTCGTCTCATAGTACTTATAGCCGAGGTAGATGCCCTCCTGATAGACGACGCTGTCGTACCAGAAGTTGCCCTGCGGGTTGTTGTTGTACTTGTAATTCTCCGTCTTGACCTCGTTGACGAGCGCTTCGGAAACGCCGGAGAGATCGCCCGTGACGTTGCCGTAGTTCATCATGACGGGGTTTTTCATGTTGTCCTGCCAGATGGTATCGACGAGCCTTCCGGAGAAGTTCGCGTCTCCCTTCATGAGATCGACGAGCGCCTGAACGCCGTATTCCTGATTTGCCTGCCCCGTCCAGAGGCATGCGTCGATGCCGAAACGGGCGTCGTTGATGAAGTCGCCGTGAACCATGTTGCTCGTATTGATGATGACGACGATCTTCTTGATCTTGCCTGCATCCTTCAAAGCCTTGACGCCTTCGAACATCGCCTCTTCACCGGGCGTAATGTCGAGATAGTCTCCGTTCTTCGCATCCGTCGCCTTATTGATGGAATAGCCGGGATGCGCGCAGTCCGTACCTTCTCCCGCGCGTCTCTGAAGGGTAACGAGCGCGACGTCCGCCTCTACCTTCAGGGAATCGTCGAAGTTGGTCGGAATGCCGACGGTCGTTCTTGCCGTAGCCTTCAAGCCCTTGTAGTAATCCCACGTCGTGCCGTTTACTTCATAGCCTGCCTTCGTGAGACAGTCCTTCAAAGAAGTCATCTGAAGGTTTGCCGCGTTGCCGTAAATTGCGATCTTCTTGTCGGAAGAAGCGAAGGGAAGCGCCTCTTTTTCGTTCTTCAAGAGGACGGAGCCCTCTTCTACCAGATTGTGGTAGACCTCTTTGGACTTCTCGACGAGTTTCGTTTCCCCTTCCTTCGTGTAGGCAAACGCGCTCTTAAAGTACTCGGTGTCTACGCTCTCCGCATTTTCATCCTTCTCAATCTTAGAAGTTGCGGCTCCCAACAATGAGTTCACAGCCGGCTCGAAGTACATCGCGACGGAATTTCCGATCGTCGTTGCAACGAGCAACATCGCGAAAACACCGGTCAGCACTGCCCAAGGGGCTGTCTTATGGAATAGCTTCATGTTACCTCCTTACGTCGCCATTGCGACCTATTTTTCTATATCCCCTTTTCGGATATGACACCATTCTATCACAATTTTTTCACATTGTGTGCATTTCGCTTTTGGATGACAAATTATGATTGCAATTTGAACGGAATGGCATTTTATCACAAAAAAAAGGCATTTCGTCACAGGGCGAAATGCCGAACGGAATATGCTCTACTTCTTTTTTATATTTCACCACAGAACAAAACGTCGCGGAGGCAAAAAAAGCCTCGTCAACCGAAGCTCTCTAATAGCACCGTCTCGTGCAGGGTGGGGTTAAAGCGTTGAGGGTCGGGACTCCCTACCCGAAAGGACAGCTCGTCCAATGTGAAATCCTCGGGCAGTGCGGAGGGCGAATATCCCGTCGCCTTTTTGAACGCATAGTTGAAATTCCGAATGCTGTTAAACCCGCAGAGGGTGGAAATTTCCGTCACCGTGCGCTCCTTTTTCGAGAATAAGAGCTCGATCGCCTTTCCGATGCGGACGTTGTTGAGGTATTCGACGAAGGTCATGCCGCTCATCTTGTGAAAGTATTTGGAAAAGTAGACCTTGCTGACGCAGAGGAAGGAAGCTCCCATCTCCGCGGAATAGTAAGCGTAGTTTTTGTCAATGTCCTCCAAAAGTCCCATAAAGAGAAGCTTATCCTTTTGCTTGAACGCGCTCGGCGTCACTTCCTCTTCCCGAAAGATCGAGAGAATGCGTAAATAGACGAGGGTCTCCGAAATCTCCTTCGAAAAGTTCCCGCCCCGAAGAAACTCCCCTTTCAGCGTTTCATACAGCTCCAAAAAGCCGTAATCCCCCTTTAAGACGGGAGAGCCAAGTTGCAGGCGGGGAAGCGTTCCCCGCAAGAGCTCGGCGCTGAAAATAATCATGTAGACGTCCGCCTCCGTCCTCGTGCGGATGCTGTGCTCCTCCATGTTGCCGATGTACAGGAGATCTCCCGCATTTAAGGAATAGCACGTACCGCGCACGAACACCTCCAGCGTTCCCTTCTGAACGTAGACGAGCTCGCAATCGTCGTGCCAATGTAGAACGTTGTTCAGATTTTTGTAGTGAGCGAGATAAACCTTTGCGCCCCGACTGTATTCCCGAATTTCCTGCTTTGCGATCATACGACACCTTCCTTAACCGAGGCATTCGAAATTCGAAGCCTCCTGTCACCGTAAGAATAACACAAGTTTTCCGATCCGTCAAGAGGTACTCTGAAAAAACAAAGGTGAAAAAAAGAATTTTCTCGAATTTTTGAAAAAAGTCAAAAAAATGCTTGACTTTCCGCTGACATTTGCTATAATAGATTATGCTTTTTGAAGCGGAACTGAGGTGTAGCGCAGCTTGGTAGCGCGTTTGGTTAGGGACCAAAAGGTCGTGGGTTCAAGTCCCGTCACCTCAACCAACTAGCCTGCGAATATCGCAGGCTATCTTTTTATCGAGGCGTAGCGCAGCTGGTAGCGCGCAGCGTTCGGGACGCTGAAGTCGTGAGTTCGAATCTCGTCGCCTCGACCAAATGTAGGGTTGTCGTATTCGCGACAGCCCTACATTTCTATTGAAGTAACAGATGCGAAAATTCACGACTTCAAATCCTGCCACGCTACGCGCTAAAAATCAAAAGGGCTCCCGAAAATGTTTTGCGGAGCAAAAGATTTTTGGGAAGAGGAGGCGCATTCTTTTCAAGGCAAAAAAGGCTCGCAGGGCATTTTTGCCAAAGGGAGAATTGCGCCGACGAGTTCGGGACGTTGAAGTCGTAAGCAAATAACAAATACGAAAATTCACGACTTCAAGTCTTGCCACGCTGCGCGCTAAAGAAATTAGGGCTCCCAAACATCTCCCGTAGGGAGATGTTTGGGAAGAGGAGCAACAACGAAGCACGGTTGCCGTTTGGGCTTGCACAA
>JAGATP010000058.1 GCA_017621155.1 Clostridia bacterium
CAGCCTTACATTCAGTTTAGCACATAGGAGCTTTTTTGTATATTGTTACAAGGCTTGAAGCTAAAGCTTTTTCAGATCCACCGGCATAGCCGGTGGCTTTTTAACGGCAATCCTCTACGAGCCTTGCCGTTATCCTCTAGTCATGAGCCCCGCGCCGATCGGCGCGGGGCTTTTGTTATGCTTCTCTGAGAATATCCACAGGCTTCCTGCTCGCCAGGCGCAAGACGGGAATGACCGTCGCCAACGCCGAAACCGCGAAGCTAAAGCCAAACAACGCCAGGATGGGGAATCCCCATACCGTCAGCACGGATATCTCGGCGTAGGCGTTGTATACGGCGCAGCCGATTGCAGAACACGCGAGCGCAAGCGCAAATTCGATCGCCGCCAAAGTCATGCTCTCCGACAGGCACACGGACACAAGATCAGACCGACTTGCCCCCATCGCACGGAGAATGCCCAGCTCCCGCCTTCGGCAATCCAAGCTCGCGTTCAGGAAATTCATCGTGAGCAAAATAGAGAAGACGGTGACGACTCCCATGCCGGAGAGGAATACCGCCTTCAAGGGCGTGTACCAAATTTGCCGAAAAATATCCCCCTGCTTATCCTCTACAAGCTGACTGTACGGCGTAAGGAAGGAGGGCTTACCGAAAAAGTCTCTGACTTCCTGTTCCGTCTTATAGAAGGTATCTTCATCTTCGGGATCAATATAATCGGAAAGATTGAAGTGAACGGGAATTTGATTGAGCTTTCGCAAGAACTCCCTGTCCTTTTGAATATTTCCGCTCAATTTCACATAGACGGTATTGAATTTCTCCTCTCTTCCCGTTTTTTTCCAGTAATCCTGACACAAAAAGACGGTATGAAGGATGGTATCGCCCGCCCCGTTGCAGACCGCGCTGACATAGGGATTGTCGCTTCTCCAAGCGCCGTCGGTCTCGTAATCGTATTGCTCGTAAAACGAAGTCGGCATTTCCGTGGAATAAATCCCGACGACGGTATAACCGCCGTCCACCTGCTTTCCGATGATCTCGTCCACCGATTTCGGCTTTTCCTCATAACCTCTGATACCGAACTGAAGCATGGCGTTTGCAAACAAGTCCGTAATGGCAATTTCATTCACTTCGGTGGGAAGCCGACATGCCGTTTTGTCCGAAAGCCTCGCATCGGGGGTCAAGTTCCAATCCTCTTCCCCCGTTTCCGCATCGATTTCCATAGAAGACCATTCTCTAAAGCTGGAATAATACGGATTTTCTTTGTTGATCAAATAGGGGAGATCAAAAAAATCAAAGACTTTCGGCGTCCTATAGTATGCCTTTGCAAGTTCCTGTTTGCCCGTATAAGCGCGGATCAGATCGAGCTGTTCCTCCGTAAACCATGCGTTAAATCCATTGTTCACCGAATATCCGATCTTTGCAATGCTAAATCCGTTCTCATACGTCATGGAGAGCACCGTTCTCGCCTCATCGGACGTCCCGAAGCTGACAAATACCGTCGCCACCACGAACACGATGAGGGAGAGAAGAACCGAGCTGATCAGACGAAAAGGCTTGCGCTTTAACCCCGCCGTACCCAACCGAAACGCCCGCCGAAAAGAGAGCTTCCCCTTTCGAAAGGGAATCGTCCCTTCCGTCTTTTCCTGCTGCGGATTGGAATCTCCCACGATTTCCCCGTCCGACACCTCGATGATCCGATCTCCGTACTGCTTTGCACTCTCGCGGTCGTGCGTGACGATCACCACCAGCCGTTCCTTCGAAAGCGCTTGCAACAACAAAAACAGCTGTTCCCCCGTTTTGGAGTCGAGCGCACCCGTCGGCTCGTCGGCGAGAATCATTTTCGGCTCCTTCACCAATGCGCGCGCAATCGCCACGCGCTGCTTCTGCCCGCCCGACAGCTCGCTGATCTTTCGCTCGTACAGCGTGTTGCCCTCGCTGTCGACCAGATCTACCCGACGGAGGACTTCCTCGATTCTCGCCCTGTCGTTTGCCTTGCCCTGCAATTCCAGCGCCAGCGCGACGTTGCTTCCCACCGTGTACTGATCGATCAGATTGTATTCCTGAAACACAAAGCCCGCGAAGGAATTGCGATAACCATCCAACTCGCTCGGCGTAAAGGAGGAGAGGGAACGCCCGCCCGCGATAATCTCTCCGCTCGTCGGCACATCCAGCCCGCCGATCAGATTCAACAAGGTAGACTTCCCGCTTCCGCTTCTGCCGAGAAGGAATACCATTCCCCTTTCGGGCAACGTGAGGTTGACGTTTTTGAGCGCATTTACCTTCACGCGCTTTCCCTTTCCGTATATCTTGCTTACCGATCTCAGCTCAAGCATGCCCTTTTCTCCTCATTTAATTAACTTTCCCCTACTTTTTCATTATGCCTAATTGTAAGCGTACCAATTGATCTTTTAAATTTTCTTTGCCACTTTTCCCCTTTTTTTCAGCCGCGATACATTGGTCTCACCTCCCTTTGTTATAGTATTAGTAGTTTCATTATAATACAAAAATTATTATTTGTCAATATACTTCGAAGATTATTCTTTTATAAAAAGTAAAAATTTTTATATAATTTTATATTTTTATGTAGATAAGTTCTAAAAAATCCCAATTTTTTCGGATTTTTGCGCAAAAAAATCCCTCGCGGAGCGAGGGATTCAGGTTTTTTAATGCGTTAAGCTTTGCCTTCCGAACCGAGAACGTTGATGATCTTGTGCTTGACCATCTCCTTCATGGAGACGCGGGCGTCGCCGAGGTACTGTCTGGGGTCGAAGTGAGAGGGATTCTCCGCGAGGTGCTTTCTGAGCGCCGCCGTGAAGGAAACGCGAAGGTCGGAGTCGATGTTGATCTTGCAGACTGCCATCTTCGCCGCCGCGCGAAGCTCGCTCTCGGGAATGCCGATGGCGTTGGGCATCGAACCGCCGAACTGATTGACGATGGCAACCTTGTCCTGCGGAACGGAGGAAGCCCCGTGCAAAACGATGGGGAAGCCGGGAAGGCGCTTGCCGACCTCTTCCAGGATGTCGAGGCGAAGCTTGGGATCCTGACCGGGCTTGAACTTATAAGCGCCGTGAGAGGTACCGATGGCGATGGCGAGGGAGTCGATTCCCGTCTTGGTCGCAAAGTCGTAAACCTCTTCGGGTCTCGTGTAGTGCGCGTCATCGGCGGAGACGTTGACGTCGTCCTCGATGCCGGCGAGCTGTCCGAGCTCTGCCTCTACCACAACGCCGTGGTCGTGCGCGTATTCGACGACCTTTTTGGTGATTTCCACATTCTCCTTATAGGGGAAGTGGGAAGCGTCGATCATGACGGAAGTAAAGCCGCCGTCGATGGAAGCCTTGCAAATTTCGAAGTCTGCGCCGTGATCGAGGTGCATGGCGATGGGAATATCCGTGGTTTCTACGGCAGCTTGTACGAGGTGGCGAAGGTAAACGGGGTTAGCGTACTTTCTCGCACCTGCGGAAACCTGCAAAATGACGGGAGATTTGCATTCGTTGGCAGCCTCTACGATTGCCTGAATCATTTCCATATTGTTGACGTTGAACGCGCCAATTGCGTAATGTCCGGCATAGGCCTTGGCGAACATATCCTTTGTTGTGACTAAGGGCATAATAATTTCCTCCAATGGAATTTTTTACGCTTTCATTATAAAAGATTCTTCCCCGTTTGTCAAGAATATTTTGCAATTTCCGCGGGGCAGATTTCCCCTTAAGCTGCAAGAAATACTACGCCTTTTGCCCTTTTTCTCGGGTACGCCGAACAATCATCAAGACAAGCGCGGCAATCGCAACGACCGTGTAAACGGCGTGATAGACGTAATATACGATCGGCGCGGCAAAATGAAAGACAAACGCCAGTACAATCAAATCGGCGAGGGATGCGACGGCGCAAAAGACGATTGCCACCGTATAAAACGCCTTGCGCTTTTTATGAATCAGGAACAGGACGGTGATGAGAAGGCAGAGGACAAAGGCGATCAAAAGAATCCATGCTCCGAGCGTAAGCGGGAAATACACGGGATCAACAAGGGAAACGACGAGCGGGAACGGCCAAAATCCGATATTCAAAGCCATCAGCGGAATAAACAGGATCAGAAAGAGAATTGCCAAAAAAATAGGAAAAATGGCAAGGACAGTCCTGTGCGCGTTTGGCTCTTGTACGCTGCAGGGAAAAAGCAGCAACAGTGCAAACACAATCCAAAAATACTTTTTTTTCATTTTTGTTTTCCTCCACTCGTTCACGGGGATGAAACGCCAACATTGTTACCGACGGAATTTCCGTTTTTCACAATGTGGCGTTTTCCCGTTTTATCCTTACGGTGTTCCCGTTATTCCTGAACAACTGCCGCTTTGCGTTCCGCATAGAGGCAAAAGATGTGGAATGCAGCAACCGTCGCCGCTAACGCCAACGCAAAAAGAGCACTTTCAGGGTCAAAGTATCCGAATACGACAACCCAGCCTGCAACCCAGCCGACGATAAAGAGAAAATCAACGAGAAAATTGCCCGCATACCTGATTTTCAGCGCATATTTGTTCCCTTTCCGTTGCAGAATTGCCATGAAAACGGTAAACGCCATCACACCGAATATGCCGATCGAGGTCAAGAGAAACCCTCTCGGCGCAAGTTCGTAATCAAAGATCAGCGCGGTGGAGAGAGAAAGCGGATACAGATAAAGGCACACCATCATCCAGGGCGCGGCGTTTCCCACGCTGTTCCATCCGCTTCTCACCGTCAGCTTGCGCGCCCTGCAAAAGTGCCATTCCGCGCAAAGGCAGAGAACGCCGAACAGAAGCATAAGAAAAAAGAAAAGTACAAGATTTCCCTTCCCGAACGCGCCGAGCCACCCAACAGGGGGATAACAGCTTGCAATCATCTCGAATGCCAAAACGCTGATTGCAACGGTGTATTTCACGGCAATCAACTCTCTCGTCGTATAACCAAGGGTCTGAACGATGGCGGAAACGAGAAGCACTGCCCCGACGGCGCAGAGCGCTCCTCCCCAATACTTCGTGTAAATCTCTACAAAAAACACATAATCAGGATCAAGACTGCTGTTATACGAGGCGTAAATCGCCACGACGCCCAAAGCCCACAGCACGGCAACTGCCCAAGCCGCCAAAATATCGGCATATTTACGAATTATGTTTTCCTTCATCCTTCAGCCTCCTGCTTTAATGAGTTTAACAGTTCCATTATTTCATCTTCATTCTTATTAGGACTTATTATTATAAGGTCTGTTCTTCCGCAATTAGAACACTTGCTACCGGAAGGAATGGAGATCGGCTTATGTGCCTCTATTAAGCTATAGGAACATTCAAGACAATACTTTTTGTGGGTAGACGTTCCTAAATCTGTGTAGCGAATGTTATGATTTCGCAATTCAGAGACGCCGCAGCCATTGCAAATCAAATTATGATTGGAATCATCCACACTTTCCCGTCTCCATGAAAATGTTCGAGGATAATTCGAGGTACTCGTATACCATAAATTCGTCGTCCAAATACTATGCGCCTGCATTCCCGTGATATCGCTTGCCCAATTGATGATAATATCTCCGTTGTTTCTCGCCGTATCAAACGCAAATTTTACCGAAGAAGTACTATGAGAGACGGCATATTGTCTTCCCGTCTGGTTGTTGAGCCAATCCATCGCATGACTTTTATCCGCTAAGTATTGATTTGCCTGTGGCATAAAAGTTGCCCAGTATGTAGCACAGCTGCTTGCGCATTGCGCTTCCAATTGGTTCTTTCTGTTTATTATATCTTCATCAGAGTTAATCGATACACGATAACCTTCTTTGTATAAAACATCTGCCCATTCGAAATTTGCGGTAAAAATACGCATTGTCTCAGCGGCTATTCCTCCTTTTACACAGAGATAATTCCATGCAAAATGGCGAAGTGCATCTCTTTGATTGACTGAATCCGTATCTGTTCCACCATAATGTTTTGAAGCTTCATTCCTTGCATTAACAGCTTCCTGATAGATTGCATTCATCACAGCCTCTGAAATACCGTTTTGAGCAGATAGGACTCTTGCAATCTTAAAGATACGAACTGACTCGGAGTTTTCCGAATTCAACTCCTCCGCTTGCTCTGGATTAGCTTGATTCGATTCCGTTTGAATCGTCTTCGATTCCCCTTGTTCCACTGTTTCCGCCGTTGCGCTCAAACAAGGAACACAATGTCCGACAGAAAACGCCAACACTCCCGCGCATACAAGCGCAGTCCATTTTTTTTGCATAGTAGCCTCCTACGATTTTATTTTACGAAACGAAACTGCCACCGATGAAATTGCTCCCGACGGAATTTCCGTTTACCGTAATTCTATGATAACACATTTCATGGGGTTTGTCTTTGGGATTTTAAAAAGTTCTCTTGGGATTTTTCGAGAAATTTTGCATTTTCTCTTGGGATTTTTAAAATTGCTTTGTGATTAACTATTTTTCGCCCGATTCTTTCGCAAAATAGCGTTGCCGCTTGCCGTTCTTCGATCGGGGCAAAGCCCCTTTGGACTGCCTTCGAAGCTCCGATTTCAGAGCTTGTTTCCACGATCTGAGTATAACATACCCTTACGCGCTTTTCAAGGGTTTTCATGAAACATAGATGCAACATCGTGCAACATGGAATGAAGCATTGGAATGCGTCATGCATCATTCGTCGATGTGTCATGCATCATTCGTCGATGTGTCATGCATCATTCGTCGATGTGTCATGCATCATTCGTCGATGTGTCATGCATCATTTGACGATGCGTCATGCATCATTTACGGCATTTTTCTTCTGTCGTCCTGTAAAAAAGGGACTGTGACAGGACGAAAAGTCATTCAAAAAAGGGGCGTCGAAAATTCGACGCTCCTTTCAAGCTTTCTCTTTGTTTTTTGAATGTTTTTTCTGCCCGACCAATCCTCGCTAAGCGGTTTTTTTGATGAGTCGAGGCTTCGAATTGCCGACGACGCAGTCCTTGGTGATGACTACCTCTTCGATGTCCTTATCGGAGGGAATGTCGTACATGATGTCCGTCATCATGCCCTCGATGATCGTTCTTAGGCCCCTCGCGCCCGTCTTTAAGCGAATTGCCGTCCTTGCAATCTCCCGCACCGCCTCGTCCTCGACGGTGAGGCGGACGCCGTCCAAGCCGATGAGCTTTTCATACTGCTTGATGATGGCGTTTTTGGGGGTCGTCAAGATATTGACGAGTGCGCTCTCGTCGAGCGGGCTTAAGGATACGACGATGGGAAGTCTGCCGACAAATTCGGGAATGAGCCCGAACTTGGTGAGATCCTGCGGCTTTACGTCCTCCAGAAGAGAATAATCCACGGCGTCGTCCGAGGTCTTGACCGACCCGCCGAAGCCGAGCGTGGAATCGTCCTTTCTCGAAGCGACGATCCGATCGAGTCCTACGAAAGCCCCTCCGCAAATAAAGAGGATGTTCGTGGTATCGATGCGGAGCATCTCCTGCTGGGGGTGTTTTCTTCCGCCCTGCGGAGGGACGGAGGCAACCGTGCTTTCGATGATCTTTAAGAGCGCCTGCTGGACGCCCTCGCCCGACACGTCGCGCGTGATGGAGACGTTTTCGCCCTTTCTCGCGATTTTATCGATTTCATCGATGTAGATGATTCCCCTCTGCGCCTTTTCGATGTCGTAATCGGCGTTCTGAATGAGCTTCAAGAGGATGTTTTCGACGTCCTCGCCGACGTAGCCCGCCTCGGTGAGGGTGGTGGCGTCCGAGGTCGCAAACGGCACGTTGAGAATGCGCGCAAGCGTCCTCGCGAGCAGCGTTTTGCCCGAACCCGTCGGGCCGAGCAGGAGGACGTTGCTCTTCTCGATTTCCACTTCTTCGAGCCCGTTTTTCTCCTTGGTCGTCTTCGCTCCGATGCGCTTATAGTGATTGTAAACGGCGACGGAAAGCACCTTCTTGGCGCGATCCTGCCCCACCACGTATTTGTCGAGCTCTTCCTTGATCTCGGCGGGCGTCTTTAAGCGGAACGACCCTTCCGTCACCCCGTCGTTTTCGTGAATTTGCTCGTATGCGATGTCGATGCAGTCCGCACAGATAAAAAGTCCGTTCGGCCCTGCAAGCAAATCTTTCGTGGAATCCTTTTCTTCTCCGCAAAAGGAACAGGTGTGTCTGTACTCTCTCATAGGTTATCTCTTATCATAAACTCTGTCGATGAGTCCGTAAGCCAAAGCTTCCTTCGCGGAGAGATAGTTGTCTCTGTCCGTATCCCGCTCGATCTCGGAAAGCGTTCTTCCCGTATTTTCGGCGAGAATCTGATTGAGCTTTTGCTTCGTCTTCATGATGTGGTCTGCGACGATCTTGATATCGCTCGCCTGACCCTGCGCGCCGCCCAAGGGCTGATGAATCATCACCTCGCTGTTGGGGAGCGCATAGCGCTTGCCCTTCGCTCCGCTCGACAGGATGACTGCCGCCATCGACGCCGCCATGCCGATGCAATTGGTCGCAACGGGGCATTTGATGTAGTTCATCGTATCGTAAATGGCGAGTCCTGCCGTGACCGAGCCGCCGGGGCTGTTGATATAAAGGTTGATGTCCTTCGTGGAATCCTTGCCTTCGAGGTAAATCAGCTGCGCGACGATGGTGTTTGCCATGGCGTCGTCGATCTCTCCCGTGAGGAAGATGATCCGATCGTCCAATAGACGGGAATACAAGTCATAGCTTCTCTCCCCGTTCGAAGTGCGCTCCACGACGTAAGGAATCAAGACGTTCTTTTCCATTAATGCCTCCTTAAAAATGAGGGAGCGGCGTAAATCCGCTCCCTTTTCAAACAAGTGTTTCGTGCCTTACTCTGTCACCATCTCGTTGTTGTCGATGAGGAACCGGAAGAGCTTCGTTACCATAATGTCACTTGCGATGTACTCGAACTGCTTGGGATCCATGCCCTTTCTGTACTCTTCCACGCTCTTTTCAACGCTCTCCGCCTGCGCGGCGACTCTTTCGTCGATTTCTTCCTGCGTGGCGACGATGCCCTCTTCCTTGATGATCTTTTCGACGATGAGCTGATCGATGACGTTCTTCTTCGCCTGCTCTCTGAACTCGTCGCGGAAGGATTCCATGGATTTATTCAGGAAGGTGAGGTAGTCTTCGAGCTTGACGCCCTGATACATGAGTCTGTATTCGGCGTTCTGCACGAGTCCGTCGATCTGCTTTTCCACCATAGCGTCGGGAACTTCAACTTCTACGGTTTCGGCAATCGCGTTGACGATGGAATTTTCCGTCTCGTCCATGCCCCTCTTTTCCGCCTGCTTTTGCAGTCTGTCGAGGGTCTTTGCCTTGTACTCGTCGATGGTCTCGCAGCCTGCCGCTTCCTTGACGAATTCGTCCGTCACTTCGGGAAGCTCTTTTCCCTGAATCTTGTGGAGGTGAATCGCAAAGGTTGCTTCCTTGCCCTTGAGCGCTTCCGCCTGATAGGTTTCGGGGAAGGTGACTTTGATGTCCCTGTCCTCGCCGATCGCCATGCCGACGACCTGATCCTCGAAGCCCGGAATAAATGCGCCGCTGCCGAGCTCGAGCTCATAGTCCTCCGCCGTGCCGCCGTCAAACTTCTCGCCGTCTACGCTTCCGGAGAAGTCGATGGTGACGGTATCGGTCAACTTGCAGGGTCTGTCGGTGACTTCGATCTTGCGGGCGTTTCTCTCCTGCAATTTGGTCAATTCGACGGCGACGTCCGCGTCGCTTACAGTATATTCGTATTTGCGAATTTTCATACCCTTGTAAGAACCGATTTTGATGTCGGGCTTAACGGGAACGATTGCCGTGATGGTCACGCCTTCGTCCGAGAGCTTTTCCACCGAGGGGGTCGGATCGCCGACTGCGGTGAAGTTCGACTGTTCGGATTCGATGACGCCGCCGTAATTCTCACTGAAGAGAATATTGAGGGCGTCGTCGTAAAAAATGCCCTTGCCGTAATACATTTCGAGGACGTGCTTGGGAACTTTTCCCTTTCTGAACCCGTTGACCGCGTACTTGCTCTTATTCTGCAAATACGCCTTGTTGATGGCTTCCGCCCATTCCGTTCCGTCGAATTCGATGGTGAGTTTGACGGTGCTCTTTTCAGCAGTTTCTACCGCATGCTTCATAACTGTTTATCTCCTGTTTTTGCTGATACTGAAATATTATCTCAATGCAGAAACATTTTACCACAAGTTTTGATTTTTGAAAAGCGTTTTTGTTTACAAATCCTCAAAAATCAATTATAATTTAGAAAAAACAACGAGGTACCCCATGCCGCAAGACGCATTTACGCTCAAAAGGGTGGTTTCCGAACTGAGAGAAACGCTCGTAGGCGCCAAGATCACAAAAATCGTACAATCGGACAAGGATTCCGTTCTCTTCTATTTATACACACAAAAAGGGACTTTCAAACTCATTTGTTCCACAAATGCGTCAAATGCCCGCGTCTGTTTTACGAGGGCGGAATATCCCGCGCCCGCAGTCGCGCCGAACTTTTGCATGCTCCTGAGAAAATACGTGACAGGCGCCACTGTGACGGCATTTGAACAGATCGGCTTTGAGCGGGTGCTCGCCCTCTCCCTGCACTGCGTTTCGGATTTTTCGGAATCCGAACGCGTCCTTTACATCGAGATCATGGGCAAGTACTCCAACCTGATTTTAACGGAAAACAACGTCATTTTGGGAGCGCTCAAGATGACCGCCTTAGAGGAAAACTACAAGCGCGTGCTCTTTGCGGGCGTGCCCTACACTCTCCCCGCCCCGCAGGATAAAATCAATCCCCTTTCGGACGAGCTTCCCTCTCTTCTCTCTTCCTTTTTGGGGGGCGATCTCGGAGAATTTCTCTTTTTAAACGTATCGGGACTTGCCCGACCCACGGCGCAGATGATCGCCGAAAGCTATGCGGGGGGAGACCTCGCAAAGCACGTGCGAAGCTTCCTCTTCGAGGGCAAAACAGAGCCATACCTTCTCTATCGGAACGGGAAGCCCGCGGACTTCTTCGCAAGAGCCGTGCCGGGGGCGATCCCTTGCGCCTCTCTGTCCGAAGCGCAGGATGTTCTCTACACCGCAAAGGAGAGCGCCAAGGCGTTTGAGGACAAAAAGAGAAAGCTCTCCTCCACGGTGAGAAATCACAAGAAAAAGGAAGAAAAAAAGCTCGCCCTTCTCATCGATCGGCTGCGCGAGTGCGACGATTCCGACCGCAATCAAAAGTTCGGCGAACTCATTACCGCCAATTTATACCGCATCCAAAAGGGCATGAAGGAATGCACCGTGACGGACTATTACGACGAGCGCTGTCCCGAGCTCAAAATTCCCCTCGACGAGACGCTCTCTCCTTCGCAGAACGCCCAGAAGTACTTCAAGCGATACAACAAGCAGAAGCGCACCGTGCAGGCGGTGACGCCCCAAAAAGAACAGACCGAGCGCGATCTCGCCTATACCGAGAGCGTGCTTTCCGCCATCGAACGAGCGGAGAGTAAAATCGATCTGACCGAAATCGAGGAAGAGCTCATCGATCTCGGGCTCCTCAAATTTCAGGGGAAGAAGCGAAAGGAAGTGCTTACTCCCTTCCGCACCTATGAAATCGAGGGCTTCCGCGTACTTGCGGGCAGGAACAACAAGCAAAACGACAGGCTGTTAAAGCTCGCACGGGCGGGTGATGTTTGGCTGCACACCCAGAAATACCACTCCTCTCACGTCGTGATCTTGCCCGAAGGGAGAGAAATCCCCCCTTCCGTCCTGCTCGCCGCGGCGGAGATCTGCGCCCGCTATTCGGACGGAAACAAAGGGGGCAAAGTCGCCGTCGATTACTGCGACAGGCGTTTCGTGAAGAAGCCCCCCAAGTCCCCTTTGGGCTTCGTCGTCTACACGGACTATGCGACTCTCCTCGTCGAACCGAACCCCCACGCCGACTGCGAAAAAAATGGGTAAACTTCCCCTTGCGCGCACCGCATTTTTCGGTAAAGAAAGTCGGGAAAACGACCGATTATGCCAAAAAAGGGGAAATTGTATTGATCTTTCGAAGATTCTATGTTATAATCACGAAAACAAGAAGAGGGGAATTATGATTCGGATTGCAATTGTTGAAGATGAAGAGACCGAGCGAAAACGCCTTGAAGCGGCGTTTCGGAAGTATACGGAAGAGAGCGGAGCGCAATTTACCCTCTATTGTTTTGAGGACGCCGTTTCCTTCCTAGACCATTACGAGAGCATCTACGATATCGTATTCATGGATATCCTTCTTCCGAAATTAAACGGCATGGATGCGGCGCAAAAATTAAGGGAAATCGATGCGAACGTCCTTCTCCTGTTCGTGACCAATATGGCAAATTACGCGGTCAGAGGCTATGAAGTCTCGGCAATCGACTTCATCGTAAAGCCCATTCGCTATCAGTCCTTTCGTTCCAAGATGGATCGCATCGTGGACATCGTCCGACACCGCTCCAAGGAAATCATGATTACGTTCGACGATTCGAGAAAAGTGCTCCCCATCTCCTCCATCTATTACGTGGAGGTAGACGGGCACACGCTCATCTATCATACCGAACAGGGGAATTACCATTCGAGAAATTCCCTCAAAAACGCGGAGGAAGAATTGAGCGGAGGCGCGTTCGTGCGCTGTAATGTGTGCTATCTGGTCAATCTGTCCTTCGTCACGTCCGTGCAGGGCGACGACGTAGAAGTCGGCGGCAGCAAGCTCAAAATCAGCCGTGCACGGAAAAAAGAGTTCCTGACGGCGCTTGCAAATCATTTCGGGCGGAGCAAATAATGTACGACATCACTTCACAGTTTTTTTGGTACAAGCTTCTCTTCGTCATCGAACTGATTATTTCGGAAAGCTTTTTTTCCTTCGGGTTAAAGCGCAAAGCGCATTTTGTCGGTCGATACGTCGGTTCGTGTATTTTTCTGCTTTTGCTTGCACTCGTCATTCCGCAGTTTGATGGCAACGCCATTTCGATGGCTTTCTTTTTTATCGGGTTTTTCTTGCTATCCGTCTTATTGATGATGTTTTGCCTGAAGGAAAACTGGTGGAACGTCATCTTCTGCGCGATTGCCGCTTACTCGACGAGGCACATGGCATACACTCTCTTCGTTTCGCTGAACGATCTGGTCTTCTACGTGCTCGGGCTGATGACGGGCATATCCGCCGGGTTCGATCCCTACGGTGCGCCGCTTTTGGAAATTCTAAGCTCCTATTCTCTCATCACCCTCCTTTTGTATGCGCTGTCGTACTTTCTGATCTTTTGGGGGGCATGGCACATCTATCTCGCTCGCCTGTATACGCAGGAAGATTTAAAGATCAATTCCGTGATTCTCGTCTTTCTCGCAGGTACGATACTTCTCATCGACATCGTCTTGAGCTTCGTCACGGAATACAACGAGGCGATCGATCCCGTTTCTATCGTCGTCGAACGACTTTATAATTTCCTCTCTTGTTTCCTTGCGCTGGGGCTGCTCTTTAGCCAACTCGAAAAGAAAAACCTCGGAACAAAGCTCGATACCGTCGAACAGATGCTTTACGAGCAGGCAAAACAGTACGAGATGACGAAAAAGACGATCGACATCATCAATATCAAGTGTCACGATCTCAAACATCAAATCCATCAGTACCGCGAAAAGAACAACGCTGACGAATTTGAAGAAATCGAAAACGCCGTCGATATTTACGCCTCCGTCGTCAAGACGGGAAACGAAGCGCTCGACGTCATTTTGACGGAAAAGAGCCTGTACTGCGAGAAGAACAAAATATCGCTCACAAGCATTGCGGACGGCGAGGCGCTCTCTTTTCTCCGCTCTTCCGATCTTTATTCACTCTTCGGCAATGCGCTCGACAACGCGATCGAGGCAGTGGAAAAGCTCCCCGCCGAGCAGCGGAACATCTCCCTTTCCGTCAAGAAATTCGGAAAGATCGTCGCCGTTCGGGTGGAAAATCCGTACGATGGCGTACTCCTTCCGAACGCCGAAACGCGGAAGCAGGAGAAGGATTGGCACGGCTTCGGCATTTTAAGCATTCAGACCATTACCGAAAAATACGGCGGTACTCTTTCCATCGAAACGGAGCGGAACATGTTCCGATTGAATCTTCTATTTTTTGTCTGATACCGATCAGGGCGCAATTTTAACCGATTGTGCCCTTTTTTGCGTTTAAAAATACAGAGAACGGCCCTAAAACGACTGACTCTGCGGAGCATCTTGTTTTTTGTCCCTTGCTCTGTTACAATGCGATTGCTCGAACAATTTCGAAGCAAAAAATATGGAGGAAACATTATGAAAAAGAAGATGAGCAATCGGAAATTCAGGGCAATCACGATTCCCATCGTGGCAGTCGCGTTCACGCTCTGTCAGGTTGCGACGATCGGCATGACGTCCTTTTCCGTCGCCATGGACGACTATCTCGGTAAGGGTGAAATGAACATCGTCCAAGCGGAAGGGAGAGAGGATTGGGATACCGATTACTACAAAAACCCCTACAAGAACAACGAGGAATCCAAGGCGGCTTCGTATGAAGTGGCGCAAAAAGTGCAGGAGGAAGGAAGCGTTCTCTTAAAGAACAACGGCGTACTTCCCCTTCAGAAGGACAGCGAAGTCACCCCCTTCGGATACAGATACCTCGAGCCAATTTTCGGTCAGGTTTCTTCGAGCGGTTCGGCAAAGTGGACGATTTCCCCCACCATGCCGGAAGAGGGCTTGAAAAAAGTCCTCAAAATCAACACTTCCGCCATCGATCGCATGAAGAGCGCAGGAAAACCCGAAGCGCTGACCGAAGCGCCCGGAACGCTCTCCGCAGGCGCGTTGAACGATCTGATGGGCGGCGACAGCAAGATCTACGAATACGATCCTTCGATCTATCAGGGTATCGGGAATTTATCTTCCACGACGGCAATCGTCATGATCGCACGCGCGGGACAGGAAGGCTCGGATAAGAAGTACGACGGCTATACGGACGGAACGGCGCATTATCTCGATCTCACGACCAAAGAAAAGGAGACGATCGCCTTTGCAAAGAAAAACTGCAAGAACGTCGTCGTTGTCGTCGCCTCTTCCGCGGCGATGGATCTTGACGCGATTATGCAGGGCGAATATGAGGCAGACGCGATCTTACAGGTCGGACACGTCGGAGAAAAGGGCTATGCCGCACTCGGAGACCTCCTCGTCGGCAACGTGAATCCCTCCGGAAGAACGGTGGATATTTGGGCGTCCGACTTCACGAAAGACCCCACCTATCAGAACTTCGGCGAAATGACTTATACGAATGCGCAATTCACCGCACACGCATACGGCACTCCCTCTTCCGATAACGGAGACGGCACGTTCAATCGCTACTTCTATGAATATCAGGAAGACGTCTATATGGGGTATCGCTACTACGAGACCGCGGAAGTGATGGATACTTCCTTCGTCTACGGCGAGCTTGACGGCAAGGGCGCGATCAAAAGGGCAGGCGCGGTGAATTACCCCTTCGGTTACGGACTTTCCTACACCACCTTCGAACAGAAAGTAACTTCCTTCCACGAAAACGGAGATAAGATCGAAGTGTCCGTTTCCGTCACGAATACGGGAAAGGCTGCGGGCAAGGAAGTCGTTCAGCTCTATTATAGCGCACCTTACACCGATTTCGACGTTCAGAACAAGATCGAAAAGCCCGTCGTCAACCTCGTTGCGTTCGAAAAAACGGGCGAATTGAAGCCCGGTGCGAGCGAGACGGTCGTCCTTTCCTTCCTGAAAGAGGATATGGCTTCCTATTGCTACACGCACGACAACGGAGACGGAACGAAGGGCTGTTACGTCCTCGAAGAGGGCGACTATGAAATCAGCCTTCGCAAGAACAGCCACGAGGTCATCGACACGAAGACGACCACAATCCGCGCAACCGAATGGTTCACGAACGAAAATCCCCGTCAGAGCGAAAAGGACGGTCAGTCTGCCATGGATAACGAAGGCAACCTTCTCAATTATCCCGCAAGCGGAGCAAACGATTCCTTCGTCGCCGCTACCAACCGCTTTGAAGAATGCAACGAATACATGAATACGGAATCGTCGATTTTGAGCCGGGCGAATTGGACGGGGACGTTCCCCAAGATGCCCGAAGGCAGAGTCAAGACGCTCTCTCAAAAGACGGTGGAACTCTTCGGCATTGAAGAGACGTTCGATCCCTATACGGACAGCAAGCTCGGAAACGTGGAGGGAAGCCTCGTCTATACGAACGAAACGAGACCCGTCGTAAAGAGCGGTTTGACGCTCACCGATATGCGCGGCGTGGACTATCACGACGACGTTTGGGACGACTTCCTCGATCAGATAGACTATAAGGACGAAACGACGCTCGGTCAGATCATCGCATTGATGGGCGGCGCAAACTACGCGACGACGAAGGTGGACGCGCTCGGCCTTCCCGATACGAAACAGGCGGACGGCGCGAACGGAATCAAGGCAGTCAAGACGGATGAAGGCATGGAGCTTTCCGCAACTTACGGTTATGCGCCCTTGATGGCTTCCACCTGGAACAAGGATTTGATGTACGAAGTCGGCAACATGTTCGGCAAGGAAGCGTTAAAGTGCGGCATCTCCGGCTGGTATTCTCCCGCAATCAACCTTCATCGTTCTCCGTTCAGCGGAAGAGTCTTCGAGTACTATTCCGAAGATCCCCTGCTGACCGGTAAGCTTGCAAGCGCCGTCGTAAGCGGTGCGGGCGATGCGGGTATGTATTGCTACATCAAGCACTTTGCCGTCAACGATCAGGAAACCAACCGCGAATTCTTCGCGCATACGTGGGCAACCGAACAGGCGATGAGAGAGCTCTACTTCAAAGCCTTCGAAATTCCCTTCAAGGAGGCGAGAATGACGATCAATTACGTCTCCGACGAACAGGGAACGGTTTCTCAGAAGACGATGAAAGCGGCGACGGCGGTTATGGCGTCTCAGAACGACATCGGGCCTACGATCGCTCATGCAAACTATTCCCTTCTTACTTCCCTTCTCAGAGATGAATGGGGCTTCAACGGAATCGTTCATACGGATATGTACGTATGGATGGGAGAGAAATCGATGTACGATCTCACCTTCCGCGCGGGAAGCGATACATTCCTGACCTATTCCTTCTTCGCGGGAATCGTCGACAGCGAATCCCCCACTTATCAGGCAGTTGTAAGGCGCGCCCTTCACGATATTTGCTACACGGTGGCAAATTCCGCGATGATGAACGGCTCTGCACCCGGTGCGATTATCACCTATTCGATGTCTCCCTGGAAGATCGGTCTCATCGTCGCGCAAGTGGTCGTAGACGTGTTTACGGTCGGCATGATTGCATGGATTGTCCTTCGTGCCCTCGACGAAAAGAAACATCCCGATAATTACAAGAAAAAGGGAGAATAATCTCCCACTCCAAACAACACAGGCTCGGCGGTGCCGAGCCTGTTTGTGTTTCAAAATCCTTTCAGGGTCTGTTTCTCCCCTTCCATCGAGCCGAAATCAAGCCTTCTTCTTTCCGATCAGAGGGAAGAGAACGAAGAGGGCGATTTCGGAGAGGAGATAGAGGACAGCGTAAATCCAAGAAAGCGGCGAATACATTGCCACGGGAATGACGACGAGGAAGGCGATCGTATCGACGAGGAAGAGCGCCAAGGAAATTGCCAACCCCACGATCGCTATGCGGGTCAGCGATTTGACCTTCTCCGCGTCGCCATAGCTGCGCACGAGCCCAAGGATCAAGAAAATCGCAAGTAGGAGCACGAGCGCGTATACCGAAAGCGCGAGGACGGGAGCTGCGTCGGAGACGAAGAGAAGCGCTCCCCCGCCCAAGGCGACGGGATATCCCCCGAAGAAGCAAAAGTTAAGGATACCGACGAGCAAAGGAAGGCAGATCGCACGCTCTCCCCTGCTGAGAGCCCCTCCCATATCGAAGCAAGGCGTCAAAAAGAGCAAGACGATTGCCGCGATCAAAAGATAACTGTATTTGATCTTTCCAAAAAAGTTGTTCATGTTCTTCCTCCGTTTTCTTAATTTTAAAAGGGCGGCTTACGCCTCTTTTTGTTTGCTTGTCTTTTCCGCGACGGAAAAAGCGAATGAGCTCGGGGATCGCAAAGCAAAGCAAAAGGACGTACAGCACGAGGTACACGATCACGTAGTAAAACGCCGCATGCAGCTCGCCGTAGCTCGGGCCTTCTGCCAGGTAAGAAAATTCAAACGGCAGAGCCAGCGTGCACATCGTCAGCGAACCGATCAGGGAAATAGCCAAAAGCTTTTCCTTCCGCTTCTTTTTGCCCCGAATCATCGTCACCAATGAAAGCACAAAGACAACGAGGTAGAGGACATAATAGCACGCACCGAGCTTACAGGAAAGGTACGCGGAATCCTCAAAAACCGCCAACCAAAAATCCGCCGGGAAAAAAACCATCACCCCATAGCTGAACGATTGAAAAAAAAAGACTACGATGATAGAACAAATCGGCACGATCGGGAAGCCCCAGGACACCAAGAAATGGGGCAGGACGTAGCAGATGATCTCCATCGTCGAAGGAACGAGCGTCGCGGTCGGTACGATACACATCAGAAGAAAAGCGCAAAGCTCAATCGGAAATTTTTTCATTTTGTAAGTCCTTCTTTTGATTTCAAGAAACTGTCCCCTTTTTAGCGATCCGTCGATCGGAGAGCCGAAATCGTATTCTTCTGATGAAATTATACCATAGTCTCCCCATGTTTGTCTTTTGGATTTTCTATTTTTCTCTTGGGATTTTGCCCTCAATTTTGCTTTTTCTCTTGGGATTTTCCTCTATTGCTTTGTGATTAACAATATTTTTCGTGTAATCCGAAAATTCAGATTGTTTTTTGCTTTTCCGAGCCGTAGCCGTAGCGTTTTCGGTTTGCGAGCACGAAAATCAGGGACAGAGCGAGGGAACACGCTTCGGAAAAGAGCATGGCGAGCCACACACCGTCCACGTCCCAAAAAAGGGGCAGAAGATAGATAAAGCCAACCTGAAAGACAAAGCTGCGCGCAAGGGACAAGATCGCCGAGATCGTTCCGTTCGAAAGGGAGGTAAAGAACGCCGAGAAGAAGATGTTGAACGCCGAAAGAAGGAAGGAGGTAAAGTAGAGCCGCAAAGCACGCGCGGTGAACAGGGAAAGAGGCTCGCTGTACCCGACGAAAATTTTAGACAACGGCATGGCAAACAGCTCCGCCGCACCCGTCATCAGAATTGCCGTGACGGACAGGATCACCAGGCTCTTTTTGAGAATATTTCTCAGCTCTCCCCGATTTTGCGCCCCGAAATTGTAGCCGATGCGGGGAGACACGCCCATGGCGTAGCCGAAGTATACGCCCACGAAGAGAAACGCGACGTACATAATGATTCCGTAAGCCGTCACGCCGTCCTGTCCCACGAGCCGCATGAGCTGCGCGTTGTAGAGCATGTTGGCGACGGACATGGCGACGTTCGAACACATTTCGGAAAGCCCGTTGTAACAGCTCTGCACGATGGGCTTCCATTTCAAGCCCGTCGGCACGACCCGAAGCCCCGTGCTGTTTTTGCACAGAAAATAGACGAGAGGGATTCCCCCGCCCACCGTCTGACTAATTCCCGTGGCGATCGCCGCGCCCGCCACGCCCCAAGGGAAGACGTACACGAAGAGGTAATCCAAAACCATATTGGTCACACCCGCCAGAACGGTGATCCAAAAGGCAAAGGAAGGCTTGCCCGCCACGGCGAGAAACGCCTGAAAGGCGTATTGCAGCATCATGGTGACGGTAAAAGCGGCAAACACTCTGCCATAGGTCAGGCAATAGCCGAGCATTTCCTCGCTCGCACCCATCCAGACGGCGACGGGCTCCAAAAGGAGTTCTCCGAGCAGCGTGAGCCCCGCACCCGAAAGAAGAAGGACAATGACGAGCATGGAAAAATACTTCCTCGCGCCATCCTTATCCCCTTCCCCCAGCGTTTTGGCAATGAGTGCGCTGCCGCCCGTACCGATCATCATTCCCGTACAGCCGAGAATCATAAGATAGGGCAAAATAAAGTTGACCGCCGCAAAGGCGGTATCCCCGACGACGTTGGAGACGAAAATTCCGTCCACCACGCCGTAAATGCTCGACACGATCATCATACCGATCATGGGGAGAGAGGTAAAAATAAGCTTTTTATAAGAGTTGTAACCTTCTAATTGTCTCGTTGATTCTTTCATGGTCTCTTATTGTACCAATTCAAAGGCAAGATGTAAAGCAAAAATCCCGATTTTCATCGGGATTTTTCATGAGAGCGTGTTTCCACGATCCGAAATGTGCAGGTTTTGAGCAGATTTTTTGCAGGACAAGGCGCGAGGAGGGCGAATACTAGACGTATTTAACCGACGAGTAACGAAGTCCTGCGGAAAATGTGCCGAAAGATGCGCGTTGAGCGTTCGTGGAAGCACGCTCTAATATTCGAGTTTGAGATGCCGAGGCAAACCGTCTACCCAAAGGGGCGAGATTTCCGACTGAATGAGCGGACGGATGTAGTGGATGAGTTCCTTCGTCACGTAAGTGCCGTCGGGGGTAATCCACTCATCGGGCACTTTTTTCTCCACGTTGGCGATCTCCGCCACGTCGGCAAGCTCGGTGATGCACATATACGGATCTTCGGAAACTCTCTTTAAGCAGGCAACCATGCCCGTCTTTCCTTCAAACGCCGCTTTAACCGCCGCGCCTGCGGAGTTGAATGCCTCCGTCACGTCGATACGGGAAGTGATGTGCGCCGCACAGCGTTGGAGAGAGGAAAATTCAATCGCCCTCGTCTTGACGCGGTACTTTTCGGCAACCTTACCCGCGAGGAAGCGCGCCGTCCCTGCAAGCTGCTTGTGCCCGAAAGCATCCACATAGTCCACGTGGTCGGCAAGCTCGCAGACGTACCTTCCGTCCGCAACCTTGACGCCCTCCGAAACGGCAATGACGACGGAGCGATTCTCTTTGAGAAGCTCTCCCGTCCTTTCGAGAAATTTGTCGATGTCGAATACCCGCTCGGGAAGGTAGATCATATCGACCCCCTCGCAGTCCTCGCCCTTGGCGAGCGCAGCAGCCGCCGTGAGCCATCCTGCGTTTCTGCCCATGATTTCGATGACGGAAACGACGGGATAATCGTAGACGAGCCCGTCCCGAATGATCTCCTTGGTCGTCGCCGCGATGTACTTCGCCGCCGAGCCGTAACCGGGGGTGTGATCGGTCTTATTGAGGTCGTTGTCGATGGTCTTGGGGCACCCCATAAAGCGAATGGGACTTTTGATCAGCTTTCCGTACGTGCTAAGCTTGTCGATGGTATCCATGGAATCGTTTCCGCCGATGTAGAAAAAGGCGAAAATCTCGTAGCGGTTGAGGATTTCGAAAATCTTGTCGTAAACTTCCTCGTTTCCCTGAATAGCAGGAAGCTTATAGCGGCACGAGCCCAGGAAGGAAGAGGGCGTTCTCTTTAAAAGATCCATATCGAGATCGTTTTTGATCTGCGTGGAGAGATCGACGATCTGCTCGTCCAAAAGCCCTTTCACCCCGTGTACCATGCCGTACACCTTGTCTGCACCTCTGTCCTTTGCGGTTTTGAACACGCCGAGAAGAGAGGAATTGATAACCGAAGTCGGCCCGCCTGATTGACCCACAATTACGTTTTTCATGTTGTTTCCCCTTGAAAAAAAATGAAAGCATTTTGCTTTGGATTCATCATAACACAATTTCCGAAATTGTCAAGGGGAAATTTGAAATAGAAAAATTCTGCAATGTATTTCGGTAAAATTTGCAAATAAAATAGATTGCGGCTCAAAAAAATATCCCGAAACTCGGGATATTTTCGTTCAAAGGTTTTTTTCGACGAAAGAGGCAAGCACGCTTTTCGGTGCAAAGCCGAGGGAGTTGTCCTTGAGCACGCCGTCCTTGAAAAAGAGGACGTTGGGAATCGAACTGATTCCGTACTTTTGCGCAAGTTCCATGTTCTCGTCCACGTCGATTTTGACGAAAACCGCCTTTCCCTCGTATTCCTTGGAAACCTCTTCGAGGACAGGGCCGAGCATCTTGCAGGGCCCGCACCAGGTTGCCCAAAAGTCGACGACGATGGGAAGCTTTTCCTCTTTCAAGAGGGTTTCGAATTCCGACTGATTGATGTGTTTTACCATTTTCACACTCCTTTCGTAAAGTAGTCTACCGCATTTTCGAAGGAAACATTCTCCGAAGCGGAGGAAGTCATGTTTTTCACGGTCATAAAGCCGTGTTCAAGCTCGTTTGAGCCGATGGTGGCGACGAACTTCGCCCCCGTTTTGCCCGCGTATTTGAACTGCGCCTTCAAGGAGCGGTTCATGTGGTCGGTATCCGCCGCAACGCCCGCCTTTCTGAGCGCGGCGCACAGCGCGAACGCCTTTTTGCGGGACGCCTCGTCCATTCCCGCAAGGTAGACGGTGACGGCGGGCTCTTCCCCGAACGGAATGCCCGTATTCTGCATGAGCAGGATGAGCCGCTCGATGCCCGCGGCAAAGCCGACTGCCGGCGTGGGATTCCCGCCCAGGTGCTCGATGAGGGTGTCGTATCTGCCTCCGCCGAGCACCGTGCCCTGCGCGCCGATGGCGGTGGACACAAATTCAAAGACGGTCTTGGAATAGTAGTCGAGCCCCCTGACGATGTTGGGGTTTAAACGGAAGGAAACGCCCGCCTCCCTTAGAAGCTCCTTCACCGTTTCGAAGTGCTCTTTGCACTCCTCGCACAGATAATCGGTGATAAGGGGCGCGTTTGCGGCGATCTCGTGACAGCGCGTTTCCTTGCAGTCGAGCATTCGGAGGGGATTTTTTTCAAACCGAGTCCTGCACGTCTCACAAAGTTCTCCAAGGTGGGGGCGGAAATAGTCGCGAAGCGCCTCGTTGTACTTGGGACGGCAATGCTTACAGCCGATGGAATTTAAGTTGAGCTCGACGTCCTCGATGCCGAGATCCTTCAAAAAGTCGTCCGCAAGCAGAATGACTTCCGCATCCGCATCGGGAGAAGCAGAGCCGAAAAACTCGACGCCGAACTGATGAAATTCTCTGAGCCGTCCCGCCTGCGGTCTTTCATAGCGGAAGGCGGGGGTGATATAATAGAGCTTTGCGGGCAGGGCGGAATTCTGAAGCCCGTTTTCGATGAACAGACGCGCGACACCCGCCGTTCCCTCGGGCTTCAACGTAATGCTGCGATCCCCTTTGTCGAGGAAGGTATACATTTCTTTATTGACGATGTCCGTCGTATCGCCGACGCCGCGGCAAAAGAGCTCGGTATGCTCGAAGGTGGGCGTTCTGACTTCCCGAAAAGCATACCTTGCGGCAACGGCGCCCGCCTTTTGTTCAACGTACTGAAAGCGATAGGAATCGGAGGGCAGGACGTCCTTCGTTCCTTTGGGGATCGTGACCATAATGTTTCTCCTTTTTATAAGACGTATTGTTTGAGATCTCTCGTCTCCGTGACGGAAGCGAGATGCTGATCGACGTACGCGCGGTTGATTTCCACGGGAATGACGGGATAATCCCCGCCGCCCGCCTCGAAGGAAATTTCTTCGAGCAAATCCTCCATGACCGTGTGCAACCTGCGCGCGCCGATGTCCTCGCTGGTCGCGTTGAGATCGACGGCGATTTCGGCAATGCGCTCGATGGCGTCCTCCGTAAATTTCAGATCGATGTTATCCACCGCGAGAAGCACCTGATACTGCATGGTGATGGAGTTTTCGGTCAAGGTCAGAATGCGAATGAAATCCTCTTTGGTGAGGCTTTTGAGCTCGACGAAAATGGGGAATCTGCCCTGAAGCTCGGGAATGAGGTCGTCCACGCTCGAGACGTGGAACGCGCCTGCGGCGATGAAGAGCATGAAGTCCGTCTTGACGGGCCCGTACTTGGTCATGACCGTGCTGCCCTCGACGATGGGGAGAATGTCCCTCTGCACGCCCTCGCGCGAGACGTCCGCCCCGCCCGTGTTGCCCTTTGCGGCGATTTTATCGATTTCGTCGATGAAGATGATTCCCTCGTTCTCCGCACGGCGGAGTGCCTCCGAGGAGACGGAATCGTTGTCGATGAGCTTGTCGCTCTCCTCGGCGATGAGAATTTGTCTCGCCTCTTTAACGGTGAGTCTTCTCTTTTTCTTCTTTTTGGGGAACATATCGCCAAACACCGAGCCGAGCGAGATGGTCGCGCCGCTTCCCGAGAGCATATCCATGCCCATGGGGGTGTCCGTGACGTCCATTTCGATGAGCGTTTCGTCGAAAATGCCCCGCTTGTAGCCGTCCTTCAAATTGGCTTCGAACACCTCTTCCGCGAGCTCGCCCTTATCGGCGCGCTTGGCTTCCTTTAAAAGGTTTAAAATTTTGCGGTCTGCACGCGAAGTCGCCTTTTGGGAGACTTCGGACATCTTCTCCTCTTTGACGAGGCGATAGGAGCATTCGACGAGATCGCGGATCATGCCCTCGACGTCCTTGCCCACATAGCCGACCTCGGTGTACTTGGTGGCTTCGACCTTGATGAAGGGCGCTTTGACGAGCTTTGCGAGCCGCCTTGCGATTTCCGTCTTACCCACGCCCGTAGGGCCTTTCATGATGATGTTCTTGGGGGTAATCTCCTCCCGAAGCTCGGGGGAGAGCCTGGATCTTCTGTATCGATTGCGAAGAGCAACGGCGACGGCGCGCTTTGCCTCCGCCTGTCCTACGATATACTTATCGAGCTCGTGTACAATCTGTTTGGGAGAGAGCGCCATTATTCTTCCTCCTTTACCGTTTCGCATTTGATGTTGTCGTTGGTGAACACGCAGATTTCACTGGCGATTTTCAGCGCCTTCTTGGCGATTTCCTCCGCCGTGTAGTCGGTGTTCTGATAGAGCGCCCGCGCCGCTGCGAGGGCGTAATTTCCGCCCGAACCGATGGCGAGAATCCCGTCGTCCGGCTCGATGACGTCGCCCGTGCCCGAAATCATGAGCATGGTGTCCTTATCGGCGACAATCATGAGGGCTTCGAGCTTTCTGCCCATCTTGTCGGCGCGCCAAAGGTCGGCAAGCTCGACTGCCGAACGCATGAGGTTGCCCGAAAATTTATTGAGCATTCCCTCGAACTTTTCGGAAAGGGAAAAGGCGTCCGAAACAGAGCCCGCAAAGCCCGTGATGACCTTGCCCCCATAAATTCTTCTGACCTTTTTGGCGGTGTTCTTAAAGATGACGTTTTCGCCCATCGTCACCTGTCCGTCGCCGGCGATGGCGGTCAAACCGTCCCTTTTGACACCGCAAATGGTGGTTGCATGAAATTCTGTCATATACTTTCTCCTGTCTGTCTGATCGCTTCCAGCGCCCGAACGCCCATTTTTCTCTTCTTTTCGGCTTTGTCCCGCTCATTCAAAGGAGTGAGAATGCCGTAATTTGCGTTCATCGGCTGAAAGTCGGTGTGCTCCGCGGCGATATAGCTTGACAGCGCGCCGCAGACGGTGGTATTGTCCAGCGTCAAGGGAGGGAGTCCCTCGAGTCTTCTCGCGATGTGAATGCCCGTCAGAAGTCCGCTCATCGCGCTTTCGACGTAGCCCTCCACCCCCGTGATCTGCCCTGCGAAGTAGAGATTTTCCCTCTTTTTGCAGGAAAAATCCGAACGAAGACTCCCGGCGGGGAGGTATGTATTGCGGTGCATGACGCCGTAGCGGAGAAATTCCGCGTTTCGCAAAGCGGGAATCATGGAAAACACCCGCTTTTGTTCTCCGAATTTGAGGTTGGTCTGAAAGCCGACCAAGTTGTAGGAACTGCCCGCACTATCCTCCTTGCGGAGCTGTAAGACCGCATAGGGGCGCTTTCCTTCCCGATCGTAAAGCCCGACGGGCTTGAGCATTCCAAAGCGCAGGGTATCCATCCCGCGGGAAGCCATGATCTCGACGGGCATACAGCCGTCGAAAATTTCCCGCTTTTCAAAGTCGCGGAGGGTTGCCCGCTCCGCCGTGACGAGGGCATTCCAGAACGCCTCGTATTCCTCCTTGTTCATGGAACAGTTAACGTAGTCCCCGCTCCCCTTTCCGTACCGATCGGCGATAAAAGTCTTGTCCCAATCGATGGATTCGGCGGAGACGATGGGCGCGGAAGCGTCGTAAAAGTGAAGCGCGCCGAGCAGAGAGGAAATTTCCTCGGCGAGCGCACCCTGCGTCAAAGGGCCCGTCGCAAGGACGCAAATTCCGTCCTCAGGAATACAGTCGATTTTCTTTCTCTCCAAAGTGATGAGGGGGTGCGCCTGTATTTTTTCGGTGATATAGGCGGAAAACGAATCCCGATCGACCGCGAGCGCGCCGCCCGCAGGCACGCGGGAAACCTTAGCGGCCTCCATCGTGAGCGAGCCCAAAAGGCGCATTTCCTCTTTTAAAAGCCCACAGGCGTTTCCGTAGACGTCGTTGGACTTTAAAGAGTTCGAACAGACGAGCTCGGCAAGATAAGGCGAGTGATGGGCGGGAGAGAAAACTTCGGGCTTCCCTTCATAAAGGGTGACGGGAATATTTCGATTCGCGAGCTTCCAGGCAGCTTCGACGCCCGCAAGCCCTCCGCCGACAACGTTAATCTTCATTCGCTTCCCCTTTCTGTTTGGGGGCTTTGTACCCGCAGTCCCGCGAGGAGCACTTGACGACGCCCCGCGGCGTCTTGATGAGGTATTCCCCGCATTTGGGGCATTTTTCGCCCGTGGGGAGATCCCAGCTCATGAATTTGCATTCGGGATAACCCGAACACCCGTAAAAGAGCTTGCCCTTTTTGCTCTTTCGGGGAAGGACGATTTTCCCGCATTCGGGGCAGATTCCCGTTTCGGTGGGAATGTTCTTCTCGGGGACGGGTAATGTCGTCTTGCAGGCGGGATAGTTCGGACAAGCCAGGAACTTGCCGAATTTTCCGTTTTTGACGACCATTTTCGCCCCGCACTTGGGACAATCGGTGTCCGAAACCTCGACTTCCGTCTCGTTCTTCTTAAAGCCGCAGCCTTCCTTGGGGCAGACGAGGTACTTTCCGTACCGTCCTCCCTTGCGCAGCATGGGCGTTCCGCACTTTTCGCAGGGAATGTCCGTCTGCTCCGTGCCCTCCTCCTGCGCCTTTGCGAGCTTATCGGCAAAGGGCGGATAGAAGTCGGACAAAATCCGATGCCAATCCTTGTTGCCCTCTTCGATTTCGTCGAGCTTGCGCTCCATATTCGCCGTAAAGCCGACGTCCATGATGTCCTTAAAGTAGTTCATGAGAAGGTCGGTAATTTCAAAGGCGATGGGTTGGGGAACCATATACTTCCCCTCTTTTTTGACGTACTTGCGCTTTGTCAAGACGGCGATGATGGAGGCGTAGGTCGAAGGTCTTCCGATGCCGTTTTGCTCCATCTCTTTCACGAGAGAGGCGTCCGTATAGCGAAGGGGGGGCTTGGTGAATTTCTGCTTGGGCTCTTCCTTGAGACAGTTCAATGTAACTCCCTCCGAAAGGGCGGGCAGGAGCTTCTCTTCGTCCTCATCTCCTTCCTTTTTGGGCAGGGAATACGCTGCGGTGAATCCCGCAAAGAGCAGGGTCTTGCCCGCCGCCTTGAAGGTGTAATCCCCGTTTTCGATGGTAATCTGCATCGTATTGTACTTGGCTTCCGCCATCTGCGAGGCGACGAAGCGGTCGTAAATAAGCTTATAGACGTTCCAATGCTTTTTATCGAGCAATTTCTTGACCGATTCGGGCGTCCGTGTGATGTCGTTGGGGCGAATTGCCTCGTGCGCGTCCTGCGCGCTCTTGCCCACCGCGTAAATATTCGGCTTTGCGGGAACGTATTCCTTGCCGTACTTTCCCTCGATGTACGAGAGCGCGGCTCTCCTTGCGTCCTCGGAAATTCTCGTCGAGTCGGTACGGATATAGGTGATAAAGGCGATGTGCCCCTCTTCGGGGGTATCGATGCCCTCGTAGAGGTGCTGCGCGATCTGCATGACCTCGGGAGAGGAGAGGTTGAACTTATTGGAAGCGTCCTGCTGCAAGGTCGAAGTCGTAAACGGCGCGGGGGCGTGCGACTTGGAAACCGCCTTCTTTACCCCCGAAACGACGTATTCCCCGCCCTTTAAGGCGGCGAGCACCTCGTCCATCTCCGCCTTGGAGGCGGGTTCGCACTTCTTCCCCTTCTTCTTCGTAAGGCTTGCGGGGAAAGAGGCATACCGTCCCTCCTTGTCGCGGAGGGTGACGACAAGATCCCAATATTCCCTCGGAACGAAGGCGGTGATCACCCGCTCCTTATCGACGATGAGCCGAAGGGCGACCGACTGCACTCTGCCCGCGGAAAGTCCGCTGTGAATGCGGCGGTTGAGAAGGGGGGAGAGCTTATAGCCCACGAGCCTGTCGAGCACTCTCCTCGCCTGCTGGGCGTCTACCAAGTCCACGTTGACCTTTCTGGGCGACGAAATCGCCTTTTCGACCGCCTTTTGGGAGATTTCGTTAAATTCGATTCTGTTTTCCGCATTCTCGTCCAGCTTTAAGACGGTCTGCAAGTGCCACGAAATCGCCTCGCCCTCGCGGTCGGGGTCGGTTGCAAGGTAGACCTTGTCCGCCTTTTTCGCCTCTTCCAAAAGGCGCTTGATGATCTCTTTCTTGCCCTCGGTGATGACGTACTTCGGCTCGTAGTTGTTGGCAATGTCCACGCCGAGCGTCTTTTCGGGCAGGTCGCGCACGTGTCCCGCCGAGGCGTCCACGCGGTACTTTCCCTTCAAATATTTTGCAATCGTCTTCGCCTTCGAGGGCGACTCTACAATGATTAAGTCCATTTTTTCCTATACGGGGCGGTATTTGTTTCCACCCGTTCTGACAATGAGATTTTTGATTTCGAGCGCGGACAGCACCGCCGAAAGCTCCGCCTCTTCCAGATTGGTTTCCCGTGCGATTTCGCTCCTGTGGAGCTCTTCTCGCTCTGCAAGCCTCGCTAAGACGAGCTGTTCCTCCCTCGTTAAGGGAACGGCACTCCGCTCCTTTGACAAGTTTATACCAAAATCGGGCAAAATGTCAAGGATATTTTCGGTCGGATACGCACCTTTTTTGAGGAGGGCGTTGCAGCCTTCCCCGCTCGCCGAGCCGATGGTATACGGAAAAGCGTAAGTGAACTTCCCCATCTCCAATCCATACTCGCCCGTAATCAGCGCGCCACTCACCTTGCCCGCGCTGACCACCAAAATTCCCTCCGAAAGGGAAGCCATCGTGCGGTTTCTCACCCGATACAAAAACTTCTGCGTGGGGAGATTGGGCGGGAAGGGTGAAAGCAACAACCCTCTTTTTGCCACTTCGCGATGAAGCTGTTTCAAAGAGACGGTATCAAAGCCGCCCGCGAGCATACACGCGACGTTTCCCTTTTCGAGCGCGCCCTGCGCCGCAGCGTAATCCCCGCCTTCCGCCACGCCCGTGAGGACGGTAAAATGCGCGGAAAGCTCCTTCGAAAGGGACTCCGTCACCTTTAAGATGTTGGGGAGCGTTCGCCTTGAGCCGACGATGCAGAAGAATTTGCTTTTGAGAAGTTCCATTCTCCCCATCGCATACAGAACGGGCGGAAAGTATTCCGACCGCTTCAAGGAAGCGGGATAGTTCTCGCTCGTGTAGGGAATTGCAAAGTAGCCCTTCTTTTCGTAAGAGGTCACGACTTCCACGGCATATTCTTTGCAAAGAGCGTCGCTTATACTATTATATACGTCACTTTTCTCCGTTTCAATCAAGAGCGGACGAAGTTTTTTCGGGTCAAACAAAAATCGGGGAGATTCCAAGGCGGAGAGAAGCTCCCACCGCCTGCGTTCGGTCAAGAGGGGAATGGAGTTGAGCGCAATGACCGCAAGGTCGTCTTCGGTGTAATTCATACTTCCTGAAAGGTGCGGTAAGAGACCGCTTCATAGATGTGTTCGACGAGGATTTCCTCGCTGCCCGCCATGTCCGCGATGGTGCGAGCGACCTTGATGATGCGCGATCTCCCCCTTGCGGAAAGCTGCAACCGCTCAAACGCGATTCGCAGCACGCTCTCACACGCGGGAGAGAGCTTGCAATATCCTTTCAGCTCCCGCTCCCCCATCTCGCTGTTGGTGTGGATTTTCCCCGAAAACCGCTTTCTCTGCACCGCGCGCGCCCGTTCCACCCGCTCTTTGACGGCGGAAGAACGCTCCTCTGCGGCTTCCCCCGCAAGGTCGTCGTAGCGCACGGAGTCCACCTCGACCTGCAAATCGATGCGATCGAGCAGCGGCCCGGAGATTTTGGCGCGATACCTTCGGATGTCGAAGGGGGTGCATTTGCAAGGTCTGTCCGAGCCGTAATTGCCGCAAGGGCAGGGATTCATGCTCGCGCAGAGGATAAAAGAGGCGGGATAGGACACCGCGCCCGCCGATCGGGCAATGGTGATGACGCCGTCCTCGAGGGGTTGGCGAAGGGCTTCCAACGAAGCGCGGTTGTACTCGGGCAATTCGTCTAAAAAGAGAACGCCGTTGTGCGCCAGGGAGACCTCTCCGGGGTGAATTTTCGCATTGCCTCCTCCGCAGAGGGAGACGGTCGTCGCCGTATGGTGCGGGGAACGGAAGGGTCGCCTTGAAACGATGCCCTCCTCGGACAAAATGCCCGCGACGGAGTGAATTTTCGTCACTTCGAGCGCCTCGTCGAAGGTGAGATCGGGCAGAATGCCCGGAATACAGCGCGCAAGCATGGTCTTTCCCGTACCGGGAGGCCCGACGAGAAGGATGTTATGCCCGCCCGAAACGGCGATCTCAATTGCCCGTTTGGCGGCTTTCTGCCCCTTGACGTAAGTGAGATCGGAAGGATCGCTCCCCTTTGCACCCTCAAAGGTGCGGAGGGCGACGGGTTCAATGGGACGATCCCCCATGATATGATCGACCAATTCGGAAAGGGAAGAGACAGGATAGACGGTGATCCCCGAAAGGTACGAAGCCTCGTTTGCATTCGCCTTGGGAATGAAGAAGGTGGTATAGCCCTTTTCCCTTGCGGAGATGAGAATGGGGAGAATCCCGTTGATGGATCTGACCTGTCCGCCGAGGGCGAGCTCGCCCAAAAAGACGACGTTTTCGTCCCCGATGCAGAGCTGACCCGTCGCCTTCAACAGGCAGACGGCGATGGCGAGGTCGAAATGCGAGCCTTCCTTTCTGAGATCTGCGGGCGCGAGGTTGACGGTAATTTTGTGCGTGGGAAAGGACTTCCCGCTGTTTTTGAGCGCGCTCCTCACCCGCTCCTTGGACTCCTTAACCGCCGCATCGGGAAGCCCTACGAGTTCGTAAGCGGGAAGCCCGTTGTTGACGTCCGTTTCCACCTCGACCGCAACGCCGTCGAGACCGCTTAAGGCAAAACATTTGACTTTGGCAAGCATCGTCTTTCCTCCTTTGTTTCTTTCAGTATAACACAAAGCGGCGTTCAAAGCAAGAAAAACGAAAAATAAAACGGCAAAAAAAGAACCGTCGCGACTTTCGACGGTTCTTTTTTCGTTCTGTTCGATGGGAAATTATCTAACTTCCTTGACTTTTGCAGCCTTACCGGTACGACCTCTGAGATAGTAGAGCTTTGCCCTTCTGACCTTACCTTTCTTGACGACGGTGACGTATGCGACCTTCGGAGAATGAAGGGGGAACGTTCTTTCCACGCCGATGCCGTAAGAAAGTCTTCTCACGGTAAAGGTTTCGTTGACACTGCCGTGCTGCTTTGCGATGACGACGCCTTCGAAGTTCTGGATTCTTTCCTTGTTGCCCTCGATGATTTTGTAACCGACTTTGACGGTATCACCGACGTTAAATACGGGAACTTCCGCTTTGAGCTGTTCGGCTTCAATCGCTTCTATTAATCCGTTCATGACTTTACCTCCTGATGTACGAAGCGTTCGTGGTCTTGTTTCTTCCTGCCAAAGGGCATACAAAACCAGAGGACCGCCCGAAGTCTTTGGTATTATACTACACTTTTCGCTTTTAAGCAAGCGTTTTTGCCCCGATTTTAAAAGGCATTTTGAATATGATTCAACTTTTTTCCGAGAATTTCCACGACGTCGAAGCGGAACGGCTCTTCTTCGTGGGACAAAAACCAATAGGAGGCGATTTTTCGGTACGTCTCCCGTTTTTTGTAGCCGACCGCCTCGGAGGGCACGCCGTAGGAATCCGAGCTCCTCGTCTTGACTTCGACAAAGACGAGCTCCTCTTTCCGAACGATAAGGTCGGCTTCTCCGAAGGGGGTTCTGTAATTTTTCTCCACGAGGGAATAGCCCTCCCTCTTCAAGTATCGGAGGGCGGAAGCCTCTCCGCTTTTTCCAAGAATTTTGCGGAAAAGGTCTTTCTGTGAATCTCGCATAGTCCGTGCTCCCGAATGCCCTGAATGTGCAGCGCCGTGCCGTAGCCGGCGTTTTTCTCAAACCCGTAATAAGGGTATTTTTTTGCCATTTCCTTCATGAGATTGTCCCTGTACACCTTGGCGACAATGCTCGCACAGCCGATGGTATAGCTCTTCGCGTCTCCCTTGACGATGGACTCCTGCGGAAGGGACACTTCGAGCGTCATATTGCCGTCCGTGAGCACGCAGGAAGGGGAAATGGGAAGATGCTCCACCGCCCGCTTCATGCAAAGCCTGGTTGCCTGCAAGATGTTGATTTCGTCGATGACGGTGTGAGAGACTTCCTCGATCCGATAGGCGATCGCCCGCTGTTTGATTTCCTCGGACAACAGCTCCCGCTTCTTTGCGGAAAGCTTTTTCGAATCGTCCACCCCTTCGATGAGATCGTCGAGGGGCATAATGATCGCGCAGCAGACCACTGGGCCTGCAAGCGGGCCTCTGCCCACTTCGTCCACGCCTGCGACGAGGGGGAATCCTTTTTCCTGCCACTTTCTCTCGTATTCCGTCTTGTCCATCAGAAATCCACCTCGGCGTAATCTTCGGCGCGCTCGAGGGTGATTTTTCCGAGCTTGCCCTTGCGGAAATCGTCGATGAGCGCCTTTTCTCCGCGCTCGTAGTCGTATCCCCCGCCCCGCACCAAGAAGCCCCGCCGCTTGCATACGGCGTCCAAAAGGGCGAGCGGCTCTTCTTCCTGCGTGTCAAACTTCTCCTGCACGATGGCAGGATACTCCTTTCTCAGCTCTTCGAGGAAGGAAAGGGCGATTTCGTCCATCTCCAAAATATCGTCGTTGATGCTGCCGATGTAGGCGAGATGGCGGGCAAGCGTCTGATTTTCAAAGGCGGGCGGCATCGTTCCCGGTGTGTCCATCAAATCAAAGCCGTCGCACTTGATCCACTGCTTTCCGCGCGTGACGCCCGCTTTGTCCCCCGTCACCGCCTTTTTCTGACCGTGCAAGAGGTTGATGACCGTGCTTTTACCCGTATTGGGAATGCCCGCAACCATCAGGCGAACGGGACGGATGCTCCCCTTTTCGGCGTTTGCCCGCCGTTTTTCTTCGGTGAGCGTTTGAATTTTCTGGTTTAAAATGCGCTTGGTCGAAGAGGAAGTCGCAACAATTTTGGCGGCAAGATTTCCCTTGCGCTCGATCAGGCGGCAAAAGGCGTCCGTGCGGGCAGAATCCGCAAGATCGCTCTTGTTGAGAAGATAGAGGACGGGACGACCGCCGAACAACTCCTTGAGCTTCGGGTTAAACGAAGCGGCGGGACAGCGCGCGTCCAGCACGCAGAGGACGGCGTCGCAGAGGTCGATCTCCTCCGCCATCATGCGCATTGCCTTGGTCATATGACCGGGGAACCATTGAATGTGTTTCACGTTATTCTCCTTTGAGAAGGTCGGGGCGGCACTTCTTCGTCACGGCGAGGGCTTGTTCCCTTCTCCATGCGTCGATTTTGCCGTGGTTGCCGCTTCGAAGCACTTCGGGCACGGTCAGTCCCCTGTATTCGACGGGTCTCGTGTATTGGGGGTATTCGAGGAGGTTTTCGGAAAAGCTCTCATCCACGAGAGAGCCTGCCGAAAGCACGCCGTCCACGTAGCGCGAAACGCTGTCCGCAATGACCATGGCGGGAAGCTCCCCGCCCGTCAAAACGTAGTCGCCGATAGAAACCTCTTCATCGATGAAGAGGTCGAGGACGCGCTGATCTACCCCTTCGTAGTGCCCGCAGAGGAGGACGAGGTGCTCGTATTCCAAAAACTCGAACACCATTTGTTGGCGGAACACTCTTCCCTTGGGAGAGAGGTAAATTCTCCGCGCCCGATGTTCGGGATCGACTGCCTCGATGGCAGAGCCGATGGGCTGGGGCATCATCACCATGCCCGCCCCGCCGCCGAAGGGGTAGTCGTCGCACTTCAAATGCTTGTCTTCCGTATAATCCCGAATGTTGACGATATTTAGTTCGATTTTTCCCTCTTTGACGGCTCTGCCGATGATGGACTCCTTGAGGGGTGCAAACATTTCGGGGAAAAGAGTGAGTATGGTAATTTTCATAGCGATTCCCTAAGCTCGTCTAAGACGTCGAAATACTCCCGAAAGGTCTTTTGACAGCATTCGGCGTGCTCGATCACAATGCCTTCCACCCGCGTGCCGATGAGGGAAAAGCCCATCGCCATGCGGTGATCGTCATATGTTTTGACGATTCCCCCGTGCAGAACGGAGGGAAAAATGCGGATAAAATCCTCGCCCGTTTCCACCCGACAGCCGAGCTTTTTAAGCTCGGTCGCCATGGCGGAGAGTCGATCGCTCTCCTGCAAGCGAATGTGCCCGATTCCCTTAATCAGGGTGGGACTGTCGGCAAAGGGGGAGATGCAGGCAAGGGTAATTGCCTGATCGGAAAAGGCGCTCATATCCACGGTGACGCCGTGCAGCTCCCTTCCCGTTACGGTACAGCCGTCCACCTTAGCTCCCATCTCCTTCAATACCTGCAAAAAGGCGGTATCGCCCTGCAAGGACGGGAGAGAAACGCCCTCTACCGCTACGGTGTTGCCCGTGAGCGCGGCGAGCGCGTAAAAATAGCAGGCGGCGGAGACGTCAGGCTCGACAAAATAGCGCAAGGGGCGGTATTCTCCCACGGGGACGATAAAGACGTTCCCCTCCCGCCTGACCTTGACGCCGAATTCCTCCATCATTTTGACGGTCATCTCGACGTAAGCCATGCCGTGACTTCCCGTCGTCTCGACGGTCAAGCCCCCTGCGACGGGCGCGACGGCGAGGAGGGCGCTCAAAAACTGAGAGCTCGAAGAGACGTCCACCTTGACCCTTCCTCCCCCCTTTCCGCCCTTTAAGACGAAGGGGAAGTGCCCCTCCTCTCCGAGGTAGGTGACGCTCGCCCCCAAGGAGACGAGGCTGTCTAAAAGGGGCTTCATGGGGCGTTTTTTCATCTGCTCGGAGGAATCGAGGAAATATTCCCCGTCCGAAAGCCCCAGAAGGGCGGTGAGAAAGCGCGCCGCCGTCCCCGCGCTTCCCACGTTGACGGAAGCGTTTTTCAAAAGATTCCCGCCCAAGACGCGGCAGCAATCCCCTTCCCGTTCGACCTTGACGCCGAGCTTTTGCACGCACTCCAGAAAGGAAGCAGCGTCTCCGCTCGACTGCATGCCGAAAAGCTCGCTCTCGCCCCGCGCAAGCGAGGCAAGCAAAAGGGCGTGGTTGGTCACGCTCTTCGAGCCGGGAACGCGGACGGTGAGCTTCTTTTCGCTCCTTTTCAAGCGTTTACAAGCGTAATTCAATCGACCGCCACCTCCCAAAATCTCTTTTTATCGACGACGATTTTCCTTTCCTCGACGTCGACGGACAGGACGACTCCCTTGGGGACGGGGAACAAAATCGTCCGATCTCCCTTTTTTGCCGTATAGAACTCGGTTGCCGCCTGCGTAATCTCGACGAGCTCGCCGATCTCCCCGCCCTCGTTGTCCACGATCATGCAGCCGATGAGCTCGGCGACGTAGTACGCGCCTTCCGGAAGGGGCATTCTCTCCTCAAAGGGAACGGTCAGCTCCTTGCCGCGCAAAAGCTCCGCCGCGTTCCGATCGGGAACGCCGCGCAGTCCCAAATAGGCGACGCCGTCCCCCATCCGAAAGGAGAGGACTTTATAGGGGACTTCGCCGATGAATACTTCCTTGTAAAAGGACAAATCCTCCGCGCTGTCCGTATACGGTTGAACTTTGAGTTCGCCGCGAATGCCCTGCGGCTTTAAAATGCGACCGATTGTCAATACTTTCATCGTTATACCCTGATACCGTTTGGAAAACAGACGCGCAAGATACCGTATTGCGCGATGGTTGTTTTTCAAACAAGGGGGCTGTCTGCGCGACAGCCCCCTTTGCACAATTATTCAGCCTGTGCTTCGCCTTTTTCCTTGATTTCTACCGTGTACTTCTTGCTTTCCTTCGCGGAAGCGGCGCGCACGAGCGTTCTCATCGCCTTGGCGATTTTGCCCTGCTTGCCGATGACCTTGCCCATATCTTCGGGGGAGAGATAGACGTCGATTTCCACGGCGGAATCCGTTTCATTGACCTTGTACTCCGCTTCTTCTGCGTTCTCCGCAAATTGCGACACGATAAATTTTACCAAATCCAATACCATACCGATACCTCCTTGTGGTACTTAAGGGGTCAAACTGACCTTGCAAATGGATTCAAACGACGATTAGTCCTTCTTTTTCTTGTTGTTCGTCTTGGGAGCGGAGAGCTTCTTGGACTGCTCCATCGCGCCCGCCTTGACGAGAAGGCTTTTCACCGTTTCGGTGGGCTGAACGCCCTTGGAAAGCCAAGCCTTTGCCTTTTCGACGTCGATGTCGAGGACGGAAGGCTCGGTGCAGGGATTGTAGAATCCCACTTTGTCGATGTACTCGCCGCCGCGCGCAACTCTGCTGTCAACGACGACGATACGGTATGCGGGGGACTTCTTGTCGCCCATACGCATCATTCTCATTTTTACTGCCATAGGAATTTACCTCCAAAAATTTTTAAATGTTTTTCTATTTGAGCGTTCGTGTGATCACGCTCAGAGCGTGATCACATGATCCGAAATGCACAGGTTTTGAGCAGATTTTTTGCAGGACAAGGCGCGAGGAGGGAGAATACTAGATGTATTTAACCGACGAGTAACAAAGTCCTGCGGGAAATATGCCAAAAGATGTGCGTTGAGCGTTCGTGTGATCACGCTCTATTCTCAGAACGGCATTCTGAATCTGCCCTTGTTGCCTTTCATCTGTTTCATGAGCAGCTTCATCTGTTCGTACTGTTTCAAAAGTTGGTTGATCTCCTGCACGCTCGTGCCGCTTCCCGCGGCAATCCGCTTCTTTCTCGAAGAGTTGACGATAGCGGGATTTTCCCGCTCCTGCATCGTCATGGAGAGGATGATCGCCTTCGTGCGTTCGAGCTTTTTCTCGTCGATGTCCCCCTCGCCGATTTTGAGTTTGCCCATATTCGGCATCATGGAGAGCATCTTCTGCGCCCCGCCCATGCGCTTCATCGCCTCGAACTGCTCAAGGTAGTCCGAAAGGGTAAAGGCGTTGCTCTTGAGCCTTTCCTGCATCTTTCTCGCCTGTTCTTCCGTGACGGCTTCCTGTGCCTTTTCGATGAGGGAGAGGACGTCCCCCATGCCGAGGATTCGGCTTGCCATGCGGTCGGGATAGAAGGGCTCTAAATCGGTGAGCTTTTCGCCCACGCCGATGAACTTGATGGGCTTGCCCGTGACGGCTTTGATGGAGAGGCACGCGCCGCCCCGCGTATCGCCGTCGAGCTTGGTTAAAATGACGCCCGTGATTTCCAGCCTGCTGTTGAACGTATTTGCGACGTTGACGGCGTCCTGACCGGTCATGGAATCGACCGTGAGCAGAATCTCGGTGACTTTTACCGCCTTCGTGATGTTTTCAAGCTCCTGCATCAAGGCTTCATCGATGTGAAGTCTGCCCGCCGTATCGAGAATGACGGTATCGAACCCGTTCTTCTTCGCGTAGTCGATCGCCTCTTTTGCGGTCTTGACGGGACTCTGCGTCCCGCGCTCGAAGACCTCCGCACCCGCTTTGCCTCCGACGACCTTAAGCTGATCGATGGCGGCGGGGCGATAGATGTCGCCTGCAACCAAGAGGGGCTTTTTGCCCTGCTTTTTGAGGAGAACGGCGAGCTTGCCGCACAGCGTGGTTTTGCCCGCGCCCTGCAAGCCGCACATCATGATGACGGTGGGAAGGGAAGAGGAAACCTCCAATTTTGCGTTCTTGGAGCCCATGAGCGCCGTGAGCTCCTCGTTGACGATTTTAATGACCTGCTGGGTGGGATTTAAAGAGGAGAGAATTTCCTGCCCCACCGCCTTTTCGGAGACGGTCGCGATGAACTGCTTGGCGACCTTTAAATTGACGTCCGCCTCGAGAAGGGCAATGCGCACTTCCCGCATCGCCTGTTTGATTTCCAGCTCGGTAAGCCGTCCGTGCTTGGTGAGCTTGGAAAAGATATGATTGAGTCTCTCGGAAAGAGAGCCGAAGATTGCCATAAACTACCTCTTACGATTTGGGAAGCGGCGCTTCCGCATCCTCGATGAGCCCCTGCCGAAGAGCTTCCAGGTCCTCGCAGAGCTCGGGATGATCGGCTTTCATGCGATCGATCCACTTTGTCGCCTTTGTCAGCACTATGGAGAGCCGCAGGCAAAGCTCGTTCGTCGCTTCAAAGAATCCGAGCTTTTCCTCGTACTCTTCGAGCTGTTTTTTGCATTTGTGAATGCACTCCGAAACGCTTTGGCGGGAGACGCCCGTCTCCGAAGCGATTTCGGAAAGAGAAAAATCGTAATTGAAAAAGAGATCGGTCACTTGCCGCTGTCGTTCGGTGAGCAGTCCCCGATAGGTATCCCAAAGCTGCAAAAAGCGCACGTTCTCCGCCATGTTGTCGGAAACGCCCTTCTCTTTCAGATAGGAAGTCCACTCTTTTTCATCCATTTCAACACCCTGTCAAGCAATTTTGCTTGATACCCTATTATTTTAGCAGAGAAAAAAACTCCTGTCAAGCATTTTTGCCTGACAGGAGAAAAAAATCAGAAAAATCCTTCGACAAATTCCTCGGCGTCGAAGGGCTCGAGATCTTCCATCTTTTCGCCGACGCCCGCAAACCAGACGGGAATGTTCAGCTCTCCGCAGAGGGAAACGACGAAGCCGCCCTTTGCCGTGCCGTCAAGTTTGGTTAGAACAATGCCGTCGAGATCGACCGTCTCGTCGAACACCTGCGCCTGATTGAAAGCGTTTTGCCCCGTGGTGGCGTCAAGCACGAGGAGCTTATAGAACGTCGCTTCGGGATATTCCCGCTCGACGACGCGGTTCATCTTGGAAAGCTCCGCCATGAGGTTCGCTTTCACGTGAAGTCTCCCTGCGGTATCGACGATGACGACATCCGTCTTTCTCGCCTTTGCCGAGGAAACGGCGTCAAAGACGACGGCGGAGGGATCGCTCCCCTCTTCGTGGCGAACGATTCTGACCCCTGCGCGGTCTGCCCAGACGGAGAGCTGATCTGCCGCCGCGGCGCGAAAGGTATCGCCCGCCGCGAGTACGACGGACTTGCCCGTTCTCTTAAAATAATGGGCGAGCTTGCCGATGGTGGTGGTCTTTCCGACCCCGTTGACCCCCACCAACATGATGACGCAGGGATAGGAAATTTCGGGGATGGGAGCCTCTTCCAGCGTGTCCTGCAAAATGTCCTTCAAGAGATCGGTGACGAACTGCTGATCTTTGAGCTTTTCGCCGATCGCCTCCTCCTTCACCTGATCGATGACGTCCTCTGCCGTCCGCACGGAAACGTCGGCAGAGATGAGAATTTCTTCCAACTCGTCGTAAAAATCGTCGCCGAGCTTGTTCTTCGCAAAGAGAAGGCGAAGCTTGGACGAAACGTTTTCCTTGGTCTTTTTGAGTGCTGCAAACAGCTTGCCGAAGAGTGCCATAAGTTCTCCTTAAAAAATATCGAAATGAAACGCGCGAAAAGTCTACCGACTTCCCCCCGAACGGAAAGAATGGTTCCCGTCCCGCCTATGCAACGGTATCGCCGCCGAGCTTTTCTTCCAGCTCCGAGAGCTTGACGGATACGATTTTGGAAACACCCTTTTCCTCCATGGTCACGCCGAAGAGGGAATCCGCCTGCTCCATGGTGGGCTTTCTGTGCGTGATGACGATGAATTGGGTGTTTTTGGAAAAGTTTTTGAGATACTGCGCGAATCTGTCGACGTTCGCCTCGTCGAGCGCCGCCTCGATTTCGTCGAGAATGCAGAAGGGCATGGGGCGAAGCTTTAAAATCGCAAACAGAATGGCGATCGCGGTGAGTGCCCGCTCTCCGCCCGAAAGCAGGGAGATTTTGGCAAGCTTTTTACCGGGAGGACAGGCGAAAATTTCCACGCCCGCGTCGAGGGGATCCTGTCCCTCTTCGTACTCCATCTGAAGCTCCGCTCTGCCGCCGCCGAACAGTTCTTTGTAGGTGAGTTTGAAGTTTTCGTTGATTTTTTGAAAGCCCTCGTCGAACTGCTTTTGCATCTCGCCTTTTAACGTTTCGAGGACGCTCTTCAAATCGGCGATTCCCTTTTCCAGATCTTCTCGCTGCACCTTCATCTCCTCGTAGCGAACCTTGACCTCTTCGTAGTCTTCGATCGCGTTGGGATTGACCGCGCCGAGCGCGCCGATTTTGTGCTTGATCGAGTTGACGAGGGAAGCGCTTGCGCGCATATCGAACGCCTCGTCCCGAAGGGGAAGGCAGCCCTCGTAATCCAGCCCGTATTCCTCGGAAATTCTCTGCTGTGCGTTTTCAAGCGCGGCGTCGATCTTGTTGGAATTGAGGTCGCATTGAAACTTTCGATCCTGCAAGGAGGAAATTTCGGATAAAAGCTCCGTCTTTCTGTTTTCGAGAAGGACGTTTTTCGCCGAAAGGAGCTTTTTCTCCTCGCCGATGGAGGATATGGAAGCGCGAAGCCTGTCAACCTCCGCCCTCTCTTCGGGGGTCAAAGCCTTGCGCTCCGCCTCCTCGTCGAGGTTTTTGATCGTCGTCTCGATGTTGGCGACGTTGCGCCTGGTGTCTGCCATTTCGGTGAGAAGGTTCTTCTTTTCCTCCTCCAGGCGATTTTTGTTGTTCTCTTCCGTTTCGATGGTTCCCGTAAGGGCGGCGACTTCGATTTTCAGCTCGTTGAGCGCGTTGCTCTTTTCGTCGTATTCTTCCTTGACCCTCTCGTACTGCTCCTTTTGCTGTGCCATTTCCCTTGCCGCCTTTTCCTTTAAGTCGGAAAGGGCTGCCTCGTCCTCCGAGGAAAGGGAATACTCGTTTTCGATTTCTCCCGCCTTTGCCTGTAAGGAGTCAAGGGCGTCGGCGTATTCCTTGACGCTCTCTTCCGCCTCCGCGAGGGAAAGGGAAAGCGCCTCTTCCTTCTGAAGAATCGCGGCAAGCTCCGTCTTTGCGCTTTGGAATTTTGCGCGGAGCCCTTCGATCTCGCCGTCGACTTCGGTCTTTTGTTCTTTGGCGCGGGCAGACATCTCTTCCAACTTGGAAAGATAGCCCCTCTTTTCCTCAATCTGATCTTCGCATTCTTTGATCTTTCTCTCGTTCGCAAGGAGATTGCCGCTCTCCTGCTTTCTCGACCCGCCCGTCATAGCGCCGCTCGTGGAGACAACGTCTCCGTCCAACGTGACGATGCGGAACGCCGAGCGGTATTTTCTTGCGATTTTCGTGGCGTGCGCGATGTCGTCGCAGACGAGCGTATTGCCGAGAAGATTCAAAATAACGGGATCGAAATAGGCGTTGTAGGAAACGAGGTCGGAGGCAAGCCCCATCGCCCCGCTCTCTTTGAGCGCGTCCTTGATCTCGCGGGAAGCGTAGTGCGGCTTCATGGAGTCGACGGGCAGGAAGGTGACGATTCCCCCTCCCGTCTTTTTCAGATATTCGATGAGCAGCCTTGCGTCCTCCGCCGTCGCCGTGACGACGTTCTGCATGGCTCCGCCGAACGCCGTTTCGATGGCGACCTCGTATTTTTCCTCACAGGATACGATGTCCGCAATCATGCCCTTGAGCTTGGAGGAGAGAGAAGGATTGTTCCTCGCCTCACCCATTAGCTTTTTGACGGAATACTTATAGCCGTCGAATCTGTTTTTGAGCCCGATGTAGAAATTTAAGTTTTCCTTCAAAGAGGCGATTCGTGCGTTTGTGCCGAAAATCTCCTCGGAAATACGGTTGATGCGGTCGCTCAACGCGTCCTGCTTTTCATACGAGGCGGAAAGCGCGGTCGGCTCTTCGTCGAGAAAGGCGCGAAGGCGCATTTCCTCCTTAGAGGCGGCGTCGTATTCCGTCTGCAAAGAAGCCTTTCTCGTCTGAAGGCGCTTGATCGTCTCGCGCACCTCGCCCAAACGCTCTTCCGTCGCCTGCTTCTGTGCGGAAAGCGAACCCTTATTCTCCTTCAATGCGGAAAGATTTTCCGCCTGAGAGAGGGCGTTTGCCCTCGATTCGTCCGACTGCTTTTCGTACGCGGACACCTGTTCCAACAGGACGAAGAGCCGCTGCGAAAGGGCGTCGCACTCCTCTTTCGCCTGCTTTAAACGCTTTTCGCCGCTCTGTCTGTTTTTTTCGCCCGCCTTCAGTTCCCTGTCGATTGCGTCGATGCGGCGCATGGAATAGCCGATGCGGTCGTTGGCGTTTTGAAGCTGCGTGCGGAAAAATCCCGCCCTGTCCTTGACGCGCTGTGCCTCGCCGCTCTTGCGTTCCAGCCCGACCGTCATTTGCAGGAGCTTGTTGTTCTGTTCGGAAAGCTCCCTGTCCGCCTCCGCGATCCTTCCGCGGTTTTCTTCGACGCTTCGGTGGATCGTCTCGATTTCAGCGTTCCGTTCGTCTATCCTCGAAAGCAACGTTTCGATCTCTCGGGCAATGGTTGCCTTTTCGCCCGCAGCGTTTTCATAGCGGTAAAGATAGACGTTGCACTCCGTCGACTTGAGCTGTGCGTAAAGCTCGTTGTATTTCTTTGCCGTCTCCGCCTGACGGGACAAGGGGGCCACCTGGCGTTCGACCTCGGACAGTCTCTGCAAAAAGAGATTCAGATTGTCGGAAGAGTTTTCCAGCCTGCGCTCGATTTCCGCCTTTCTGCTCTTGAACATGACGATGCCCGTCGCCTCTTCAAAAATGGCGCGGCGGTCTTCGGGCTTGGCGTTCATGATCTGCTCGACTTTGCCCTGCCCGATGATGGAGTATCCCTCTTTTCCGACGCCGACGCCGTGCAACAGAGCGACGATGTCTTTCAAACGACAATTCTGCTTGTTCAAAAGATATTCGCTCTCTCCGCTGCGAAACAGCCGACGGGTCATGGATACCTCGTCGTAGTCGATGTCGAACATGCGGCTCGTGTTGTCGAACGTCAGCGTCACCTCGCAAAAGGAAAGGGATTTCCTCCGCTCCGTCCCGTTGAAAATGACGTCCTGCATGGAAGAACCCCTCATATTTTTTGCAGACTGTTCGCCGAGCACCCACTTGACGGCATCGGAAACGTTGCTCTTTCCGCAACCGTTCGGCCCCACGATACAAGTGACCCCGTCGTCGAATGTAATTGTCGTCTTGTCGGCAAACGATTTGAAGCCGACAAGCTGCATTCCCTTGAAATTCATGCTCTTCCTTTCATCAATGATAACATTGCCTTGGCGGCGTTTTGCTCCGCCGTCTTTCTGCTCTTTCCCTTTCCCTCGGCGATTTTGCCGTCCGCCTCAGCCTTGACGGAAAAGACGGGCGCATGATCTTCTCCCGACTTGGAGAGAAGGGTATACGAGGGGCGGGATCCGTGCGATTGCAAAAGCTCTTGCAGTTCTCCCTTGTAATTGCGCTCCCCGCTCTCCTCGAAAAAGAGGTTGGAAATGACGAACCGCCTCGCTTCCTTCGCGCCGCCGTCCAAATAAATGGCCGCGGTCACGCTTTCAAACAGGGAGGAAATCGCCTTTTTCCCGACGTTTTCCTTCCCCCCTGCGTGAATGAGGAAGCGATCCAATCCGAGCCTTTTTACCGCCTCTTCCAAGGGTTCGGCGGAAACGAGCTTCTGCCGCCTCTGCGTCATGACTCCTTCGTCGCCGCCCATGCCGTACAGCCGTTCAGAGACGAAAAGCTGAATGACCGCGTCGCCCAAATATTCCATGCGCTCGTTGCTCTCCCCGCCGTGTTCGTTGGCGTAAGAGGAGTGCGTGAGCGCAACCTTCAACAATTCGGGATTTCGGAAAGTGTAGCCGATGACGGACTCAATTTTCTTCTGATCCATTCATTCGCTCCCAGTCGATTGCGGAAAGCCGTTCCTGCATATAAGCGATGGTATTCGTCCGAACGGCATTTGCCGCCTTGACGACGCTGGCGCGCATGGATTTCGCCTTGGTCGAACCGTGCGATTTGATGACGATTTTTTTCAGTCCCAAGAGCATTGCCCCGCCGTATGCGTGGAAATCGAGCCTGTTCTTCATGATATTGATGCTCTTTTTGAGGAAGAGGGCATAGCCGATTTTCGTCCAGATGTTTCTCGTAAAGGCGAGGCGCATCTCCTGATTCGCCATTTTGCCGCACCCTTCGATGCCCTTTAAGGCGGCGTTGCCGGAAAATCCGTCCGCAACGGCGATGTCGATGTCGCCGTAGCAGATGTCCCTTCCCTCGACGTTGCCCACAAAATTGAGCCCCATCTTGGAAATGAGCTTGTATGCCTCCTGATGGAGCGCATCGCCCTTATGCTCCTCGGTGCCGTTGTTCAAAAGCCCCACCCTCGGATTTTCGACGCCGAGCGCTTTTTCGGCATACACGGAGGAGAGAACGGCAAACTGCGCAAGCATCTGAGGCTTGCATTCCGCATTCGCGCCGCAGTCGCAGATGAGGGTGTGAGAGCCGTCTTTTCCGGGAACCATGGGACAGAGCGCGGGACGGATGACGCCCGGGATTCTGCCGACCAAAAGGGTTGCGCCGACGATGGTCGCACCCGAAGAGCCCGCCGTCACCATCGCGTCGATGTCGGCGTTCTTTTTGAGCATGGTAAAGCCCTTGACGAGCGTGGAATCTTTCTTTTTCTTGATTGCCTCGGTGGGAACTTCGTCCATGCCGATGTTCTCCGAGCAGTGGACGATTTCCGTCCTGGCTTCGTCATACTTGTACTTGGAAAGCTCTTCTTTGACCGTCTTTTCGTCCCCCAAAAAGATGAGATAGACGTCCTTTTCGTCGTTCAGCGCCTGAACGGCGCCCTTGATGATTTCGCCGGGGGCGTTGTCGCCGCCCATGGCGTCGATGAGAATTTTAACCATAATGTTGCCTCCTTAAAATGCGAGATTTCCCACGGTTCTGGGGAAGGGAATGACGTCGCGAATGTTGGCAACGCCCGTTAAATACATGATCATGCGCTCGAAGCCGAGTCCGAAGCCGCTGTGCGTCGTGCCGCCGTACTTGCGAAGGTCGAGATACCAATCGTAATCCTCTTCCTTTAAATGGCACTCCGCCATTCTCTGCTTCAAGACGTCGAGCCGCTCCTCTCTCTGCGAGCCGCCGATGAGCTCTCCGATGCCGGGCACGAGCAAATCTGCCGCCGCGACCGTCTTTTTGTCGTCGTTGAGGCGCATGTAAAACGCCTTGATCTCCTTGGGATAGTCGGTGAGAAAGACGGGCTTGCGAAAGACCGTTTCCGTGATGTAGCGCTCGTGCTCGCTCTGCAGATCGCACCCCCAAAAGACGGGATATTCAAACTTGACGCCCTTTTGAATCGCCTCTTCCAGGATAGAAATCGCCTGCGTGTACGGAAGCCTGACAAATTCACTCTCTCTGACGTGCGTCAGCCGTTCGATCAGCCCTTTGTCCACAAACGCGTTCAAAAAGGCAATTTCCGCCTTGCACTTTTCCATCACCGTGCCGATGACGTGCTTTACCATCGCCTCCGCAACATCCATATCCCCTGCAAGATCGCAGAAGGACATTTCAGGCTCGATCATCCAGAATTCCGCGGCATGGCGGGCGGTGTTGCTCTTTTCCGCGCGGAAGGTCGGGCCGAAGGTATACACCTTGGAAAACGCCATGGCGTACGTCTCCACGTCGAGCTGACCGGAAACGGTGAGCGCCGCCCTCTTTCCGAAGAAATCCTCTTTGTAGTCGGGATTGGTTCCGCCGACGGGATCGAGGGTCGTCACCTGAAACATTGCGCCCGCGCCCTCGCAGTCCGAGCCCGTGATGATGGGCGTGTGGACGTACACGAATCCCCTTTCGTTGAAGAAGGTGTGAATGGCAAACGCCGCCTCGCTGCGAATGCGGAACACCGCGTTGAAGAGGTTGGTTCTCGGGCGGAGATGGGCGATCTCCCTCAGATATTCCACGGAATGCCGCTTCTTTTGCAGCGGGTAATCGGGGGTGGATTCCCCTTCCACCGCAATCTTCGTCGCCTTGATCTCGAAGGGCTGCTTGTTCTCGGGCGTCGCGACGACTTTGCCCTCCACGACGAGACTTGCCCCGACGTTCTGATGGGCGATCTCGTCGTAATTTTCGAGAATTGCCCGCTCAAACACGACCTGACACCCCCTAAACGTGCCGTCGTTGACTTCGATGAAGCCGAATGCCTTGGAATCGCGGATGGTTCTGACCCATCCCTTAATCGTCACTGTCGTTCCGTCATATGCGGAAACGTCCCCGTAAATTGCCTGAATACTTGTCTGTTGCATAATCTGTCTCCGATGATTGATTCTGAAATATTGTACCATATTCTTCGGAAAAACACAATAGAAAATTCCGAAAAACAAAAAAAATCCGCTCGTAAGCGGATTTTTTGCTCGGAAAGAGAGCCTCCTGTGCCGAAAATCGTCTTTTCCTATGCGGCAAATTGACTGTTGTAAAGTTCCGCATAAAAGCCCTTCTTTTCGAGGAGTTCCTCGTGATTGCCCTGTTCTACGATGTCTCCGTCCTTCATGACGAGAATGACGTCGGCGTTTCGTATCGTGGAGAGCCTGTGCGCGATGACGAACGAAGTTCTATTTTCGGTCAATTTGTCCATCGCGCTCTGAATGACGAGCTCCGTCCTCGTATCGACGTTGGAAGTCGCCTCGTCGAGAATGAGCAAGGGGGCGTCCTTGACGATCGCGCGCGCAATCGTCAGCTGCTGTTTTTGTCCCTCGGAGAGAGAAGTCGCTTCGTTCAACACGGTGTCGTAGCCGTGCGGCAGGCACTTGATAAAGTGGGTGAGTCCCACGGCGGCGCACGCTTCATCCAGCTGTGCGTCCGTCACCCCTTTC
>JAGATP010000059.1 GCA_017621155.1 Clostridia bacterium
GTTTTCGATGGAGTTGATTCCCAGAAGATACCCGACGAGCGTAAACAGCAGAATGTTGACGGCGAGCACCAAGAACAAAAAGGTCGTCCCGCAACGATCGTGCACTCTCGAACAGCCGCGCACGTTTTCCACCGTCAATTCCTTGCCCGCCTCGAAGCAGGCAATCGTCTTATGCTCCGCCCCGTGGTACATGAACGTGCGGCGCATATCCTTTAACAGGAGCATCAGACAGAGATACCCCAAAAAGATGAGGAGCTTGATTCCCCCCACGATGAGATAGTACCAACCGCTGTCCTGCGGGAGCGGGGTGAATCGGACGATGAGCCCGCCCAAAAACTGAGGGAGAAAGAGGAAGAGCCCCACCGCAAGGAGAATGCCCAAAAGGAGAGAGACGGTCGTCACGACGTCCATAAGATCGAGGTGAAATTTCTCCGAGAGAAATTTTTCGAATTTTCCGGGCTCTCCTTCCTCCTCGTCGTCGGCATAGACCTCTGCCGAACGCATCAGACACCCCATTCCGTCTTTCATGGAAGTAATGAGATTAAAGATCCCCCGCACAAAGGGAAGGGAAGAAAATCCCCTCTTTTTTTCGGGCAAATAGCGCGCTTCGATCTGAATCTTGCCCTCGCTGTCCCGCACCGCCGTGGCAATCGAACGCTTGCCGCGCATCATGACGCCCTCTAAGACGGCTTGTCCTCCGATGTAAGTCTGTTTGCCTTTTGCCATAAGTCCTCCTTGCATAAAAACAGCTCCAAGCAGGTGGGCTTGAAGCTGAATTCGATTAGATACCGTATCTTTTCTTGAATTTATCGACACGACCACCGGTGTCCACAAGCTTCTGTTTGCCTGTGAAGAAGGGATGGCACTTGCTGCAAATATCGATTTTTAAAACGTCGCCGTCTTTGGTCGTACCCGTTTTAAAGGTTTCGCCGCAAGCACATACTACTGTGACTTCATGGTACTTGGGATGGATATTAGCCTTCATTTCTTTTACCTCGCCATTTATTTCTTTTCAGATGCATGCACATTATACCCTCTTTTTGCCTTTCCGTCAATCTTTTTCGATCAAGATTCCGAAAAAAAATACGCCCGAAGGGTATTTTTTTGAAATCGCCCCGAAATTTTCGGAAATTTGTTGCCAAAATGACGCCGATATGCTATACTGAAAGGGAACTTCATTTGGGGGAATAATCCATGAGAGTTTGGATGCTACAAAAAAACGGAACGCTGGAAGAACAGGACAGACCGGAAAAAGTGACCGAGGCGCTGCAAATCAAAGCCCGCGTGTCCAAGGTTTTACTGACGGAAAGCGATAAAAGCCTGATGCTCGGCAGAGATCGCTCCGCTATCTTTCCCATCATACCGGGCAGGGCTGCCGTCGGCGTCGTCTCGGAATCGTGCGATTGCGGAATCGACCTTCCCAAGGGGTCAAGGGTCTACCTTCACCCCATCTTCTCCTGCGGCGTCTGTGAAAACTGCAAAAAGGGAGACTCCTATCACTGCACCGACGTCAAAATCACGGGCTACAACGCCCACGGCTTCCTGCGGGAATTTGCCGTTGTCAACATCAACGACGTGACGCCTCTCCCCTCTTCCGTATCCGATGAAACCGCACTCTACGTCGAGTGGATCGCCATTGCCGAATCCGTTCTCGATACGCTGGAATGCTCGAAGGGCGAGCACATCGTCATTCTCGGCGCGGGACTGCTCGGAAACCTCTTGGCCCAACTCCTCATCTACCGCAGAATCGTGCCCATTCTCATCGATTCGAACGAAGAGCTCTTAAACTATGCCAAGCGCTGCGGCATCTATTATACCTTCAAAACGGACGAAACCCTCTACGACAACGTCTCGAGGGTGACGGGCGGAAGGCTCGCCGAGGCTTCGGTGCACATTACCGATTCGGGTATCGACCCGTCCCTCCTCTTTTCCCTGACCGCACCCCGCGCCAACGTCGTCTATGCGGGATTCGGGCAGAAGGATCTCACCGTCAACCTGCACGCCGCCATGCAAAAGAGCTGTACCATTCACTGCGTGACGGGCTCAAAGAAGCACATTCCCTCCGCGATCAACCTGCTTGCCAACAAGGCGATTACCATTCCCGACTTCCGATTCACCTACGGAACGCCGGAGACCTTCCTCTCCTACGTGCACGAAACGGCGGACTCTCCCGTCGATTTTCGGAATCCCTACATCGTCAAATTGCTTTAACCCATGATTCGACTCATTGCCACCGATCTGGACGGCACTTTGCTTACGCCCGACAAGCGCCTACCCGAAGGGATTTTTCCCCTCATCGAAAAGTTTGCGCAAAAGGGCGTTCTGTTTGCTCCCGCGAGCGGCCGTCAGATTGCAAACTTAAAACAGCTCTTTGCCCCCGTCAAGGACAAGGTTCTCTTCCTCGCCGAAAACGGGGCAATCGTCTCCTATCGCGACGAAATATTATTTCAGGATCCCGTTCCCAAGGCGGAAATTCCCCGCGCCCTTGCGGAGATTCGAGGCATCGCGGGACTTTACCCCATGCTCTGCACGCCCGACTACGCCTACATCGAGAGCATGGAAAAGCCCTTTTCGGACTATGCGTTTGCGAGCTACACGCATTGCCGCTATGTAGAGCGATTGGAAAACGTGATGGAGCTTCCCGTCCTGAAAATTGCAATTTACGACGCCGTCGGCTCGGCGGTTAACTGTATGCAAAAGCTTCCAAAGCGCCTCCCCGCCCTCCGCACGATGATTTCGGGTGCGGATTGGTGCGACGTCTCCAAGAAAGACGCCTGCAAAGGAAAGGCGATCTCCTTTTTGCAGAAGCACTTTTCGATTGCAAAGGAGGAGTGCGTCGCCTTCGGGGATCATATGAACGACTTTGAAATGCTGAAGGAAAGCGGGATTTCCTTCGTACCCGCAAACGCCTATCCCGCAATGCTGAACGCCTTTCCGAATCACATTCCGTCGAACGGAGAAAACGGGGTGTGCCGCACGTTGGAACGGCTCTTGGAGGAATTATGAAATATCTGTTTGCGTCCGACCTGCACGGGTCGGCATACTACGCCGAAAAACTCATCGCCCGCTTCGAGGAAGAAAGGGCGGACAGGCTGGTGCTGCTTGGCGATCTTCTCTACCACGGACCGCGCAACCCTCTGCCCGAAGGGCACAATCCGCAGCGCGTCGCGGAGCTTCTCAACGAAAAAAAGGACGTCATCTTGGCAGTTCGGGGAAACTGCGACGCCGAAATCGATCAGATGCTGCTCGCCTTCCCTTGCCTTGCGGACTACGCCGTCATCGATTTAGGGAAAAAGCTCCTCTATCTGACGCACGGACACCTTCCCCTGCCCCCTCTGCAAAAGGGATCTCTCCTTCTCAACGGGCATTTCCACGTGCCCGCCTGCGAAGAGCGTGAAAATTATACGTATCTCAACTGCGGGTCGCTCTCCCTGCCCAAGGAAAATTCCCCGCACTCCTATCTCGTCTACGAGAACGGGCTCTTCGTTTGGAAGGACGAAAACGGAACAGAATTTATGCGGTATTCCGTCTAAAAAAATGGGGCGAATCGGCTTTTCGATTCGCCCCTTAAATTATGCGGGGTACCTTAACAGAAAGGCGAGAATGCCCCGCGCAATGCGCCCCGCGACTTCCCGACGGTAGTCCTCCGTATTGAGGAGCGCCTCGTCGTCGGGATTGGACAAAAAGGCGCATTCGACGATGACCGAAGGATAAGCCGTACAATTGAGCATATAATAATCTCCCAGAAGGGGCGCGCGCGTCTGCGGCGTCCCTTCTTTGCCGCGAAATTCGCTGAGGATAGAGGAAGCGAGCAGCTCCCCGTTTCCGTCCCCGTGCTTGTAAAACACATTCGCACCGCGCTTGCTGCGATCGGCGAAAAAATTTTGATGCACGGAGACGACGAGGGCAGGCGAAGTCCGTTCGATGATCTGCCTGCGCTTTTCCATGTCCCGCTTTTTAAAGTATTTTTCCGTCGTGCCGTAAAGCCCCCCTTCCGAAGAACGGGTAAGCGTCACCTCGATCCCCGCGCTCTTCAATTCCTCTTTCAAGTAAAAGACGATGGAAAGGTTGACGTCGCTCTCCTTGATCTTCGTCTCCCTGCCCTGTACGCCCCCGTCGATTCCGCCGTGCCCCGCGTCCAACACCACGCGCACGCCGCCGCGCTCGCAGGAAGCCGTGTGCGCGATGACGCCGAAACAACAGAGAAACGCCGCAATCACGCCGAGCGCAAGGGCGGCAATGCCGATGATTTTTGCTTTCATACGGTATTGTATGCGCCCATCGGACGGGCTATGTCAAAAAAAGAGAGGGGCTTCCTCTCTCTTCTACTATACTTCGACGGTCATACCGTCATAGGCGCAGATGACGCCGTATTCTCTCTCCAATCGGTCGAGATTTTCCTTTAGGGGCGCTTGGTTGTGCGAAAAATGAGTGACGACGTATTTGGTATCCTTCCGCACGGCGTCCACCCGCTCAAGCTCCGCCTTGACCGCCATGTTGTCCCCGATGCCCATGTGACGGGCGTTTACTCCCCTCGATTCGAAGACGAAGGTGCAGTCGAAGCTGACGAGATCGACCTTTTTCCCCTGCAAATGGGGATAGACTTCGGGAGAAAGCCTGCCCGTATCGTTGAGATAGAGAAGCCGCTTGTCCCCCTTTTCGATGAGGTAGACAAAGCACTCCTCCCCTTTGGAATGGTTGGCGGGAAGGGGCGTCACCGCATACTCTCCGATCTTTGTCCTCTCATATCTCTTTAAAACGGTGCAGGAAATCGTACCCCCGACCTCTTTGCGCATCTCCCGCCGCGTGCACTCCTCAAAGACCGCCTTCACCTCCCCGTTTCCGTAAATGGAGAGGGTGGGGCTCGTCATTGCGTGCGCGTACTTATAGCCGCGCAGGATAAAATCGTGCGCATAGAAATGATCCATGTGCGAATGCGTCACCAAAAGGTGGGAAATTGCGGACAAATCTACCCCGTTCCGAACGGAATGAAAGTAGGAATCGGGCGGAAAATCGACGCAAAAGCTCTCGTCGATGAGAACCTGCGAGCGCGTTCTGATTTCTCTCCCGCCGCGCCGACGGACTTCTTCACACGTTTTACAATGGCAAAAAGCGGCGGGGATTCCCTCCGCCGCTCCCGTACCGAGATAGGTAAGTTTCATTCAGACCTCGTAGACGATCGTCACAGGACCGTCGTTGTACTGGTTGATTTTCATGTCCGCCCCGAAAATCCCCGTTTTGACGGGAATTCCGTAGGCACGGAGACGCTCCGCCGTATACTCGTAGAGCGGTGCGGCAACCTCGGGGCGCGCCGCTTCCGTAAAGCTGGGACGAAACCCCTTTTTACAGTCTCCGTAAAGAGTAAACTGAGAAATGAGCAGAATTTCTCCGCCCACTTCCTTGACGGCAAGATTCATCTTGCCGTTTTCATCTTCAAAGATTCGAAGTCCTGCCACCTTTTTGGCGATGAGGTCGGCTTGCGCAGGGGTGTCTCCCGCCTTGATTCCGAGGTATACGGCGAGCCCGAACGGAATTTCCGAGACGAGCTTCCCGTCCACCGAAAGGGAAGTCTTTCCCACCCGCTGAACGACGACCTTCATTATCTCTTGACGCGGTCGAGGTATTCGCCCGTTCTCGTATCGATGCGGATGACGTCGCCCTCGTTGACGAACATGGGAACCATGAGCTTATAGCCCGTTTCGACGACGGCGTTCTTCATGACGTTGGTCGCAGTGCCGCCCTTGACGCCGGGATCTGCCTCCGTGACGGTGAGTTCGACGAAGTTTTCGGGCTCGACGGAGAAAGGAGAATCGTAGAGGGAACGAACGGTTACGGTGTCATTTTCCTTGATGAAATTGAGCGCGTCCGCTACCATATCGTGAGAAAGGGGAACCAAATTGTACTCTTCATCCATGAAGTAGTAGAATTCACCGTCGTTATAGGAATAGGTCATCTTCTTCGTTTCAACCTGCGCGGTCTCGAGCTTTGCCGTGGGGTTGAAGGTTTCGTCGGAAAGAACCTGTCCGGTCTTGACGTTTTTCAGGGTGCATCTTACGAATGCCGCGCCCTTACCGGGTTTGACGTGCTGGAACTCCGTGACGGTGTAAACCCCGCTCTTGTATTCGAAAGTGACGCCCTTTCTGATTTCGCCTGCAAGAATCTGTGCCATAATAAAATCTCCTTAAAATGTTTATAAAATCAAAAGTTGTTTGGAAGAGGTCATGAAGGTCTGAACCTTGCCCCCCTTCATGGTGCAGGAATCCTCGATGCGGATTCCGAATTGTCCGTCAAAGTAGACGCCCGGCTCGTCGGAAAAGACCATGCCGTCCACGATCTTCGTCTCGCTCCGCTGTGCGATGACGGGGTGTTCGTGAATGTTGATGCCGATTCCGTGTCCCAGAGAATGGGTGAAATACTTGTCCAGCCCCTCTTTTGCGAGAGAATTTCTCGCGATGGAGTCGATTTCCTGTCCCGTCATGCCCGCGCAAGCAGTTTCGAGGACGAGGTTATGCGCGTCGAGCACGGCTTGATAGCACTTCTTGAACTCTTCGTGCTTTTTGTCGTCGCCGAACAAGAACGTTCTCGTCTCGTCCGAGCAGTACCCGTCCACCTTGCAGCCGAAATCGATGAGGACGCTGTCGCCGAACTTGAGCTTGGTCTGATCGGGAACGTGATGGGGCTGCGAACCCGTGCTGCCGAAGCAGCAGATGGTGTTGAAGGATACTTCCCGCGCACCGCCGCTGATCATGTAGTATTCGAGAAGCGCCGACGCTTCCGTCTCCGTCATGCCCTCTCTAAGTTCCCCCATCAGCTTTTTGAGGGCTGCTTCCGCGATGTCGCACGCGCGCTGAATGCGGGAGAGCTCCTCTTCCGTCTTGATGGTCATCGCCTGCGTGAAGGCGGCGGAAGAATCGACGAGCTCGAAGCCCTTGTCGGCAAGCCGCTTGTACTCGAGGTACATGGTCTGCTCAAAGGGAATGGCAAGCTGTTTGTAACCTTTCAGGTAATCGTCGATGGTCGTTCTCCGCTCCATTTCAACGACTTCGATGCCCGTACCCTTTAAGGCGGCGCGCGCCGCTTCGGTGTAGCGGGAATCGGTGAAAAACACGTCTTTGTCCTTGTCGGAAAGGACGTAGCCCGCCGAGGATTCAAACCCCGTCAGGTATAAGCGCAGGAAGCTCTTTTTGGTGAGCACGGCTTCCGCGCCGATCGTTTCGTACAATTTTCTGGCTCTGTTCATGTAATTTCCTCGAAAAAAAGATTCCCTCTCTTTTCCAAAGCTTATTTTACCACGGATTGTGCGGTTTGTCAATCCGTTCGATAGAGTTCCTTCATGATTTTTGCGTCTTCCGCCTGCGTTCCCGCCGATTCGGAGACGATGTACGGCTCTAAGGAGAGCTGTTTGAGCGCTTTGGCAAGGGGCGCAAATTCGGGGCCGTAAAGGGTGTCCTCGAAGGTCAGATGCTTAATCTCCCCCTTCGCCCCGTACTTGATCTTGGAAAAGTGCACGTGGAAGTGCTTCACCCGATCGTAACCGAGCTCGTCTATCATGTACGTAAGGCGGGAAAGGTAGTCGTCCACCGTCTTTAACGAGCCCTGCTCCCGTGCGTTGATGTGTCCGAAATCCACGCAGGGGGTGAACACCTCATCGATTTTACAGAAGGAGACCACCTCTTCGAGCGTTCCGATCTGGGCGACTTTTCCCATCGTTTCGGGACAGAACATCATGTCCGAAAGTCCGTTCAGATAGATGAGATCGCGCAGAACCTTCATCTTTTCCGTTGTGCGGGAGACCGCCTCTTCCCTTGTCGCTTTGCCCTGTGCCGCAGGGTGAAAGACGACGCGCCTTCCGCCCATCTTTCTCGCCATGACGGCGCTTTCGAGGATGTAGCGGTACGAATTTTCGACCTTTTCCTCCTCGGGGGAAGCGAGGTTGACAAAATAAGGCGCGTGAACGGAAATCTCCACGCCCTCCTTTTCGAAGGCGCGGCGAATGGCTTCCGCCTTTGCGTCCGTCATGCGCACGCCTCTCCCGAAGGAATACTCAAAGCAATCCAAACCTCTTCCCTTGACGAAGGCGGCGGCTTGCTCCGTCTTTTCATAGCCCTCGGCGTAAAAACTTTCGCAGTTTCCGCTCGGCCCGAATAAAATCATAATTACCTCACTGTGCGTAAATCCCGTTCGAGCTGTTCTTTCAGCTCCTCTTTGGACGAAAACTTCCTGATGTCCCGAATCTTCTTTTCAAAGACGACCTTGACGGTCTGTCCGTACAAGTCCCCCGAAAAGCCGTCGAGATAGACCTCGAGCAGGGGAGCTTCCTCCCCGAAGGTCGGTCTTGCGCCGTAATTGGCGATGCCCCGATACTGTCCCACCCGCACGGCATACACGCCGTAGCCGAGGGGTACTTTTCGTTTCGGATAAACGATGTTGGCGGTGGGAAAGCCGTACGTCCTGCCGACCTCCCGCCCGTGTTCCACCTTACCCATCACGAAAAAGGGAAGGTACAACAGGGAATTTGCCCGTTCGATTTCTCCCCTCTCGATGAGAAGGCGCACGGCGGAAGAGGAAATCTTTTCCCCGTTTTCCGTAATCAGGGGACAGCAAATCGTCTCCCGCTTAGAAGAGAGCAGAAGAGGCGTCCCCTTTGCGCCCGCGCCGAAGCGGAAGTCCTCCCCGGAGACGAAGCATTCGACGGAAAAATCGGACAAAATGCCGTCCAGAAACGTCTCGGCGGGAATGTCTTTGACCTCGTCGAGATTGACGATCAGGCAAAAGTCGATTCCGAGCTCCTCCGCAATGGACAGCCGCTCTTCCTTGGTAAAGAGAACGGTTTCCCCCTTTCCTCCGAGCAGCATGAGCCCCACGGGAAGCCCCCTTTCCTTCGCCCGCGCAACGAGCGTTTCGTGCCCCCTGTGAATTCCGTCGAAGCACCCCAAAATGAGGGTACAGGGGGGAGAATACCGTTCTCCGTAATTGATAGTCAGCATAGTTTGATCCGTACCCGACTTATTCCTTCCTCCACGGTCAATACGCCGTAAAAGGAAGCGTCGTTTAAGTAATAAGTATAGTCCCCGTCTTCGAGGGGCAAGCGCACCCTTTGACCGTTTAAAAGCTTCCGCTCCGTCTCGCAATCAGCCGTATACGGGGCAAACGGAAGGACGCTGTCCGTGGGGATTAGATAGTTTTCAATGTTTTCCTTGGTCAAGCAATCGAGCTTAACGCTCTCCTTTTCCGAGAAAATGCCGCTCTCCGTTCTGCGGAGCGCAGTCATAATCCCGAGCGAAGCGCACGCGGCGGCGAGGTCTCTCGCGATAGAACGGATGTAAGTTCCCCCGCCGCACACGATTTCAAAGTCGTAGGTATCCCCCGCCCCGCCAAGAAGGGAAATGCGCTCGATCTTCACTTTTTTTGCGGGAAGGGTAAAGTCCACGCCCGCGCGGGCAAGCGCGTAGCCGCGCCTACCACCGATGCTCTTCGCGCTGTAGTTGGGCGGAACCTGATCGACTTCGCCGAGCAGCGAGGGAATGGCGGCAAGCAGCTCCTCTCTGGTCGGGAGATAATCGGTGGTTTCCGTGATTTTCCCCTCCGAATCGAGGGTATCCGTGGAAACGCCGAAGCGAAAGGTCGCAAGATACGTTTTTCGCTTGGTCAGAAAAAAGTCGAACAGGCGAGATGCCTTGCCGACCCCCACGGGCAAAACTCCGCTCGCCAAGGGATCGAGCGTGCCCATATGACCGCAGGGCGTGCCCGTCAGGTATTTGAGGCGATTGACCACGTACCCCGAGCTCTTCCCGCTCTCTTTGTCGACGTTGAGAAAACCGATCATAGAAGCTCTCTCGACACGGCAAAGGAAAGCCTGTCGATGACCTCTTCCAGCGTTCCGAACAGCATACAGCCGGAGGCGAGAATGTGCCCGCCCCCACCGAAGCGCGAAGCCACCGCGTTGACGTTGACCTTGCCCTTAGAACGGAGGGAAATTTTAAACTGTTCCCTTTTGACTTCGAGGAGGGCGCAGCTCACCTCGACGGAATCGACGGTCAGCGGGAAATCGACGAAGCCCTCCGTCATCTCCTGCTTTGCGCCCGTCTCCTTCAAATCCTCTTGCAGGACGACGACGAAAGCGAGCCTGTCCTCGAGGGCAAAGCGCACCTTGGACATGACCCTTGTATTGAGGCGGAAGCGCTCCATGCGCTGTCTCTTAAAGAGGTGATAGCTAAGTCCGTCTAAATCCCCTCCCCGATCGAGAAGATCGCCCGCAACGCGGAGGGCGTCTCCGTCCACGTCGCTGTGGGAAAAAGCCCCCGAATCGGTCAACAGCCCCATGAGGAGGTAATTTGCCATCTCCTTCGTGAGCTCCACCCCCATCGCCTTGTAGAGCCTTGCCATATTCAGGCAATTGGCGGAGCATAAATTCACGTAGTTATAGTCGGCAAAATTCGTATTTGAAATGTGATGGTCGATGTTGAATTTCTTCTTTCTCGCACGGAGAAACCAATCGCCCAGAAGCCCGAGCCGCTTTTCGTCTGAGCAGTCCACGCAGACGATCGCCTCGGCGTCGAGCTTCGGCTCTCTTTTCATCCGCTTTGCCAAGGGAAAATGCAAAAAAGTATCGGGAATCACGCTCTCGCAGACCATTTCGTTTTCGATTCCCAAAGAATCGAGGGCAAGAGAGAGGGAAAGCGCGCTTCCGAGGGTGTCCCCGTCCGGTCGCATGTGCGAGAGAATGGTGACGGAGCGAACGGATAACAGAGCCTCCGCAAAGGATTCGATGCTCATCTGTCCTCCTTCTTTTCGATCTGCTTCAAAATACTGTCAATTCTCGCCCCGTAGACCATCGAGTCGTCCAACAAAAAGCGGAGCGCAGGCACGGTGCGCATCTCCATGATGTGCGCAAGCTCTTTGCGGATAAAGCCCGCGTTGTCCTTGATGAGCTCGAAGGAACGAGCCGTCGTCTCCTCGTCCTTTGCGTAAATGCTGATATACACCGTCGCGTTCTTCAGATCGGACGAAACGTCCGCCTTTGTGACGGAGATAAGTCCCGAAAGCTCGGGATGCTTGTTCTTCAACGCCCCCGATATGACTTCGGAGATCGCCTTCTGATATTCGCCCGAAATGCGGGCGGAGCGGGGAATTTTCATTTCTTTTACCTCTTAATTTCCCGACGGAACAAGGGGGATGCCCTTTTCCTCGGAGCGATAAAAACCGAAAGATGACTTATCTTTCGGTTTTTCTGTTTAGACGGGTTTGATTTCCTGAATGAGATAGCATTCGATGAAATCGCCGATCTGAATGTCGTCGAAATTCTCGATGGAGCAGCCGCACTCGAAGCCCGCAGAGACCTCTTTGACGTCGTCTTTAAAGCGCTTGAGCTGACGGACGTTGCCCTCGACGATCATGACGTCGTCGCGGTAAATGCGGAGCTTGCCGCCGCGAATGAGCTTGCCGTCCGTGACGTAGCAGCCCGCGACCATGCCGACGCCCGTGATCTTGAACGTCTGTCTGACTTCGCACTTGCCCATATAAATTTCCTGATATTTGGGAGCGAGCATACCCTTGAGCGCCGCCTCGATGTCGTCCAAAAGCTCGTAGATGATGCGGTACATTCTCACGTCCACCTTGCTCCGCTCCGCAAGCGCCTTCGCCTTGGTGTCGGGACGGACGTTAAAGCCGACGACGATAGCATGGGAAGAATCCGCAAGCATGATATCGCTCTCGTTGATTGCGCCCGCCGCGGCGTGAATGACTTTGACCTTGACTTCCTCGTTGGAGAGCTTTAAGAGAGACTGCTTGACTGCTTCGACGGAACCCTGCACGTCGCCCTTGACGATGATGTTCAGATCTTTCAGTTTGCCTTCCGCAACCTGCGCAAACACGTCGTCGAGTGTCACCTTGGAGGTTTCCTTGATCATGGATTCGCGCTCTTTCGTATGGCGCTCTTCCTGTACCTGCTTCATGAGCGCCTGATCGACCGCATAGATGGAATCGCCTGCGGAGGGCACTTCCTCGAAGCCGAGGACGGAAACCGCAATGGACGGCCCTGCCTCCTTGATCATTCTGCCCTTGTCATCGATCATCGCACGCACTCTGCCCGTGCTCATGCCGGAAATGATGTTGTCTCCGACGCGGAGCGTGCCGTTCTGCACGAGGACGGAAGCCATCGGGCCCTTGCCCTTGTCGAGCTTCGCCTCGATGATCGTCCCCTTTGCCATCTTGGTGGGGTCGGCTTTGAGCTCCAGCATTTCCGCGAGGAGATAGATGTTTTCCAGTAGGGTATCGATGCCCATGCCCGTCTTTGCGGAAACGGGGACGAGCATGACGTCGCCGCCCCACTCTTCGGGGACGAGCCCGTATTTGAGCAGTCCGTTTTTGACCCGATCCATGTCGGACTGCGGTTTATCCATTTTGTTGACGGCGACAATGATGGGAACGTCCGCCGCTTTTGCGTGATTGATCGCTTCCACCGTTTGCGGCATAATGCCGTCGTCGCCCGCAACGACGAGGACGACGATGTCCGTCACCTGTGCGCCCCTTGCGCGCATGGCGGTAAACGCCTCGTGACCGGGGGTATCGATGAAGGTGATGGGGTGTCCGTCCACCGTAATGGAATAGGCGCCGATGCTTTGGGTAATGCCGCCCGCCTCGCCGTCCGTGACGTTGGTCTTGCGAATGGCGTCGAGGAGAGAGGTTTTACCGTGGTCGACGTGTCCCATAACGGTAACGATGGGCGCGCGAGGAACCGCGTTTTCGTCGAAAACGTCCTCATGCGCTTCTTTCAATGCGTCCTCTGCCGTCTTTTCGGGAATATATTCCAGTTCGATGCCGAAGTCCGCCGCGATGAGCGCTGCGTTGTCCGCGTCAACGGATTCGTTGACCGTCTTCATGACGCCCTCTTTGAATAGGTGCTTGGTGATCTCCACCGCACTGATGCCGAGCTTTTCGGAGAGCGCCTTGATCTGAATTTCCTTGGTGGTGATAACGACGTGATCGATTTTAATGGTCTGCGTCTCCGCGCTCTTCTGCTTTTTGGCAGGGCGCATCTTTCTGTATCCGCTCTTATTCTCGTCGAAATCGTCAATACTCATTCCCTGCTGCTTCAAAAGAGAGCGTTTGGAAACGGGCATCTTCTCGACGTAAGTCTTTTCGAAACTCTTTTTCTTGTCGGCGATGAAGGTCTTGCCCGCAGGCTTTGCCGTACCCGTCACGGACGTAGCGGGACGAGGCGAAAGAGGTCTTACCCCCTGCGGACGCGCGTCGCGATTGACAAACGTCGGTCTCGTACCGGGCGTTCTCTCCCTGTTGTAAGAAGGGCGATCGGAGGGCCTATCCTTGATGTAGGAAGGACGGTCGGAGGGCCTATCCTTAATGTAGGAAGGACGATCGGAAGGCCTATCTTTGATATAGGAAGGACGGTCGGAGGGGCGATCCTTGATATAAGAAGGGCGATCGGGCTTTTTCTCCGACGGATCGGACTCTTTTGCGGGCGAAGGCTTTTCCTCCGCCTTCTTTTCGGGAGCAGACGCCTCCTCTTTTTCCGCCTTTTTGGGCTCTTCTTTGACCTCGGGCTTTGCCTCGGTTTTTTCCTCCTGCGTACTTACCTCTTGTCGAGACGCAACCTCGGGAACTCGATTGACCTCCTCGGGAACGGGAGCGGGCTCCGCCGTCTGCGCCTCTTCCGCTCTCCTCTTTTCGGATTCCAATGTGGAAATCTTTTTTAAAATATCGGAAAGCTTGCCCTCGGTCTCTCCGATCTTCTTTTGCAGAGCGCCGAGTCCCGTCGGCCCCAAAAGACCGCCGATCTTTTCGATATTCTCGTAGTTTTTTCCATTTGCCATATTAGTTGTTGCCTCCCGCATAAATTCCGAAGCCCTCTTCCGTCACGTTCAGGATTGCTTCGGCAAAATTTTTATCTCTCACAGCCACAAACTTGCACAGTGGCTTTTTGACGACGTTTTCCAATAAGTCCCCGCTGCACAAAAGGAGCGGACACGAAAACTTTTTCTGTAATTTTGACGCCTGCTTTTTGGAGTTTTCGCTCGCACTGTCGCAGACGATCAGAAGATAGACCTGTTTTTTCAGCGTTTCCACCGCATTGAAGCCCATGGTGAGCTTTCCCGCCTTGATCGCAAAACCGAGATAGGCGGAAATTTTAGGATTGAGCAAGGAATTCCTCCTCTATCTTGTCGTAAATCTCCAAAGGGACTTCCGAAGAAAACGCTTTGTTTAAAAGTCTTCCCTTTCGAAGCTTTAAGACGCACTCTTTCTTGTTGCAAAGGTACGCGCCGCGCCCCGCCGCCTTTCCGGAAAAATCGATGAAAATGCGACCTTCTTTGTTCTTGACGACGCGGAGCATTTCCTTCTTTGCAATCATCTCCCGACAGGCAAGGCACATTCTTAAGGGGATTTTTTTGGGGCTTTGAGCCATAGATTATTCCTCTTCTCCTTCAGGCTGCCCCAAAATATTCAGCTTTGCGGCCGCCGTTTCGCTCTTGACGTCGATTTTCCAACCAGTCAGCCTTGCCGCAAGGCGGGCGTTCTGTCCGTCTCTGCCGATGGCAAGGGAGAGCTTGTCGTCGGGAACGATCGCCATGGCGGAATTTTCCGCTTCGAGCTGCGTCACCGCGATGACCTTTGCGGGAGAGAGCGCCTTGGCGATGAACTCAAGGGGATCTTCGCTCCAGGGAATGATGTCGATCTTTTCGCCCGAAAGCTCGGAGACGACCGCGTTCACGCGCATTCCCTTGTTGCCGACGCACGCGCCGACCGCATCCACCTTGGGATCTTCCGACCAGATCGCCATCTTCGTTCTCTGTCCCGGCTCGCGGGAGATAGATTTGACCTGAACGACGCCAGACTTGATTTCGGGAACTTCCTCTTCAAACAGCCGCTTGACGAAACCGGAAGCGGTTCTGGACACAAGCACCTGCGCGTTTCTGCCGCCGCTCTTTACCTTTTTCACGTACACCTTGATTTTGTCGTTTAAGTTGTACTTCTCTCCGGGAATCTGATCTTGAGGGAGCATCAAGCCTTCGATCTGCGCGTTGCCAAGCTCGATGTAGACATTCTTTCCCTCCAGCTTTCTGACCACGCCAACCATGATCTCGTTTTCCTTGTCGGAGAACTCGTTTAAGGTATTGTCGCGCTCCGTTTCGTGGAGCTTTTGCAAAATGACCTGCTTTGCGGTCTGCGCGGCAATTCTGCCGAAATCCTTCGGAACAAACTCTTCGATGAGAGTGTCGCCGACCTTGGCGTCCTCCTTAAAGTCAAGCGCCTCTTCGAGGGAAAGCTCCTTGTCCTTATCGACTACTTCCTCTACCACGTGGCGAAGAAGGAAACAGCGCATCGTCCCCGTCGTAGCGTCGAGCTTTACCTGCACCTCGCCCGAAAATCCGGGAAACTGCTTTTTATAGGCAGAGGCAAGGGCGTTTTGAAGGGCCTCGATGAATACGTCGTGTGCAATCCCCTTTTCCCTCTCCAGATCGGCAAGTGCTTCGAAAAATTCCTGATTGATCATAATATTCTCCTTTTTCGGTCTTGCTATCAGTCGTCAAACTCGATAGCCCGGTTGATTTTCGCTATTTTGTTGCGTTCGATGACGAGCGCCTCTTTGCCGCACTCGACGGTGACGGCGTTTTCGTTCCAAGCTTTTAAGACGCCTTCTAAGAGCTTTTTCCCCTTCATAGGCGCATACAGCTTAATTTCCACCTTGTTACCGAGGTTTTTATCAAAGTCCCGCGCCGTCTTGAACGCCCGATCGAGCCCGGGGCTCGAAACGTTGAGGGTATAGGCTGCGCCGAAGGTCGGATCGAGCTCGTCGAGGGGAAGATCGATGGCGTTGTGAAATTTCTCGCAGGTATTGAGATCGACCCCGCCTTCCGTATCGATGTAAACGGTGAGGGAGGAATCCTTCGCCTTAAATTCAACCTCGACGATTTCGATTCCCATGGGGGAAGCGATCGTCTCGAGGAGCGCCTGAATGTCCGCAATCGGTTTGATTTGCACCGCATGCCTCCTTTAAAACAAATGAGAGTGGACAAATCCACTCTCAATCTTAATCGCTTAAGGATTGAAGTTGCCCCTATTATAACACCTTTTTTTCAGTTTGGCAAGCATTTTTTCATGCGAATCAGCTCAATAAAAATTTTTGCCGTCGCCAAAGCGTCGTCAAACGCCCTGTGATGGTTGAAGGTGATCTTAAAATGGTCTGCAACCGTGTTGAGTTTGTAGTTGGAAAGGCTGAGCTGTTCCTGCGCCAGCGTGACGGTATCGTAGAGCCTCGTGTCGAAGCGAACGTCGTTTTGCTCTCCGTAATAGGACACGAACTTGTAGTCGAACATGACGTTGTGCCCGACGAGCTCCGCGCCGTCCGTAAACTTGTAAAAGTCCACGATGGCGTCCTCGATTTCGGGTGCGCCGACGAGCATATCGTCGGAAATTCCCGTAAGGGAGACGATCTCCTTCGAGAGCCGCACGGGACAAGCCACGAAGGTGGAAAATTTTTCCTTAATCTTTCCGTCCCGAATGCGCACCGCGCCGATCTCGATGATTTTATCGATCGTGCCGCCGACGGGATTGTTGTTGAGCCCCGTCGTCTCGAGGTCAAAAACAACAAACTCCTTTTTCAGAAAATCCGCAGGAAGCGAGGGCTTTCCGAAGAGGTCTTCCTGGCTGTAATCGAGGATTTCCTCCGGGAAAACGGTGTGATAGCTCTTCGGCACGGGGCGGCAAGCCCTCTTTTGCGGGACGAAATCCGCGGGGACTCTCCCGTAATTGATCTTTTTGACGTGAAAGGAAAGCGACCCGTTGAAGGCTTCGTTCGTGCCCGTACAGACGATGGAATCCCCCACCTTAAGTTCTTTGATCTTGTCGAGGGTCGCCTTTCTCGTGAAATAGACCACCTTGACCATTCCCGTTCCGTCCGAAAGGGTAAAGCGGAAATAGGGCTTCCCCTTTTGCGTTTCCCTTTCCTCTATATAGGTGATTGCGCCGCAGAAGTTCATATCCCCCTCGGTGGAGACGCCGTCCGCAAGGTAAGTCGCGTACTTCGGCTCTTCCTCGCAGCCGTCCAAGGGCGAAAACTCGGCAATTTCGAAGGTGCGGCAGCCGGGGCGGAAGGTTTCCTCCTCTTCCTCCTCTTCGATTTCGAGGGATTCCTTTTCCTTTTCGCAGACGGTGACGAAGAATTTTCCGCAAAATTCCCCTTCCAGCTTGTGCGAAAGGCTGTCGAGAATATCCTTCCCCACGATGTTCTTTTCAGAACGGGAGAGCCCCAGCGTCACCTTGACGCTTCCGTCCCTTCCCTCTGCGGAAATGTCCTCTTCCCGCAAAAAGGCGGAGGTAGCAGGGTGATACTCGTTTAAGAGCTCCTTCGTCTTGCGCACGACGAGATCGCTCGCCGCGACGAGCTTTTTGATGGAAACTTCCCCTACCAAAGGCGAAGGGACGAACGTTCTCGTCACTTTGCGCGCCCAAGCCTCGTCCTCCTCCCGAAAGGGCAAATCGGTCAAAAGGCAGAAAGTAACGCGCTTTCTGTCCTTTTCAATCTCTATTTTCTGAATGATGGCGCGCTTTAAACCCTCGCTCTTGCGAATTTGCGCCAGATACTGTTCGCTCTTTGTCAACACTTTTCCTCTAACATGGCTTTCAGAGCGGCAAAGAAGACCTCTTCCGCCCGCTCCGCCTCAATTTTTCGGTCGATTTTTCCTTTTTTGAAAAGAATGCAGCAATCCTTCCCTCCAGCGATCCCGATGTCCGCGTCGCTCGCTTCTCCCGGGCCGTTCACCACGCACCCCATGACGGCGACCTTCGCCTTGACGGAGTAGGGTCGGACGAACGCCTGCACCTTGTGGGCAAGCCCCATACTGTCCCATTGACACCTGCCGCAAGTCGGACAGGCGATGACGTCCACGAAGTTTTCGTCGATTCCCGTCGCCCTTAAGAGGTTGCGGGCGGCGTAGACCTCTTCAACGGGGTCTTCGTTGAGGGAAACGCGCAGGGTGTCTCCGATTCCGTCCAAAAGGAGCGAGCCGATTCCCACCGCGCTCTTGACGATTCCCATCTCCTTCGTTCCCGCCTCCGTCACGCCGACGTGCAGAGGATAGTCCGTCCGCTTTGCCAAAAGGCGATACGCTTTGACGGTCAGGGGGACGGAGCTCGCCTTGACGGAGATGACGATGTCCCGCACCCCGTGCTTTTCCAAAATTCCGACGTTATAGAGCGCACTCTCCACAAGGGAATGTTCGTTTTTTCCGTATTTGCGGAGGTATTCGGGCTCGATGCTGCCCGTATTCGCCCCCACCCGCACGGGAACGCCGTGCGCCTTGATGCAGTCGGCGACGAAGGCGACGTCCTCCTCTTTTCCGATGTTGCCGGGATTGATGCGCACCTTGTCACAACCGCTCTCGATGGCAAGAACGGCGTATTTTTTCGCAAAGTGAATGTCCGCAACGATGGGAATATGAATGAAATCCTTGATTTTCTGAAAAGACCTTGCGTCCGCCTCGTCGAGAACGGAACAACGCACGATTTCACAGCCCGCCTCTTCCAGGCGCAGAATTTGTCCGACCGTCCCCTCGATGTCCGAGGTCTTGGTCGTACACATGGACTGAATGGCGGGAATCCGCCCTCCGCCCACGATGACAGAACCTATCTTTACCTCTCTTGTCATGCTGTCTCCGAAAAAAGCGGCAACCTTGCGATCGCCGTCTTTGCTTATTTGTTTTCGAGGAGCTTTTGCAGCTCTTCCATAAAGGTCGAAATGTCCTTAAAGGAACGGTACACGGAAGCATAGCGGACGTAGGCGACCTCGTCGAGGTCTTTGAGCCCCGCCATAACCATTTCTCCGATCGTCTTGGAGGAGACTTCCGCCTCCATGGAGTTATAAATTTCTTTGACGATCCGTTCGGTCAGCCGATCGATCGCCTCCGCCGTGACGGGTCTCTTTTCGCACGCCTTGACGATGCCCTTCTTAATCTTGTCCGCCTCGAGCTGCTGACGGCTTCCGTCGTTTTTGATGACGAGAACGGGAGTCGTTTCGATCGTCTCATACGTCGTAAAACGCCTTCCGCACCCGCAGCACTCTCTTCTCCTGCGAATCGTCATATCGTCCGCAGATCTCGAATCGATGACCTTGCTGTCAACACATCCGCAATATAAGCACTTCATACCGTCACCTACCGCTTTTCTTTTATTATAACACAGACGAAGAGGAAAAGTAAAGAAAACGCAGCGAAAAAATTTTGCGAATCTTTTTCTTCCTCGACGTAACCTGCCCAATCCCTTCAGAGGGCAGAAAACGCCTCGCCACGCCTCCCGTGAGGGTCGGCTCGCTTCTTTTTTCCTGTTCGAACGGTTTTTTTCTTTCTTGACGCAAACCGTCCTGCCTTGTTTATAAGGAAGAAAACGCTTCGCCGATTTTCATGGGAAGCACCAGCTCCGCACGCGCGTCCTTTGCCGTCGGCGAAAGGTTGACGACGATAAGGTGTTTCCCGTTAAAGTAGTCGATCAGTCCCGCCGCGGGATAAACCACGAGGGACGTTCCGCCCACGATCAGGGTATCGGCGGAGGAAATCGCCAGAAGAGAACCTTCCAAAGTGCGCTCGTCCAAGCCCTCCTCGTACAGCACCACGTCGGGCTTGACGATTCCACCGCAAGAACAGCGGGGAATCCCCTCCGTCTTTAAAATAAAGTCGAGCGGATAAAATTTATGACAGCGCATGCAGTGATTTTTCAGCGTCGTTCCGTGCAGCTCGAAAACGCGCTTGCTTCCCGCCTTTTGGTGCAGCCCGTCGATGTTCTGCGTGACGACGGCTTTGAGCTTTCCCTCCTCTTCCAAGCGGGAAAGCGCCCTGTGACAGGCGTTTGGCTCGGCACTCGGAAAGAGCATTTTCTTCCGATAAAAACGATAAAACTCCTCCGTGTGGGAGAGAAAGAAAGAGTGCGAGAGAATGGTTTCGGGAGGATAATCGTACTCGGTATGATACAGCCCGTCCTCAGAACGGAAATCGGGAATGCCACTCTCCGTCGACACGCCCGCCCCGCCGAAAAACACGATATTGTCGCTCTCTTTCACGATCTTGCGAAATAAATCCATCGAGTTCATACGTATCTCCATCAAAAGAACGATCGGATCAAACTCCGAAAGGGTTGGTTCAATCTATAAGGAAAATTTATAATTTCGGATCGATCAGCTTGATCATATTGCCGCCGATGGCTGCAAAACGATCGGGACGATGAGAGACCCTTGCTCGAATCTGAACGGGGGTAACGGGAGAGCCGTCTCTCGTCTTATAGAGCCCTCTTTCATTGATGACGCGCGCCAAATCAACCGCGTGCATGGTATGCTGCGGGTGCTCGGAGAGCACCTTTGCCATTACGTCCCACAAATTGGAATGCTGACGCCGTAAAACCTCATAGGGCACGTAGTCAAAAGAAAACTTCTGCTCCCCCTCCGGCTTCTTTTCTGGCTCGGGGTCAGGCTTTTGCTCGGGTTCAGGAACGGGTGCAGGGGGAACTTGCTCCTTTTTCTGCGCTTCCATCGGTTTCGAAACGGGTTTTCTGGAGCGTTGCAGAGGCAAAAAGCCCGACGTAAAGGAAAAACCGCCCGATAAAATGGGTTTTTCTTCCTTTTTTTCTTCTAAAACGGGCTTTGGCTCTTCAAAGGCGGGAATGGGCTCGGGTTCTCGTTCAATAAAAGACGGTTCTTCCGCATAAGACGCCGTATCCTCATAAGGCCTCTGATAAGAAGACGGTTCGGGACGGAAAGAATCTCCCGCAAACCAGGAATCCGCCGTAGAAAACTCGCCTCGGGCTTCCTCTTTGGGCTGTAAAGGAAGAATCGGCTCTCTTTCTCGCTTCGTCTGATCGGCAAAACGGGAAGAGGCAATGGGAAGAGGCTTCTCCTCCCGCACCAACGAAATGGAGGGAGTCTCCTTGTCATCCTCCTCTTCGGAAGAAACCCTGGAAACGACGCAATATGGCTCGTTGTTCCAAATTAAGACGAGTTCACCGTACTTTTCCAATTTATGGATGATCAGATCGGGTTTGTTTACCAATTCATCCAAAGAAATCATCGCTTTTGTATTCATATGTCTGACATACCTCTTACGATAGGGGACTTTACACTATTATACAACAAATACAAGCATATGTCAAGGGTTTTGTATGAAAAAATATGGATGATACAATTTTATACATTCTATTGTATTTCTTTGTATGATTATTGTATATTGGTTGTATTTTATTGTATTATAGTACTATGCCTGACATAGTTTATACTTTTAATCGTCATTTTTTGTCATACAACCGCCATTTCCTCCTCTTTTTCGCAAAAATCAAAGTTTTCGTTCAAAAATGATCCATTTCCCCTATTTTTCGGACAAAATCCCTTTGTTTTTTGCTCTTTTTTATCGCATTTTACCCTCTCATCTCCCTTTTTTGTCCGCTATACAACCCAAAACACCCCTTTTTAATCCATATACCCGTCCTTTCCGTCCGCAATTCTCTTTTCCGCTCAATTTACAAACGCCATTTTATTATTTTCCTCTATCTCACGCCCTGTTTTTCTTACCTCCTCTCCTTTTCGACGTAAAAAATCCCATTTCAATCTCTTCTAAGGCAAATCCCCTCACCCCTTCCCCATCCCCTTCTTTTTTCCGTTTTTCTTTCAAAATTTCGGGAACAATTTGAGCCAAAATCGGTATAAAAATCCCCGATTTGCGCCAAATTCACTCTGTTTGAGCGCATTTTTGTTTACACTTCACTCAAAATCCCTTTTGCATCTATCATCCTTTTCTCCTCTGCTTGGTCTGCAGCAACAAAACTCTTTTTTTCTTCACACCCTTTCCGCCTTTCTCTCAAAGCTGTATTCACAGCGAGAAATCGAGCGGGGTATTTTTTATTGCTTGAAAAAAATCTTGTCTTTCGCCCTCTCCCCTTATCCAAATATTCACATGCTTCTTTTTTCCTTCTCTATAGCCACCTCGAACGTTTCTCCCCTTCTTTTCTGAAGCTTCCAGTTGTTTTCTATCTTTCCTTCGTTATAACCTCCGCTTATCATTCAGAGCACTTTTTTGTTTTTATCCGGATCCGCAAAATGCATTCTGTCGCAGACTTATTTTATTTGAAAGATTGATTGACAGTATTGTTTCTTTATTTTGTGTTTCCGCCAACCCCATTGGCGTTTCACTCGCCCTCAGAACCCTCGCCGCCTCCTCTTTCCCTCTTGACAATTCTTTCCGCCTATGCTATACTTTTGCATGAAAGCTTAAACGGAGTTTGAGTTTATCCATCCCTATTCCCGAGGTTTCTTGCATGAAGCTACTATTCAAACAACGATTCTTTTCCTGGTTTGATTCCTACGACATTTACGATGAACAGGGAAACACCTATTTTACCGTGGAAGGCAAATTCGCCTGGGGCCATCTCTTTCACATTTTAAACAGTCAGGGAATGCATATCGGCACGCTCGAAGAGCAGATCTTCCGCTTCCTTCCTCACTTCAACCTCTACGAGGGAGCGCGTAAGGTGGGTGAAATCGTCAAAGAGTTTACGTTTTTGCATCCCCGTTTTACCATGGATTGCTCTTCCTGGGTCGTCGAGGGCGATTGGATCGAGTGGGATTACACCATTCGCGACGGAAACAGAATTGTCGCCACGATCAGCAAAGAGATTTTCCGATGGACGGATACCTATGTTTTAGACGTCGCCGACGAGCGCGACGCCCTGCGCGTTTTGATGATCGTTCTCGCCATCGACGCCGTCAAATGTCGCAACAACTAACCCCTTTTTGTCCTTTAAAAAGAAAAAAACCGCTACAAAATACAGGCGGCGCGAATATTCGCGCCGCCCTATTTATGATTACCAAAACAATGCAGAACTTGCTGCCCATAGGTTTTATTGGAACGAAACGAATTTTCGCGCCGCCCCTTTTTTTGACGCAATGCAGAACTTCATTGCCGTTTACCAAAATCAGCCCTAAAATCGCCCCGTAGAGCCAAAGGAAAGCTCTTTTGAATCCTCTACGACACCTCTTTATTTCCTCTTTTTGTGCCATTTTTGTGCGAAAAACGGGCAGCACCGAAACTTTATACTGCCCACGGGTCTTTATTGAGGGCGGCGCGAAGATTTTATCGACTCACCCTAAATTATCCACATCCCATAAGCTTTATCAAATCAGAACAAATTCTCACTCAACCATAATAATGGGGCGGCGCGAATACTCGCGCCGCCATAAGTTCCATCAAAGCAGAACAACTTCGCACTGCCTTAAGATGGAATGGGGCGGCGCGAGTATTCGCGCCGCCCCGAAAGTTTTATCAAGACAACGCAGATTCTTTGCGCCGCTCGCAAGATGGATGGAAACGGAACCAATCTTCGCCCCGTCTCAAATTTTATCGGAAAGGCGAAGCATTCGCCCCCCCCTTTTAAGAACTTTCTATCCTTTATCTGATTTTGATATGCACTTCTCTGAGCTGTTCCTCGGTAATTTCGGCAGGCGCGTTCATCATCAGATCCTGCGCGTTGGCGCTCATGGGGAAAGCGATAACCTCTCGAATGGACTCCTCGCCGCGAAGGAGCATAATCATTCTGTCCACGCCGGGCGCCATGCCCGCATGGGGAGGCGCACCGAAGCGGAACGCCGTATAGAGAGCGCCGAACTTCTTTTAAAGAACATCCTCTTCGTAACCTGCAAGGGCGAAGGCCTTTTTCATGATCTCGATGTCGTGGTTTCTCACCGCACCCGAGGAAAGCTCGACTCCGTTGCACACGATGTCGTACTGATAGGCGAGCACCTCGAGAGGATCGCCGTTCAAAGCCTCCAACCCGCCCTGCGGCATGGAGAAGGGATTGTGCGTAAAAGCAAGCTTGCCCGTTTCCTCGTCGATTTCGTACATGGGAAAATCGTTGACGAAGCAGAAGCGGAACGCCTTTTTCTCGGTCAGTCCGAGCTTGTCACCGAGCTCGTTTCTGATCTGTCCTGCGTATTTGTTGGCGTTTTTCTCGCTGTCGGCGATAAAGAAAATGGTGTCCCCCGTCTTTAACGAAGCGAGAGCGCGCAGCTCTTCCTTCCTGTCGGCGGGAATGAACTTGTCGATCGGGCCTTTGTAAGAGCCGTCCTCAGCGACTTCCAAGTATCCGAGCCCGCCCATGCCGATGGAAAGGGCAAACGCAAGCAGCTTTTCGTGGAAGCCCTTGCTCATCTCCTCGGAGACCTTGATGGCGCGCACCGTCTTCTTTAAAAAGGGTTTGAACGTGCAGCGCTGAAAAAAGTCCGTCACGTCCATAATGCGCAGAGGGTTGCGAAGATCGGGCTTATCCGTGCCGAATTCGAGCATGGCTTGGCGGTAGGAAATGACGGGATAGGGCGCTTTCGTCACGGAATAGCCCTCGGGCGCAAAGCGCTCGAAGGTAGCGCCGAGCACCTCTTCCGCCACGGCAAAGACGTCCTCCTGGGTCGCAAAGCTCATTTCGAAGTCGAGTTGATAGAATTCGCCGGGGCTTCTGTCCGCACGCGCATCCTCGTCGCGGAAGCAGGGCGCGATCTGAAAGTATCTGTCGAAGCCGGAAACCATCAACAGCTGCTTGTAAATTTGAGGGGCTTGGGGAAGAGCGTAAAACCTGCCCTTGTACTTGCGGGAGGGCACGACGTAGTCCCTCGCTCCTTCGGGAGAAGAAGAGGTCAGAATGGGGGTTTGCACCTCGACAAAGCCCATCTCCGTCATCTTGTTCCGAAGAAAGGAAAGCACCTTGCTGCGGAATAAAATCCCCTCCTTGACCTTCTGATTGCGCAAATCGAGATAGCGGTACATGAGCCGAATGTCTTCCCTCGTCTCCTTCGAAGAGGGCACTTCGAAGGGAAGGCGGTCTTTGACCTTGCCGAGCATGACGATCTTCGTCGCGGAGAGCTCCACCGTACCCGTGGCAATTTTGGGGTTGTAGGTGTCCTCTCCCCTGTGTTCCATGACCCCCTCGACGGAAATGCAGTCCTCTTTGCCGATCCCGTCCAAAAGGCTCGTATCCCGCAGAACGACCTGCACGACGCCGTATTGATCCCTCACGTCGAGAAAGACGACGCCGCCGTGATCGCGGATGTTTTCCACCCAACCCGCTATTTTTATCTGTTTGCCGACGAGATCTTCTCCGATCTTGTCGGAAGTATGCGTGCGATAAAGTGTTGAAAATTGCATAGTTCACCTCTTTTTTGATAAAAAAATCCCGAAAATCCAATGTGGATTTTCGGGACGAAATAATTCCGTGGTGCCACCCGAATGACAGAAATTCTGCCTCTCGCAGGTTCAATAAAACCTTGCGGTTTGACGCACCGCTCTTCGGCTCCGCTACTCGTTTCCTTTCGCTTTGCAGCTCGTGAAGTGTTATTCGGGAATTCCTCTTTCCGCTCCGTTCTCACTGTCCGAAGCTCACTGGGGGCGAACGAATCCGTACTTCTCTCCGTCATCGCTTTTTTGTTATTATATGCAAAAAACGAATCGTTGTCAAATGTTTTTTCAGGAAAATCGAAATTTTTTTCGAAAGAAGGGCGTTTATTTCCTCCCTTTTCCGCTCGGATCGACGGGCAAGTCGGGATCGACAGGCAGATCGGGATCAACGGGTTCGGGATTGACAAACGTCTCGATGATCGTCACGTTATTTCCCTCTTCGCCGACAATGTTCCCGACCTTTTGGAGTTCAGTCGTAAGTTCGACGGAAAGGACGGTATCGGAGATAGTCGCGCCGGAGGCGTAGCCGACGACGCCGCCCGCACTCCCGTAAGGAGAATTGACGTTCATGACGATCGTGCCCGTACACCCGGAAATCGTGCCCTTCATGGGAATGCGCCCGACCAATCCGCCCACCTGCACGACGCGGGTCGAGGTCAGGTTCAAGTCAAAGACGACGGAGCAGCTTTCCACGCTTCCGGAAAGCTCGCCTACAATGCCTCCGACGTAAGTGTAGCTGTTGGTGACGGATAAATTCACCTTTACTTCAAGATTGAGATTTTTAACGGTGCCGGAGACGGCGTTGAAGAAGCCGACGGCACGGTTGGAATCGTAGCTCGTGCCCGCATATTCGACGTCCGAAATCACATGTCCGTTCCCGTCGAAAATGCCCGAGAAGGGGGTACTCCGCGTGCCGATTCCCGCAAAGGGAATGCCCGCCATGGAAATATCCTTGGTGAGAATGTAATTTCTGTTCCAGAGGGAAGAATCCTTGGAGAGAATGCGCAGAAGCTGAGGCGCGTCGATGACGTAGTAGCCGCTGTGATCCTGCGAAAGGGTATAGTGCGGCGAATAGACGACGGTGAGAATGCTGTCCGCGTACAGCTCGCCGCTGACCATCTCCACGTTCGCCTTGTAATAGGCAACCGAGGGAGAAACCACGTTGTACGCACTGCCGCAGGGCAGCGTCGCCGTATAAGGAGAAAGCGCCGTTTCCCCGTCTTCGTAGACGTAATTGATGGTGAGGTTGAAGTTGACGGGCGTCGCCGAATAGACCGCGCGATAGACGCAGTCTCCCGTGACTTCCGAAATCTCCCGATCCCAACCGGAAAAATAGCCGTATCCCTGTTGATATACCTGCATGGAGGGAACGGTCACGGAATCGCCGTACTTCAAAGAGTATTCGGCAACCGTATTGCCCCCGCCGTCGCAGAATTTGACGAGATAGGTGCGATAGGACTCCGCAAAGGTCGCACGGGCGACGGTGTCCCCCGTAATGTAGGATAAATCCCCTTTCCAACCCGCAAAGGTGTAATCGTAAATTTCGGTGGAGGGCTTTTGCGGCGGCTCGCAGAGAGACGAAGCGTCCGAGCCGTACTTTGCCTTGACCTGATCGTAATAAGACCCGTCTTCATTGAGGAAGGTGATGGAATAGCTGCGAAGCTCCGCCCGGTAGAGCGCCACGACCGTCATGTCCCCCTTGATGGAATCGGTGTCCTTGTCCCAACCCGCAAAGGTATAGGTGTACTGCACGTCCGATTCTCTTCTCGGAATGGGCGGGAGATAGGAGACGGACGAGCCGTATTCGGCAATCGTCTCGTAGAGGACGGTCGCCTTGTCGTAATCGACGAAAGTAATGCGATAGGTATTCACCTTGTAATCGTAGACCGCCTTATAGACCTTGTCCGACTTCGCAAACTTCTCGACGGGAGAATCCCAGCCGCGGAAGGAATAGGTGTATTGGGCGTCGGCAGGGAAGGTGGGATCTTCGGGAATCTCGATCTCCTCCCCCTCTTGGTAGGTGCGGACGAGCAGTTCGCTGCCGTCCAGATTCAAAAACACGATGTCGTAAGTGATCGCACCCGGCTTGATGGGCCGCTCGTTCTGATGGAGATAGCGGTAGAGAATCAGATAGGACGCACCGACAAAGAGAAGCACGACAAACGCCGCGAATCCGCCGAAAAGTAGATACAGTTGTTTGGAATTCATTCTCTTTGCCATAGTTATGACTATTTGCTCCTATTACAAAACCGTTTGGAAAACAGACGCGCGCAAGACAAGGAAACCGAGTGCAGGCGTATCCCAAATACGACAAACGAGGTTGACAAAGTATTGCAACGGTTTTTGCCGTAAAAACCTTATCCGTCGCACTTGCCTCTACCCTCTTGCACGATGGTTGTTTTTCAAACTTCTCCTCTTTTCTTAACTATGATTATAACATACCTACACGAAAAATGCAAGGAATGTAGAAAGAAAAATTTCTCCTGAGGAAAAGAGGACAAAAACGCGAAAAAACGCTTACGAAAAACGAGAAAATATGCTATAATATGGGTAAGATTACAGCGATTTCCGAAGAATTTCGATCGGAACGTTGCGTAAATCGGCAAAGGAATTACCGATGGCAGACAACAAAACAAACGGCAGGCAATCCCTCTCGGAATGGAAGAAGAAGGTTTCCGCGCTCTATGAAAGCGAGACGACCGTATCCCTTTCCTTCAAAAACGCGAGGAGGCAATCGCCTTGTCTTGCGCGCATCGAGGGAGTATACCCCAACTTTTTCACCGTCGATCTACTGAAGGAAAAATGCGTGGAGAGAGTCTCCTTCCTCTATTCCGACCTTCTGACCGGAACGGTTTGCATCGCCGCGATCACCGCGTAAAAGACGAAAAACGATCCCGAAAAAGGAAAGCCTTTCCTTTTTCGGGATCGTTTTATTTCCGAGCGTTCACCTGACGCCGCAGAGCGTCCTGATTACCTCTCCCGCAAGCACCAAGCCCGCAGCAGAGGGCACGAATGAGACGCTGCCCGGCACTCTGCGCCCCTCCACGGGGGGCAGGATGGGTTCTTCCTCGGAATAGACGACTTTCAGGTCAGAGACGCCGTTTTCGCGGCATAGCTTTCGCATCGCCTTGGCGAGGGGGCAAACCTTTGTCTCGAAGATGTCCGCCACGCGAAAGCGGGACGGGTCGAGCTTATTGCCCGCACCCATCGAGGAAATGACGGGAACGTTCGCCCTCTTGCACGCCTTGACGATGGCAATTTTCCCCGAAACGGTGTCGATGGCGTCGATCACATAGTCGTAGGGCGAAAAATCAAAGGGCGTATCGGGGAGAAAAAAGAGAGGAAAGGTTCGAACAACGCAGTCCGGATTGATCGAGAGAATGCGCTCCTTCATCACCTCGATCTTTTGCCTGCCCACGCTCTGCCGCGTGGCAATGATCTGGCGGTTTAAGTTGGAGAGGGAAACGACGTCGTGATCCACAAGGTCGATCGCGCCCACTCCTGCGCGGGCGAGCGCCTCGACAGCATAGCCGCCGACGCCTCCGACGCCGAATACGCACACGTGCGCACGAATTAGTTTTGCGACGCCCTCCTCGCCGAGGAGGAGCGCCGTTCTTTCATTCATTTCATTCATAGCTTTGCAATGCCCGAAAGCTCCTGATAGAGATTTTTGGCGTAAGAATCCGTCATGCCGCAAAGATAATCGGTGACGAGCAAGAGGCGCAGATACAGCTTATCCGCCTCGGACTTGCCCTCCGACTCCCTTGCATAAACGTACTTGTAGTTCTCCGAGAGAATGCACATGAGCTTATCCTCGAGCACGTCCCGTTCCCCGTAATGAATGGCGGCAGGGACGAATTTTGAGAGCAGAAATTCAAAGATGGAGTAGGCGGAAATCTCGATTTTGAGGATTTCCTTCGAGCGGAAGACGTAGCGATAGGCAATCGCGCCGAGCTGCTTGCAAAGCGCCCCCGCAGGCGTGCCCGAGAGCAATTCCGTAGCAAAGCTCCCTTCCATGATCTCTTTGTAACAATCCAAAAAGCGATTGGTCGCCTGTCCCAAGAGGTAGCTCTGCACGAAGACCACCCAATTTTGCACGGCGTTCAAAGAGGGATCGGGCATTCCGCTCCCGATTGCCCGCTCCTTGCAGGAGACGAGCTTTTCCGCGATCTTACTAAGCTCCGCATTGCCCGCACAGGCGGATTGAAGCTCGAAAAGGAGGGTTTCGTAGGAAATTTTTCCCTTTTTCACGGCGTCCTCGATGTCTCCCGTGAGGTAGGCGATGTCGTCCGCCGCCTCCAAAAGGAAGGTCAAAGGGTGTCTTGCGCCGTTCGTCCCCGTCTCTTTGGCAAGGTCGCGATAGAGTTCCTCTTCCGACTGCATGTACCCCATCTTCTTGTCCTTGACGTTGCCGCTTCTTTTATCGATGCCCGTCGAGGGAACGGGGTACTTCACCACTGTGGAGAGCAGGGCGTAGGTTAAGTTCATGCCCGTCGTTCCCACCAGGCAATGGAGCTTGGAGAGAATGCGAAGCGCCTGCGCGTTGCCTTCGAAGTGGATCAAATCGCCCATCTGCCGCTTAGAAAGGACGGAGGAAATGCGTTCGCCCCGATAAAGAAGAGAATCGGCGTGAGAGGAAAACCACATGCGGATGGCGTCCTCGCCGAAATGCCCGAAGGGCGGATTTCCGATGTCATGCACGAGTCCCGCCGCGCGCAGCACATCCACCATCGCCCCCGCGTCCCGCTCCGTAAAGGCGGAGTCGAGCCTCCTTTCGAGGATTCCCGTCCCCACGCTCTGCCCGAGCGAAGCGGCAAAGGAGGAGACCTCCAGCGAATGCGTGAGCCTCGTCCTTACAAAATCCCCCCGCTCCAAGGGGAAGACCTGCGTCTTATCCTGCAAACGGCGAAAAGAGGCGCTGCCCACGATGCGGTGGTAGTCCTTTTGAAATTCCGTCCGATTGTCCGTTTCACTGCGTTTTCCGCTCACGCCCCGCTGCCGTTTGGGGGAGAGCAATGTTTTCCATTCCATACAGACAGTATAGCATATTTTTTTTCGTCTTTCAAGCAATTTGCAGGCGAGTACTTTTTGTTCTTTGTTCCTTTCTTTCTCATAAAAATATGCACCTCCAAAAGTTTGTCTAACTTTTGGGGTGCATATCACTTTTCATGGCTTTTCGTTTTGCCTTAGTTTTCCTTTTTCGATTTTACGAGCATCACGATCGAGAATCCGAGATATCCGAGAATCAAGACGCTGCAACAAATATCGATGGGAAGCGCAACTTTATCAAACCAACTCGTATCGAGAGGAGCGGGAGAGACGGAAGTCTGCGCAACCGCATTCAGAATATGTTCGCAAGCCGTCCTCATATAATTCTGATAAGTAATGCTGTTCTTTGCGGCTTCGCTGATCGAGGGCTGTTTTGCAAACGGAACGGAGAGCCACGTATCGACGCCTGTGGGGACGCAGAAATCGGGTTCTTCCCAACCTGCACTGTCGTACATATCCGTTACGACCGCGCCGTAGAATCCCCATTCGTCGCGAAGAAGATCCTGACAAAGTGCCGTAGAATTCCCGACAAACGTATTGCCGATTCTGTTCATCGAAACCATGATGCCGAGCGTTCTGCCTTCCTTCACGGCAATCTCGAAGGGTTTGAAGAAAATCTCTCTCATTGCCTGTTCATTGCACCACGTCGCAATCGAAGTAAAGCGTTCGCCACGGTAGGAATCCTGATCGTTGAGCGCAAAGTGTTTGACAAACATCAGCGTTCCTTCTTCCCTTGCCGCATACGTGACGGCTGCGGAGAACTTACCCGCCATAAATCCGTCTTCCGAATAATATTCGAAGTTACGTCCGCAATAAGGCGTTCTGTGAATGTTGGTTGCAGGTGCCATAAATGCACCGACGGAAGAAGCGCGCGCCTCACGCGCCATCAATTTCGCTTCCTGAGCGGCAATTTCCGTGTTCCAAGTCTGCGCGACCATCATTTCGACGGGGAAGTTCGCGCCGCTCTTGCCTGCCATCCAAGCGCTCAGTCCCTGAGGGCCTTCGCCGACGGTAACGCCTTCGAATCCGATGGACTCCGTCGCTTGAATCGAATAGGCGTTCTTGATGATCAACTTCTCCATTTCGTCCAACGTCATCTGATCGAGAAGAAGCTGCATCTTTTCCTGATACTCGGGATCTTTGTAATAGAGTCCCTTCAGATCGTCAATCGTAAGCCCGTTCTTCGCGCCCGTCGTGATGGGCTTTGCGTTCGGGTCTTCCTTCCAAGCGATGGAAGCGGAAAACCGTTCCTTATCTTCCGTAGTGGCGGCTCTTCCCACAAGATCGGTTTCGATCACGGAAGGAACTTCATGCGCCACGGGGAACGTTCCCGCAAAGTTGCCCCTCGAAAGATATTTGACGGGAACCGTTTCGTTCTGTCCTGCCGCATCGTCGAAGAGGTTTTTGATTTCGGTATCCGTCACGGGATCGTTGGTGATAGTTACGTTCTGACCGAGCGTATACTCCTTTGCGACGGAAATGACCTCGTGCGCGTTTTTCATCAATTTCAACTCATACTTTCCCTTTTCGAGAACGTAGCCCGTCTTTCCGTCCCCATTGGCGTCATTATAATCGTACGAAGCGATTTCAAAGGGATCAACTTCGATCGTCACCGTATCCGTTTCACCGGGGGCAAGGAACTTGGTCTTTGCAAATCCGACGAGATCCACGGCAGACTTCTCGATTCCGCCCTTCGTATAGGGGGCGGTTGCATAGAGCTGTACGACTTCTTTTCCCGCATGTTTTCCGGTGTTGGAGACCTCAACCGTCACGGTAATCTTGTCGGACGTCAGGTTGCCGCTGACCTCTGTTACGTTCTGTTCAAAGTCGGTATAGGAAAGCCCGTATCCGAACGGATACTGAACGGTCGCATCGTAGTCGATATAGCCCTCGGCAGCAGCCGTCTCGTAGTACTTATAACCGACGTAGATTCCTTCCACGTAATCGACGTAATAGTATCTCTTGTACTGTCTTTGACCCGCAGGCTCGTTCTGATAATCGGAATAGACGAAAGAGCCGTTCCGATTCGCATAGTAATAGGCAGGGGAAGACTTATGGTCATAGGCGTAAGTATCGACGAGCCTTCCGGAAGGATTCGCTTCTCCGTTTAGAATTTTTCCGAGAGCAACCGCACCCGTCTTTCCGGGTCCCGGCATGGAGAGGATCGCATCCACGTTCTTTTCCTCAAGATACCCAAGCTCCATTGCCGCGTTGGAATTGAGAATGACGATGACTTTCGAATAGTTCGCTTTCAGATAATCAATGAGTTCCTTTTCCGCATCCGTCAGGGAAAGATATCCCGCAGGAAGGTCGAAGCCCTCGCCGCTCGTCCTTCCGAACGTAACAATCGCAACGTCGGAAAATTCTTTCGCTTCTTTTAAAATCGCATCCGAATAGACTTGTTTATCCGTCGATACGGAAGGTTCGGGGATGACGAATTGAGGCGTATAACTGCCGTAAATCGTATTGGGGTTCGTGGGATCACCGCTTCTGTTGCCGTTGTATGCCGCATACGCATTGTACAAATTCTCGTTGACGGTAAAGCCCGCCTTTTCGAGGGATGCCTTGATGTCCATGCTCGCACCGGACGCACCGCCGGAGCCTCCCGATCCTCCGACGACAAGGTTCGTAGAAGACCATCCGAACAAATTCACTTTCCCCTTAGACAGAGGAAGGGCATTTCTCTCGTTGCGGAGCATCACGATGCCTTCTTTGACGATTTCCTCCGTAAACGCTTCGGATTCCGTCTTTGCAGCCGTTGCTTCGGGGCTGTCCAAAGAGATGCCCATATCTCCGAAGTACATCGTTGCAAGGTCGAATAACGATACAAGGGCGATGTTTGCCGCGACAAGAACTGCCGTCAATGCGCCGCTGATGCACGTATTCAGAATCGCTGTTTTTCTTTTCATAATTTACCTCCATTGTTTTCTTCCCTGAAGAAGTAACCGCATTATAGCAAATCATGAAAAAAATACAAGAAGAAACGCCCCAAACTTGTATCGTCGAGGCGTAAACTTAAAATCATTGATTTTTGATCGGGAAAAGAAGTGCCAAAGAAAAAATATTCGAGTCCGTTGCAATCGACATCGTCCCTCCGTATTTTTCGACGACGAGCTGAATGCTCCTGAGTCCGAATCCGTGGTTATCCTTATCCTCTTTCTGTGTAATGGAAATTCCGTCCTTCATCTCGATTTTTCCACAATAGTAGTTTTGCGCACGAACGGAAAGAAGAGCTCCCGTTCTACAAATTCTCAGCTCGACAATGCGCATGTCGATTTCGTCGATCTGCTTCACCGCTTCGATCGCATTGTCCATGATATTTCCGAACAAGGAATACAAATCCCCCGTACTCATAAAAGCGAGCTGTTCTCCGTCTGCAATCACTTCCAAGCGAATCCCGTTTCTTTCACAATAGAGCGCCTTTTCCGTCAAAATAATATCGATGATTTTGTTCCCCGTTTTGATTGCGGAATCGTAAATCGAAACGGCATTTTCGATCTGTTCCAGCTCCGCTCGATCGATCTCCCCCTCTTTCAGGCGAATGTCGCGAATTTGATGGCGCAGATCGTGACACTTGACGTTGATAATCTCGATATTTTCTTTGGAAATTTCATACTGTTTCTTTTGCTCTTCGAGAAGCACTTCCACCGCCTTCTTTTCGAGTCGCAGTCTCTCATAATTGAAAAGTCCGAATTGGAAGGACAGCGTCATAATGCAAACGAGCGCAAACGCCCCTTCCAAAATGATTTCGAGCTCCGTTTGTCCCTGCAATGCGATTGCATACGGATTTAAGACGATACAGATTGCAACGACGATAAACGCCAACCCGATTACCATACCGTTCGATACGTTGACGCACTCTCCCTTGATCAAACGCTTTGCAAACACAAAATAGCATATGAGATAAACGACGAAAAACACGCCGAGCTTTATGAGAACGTCGATCGGCTCGGAATGCGTTCCGATGAGCGCAAACAAAATTCGCTCGATTTGAAAGGCGAGGTTTTGCATTGCGTATGCCGCGACTGCCCTAAATAAAATATCCTTTCCCTTCCCTTCGAATAAGATAAATTGCCCTGCGATGGTGACGAAGTAAAAGGTGAGCCAGATGATCGTATAGCCGACAGCGTGGCGACCGTATAATTCCGAAATCGCAAAGAAAGAAATCCACGACAGAATAACGCTTTGATTTGCGAGAACGAGGTAAGAAAAAGTCAGGCAAACGGAGACGACCATCAGAAGTCGAAGCGCAAAATACTTCTTTTTTTGCAAATTCTGCATGAATACGCCTTCCGCAAGCAAAACGGAAGAAATCACTTGAACGTTCAGAAAAATTTGATACAACAATTCCATCCTCAAACCTCACTTTTTGCCGAAGTACTCTGTCAATTCCCGCATAAAGAGCTTCTTTCGAGGATGAGAAATCTGCAATTCTTCCCCCGCGATGTTCACCATAAAGCCTTTTACGCCCCGAACGTAATCAAGGTTGACGAGATAACAGGAATTACACCTTGAAAAGCTCGCTCCCTTCAATTCCTTTTCCGCGTCGCTTAAACTTGCGCGTTTGGAAAAGACCCCTTCCTTCGCATGATAATAGACGGTATGCCCCATGACTTCCACGTAAAACACGTTGCAAACGGGAATGCATTTGATTCCCCCTTCCACGGGAACAACGACGTCGATGTTCTTCTTTTGAGAAAGCAAATCCTCCGCTCTCGTCAATTTCATGGCAAGGCTGTGATAATTGACAGGTTTCAACAAAAACGCAAACGCCTCGACTTCATAGCCCTTCACCGCATATTGCGCCATATTCGTGACAAAAATCAGCAACACCTTCGAATCCACCTTGCGAAGCTTTTCGGTGGCTGTCATTCCGTCGATATCCGGAAGCCCGATGTCCATAAACACGATGTCGTAGATCGGTTTATAGGTTTCAAGAAATGAAATCGCATTGGGAAAGTGCGCAACCCGATACGCATTCCCCGATCGCCTTTCGTATTGCACGATCGCGTTTTCGAGTTCCGCTTTTGCCCTCGGTTCGTCCTCGACAATTGCAACGTTGATTACCATTCTATCCTCTCCCAACTCTGTTTCGTCTATTATAGCATAGGCACTGAGAATTTTCAAGCCCTTCAAAACAAAAAAATCATCCCCGAAGGGATGACTTGAATTAGATTGTGTGAACACGCTCTACCTTTAATAGGCCTTTTTGCCGTACAGACCTTCCATGCAGTCGGCGTATTTTTTCATCGTCTCCTCATCCTTATAGGAAGTGAGCTCATCAAATTCCTTGAGCTTTTTGAGGGCGGCGGCGGAAAGATTCTTGGGCGTCACCACGCGAATGGTCGCTTTTAAATCTCCCGTGCCGTTTCTCGTCTTTACGCCCTTGCCCTTGACGGAAAAGACGGTTCCCGTCTGCGTTCCCTTGGGGATATCCAAATCGATGGCGTCGTCGATGCCGGGAATTCTGATCTTTCCGCCGAGCGTCGCCGTCGCAAAGGAGATGGGAACGGTGACGGTCAAATCGTTGCCCTCCCGCTTTAATATCTTGTGCGGTTCGATCTTAAAGGTGATGATGAGATCGCCCGGCGTGCCCCCTTCTTCGGAGGCTTGACCGTAGCCGCGTTTTCTCATGTAGCTGTTGTTGTCCGCGCCTGCGGGAATGGTGATCGTCACCTTTGTCTCCGCGCGGAGGAAGCCTCTGCCCTTACAATCGGGACACTTGTCTAAAATGGTCTTTCCCGTTCCCTTGCAATCGGGGCAAGCGCCGACGCGAATGGATCTTCCGAACATGGTATCCTGCACCATGCGTACCTGACCCTGTCCGTTGCACTTTGCGCAGGTTTTGAAGGCGGTGCCGTTTTTGGCTCCCGTTCCCTTACAAGCCGAACAGGGGACGTTTCTCATATAGGAGATGTCCTTGGTACAGCCCTTGACGGAATCGAGAAAGCTCAAGCTGACTTGACGGGTGATATCGTCGCCCTGCTCGGGCGCACGGGCTCCGCCTGAGGGCCCACCCCCGAAGAAGCTTTCGAAAATGTCCGAAAAACCGCCGAAGCCCCCGCCGAAGCCCCCGCTGAACCCGCCGCTGAACGGATTGCCGCCCGACCCCATGCCGGGATGCTCCAGCTCGAAGTCGTACTGTTTTCTCTTCTGAGGGTCGGAAAGCGTCTCGTTCGCCTCGTTGATTTCCTTAAATTTTTCCGCACAGGTCGGATCGTTGGGGTGGAGATCGGGGTGATACTGTTTGACGAGCTTGCGATACGCCGCTTTGATCGTCGCATCGTCCGCATTTTTATCCACACCCAGAATTTCGTAATAATTTTTCTGATCGGGCATACTCTCTCCTTAACTCAAACAAAACCCAAAGCGAGGTTTGGGTTTTGCAGACTGTATTTTTTCTTACTGATGGAACTCCGTATCGTCTCCGTCGGAGGGCTGCTGAGCGCCTGCCTGCGCCTGTGCCTGCTGATAGACCTTGGCAAAGACGGGCTGAACCGCATTCATGAGCGCATCGTAAGCCGCTTTGATTCTGTCGTCGTCCTCGGAAGCAAGCTCCGTCTTTGCCGCATCGACTGCGGACTGGAGGGTATTCTTGTCTTCTTCGGAGAGCTTATCGCCCATCTCTTTCATCGACTGCTCGGTGGAGAAAATCATGCCGTCCAGCTTATTTTTGTTGTCGACCTTTTCCTTTCTCTTTTTATCCTCTTCAGCGTACTGCTCGGCTTCTTTGACTGCCTTGTCGATTTCCGCTTCGGAAAGATTGGTGGAAGAGGTGATGGTGATGTCCGTGCTCTTGCCCGTTCCGAGATCCTTTGCCGTCACGTGAACGATACCGTTTGCATCGACGTCGAAGGTGACCTCGATCTGAGGAATGCCGCGGGGAGCGGGAGCAATGCCCGTCAGGGTGAATCTTCCCATCGTCTTGTTGTCCTTGCAGAATTCTCTTTCGCCCTGCAAGACGTGAATTTCAACGCCGGGCTGATTGTCTGCCGCCGTGGAGAAAATTTGGCTCTTCTTGACGGGGATGGTCGTATTTCTCTCGATGAGTTTGGTGAACACACCGCCGAGCGTCTCGATACCGAGGGACAGGGGCATAACGTCGAGAAGAAGGACGTCTTTGACTTCGCCCGTGAGGACGCCGCCCTGAATCGCCGCGCCGACCGCAACGCACTCGTCGGGGTTGATTCCCTTGAAGGGCTCTTTGCCGGTCACTTCCTTGACCTTTGCAACGACTGCGGGAATACGGGTAGAACCGCCGACCAAAATGACCTTATTGATGTCGCTGTAAGAAAGTCCCGCGTCCTTCATTGCAAGGCGCATGGGCTCGATCGTCCTGTTGACGAGATCAGCGGTGAGCGCGTCGAACTTCTGCTTGGTGAGATCCATATCGAAGTGACGGGGCATACCGTCCGTTCCCATGGTGATGAAGGGAAGGTTGATGTTCGTGGAGTTCATGCCGGAAAGCTCGATTTTTGCCTTTTCCGCAGCCTCTTTGAGTCTCTGCATCGCCATCTTATCCTTGGAAAGATCGATGCCTTCCTTTGCCTTGAAGTCGGCGACCATATAGTCCATGATCTTGTGGTCGAAATCGTCGCCGCCAAGGTGCGTATCGCCGTTGGTCGCAAGCACTTCGAACACGCCGTCGGAAATTTCGAGAATGGAGACATCGAAGGTGCCGCCGCCGAGGTCGTAGATCATGACCTTGGAATTTTCCTTTTCTTTATCAAGGCCGTAAGCGAGCGCCGCCGCCGTAGGCTCGTTGATGATTCTCTGCACATTGAGTCCCGCAATTTTGCCTGCGTCCTTGGTTGCCTGACGCTGAGAATCGTTGAAGTACGCGGGGCAGGTGATGACTGCGTCCGTGACGGGAGCGCCCAAATACGCCTCCGCGTCCGCCTTCAATTTGGAGAGAATCATCGCGGAAATTTCCTGCGGGGAGAACTTTTTGCCGTCGATGTCCACCTTATAGTTTTCACCCATGTGTCTCTTGATGGAGATCACCGTCTTGTCGGGGTTTGCGACAGCCTGACGCTTTGCGGTCTGTCCGACGATACGGGAGCCGTCCTTTTGGAAGGATACCACGGAAGGAGTCGTTCTCGATCCCTCCGCATTCGTGATGACAACGGGCTCGCCGCCTTCCATCACCGCTACACAAGAGTTCGTTGTTCCTAAATCAATACCGATTACTTTTCCCATTTTTCTATCTCCTTAAAACTTTAACCTTTTTTATTGTGTGACAACGACCTGAGCAAATCTCAGGACCTTGTCTTTTCGCATATAGCCTTTGAGGCAAACCGTTTTTACCATTCCCTTTTCCTCTCCCTCTTCGGCGGGCGACGCCATGATCGCCTCCGCATAGGTCGGATCGAAGGGTTCGCCGACGGGATCGATCGGTTCGATCCCTTCGCTTTCGAGAACCTTTAAAAAGTTCCGAAGCACCATTTCGATGCCTTCCTTGGTTTTGTCGTCCTTGACGGAAAGGAGCGCGCGTTCCAAATTGTCCGCAACGGGAAGAATTTTGAGGAGAATGTCCGCCTTTCCGTCGAGATAAGCGCTCGTCTTGGTCGAAGCGGTACGCTTTCTGTAATTTTCGTACTCCGCGGTCACGTTGTACCACTTGCGTTTGAAATCGTCGCTCTCCGCCTGCACCTTCAAAAGCTCGGACTTGGGGACGAGCTCCTCTTCCGCCTTGGGCTCTTCGCTCTCCGCTTCGGGAATCTCCTTTTCTTCGGTCTGGTTATTTTGCTCTGCCATAGTTTTCCTTTTTGCAACTTTGCTTGCACTTTTTTTCTACACTAGAAATATAACGCATTCAACCCCGTTTCAAACAGCGATTTTGCACTTTTTTACAAAAAAATTTGCCGCGAGAGGCAAGGCGGGCGAAAAAAAACCGATTCGAAGAGAATCGGCTACAATGCTTCTGATTGGATAAAATCTCGGGCTATCTCCTGAAAACAGCCGCGATCTGCCTCTCGAACGCCTCGCTGCGACCGAGCAGCCCGCATTCGAGCGTCGCTGAAAAAACACCTGACACCGCCAGAACAATCATAAGCTTAAGATTGTAAAAGAACATCGAGCACAAAACCATGCCGCTTGCATATTTGCACAGCAAAAGCAAAAGCGTCCTTTTCTCCACAAAGGCATCGAAGCCACGAAGCAGAATGACGTACCGAATGCCGTAAACAAGCCCCATTGCCAAAAACGGAACGAACCGATAGAGAAACCCTTGATGAAAGGAATCCCCCATGCCCCGAGAAAAGCCCCCTGCAATGACAACGAACAAAATCAGAACGCCGGGCAAAACGCCTTCCTGCAAATAGGAGTCCTTCTGATAAAGGCAGAGGGTAATCCCAAGAAACAGGACGAACAACGTCGTCAAAATGAGCACCAGATCGTTTAAACTTCCCCCGAAGCGACCGAGGCACGTAAAATAGTCGGTCAAAAAGTCCCCATCCCGAATGCCGAAAATCATCCAGACGAGAAACCCCAAAAAAACAAGAACGGTTTTCCCGAACGAAACGCCCGCGCTTTTCCTGTCGTAGACGAAACAGCACAGACAAAACAGATAAAGGGTAATCCAGCCAACCAAGAGCAAGCCGGCGGCGACCATCACACCCGTTTGCCCCTCGAGTCCGCCCGCACGCAGGATATGAACCATGCAATAGCTCGCGGCACAAAGGGAAACGCAGACAGCCAGCGTCTTTTTCACTTTTTCCCATATTTTTCGTTCTTCCATACCCCTTCCTCTGTATTTCAAATTAAAATTCAACAATATCAATGGATTAATTTTAACACACTTTTCGCAAAAAAACAAGGATTCCAAAGAGAAAATATCGGAATACCGATAATTATTATTAATATTCCGATATTCTATTATACTAATAGTATGAACGGATATCGAATCAAAGAAGCAAGAAAGGAAAAGGGATATACCCAACAGCTTTTGGCGCAAAAAATCGGCTATTCTCAATCGGTGGTCAGCGATTGGGAGAAAGGCATTTCCGACCCGTCGGCAAAGGCGATTGTCGCCCTTGCGCAGGCACTGGAGGTTTCGGCAGATTATTTACTGGGGCTTCGGGAGTATTGATCTCCTCTGCCCTTTTTTCCTCAGCCCTTCCCCTCATTTTTATTTCATTATACAGTAAAAATCCCACATTGTCAACAATCAAGACTTTATCAATCACTCTTTATAAGAAAAGAAAAATAAAAAAATGATAAAAATTAAACTTGCAGAGCGACCCTTTTGTCTCCCCTTTCCGCCCTTTCTTTCTTCGCCGTCCCCTTGAAAATGCTATGTTTTCAAGGCTTTTTTGTTTCTCCCCTATGGTTAAACAGCTTATATGTGCGGTAAAAATTCGTATTTGCACCTTTTTACCGCATAAAAAGCAAAACGAAAGACTTTTAAGGGCGCCCCGCGCGATTTCGCGCGGGGCGCCCTTATGTAAAAAGGTCGGGTTGACTTAACCCGACCTTTCAATGCACTTAAGTCCGATTCCCGCAAAGCGCGAGCCATCGGAAGGGTTAAGTCAACCCGATCTTTTTGTTTTGCGCCCGTCAGAGGAGCGCAAAAACCTCTTTCTTGATTTTACTTTGCTGATTCGTTTTGCCGTTTTGCTTTTCCGTTTCTCTTTAGCAAAAAGCAGACGAGCGCAGCGAGATAGCACGCCGTGTAAAGGGCGAAATAGACGATGCCCCCGACCTTGGGAACAATGCCCAAGGAGTACAGGCAGATTCCGTTTAAAATCATGGAAGCGAGCAAAAACGCGAACAGGAGCAACGTGACGCCGCGCACGGCGCGCGCGTTCCCCCTCTTTTTACGATAGGCAATGCAGGCAAAAACGAAAACGACGAAATAAGCCGCAAAGAGGCAGAAGAGAAGGATTCTCGCAAAAAAGAATTCGTCAAAGACCTTCGCCACGCCGATAATGGGAAGAGGCAACATGCCGAAATTCCACAGATAGCTGGTGGCAAAGGTCGCTAAGCCCAAAAGCACCGCAATCGGAAGGGGCAGAAAATAATAAGGATCGGTATTGTGCGGGTTGATGCTCTCCACCCCGCAGGGGAAGAAGAACAGCAAGACAAGCGCTGCAACTGCAAACGGATTTTCTCGAATGGTATGTATCAGCGATTTCCTTTCTTTCACAGAAACCCTCCCGAAACGGTCGTCAATCTGCCGTTCAGATAGACAATAGATTGCCGTTTCCGTCGTACTTCACGACTTCGGTCAACGTCTCCTGCCAACCGCCGCCGTCGATACGGTAATACGCCCTTCCCTGCCAATATCTGGTTTCGCCGTTGCTCGGCGCGCTCGTAGTCAAAATCTTTCCGATGTCCAAATCGGCGATGTAAGAAACATTTTTCCGCTCCATTTCTTGATAAGAACTCGCAGGGGTAGCGGAGGAATACAGCTCGATGTAGACCTCTACCGTAGAGGGGAAGAGGGTGAAAGTATTCTTCACGTTCGCCGTCACGGTCTGTTTTTCAGAATTTAAATAAACATCCAACTTTGTAAAAAGGCGGGGCTCCGCCTCTGAAGAGACGGCGGTTGAAGCGACGCTCGGCTCTTCGGAAAGACTCTCCGCCGAAGCGAGGCACTCTGCCGAGGGAAACAAATTGGCGCACAGCACCGCGCCCAACAACAAACCAACTAATTTTTTCATGCTTTTCTCCTTTCTGTCCTTGATTATATTTTTTATATTCTTGATCATCTTGCGCACAATGATGTCCATCCCCACAAAAAAGGCGATCCAAACAATCACGCCTAACCAGAATGTCCCCCATGAAAAAGGAAAGTTAATATTGGAATTTGCGCCGTCTCCTTCAAGAGGAAATATCATAGTGAAAAAATTCATCGCAACAAAAACGGTCAGAAACAACTCCAAGCAAAGCAAGACAAGCAAAGCGACAATTTGCAGGGCGAGCTGAAGTCGCCGTTTTTGAGCAAGTGCTTTGCGCAACTCGCTTTGCAGGGAAGCCTCTTCCGCACAGAGAGACGCGTTGCAGCACAAGTCTTCACGCGAAACCACCGAAATCTCGAGCGAAGGCTCTTCCTTTCCGTCGCTCTTCTCCGCAGCGGTCACTTCGGCAAGCGCCGTTTCCTCGATTGCCTCTATCTCATCGAGATGAAGCAGTTCGTTCAACGCCTTTCTGTTTTCCTCTTTGGGTTTCGAAACGCCGTTTTCCCAATTGTACAAGGTCGTCGGGGAAACGCAGAGCTGCTCGGCGAGCTGTTCCTGCGTCATTTTCCTTTTCTTGCGGTACTCTTTCAGCTTTTTACCATAGTTCATCAAACAAGTTCTCCTTGTTTTCTCCTTTTTCTTTCCTTGACCATGTTTTTTATGTTCCTGATCATCTTGCGCACAATGGCGAGCATTCCCGCAAAACAGACGATCCACATCAAAAAGCCCACCCAAAACATCCACCACGAGAAGGGGAATTTGATGGTGGAATTTGAGACGTGTCCCATGTCAATGCGAAATAGCATAATGCAAAAGTTCATCGCGACGAAAACGGTCACGCACAGCTCCAAGCAAAGCAGGACAACCAGTCCGATCATTTGCAGGGCGAGCTGCAGTCGCCGTTTTTTGACAAGCTCCTCACGAGACGCTTCGTTTTGCAGAGAAACCTCTTCCGTACAGATAGGTGCATTGTAGTATAAATCTTCACGCGAAACCACCGAAATTTCGAGCAAAAGCTCTTCCTTTCCGTCGGCTTTCCCGTCCTTCTTCTCCGAAGCAGAGTCTTCGGCAATCGCGATCTCCTCGCTCACCTCGGTCTCATCGAGATGAAGCAGTTCGTTCAACGCCTTTCTGTTTTCCTCTCTGGGCTTCGAAACACCGTTTTCCCAATTGTACAAAGTCGTTGTGGAAACGCCAAGCTTTTCGGCAAGGTGTTCCTGCGTCATATTTCTTTCTTTGCGGTACTCTTTGAGCTTTTTTCCATAGTCCATCGAGAAAGCTCTCCTTATCTGAAACTATTTTAACATGATTTCCCTATTTTGTCAATTCTATTTCCGATAAAAAGCGCTATAAAAATCGCGAGCCTGAAAAAATCCAGGCTCGTGTCCGAAGAGAAAGTTTGTATTTGGCAGGAGATTTCCAAACTGTTGCCGATTGGAAAATCTCCCAACCAAAAACGAAAGGATGTGCATGTAGTCGGCAACTTGCCTTGTGTGCCCTTCAAGGAATCCAAAGCGTCTTTATTATAGCAGATGTGTTCGCATTTGTCTTTGGGATTTTAAAAATTTCTCTTGGGATTTTTTATGAAATTTTGCATTTTCTCTTGGGATTTTCCCAAATTGCTTTGTGATTAACAATTTTTGTCCCGAAAACGGGGAAATCAGCCCTCTTTTTCTTCCCTTTCGGGCGATCATTCCCCTTTCCCTTTGCGAATCAAAAAAGGAGCGGTTAAGCTCCCTTTTTTTTCAATCGTAGGTACTTTCCAGGGACACGGGGCTTGCGTAAAGGTCGAATTCCGTGTCAATATCGAACTCTTCCCCGCTGTCAAACGCGGCGAGCTTGGAGATGGAAACCTCGTAAGCCGTCATGGTTTTCGCCTCGTATTCGGAGATTTTCTTTTGATATTCCCTGCTCTGAATCCTGCCCGACAGGGCGATTTTATCCCCGACGGAGAGGTTCTTGACAAACCTCGCGTTTCTGCCCCAGGCGATGCAGGGGATGTAGTCCGATTTATTGTAAGCGCGGTTGACCGCGACGAGAAGATCCGCAATTTCTCGATTGAACGGCGTCGTGCGATAGACGGGCGGCTTGCAGATGTAACCGCTGAGGACGATGCTGTTGGGGTTCTTGAAGGGAGGATTTTCCACCACTTCGCGCACGAAGACGGTGAGCATCAACCTCGATTTTCCGTTTTCCAGCTTATTGTAGCTCCTGAACTGTCCGACCGCACAGATGGAAGAGCCCACCTTTAAGTCGTGTCCTTCGATGAGTCGCTCGGAGATGGTGACGGGCAGCACGTCCGCCTGTCCGGACAGGCGCATGACCCGCACGAAAAATTCGTAAAATCCTTCTCCGTACACTTCATGGGAAAAGGTCGCTTCGCTGACGATCTCCCCCATGACGTAAACTCTGTTGTTTTTTTCGGCAATGGTATTCATTTTAGCCTCCACTGATATTTTATCCTATATTTTCAACGGGAACTTGACGCCCGTTTGAATTTATTGTGTAATTTGCGTGATAGATGAGTTCTCCGATGGGGACGAACGTATAACCTTGGTTTTTCAGCGTCGAGAGGATGACAGGAAGGGCTTCCGCCGTGTGCTTTCCGTTGTTATGGCAGAGAATGATGCTCCCCTTTTGCACCCTTCCGATGATGCGAGAGGAAATCTCACCCGCCGAAAGGTCTTTCCAATCGAGGGAATCGACGTCCCACTGAATGGTGTAATAACCCATTTCCGCAAGGGTGTCGATGACGAGGTCGTCGTAATCGCCATAGGGCGGGCGGAACAGATTGACCTTTTTGCCCGTAATGGCGGTGATCACGTCAGACGAGGTCTTGATTTCGTCCACGATGCTCTCCTTGGTAAGTTTGGACATGTTCGAATGCGTGCGGGAGTGCGTGCCGATCTCGTGTCCTTTTTCGTCGATTTTCTTCACGTAATCGGGGTATTTGGTCGTCCAGAACTCCACCATAAACCAGGTCGCCCTGACGTCCTCCGCTTCGAGGGCGGAGAGAATGGCGTCCGTGTGCTCGGTGCCCCACGCGCAATCGAAGGAAATGGAAACGAGCTTTTCCTCACGCTCCACCGAATAGATGGGAAGAGAGCGCTTTACTTGTCCGAAATATACCCCGACTGCACCCGTCGAGGAGAGCGAAACGCAAAGCGCAAGCGCGATACAGGTGAGTCCGGACAAAATAGAAATCCCCTTGCCCTTCATTCTTGTACCTTCATGATAACATAATTCGTCATACGAAATTTGTCCTCCATTGTCGAAAAAAATCCCCCTTTGTCGCTTCTTTTCCCGCAAGGGAAAAAAACCTCGGTACGGTTTAATCTATGTCCGTCCGCCCCTTTTTAGAATGATTTTTCGGCAAAAGAAAACTTCTTTGGGAATCGTTTTTCAGCGTCGCCGCCCTTTGTTTCGGCAAAAGAACCGCCCCTTGAAAGCCGTTTTCGGCAACGACTTTTCGGCATCGCCGCCCTCCTTTGGCGTGATGTTTCGTCTAAAAAAATCCGCCCTGCGGCGGATATAAAAAATTTTTCGAACAAACGTTTAATTTTTTGACACTGCTCTGCTGCAAACTGCAAAAACCGTGATAGAATGAAAACGTAAAGAAAAGAGCAGCGCGCGGCTTGGACTTTTACAAGTAAAAAAAGGAGATTGTATTATGAACAATCAGGAAAAAAAGGAAATGCAGAGCGCAGCAGATGCGCTTTCTGCGACAGTGACGGACGGTGCAAAGAGCACGGTGGAGTACAAGCAGAGCTACTGCGAAGGCTCGGTCGGCGAAGCGGGCAGCTACAGGGTGAATCAGCGAACGGGCTTTCTCACCTTCGAAAAGGAGCTGTTTGCCCTCGGCGGCGAAAAAATGCCTATGTGCATGAAGCTCGTATACCGTCAGGAGGAAGCGGAGGCATCGGATATGCAGACGGGATTCCCCCGCGGCTGGAAGCTCAATTATCAGCAGTATATCTATGCTAAGGAGGGAAAATACGTCTATGTAGACGGAGACTATCAGAGGCACGTCTTTGCGCCCATTACGGCGGGAAGTCTCTATTACGACACCGATCGGACGGGACTGTTGCTGCGAATTACAAACGGCGTCGTCAAAATTACGGACGACAGAACGTTGGAGTGCACCTTCACTTCGGGCAAACTCACGGAGATCAAGCAGACGAAGGGCACTTCGGAAATGAAGACCACCATCGCCTACAACGGCAAAAATATGACGATTACGGACGGCATGGGGAGAGACGCGACCGTGACGGTGAGCGGGACGAGTATTTCCATCGTCAAACCGGATAAAAAGACCATTACCTTGACGATCGCAAACGGGAATTTGACTTCTCTGAAAGCAGTTGCCCATGCGAGCGGGGAGAACACAAGCACCTTTGCCTACAGCGGCAACAAGCTGACTTCCGTATCCTCGTACAGCGGGGAAAGCGTTGAATTTACCCAAGGAACGACCAACGTAAGCAAAATCGTGGATAAAATCGGCGGGCAGATCGTGCGCGTTCGCACCTTAAAGCGCAAAGAGAAAAGCGTTGAAGTCGCAACCAGGAACTTCAGCGAAAGCGCACCCCCTATCACCATGAACTACGATTTCAATGAAGATGGAGAGTGCACGGCGAGCATGGAGATCGACGGAACGCTGAAAACCTCGACGGCGTTTGCCGCATACATGGATGCCGATTATCAGCGCTATACCGTTCGCGATAATCGAACGGCGGAAATCGTCTCTTCGGAAATTTTCGGCGAATTTATCAGAGATACGGATTTTCAGGATACAACGCCCCGATCCATTCAGCTGAATGGCGGTGAAGAGGCGATGTTCTTCATGGATGCGTATTTGAAGGGTATTGACGAGGGGCAACAGCTGAGCACACCCGTGACGGTAGACGTATCCTTGATCCAAAATATGGAAACCGTAGGGGAGTTGCACCTTTCGCTTGCCGAAGGCGGAACGCAGCTGAAAGCATGCAGAGTGCCGAAGCTCACTTCGGGAGCAACCTTTATCTTTGAATTTCACGCCAGAGACATCCCCGTGAACGTTCCCTTGATGGTAAACGGAGTCGGCGTAACCAAGGCAATCCGATCGGCGACGCTCGATTGTGTGGATATCGATGTTCCGAACGCAGAGTCTTATAAAATCGGAGACAAGACGTGGCGTGTCGTGCAGAGCTATAAGCTTGCAGGTGTCAGCGACTGCGTAAAAGTGACCGTCGCGGATTACAATCGGACGCTGAGAAATTACAAGAAAAACAACAGCTCTTATATCGCATGGTATAACGGCATGACCAAAGCCGCATTAAAGAGCGGAGCGGTATCCTACACGGTCAACGATACAACCCAGACGATCGGCTTTTCCTACGGAACGGTCAGCTTGCAGGGTGAAATCGTCACCTCTGACTACGTGCAATACACGGATACGGATGCAACCGAGATTAAGTGCACGCAGAAGGGAACGTCTTCCCGCACGGAAACCTCTACTTTCAACAAATACGATCTGACCACGTCCGTGACGGACGGAACAAAGACCGCTTCCTATGACTACAATGTTTACGGCTGTCTTTTGAGCGAACAAATCTCTGCGGACAACAGTACCATGTACTTCAAGAGCGACTACTCGACGGACGGAAAATTCCTCGTCGAGGAAAGGGACTATGCGGGTGCGGAGGCAAACGTGCAGAAATATGCCTATACCGAAAACACGGGCAACCTTTCTTCCGACACCGATCCCGTCTTTCTCACGACGAACTACGCCTATGCCGCCGACAACGAGGCGCTTTCCAAGCTCTCCGCGACGGTTGAAAGCAAGGAAAATTCGAATGCCTTTACGTACGATTCCAAGAAGAGAATCTCCGCTATTGCGCATAACGGCTTTTCTTACACTTTCGGTTACGGCTCGAGAAACGAGATTACTTCCGTTGCCGCAGGCGGTACGACTCTTCTGACCAAGACCTATACCTACAACATTTCGGACGGCTCGTATACCGTTTCGGATAAGTATGGAAACAATCAGAGCATTTCAAAGGCATATGACAGATACGGGAGACTTTTAAGCGACGGAGAGATCCTTTATACCTATGGCGTAAAGGAAAACACTTCCGGAGTCCAACCGATCAATGCAATTTTGCTCAAAAAGGTTGACAATGGTTTGACAACGGAGTATAATTATAATGAATTGGAACAGCTGTCTAGTTGGGACAGAAGCGACGACGTGCATTACACGAGGGGCTACGACAAGCAGGGCAGAGTGACAAGCGAGAGCGTCTCGTTCGGAACTGCGCCGCAAAACACCGTCCTTTCCAATGCTTATACCCACGACGACATCACGCATCCCGGAACGCTTTCTTCCGAAAGTGCGTCCATCGGAAACCTCAACTACAAGACGTTTTACGACTATGACGCACTGGGCAGATTGTCCTCGAAGACGTTAAAGGTCGGCAACGTCGGCGTTAAGAATGATGCTCTGATGCAAGTCCTAAAGTACACCACGGCATATGTCGGCGTATCCGTAGCGGATGTTCCCGCCAACACGACGGAAAGACTGCAAATGTGGAGATGCGTCTGGAGCACAAGCACGTTTACCGATTGGTATACGCAGGATAAAAACGGAAATATTCTATCCGTATTGGGAGAAGGCGGAAACAATTCCGCAAGCTATGAATACGATAAACTAAGCCGCTTGACGCGAGAGAACAACCTTGCTCTGAACAAGACGTATACCTATACCTACGACGCGGGCGGAAACATCACGTCGAAGAAGGAATACGCCTATACCACGGGAGCGTTGGGAAGCGTACAAAAGACCTATCCCTACGGCTATCGGACGAGCGGATGGAAAGATCAGCTCTTAAGTTGGAACGGCAAGTCCTTTGCCTACGACAACGCGGGCAATCCCACCACCTACAAGGGCGAAAGCATGACTTGGACGAGGGGAAGGCTGCTGAGCGGATACGATCATTCCGGTGTAAACTTCGACTACTTCTATTCCGGAAACGGGGAGAGAAAGACGAAGTCTTATGCCGTGAGCGACACCAACTTCGAGACGACGAACTACTATTACGAAGGCGGACGCCTTCTGAGAGAAGAGCGGATTACGCAGGATGGCACGAAAAATATCTACTATCAGTATGATGAAACGGGCGTCATCGGGTTTATTTACAACGGGTATCAGTACTATTACCGCAAGAATGCGCAGGGAGATATCCTAAGCGTCCATTGCGGAACGGACTTGCACGCGATGTATACCTATGACGCATGGGGAAACTGCACGATCAGCTTTGACGCGGCAGGAATCGGCGCGCTCAACCCCTTCCGTTATCGCGGCTACTATCTTGACCGAGAGACGGGGCTTTACTACCTGATGACCCGCTATTACGATCCCGAAATCGGAAGATTCGTCAATGCAAATAGCCTTGCGCGTCTCAATCCGAAAGCCTTGAACGGTTGCAATCTCTATGCTTACTGCGGAGAAAATCCCGTAATGAGGAAAGTAGCAGTAAATCTCGGCAGAGGAAATTTGCCAGCGTTTTCTCATAGCTCTTCATCAGGGCAGGGAAATCATCCTTCCGAAACAGTTGTTCCTGCTTCCCCTTCTTTTTGGCAAGCGATTGGAACTTGGTTCGCCAATACATTCGGAGCATATGTAGACTTGTCCAAGAATGAGGTGTTATCAAGCAAAGACTATTTCTTTTTCGGACATGAAGTAGGAATTACAGTCGAAGAAACAATAGGAGACAATACAAAGCCTATTTCGGTCTTTGTCCATAATGCAAGCGAATGGTTTCGTTTTTGGGAATATAAAGCGGGAATTTCCCTCAATTTCGGAGAATTTCATGCTTCCTTAGGACTATGGTTCAATGAATGGGAGGCTTCTATCGGATGGGGCAATTCATCCTTCGATATTGTATATGGGCTCAATAAAATGGGCATAGGGACTTCTCACATCAATGATGAAGGAGATAAGGCTTACAATCAAACCTTTATTCGACCAATTCCTGTAGTTGCTGTAATTGTAATCGTTTGTTTAGCTTTTGGGGCACTACCGGTGTTGGTTTCTGCATTAGCTTAATACTAGGAGGGTTCATCAATGACAGTTGAATACGAACTTACGTCAGAACAGATGAGAAAAATGATGGTTCAATTGTTTTATTACAAAAAGAGAGCTGGGATTTGGATTGGAATTATATTTAGCGTTATCTCTTGTTGTAACATTTTTATCGGAATTATGGGATATGAGGACGCTTTGATAAGTGGTATTTTTGGGCTCATCGGTTCGATGTCGGTTTTGGTAGCTCTTTTGATTTCTTACAGTATTCTCCAAAAACAACAAAATGTTATTCTTCAATATCCTAATGCAGACGGAAAATTGAAACGCAAATTGGAAAGAGAAGGGGATGACTATACTTATACGGATTTGATCAGAGGAAACGTTTTCCACTTTTCCAAGGCAGAAATTTCTAAAGCGGGGATTTACAAGGAAACCATTATTGTTTCCATGAAGGCGTTAAATAATTACGCCTTTCCGAATACCGAGGAAATCCGAGCGTTATTCAACCTGTCAATGAAAAATCCAACGAAATAGGAAAGCCAAGCTTGAGAGAAGAGGAATGTCCTCTTCTCTCTTTTTATCCCCCGCCGATAACGAGGAAATTTCTAAGTGATTTTAAGGCTGTAAAACCATATTGAGATATTCTATGCCTTATCTTTTAAAGCACTTCCGCAAGGTTGAAATACACCCTGCGGATTTTCTCTATTGACAAATACCCAAAACTGTGTTAAAATGATAATGAAATCATCCCTTCCGCTCCTTTAAAAGGGATACGCCTATACCACGGGAGCGTTGGGAAGCGTACAAAAGACCTATCCCTACGGCTATCGGACGAGCGGATGGAAAGATCAGCTCTTAAGTTGGAACGGGAAAACTTTTGCTTACGACAATGCGGGCAATCCCACCACCTATAAAAGCGAAAGCATGACGTGGACGGGAGGTAGAAGACTTTCTACCTATACCCACAACGGAACAAAGTATACTTTTACCTATGACGGAGAGGGACAGCGCAAGACAAAGATCTTTGGCGACACGACCGTTCGGTACGTTTACGTGGACGGAAAGCTTCTCAAGGAATTGCAAACGGTAAACGGCGAAGAAAAAGAAATTCTCTATCAGTATGATGAGACGGGCGTCATCGGGTTTCTCTACAACGGGTATCA
>JAGATP010000008.1 GCA_017621155.1 Clostridia bacterium
CGTGTAGGATTTCGGATCCCCCGCTTTCGTATAAATCACCGTTTCATCCTCTTTCAATGCCACCGATCTGTCTGCGTCCGTACCGTCTTTCGTTGCCGTTCCCCACGTTTCTCCGCCGGGATCGCTGCAACCTGTACGAATGATAAAGCCTACTTCGTCGATCGTATTCGGAACGTTCAAAACGACCTTTGCCCCGTAGGCACAGCTATGTAATTCGTAGCCTCTGCCGTTTGCCTCCGCGTGCCACATCCAAACGTCGCAATTCTCATAACCCGCGGAACGCTGATAATAAATCGTCAGCTGCTTCTCGTCTTCGCCCCTTTGCAGGAAATACTCGTCCTCGGGCTTTTCCTCGGGCTTTTCCGAAGGTTGGTTCGTCGAACCACCCGAAGGATCGTTCGGCGTATTTCCCCCGGAAGGCTTGTCGCCGCTTCCGCACGAAAACGTACCAAACAGCATGATGGCTGACAATAGCGAAGTGATAAAACTGTAAAATAATTTTTTTGCTTTCATGTTTTCTCCTCCTGCTCCATCTTTTTACGCCTTTTCTCCACGAACTTTGCTCCAACGCTTTTGGGATCATTTGGCAAAATCGAGGGAACGGTCGTTTGTTACCGTTTATATTTCTTTACCAAATCGAACAACCACTTTGCCGTGGCGTCGGTAAATTCGGAGTCCCTAAAGCGGTAACTCCAATTCTCCGCCGAGACCGTCGAAGGGAAATTCATACGCGATTCCTTTCCCGAACACAAAACGTCCTGCATCGGCACGATGGCAAGGAAAGCGCGCGAGGAGAACAGTAAGCGAATCACCGTCAGGCATTTTTCCGCGCTCGTCTCTCCTTCGTAGACAACGTCCGCCGCCTCGCACTCTTTCTCTAAATCCTTATCGAAAGCCTCTTGATAATACCCCGTCAATTCATCTATATACGCGCACAAGGGTTGATTGTCGTGCGTACCCGTGTAAGCGACGAAATTCTCGGTGTAGTTGGACGGCTTATGCTCGTTGTCAGGGCTGCCGTCGAAGGCAAATTCAATGACCTTCATACCGGGGTAGCCCGTCTCCTTCATCATCTTTCGAACGCCGTCGTCGATGACGCCCAAATCCTCCGCCACGATATTGCAATGCTCTCTGCCGCGGAAAAGTTCCGACGAAGGTCCTTGCATCCATTCCCCTTTTTTGGCGTTTTCCTCACCGTTCGGAATGGCATAGAAGCGGTCAAAACCACGGAAGTGATCGATTCTTACGATATCAAAATACCCCAAAGCGTCGTCGATGCGTTTCTTCCACCACTTGTAGCCGTTCTCCTTCATCTTCGCCCAATCGTAAATGGGGTTTCCCCAAAGCTGACCGTCGTCGGAAAACGCGTCGGGCGGAACGCCCGCTACCAGTTCGGGATTGCCTTCTTGATCCAGCAAAAACAATTCTTTGCCGTGTTTCCACATCTCCACGCTGTCGTAGGCGACGTAGATGGGCATATACCCCATGATCTCTATTTCCTGTTCATGTGCATACGCCTTCAAAGCGTTCAATTGTTTTAAAAATATGTACTGCGTGAAC
>JAGATP010000009.1 GCA_017621155.1 Clostridia bacterium
ATTACTTCGCCTACGGAACGGATGCGCACGACGCACTCAACAATATTTTGGCTGCAAAAGGCAAAACCGTAAGCGACGGTATGACAGAAGCGGGCGATGAGACCCTTGCCTATAAGTGGACGAAATCCGGAAGCAACCCCGACGCCAACGTTTTCAAGACGAGCACCGATTACTTTGGAAAGGAAGGCACCGAAATCACCAACCAACTTGAGTTTGCGGATGCAAGAACTTGGTTCGACGGATTCAAGTACCTCACGAGAAGCGATTGGACGGGTACGTTCCCTAAGACGCACGCTTCCCTGACCGCGTCGGCAGAGCTCGAAAAGGAAATTCGGAAACAGCACGTCACCGATTATAAGGAAGGCGAATACACGATGCCTACCTTCGGAGCTACGCCCACTCTTCCCCTGATTGCCCTTCGCGGTGCGGATTATAACGACGAGCATTGGGAAACCCTTTTGGATCAATTGACGAAGGAAGAGGCAATCACCCTCGTCAGCAAGGGCGGTTACGGTACGCCCGCAATCGATTCCGTCGTCTATCCCGGCACGACCGACAAGGACGGCCCTGCGGGTATCTCGGCTGAACTGATCGGCGGCGTCAAGTGCATGGCGTATCCGGCAGAAGTCGTCATGGCGGCTACCTGGAACACCGAGCTCATGAACAAAGTCGGTAAGATGATCGGCGAAGAAGGCGTGCATAACGGCGTCCTCGGCTTTTATGCACCCGCTATGAACATGCATCGCACTCCCTTCGGCGGCAGAAACTTCGAGTACTACTCCGAAGACCCCTTCATCTCCGGCGCGATCGGCGCGGCGGAAGTCGAGGGCATTCAATCCAAAGGCATGTTCACCTACATCAAGCACTTCGCTGTCAACGATCAGGATACCAACCGTAAGGGCTTGAACACCTTCGCAAACGAGCAGACCATTCGTGAAATCTACTTCACGGCGTTTGAAATGTCCATCCGTAAGGGCGGAAGCAAAGCTTTGATGACCGCACACAGCAGACTCGGGCCGCAGTGGACAGCAGGCTGTTCGGCAATCCTCAACGAGATTCTCCGCGGAGAGTGGGGCTTCATGGGACACGTCGTCACCGACTACATCAATACGCCTACCTTCCAGTCCATGGTTCAGGCTGTCCTTGCAGGCAACGACCTTTGCATGAACACGAAGGACGCAAATAAGACGATCTACGATCCCTATCTCGACAATCCCTACGTCATGACAATGGTACGCAGAGCTTGCCACAACATCCTCTACACCGGCGTCAACAGCGCGGCGATGAACGGCATCACCCAGACGACGAAGGTCGTTCAAGTCATCCCGACTTGGCAAAAATGTCTGATCGCGCTTGACGTTGTCGTCGGCTTGCTGGCAGTCGCAGGCGTCGCTTGGATCGTCGTCCGCTGGCTGAAGTCCAAGAAGGACGAACAGTAAATCCAAGAATAACGATGAGGAGATTCCCCTCCTCATGTCTGAGAAGATTTCCTCTTCACGAAAAAGGACGGCTCTCGCGAGCCGTCCTTTCTCTCTCCACGGTTGAAGCCCCACCTCACGAGAAAGAGCGGATCGCACGATCCGCTCTTTCTCTATTTGCTCTCCTTAACCAAAGCATTTCAAGAAGTATTTCAATTTGTTCTACAAAATAGAATCTATCCCCTAATACGCATACAGGATCAGTCTTGTCGGCATTGGGAAATCAAATCTGAACGCAAGCTGGTAATCCATGCCTAAGCAACTTAGCCGCCGAACGGTTTCATACAGTGAGAATGAATCATCGCCGGACACAAAAATGATGAATCGCGATCTGTTTTGTTTTATCATGTTTTCCCCGCCTTTTAGAACGTCCAAAAACATAAACGGGACGCACATGTTTACCAAGCCAATGCTTTTATCTGCAAATAACCGATCCATCGTTGTTACAGAAACTTTTTATTACATCGCTGTACGAAAGCATCTTCATGCCGGCTCCTATTTTTGAAAAAAACTTTTTTGGATCAAATCATCCAAAGACATCGTTTCCAAACAATCGCTGTACACATACGGAACCGAATTTTCGTCAAACGCTTTCTTGATGGTGCCCTGGCGATTTAAAACGATCGTTTTTTCGTTTTCGATAAAAGGAAACAGCGTAATAAGCACACGCACCGACGAGAGCCACGGGCGAAAGCACGTAAGAAACCGTCTGAATCGGCGTTCCGCAATAGCTGATCGTCATCGTCCCGTCCTTCTTTGCCGTCACTTCCATTCTGCCGTACCCGTCGTGTTCGACCGTAACCTCTTCCCCTTCGTTCTCCGCTCCATAGCCGAGATAGTATAAAAGGGGAATGCGGTAGGTCTCCCCCGCCTTTGCCTCAAAGCGAATGGTAAGAGAATTTTCCTCCCGCTCGTAATCGACCTTCTTTCCCGTTTTCGTCCGCACGGAGAGATCGGACGTGGAGGCGACGTAGACGATCGGATTCCCTTTCCCGTCCGTTCCGTAACAGTCTTCATAGACGGGATACCACTCCCCTCCGCCGACGTAGGAATACAAATCCTTCGTGTCAAGGCTCGTCTTTCCCTCCGGCGGGAGGAAAATGCAATCAAACACAGCCGTACCCGCAAGGAGAACGACGGAGAGCACAGTCGCAATCGCCTTTACGGGCAATTTTTTGGGGCTCAAGGAAAACTCCTCCAAAATGAGGGCGACGGAGAGTGCCGAGAGAGGCGCGGTCAGCATCAAAATGCGGGAAGGAAATTGAATGGCGTTGAAAATCGTGTTTTCGAAGAACTTCCACGGGAAGAGGGAAGAGGCGAGCAGCTGCGATAAGAGGACGGCGCCGATCATCAGATCGACGAAAAAGAGCCTTCTTCTGTTAGACTCCCCCTTGCGCACGAAAAAGCGAAGCAAAAAGGAGAGCGGAACGAGCATACCGATGCTGTACTCCACGACGCGGGACGTCAGCGGCGCGTCTCCCCCGCGAATAAAGATCGCGAGGATATAGGTCGCCTGCTGAGAGAGCTTTGCCCACGGGGAAACCGCCTGATAGAAATCCGTCGTGAAAAACTGTTCCGCAAAAGGGAAAAAGTAGGCGGAAGAGATGCCGAGATAGAGGACGATCATAATCCCCACCTTCTTCCACCAGACGGGGCGAAGAATGCACTTCCGGAAACAGACGAGAACGATGACGACGAGTGCGATTCCCCAAAGGAATAGGCTGATGGTGTGGGAAAAGGTGATTCCCAGCACGCCGAGGAGAATGAGCCATGGTTTGGAAAAATCCTCCCGCAGCATGTTGTAAATTCCCAAAAGAAGAAGGGGCGAAAAACAAGCCGCCGAAGCTTGTCCCACCGCGTTCATATAGAAAAAAACGCTGTAGGTGTAGTTTCCCGCCAAGTAAAGCCCCCCCGCAACCACGGCGTAGAAGGTCTTTTTACAGATTTTTTTTGCAAACAGGTAGAAAAAGAACGTCCCCCCAAAGGAAAGAAGGAGGAGAAAACAGCAATACGCCAATCCGAGCTCCATACCGCAGAGCATCCAGGAAGCCGGAAGGTACAAAAAGAGATCGGGATAAAAGAGCGGCGAGGCATAGCCGTAGCCGTTTAAGGTATTCGGGTAAATTTTGACGGGGAACTGCCCGCCGCGAAGCCCGTCGCAAATGGACTGCAAGCGCATGAGGTGATAAGAAGTGTCCTGCCAAAGCTTCGTCCCGAGCAGACAGCCGTCTTTAAAATAGGAAATAAAATTGACCGAATTTAACAGCAGGCAATAGCCAAAGAGAATGGCGGCGACGATTAAAAGCTCTTTGATCCGTTTACTTCTCACCATAACGCCTCCACAGAAGACAGAAGGAGAGAACGGAGAGCGCGGACACGACGAGGGAAGCCGTTTGCAGAGGCGTTCCTTCGTAGGAAACCGTCACATTGCCGCCCTTTGCGAGGACGGAAACTCTGCCTTCCGAAGTGGGCTTGACTTCCAAAGCGTTGCCATTTTCATCCTTGGCGGCATAGCCCTTATAATAAAGAAGGGGAAGTTCATACCAACCCTCCTCCGATTGGAAGGAGATCGCCGTGGAATGGGTCTTTCGGAAGAAGGAAACTTCCCCCTTTTCGCCCTTCACCGTCTGTACCGTGAAAATTTGCCGATAATCCCCCATGTCCTGCGCCTCTTCATAGAGCGGAAGCCATTCGCCCGTGCCGATATATTCGTGAATGCGGGTCTCGTTCAAGTCAACCTCGTTCCAATCGGGAACGTAGACGAAGGAATAAACCCCGTTGACGGCAAAGATAGCCACGGCGAGGATGGTAAAGACGGGTTTGGGAAGTTTGAAAAGAGGACTGCGGCGAAGCTCCCTGACGATGAGCGCGATCGTCAAGGGCAACAGAAGCTGCGCAATCATCAAAAGCCGAAAGGGAAACTGCATCACGGAGAGCACCGTCTCGTCGAGAAGATGCCAGGGGACGAGATCGGAGACGAGGAGCTGCAATCCCAAGATCACGCCGATGAGCGCGTAAAGTTTATTGAGCGTGCGCTTGTTTTCCTGCGTCCTTCGAATGAAGCAAACGAGAAAGAGGCACAAAAATCCCACGATTCCGACGGAAAAGCGAACGACGTACCGCCGAAGGAGCGGGTTTCCGTAGAAGAACAGATTGACAAAGGGAATGGCGTAGTCGGAGAGCTTCGCCCAGGCGACGGACTGCAAGAACTTCGCGGAGGCAAACTGTTCGAAGAGCGGGACGAAATAGCAGGCGGCAATGCCGAGGTAGAAGAGGAAAATAACGCCCACCTTCCCCCACCAACGAGGGTCGGGGAAGAGCTTTTTCGCATGAAGCAGGACGACGACGAGGAGAAACACCCCGTAGACAACGAGGCTGAGCGTGTGCGAAAAGGTGATGCCGAGCTCTGCGAGGAGCAAAATCCAAGGCTTCGAGAAGTTCTCCTTTACCATATTGTAGACGCCGAGCAGGACGAGGGGCGCAAACGCCGCCGCGAGCGCCTGTCCGAGCCCCGCCATGTAGAGGGCAATCGCATACGTGTAATGCCCGCCCATAAACAGCGTTCCCGCGAAGAGCGCTCCCCCTTCGCCGAACAGCTTTTTGGCAAAGAGGTAGTAAAAGCACCCCGAAGCAAAGAGCACGACGAAAATAAATATCGCGTAAGAGACCCCGAGCGGAACACCCAAAAAGGTGAGAAACGCGGGGAAATACAGAAACAAATCGGGATAAAAGAGGGGCGAGGCGTAGCCGTAGCCGCTCAGCGCGTCGGGATAGACCTTTACGGGAAACTGCCCGCCGCGCAGCCCGTCCGCAATGGAGAGAATGCGATTGAGGTGATAGGACAAATCGTCTCTCCCCTGCAAGCAGCCTTTGCTCAGGGAGACGAAGAGCGGAATCGTCAAAAAGAGCGCAAAAACCCCAAGGAGGGCGAGCGAAAGAGCGCGACTCCTCTTGGGGCTGTCTTGAATCAGGGCAATCCTGTCTCGAATGGTTTGAATAAATGCGTTCATGAACACCTGCGCCTTTTGATTTCCAACGCCAAAGCGCCTGCCCCCGCGAGAACGGCGCTCGCCGAGGACAAAATCAGAGAAAATGTTTGCAAAAAGGTTTCCTCATAGAAAATTGTTACCTTTCCCTTTCGCCGCCCGTCTCCACAAGCACGCCGCTCGTTTCGTCCGCCGAAAGGGAGAGAGAAAGCTCCGTTCCGTCCCCCTTCTCCAAAACCGCACGATACTCCTTATAATAGAGGATCAGATAAATCCGAACGGGAAATTGCCCGCCCTTCCCCATTTAGTTTCGAATGCGTTGATTTCCGTCTCATCAGTGCATGCCTCATTCTGTTTTCTGTGTAATAGGATAGCCAAAACGATACCTCCGACTGCCGAAAGGATGGAAACGACAAAGGAAGCCCTCTGCACGAGCGTCCCGCGATAGGACACCGTCACCGTTCCCCTCTCTCCGTTCGTCTTTACGATCATGCCGCTCACGTCGTCCGCAGCGACTTCGAGGGAAATCTCCGTCTGATCCGCACGGACGAGCTTCGCCTCGTAGCCTTTGTAATAGAAGAGCGCGACGCGATAGTCCCCACCCGTCGATTCGAAGGAGATTTCCACCGTGTTTTCCTCGCGCCGGTAGGAAACGGGATTCCCGTTTTCATCGAGGACGCCGACAAAGCCGCCGTCCTCTTCCTTCCAAGCGCCTCCCTGCTGGGGAATCCACTCCCCCGCGCCGACGTAATTGTAGTCGAAATCGACGGTATGGCGGGAGGGAATAAGATAAGACACGTTATAGACCAGCATGCAGACGATGAGAGCCGCCGAGACGACGCCCACGCGCTTGGGAGAAACTGCAAGCTCCCGCACAAGCATGACCATATAAATCGCAAGGAGCGGACAGGCGAAGCTGTTGAAACGCCAAGGGAATTGCATATTGGAAAAGAGGAAATTGAAGACCTTCCAGGGGAAAATCGCAAGCGTTAACACGACGAAGAAGACAGACCCCACAAGGAATTTATCCATGAGGCGCACGCGCTCCGCATTTTCGTCCGTCTTTTTGACGGCAAGGCGAAGGAGAATCGCAAGCATGGCGAACGGCCCGATGGCGTAACGGCTCGTAAAGAGATCGGTCAAGCTGAGCGCCTGCGTATTCAGCCAGGGCTTTGCGTTGGAAAGGTTGAATTTCCCCGACAGGAACATCTCCGCGAGCGGGAAGAGATATGCCCCGCCGATGAGGACGTAAAAGCCGAAAATGACGCCGACCTTGATCCACCACTTTTTATTCGGGAAGAGGGTCTTTGCGTGCAAAAGAGTGTAAACGACGATGAGCCATGCGTCGAGGTAGAGGCTGATCGTGTGCGAATAGGTCGTACCGAGCACGCCGACAAGGAGAATCCAGGGCTTGGAGAAGTCCTCCTTCGTCATGTTGTAAAGCCCCAGAAAGACGACGGGCAAAAAGACGAGGGCGAGCGATTCGCCGATGGCGGCGCGGTTGATGATGTCCGCCGCGCTGTACTGAAGCACGAGATACAGACAGGAAGAGAGAACCGACTGCCAGAAGGGCAAAAACTTCCTCGCAAAGAAGAACATGGCAACGCCCATACCGACGAAGATGCTCGTCATCAGAAGATAGAAGGAAAAGACGGTCGGCACGCCCAACACCGAGAGCAGGGCGAAGGGATAGAGAAAGAGATCGGGGTAAAAGACGGGAGAGGCGTACCCGTAGCCGTTTAAGACGTTGGGATAAATGTGCACGAAAAAGGAACCGCCCTTGATGCCGTCGGCAATCGATTGCAGTCTGTTGAGATGAAAGGAAATATCATCCAGGAAGAGGACGTTCCCGTCCCGCATATAGTCGATATAGCTGTAAAAAGCGCTAAAGAGCGAAATGCCCAGGATAAGCAGCACGAAAATCAGAATGCGCACGCTTTTTTTCTCAAACAGTTCCTTCATAAATTTCTATCCTTCTTTTTTGTCATCCGTCTTCTTTTTGCGAAAAATCCAGAGCTTGCTCGCGATGTAATTCAAGACGATGACGATGACGTTGGAGACGACCTTCAACAGGAGATAGAGCCACTTGACCTTCCAGCCGAAGAGCTCCTGCGCCCAGGGCAGATCCTTCCAGCCCGTCCAATCGTAGAGCGCCTTCATGAAAAAGGCATCGATGAACATCGTGACCACCCTCGTTCCGAAGAACTCCGCCGCCTCTTTGAGCATGGCGACGCCGCGGTTTTTCGAGGAAAAGACCCAGATACGGTTGGTGACGTACGCGAAGATCATTGCCACGACGTTGGCGATGACGTTGGAAAGGAAGGTCTCGACAGAGAGCGCCACACAAAGGTACGAGACGACGATATTGACGAGGGTCGTCAAAATGCCGAAAAAGAGGTAAACGATTACCTCTTTGTATTTGATCCAAAGTTCGCTGAGCTTCGCCATTATTTTGCGTCCCTCCGATTGGTCTCACCGACGAGGTAATGCGGACGATGTTTGACTTCGCGATAGGTTTTGGAAAGGTATTTGCCGATGATGCCGAGGCACAATAGCTGAATGCCGCCCAAGAAGAGGATGACGCAGATGGTGGAAGCCCATCCCCCCACCGAAGTATCGGGAACGACGAGGGCGCGAATGAACACAAACAAGAGCGCAATGAAGGAGATAACGGTCATAAATACGCCCAATCCCGACACAAAGGTCAAGGGAGCGTCCGAAAAGTCGATAAATCCGTCAATGGCATACTTAAAGAGCTTGGAAAAGCTCCACTTGGTCTTTCCCGCAACGCGCTCGATGTTTTCGTAGGGAAGCCATTTGGTGCGGAAGCCGATCCACCCGAAAATCCCCTTCGAAAAGCGGCTCGACTCGCTCATGGAGACGATGGCGTCCACCATGGGACGGGTCATCAGGCGGAAGTCCCTTGCGCCGTCGACGATGTCCGCATCCGAAATTTTATTGATGATTTTATAGAACATACGCGCAAAGAAAGAGCGGAGCTTGGGTTCTCCCTTTCTCGTAAAGCGCCTCGTCGCAACGGAATCGTACTCTCCCGATTTGAGATATTCGACCATTTCGGGAAGAAGGGAAGGAGGATCCTGCATGTCGGCGTCCATGACGGCGACGTAGTCCCCCTTTGCATTGCAAAAACCGGCGTACATCGCCGCCTCTTTGCCGAAATTTCTGGAGAAAGAAATATAGGTAGCCCGCTTATCCTTTTCCGCAAAGGAACGGAGAAGTTCGAGCGTTTTATCTTTGGATCCGTCGTTGATGAAGAGGTACTCGAACTCGTACTCCTTCATCTCGTCCGCAACTTTTGTGACAGCCTCGTAGAAAAAAGGCAGTGCCTCCTCTTCGTTATAGCAAGGCACAATCAAAGAAATCAACATTTGTGCTCCTTCTGGACAATTCTTTTTTCTCATTATAGCACAGCAAAGCAAAAAAGACAAGTGTTTTCAAAAAACACCTGCCATTTTTGTGTTTATTCGAGCGTGTTTTCAGGAAAAACACCCCCTGATTTTATGTTTTTTCTTATTCGACGAGATAGCCCTTTTGTTTGAGTGCTTCCGCAATCCGATCGAGCGTTTCCGAACTGTCCGCCGCAATGAGGTGGTAGTGATACCCGCCCGTGATGTTCTTCAAAGGCCTGGAATTGCCCGAAAGCGCGTGGACGTAATCGGCAATGTGCGTCTTGTTTTCGATGTCGATGACCGCTTCGATTTTGCCGTATACCCTGTGATAGACGAACACCGTCTGCACCGCGCCGCCGAGGGCGACGATGGTGGAAAGCTCGTCTTCCGTCTGTTCGTCCGTATGGTAGACCTTGACGACCCGTTCGGACTTTGCGGGCTGATCGAACACATACCCCCGCGGCGTGGAGAGAATTTCGGGATGTTCGCTCTTCAAAGCGGAAATATCCTGCACGATGATCTGGCGGGAAACCCCGAAGAGTTCGGAAAACTTCCCCGCGGAAATGGGCTGTTTCGTCACCTGCAAGAGGTGTAATAGTTCCCTTCTCCTATCGAATACTCTCATTCTTCCACCGCCCGCAAGTGTTTTAAGGAGACGTCGAGAATGGGCGCGGAGTGCGTGAGCGCGCCGCTCGAAATGTAGTCCACGCCGATCGCCGTAAGCCTTGCGACGTTCTCCTTCGTCACGTTGCCCGAGCACTCCGTCTCCGCCCGATGATCGATGATGCGAATCGCCTCTTTCATCTCGTCCACGGACATATTGTCGAGCATGATGATATCGGCGCCCGCCTCGACCGCCTCTTTGACCATAGCGAGATTTTCCACCTCGATTTCGATCTTGCGGACGAAGGGCGCGTAAGCCTTTGCCATTTCCACCGCACGCTTCACCGATCCCGCCGCGCCGATGTGATTGTCCTTTAAGAGAATGCCGTCCGAAAGGTTGTAGCGGTGGTTATAGCCTCCCCCCGCCCTGACGGCGTACTTTTCGAAAATGCGCATGTTGGGGGTCGTCTTTCTCGTATCGAGAAGCTTCGTCTTCGTCCCCTTTAAAAGATCGGCAACCTGCCTCGTATACGTCGCGATGCCGCTCATTCTCTGCAAATAATTGAGCGCGGTGCGCTCTCCCGAAAGGAGAACGCGAATATCGCCCGTGACGGTGGCGAGAAGGTCGCCCTTTTTCACCTCGTCCCCGTCCTTGCAATGGAGAACGACTTCCGTCTTGGGATCGAGGAGCAAAAAGGTGCGCTCGAACACCCAAAGTCCCGCAATGACGCCGTCCTGCTTGCACAGCAGATCGACCGTCCCCTTTTTGTATTCGGGCATGACCGCATTCGTCGTCACGTCCTCGTTGGAAATATCCTCCCTTAAAGCCTGCTTGATCAGCTCGTCGACGTGCAGTAAATTGGTGATGGGATTATTCATGGCGTTGTCTCTCCTTTTCGATTTCTTCCAATACGATTTTTTTAAACTGTTCGGTATCCCGCTCATACGAACAGGAAACGTCGGGAAGTTCTTTGGATTCTCTCCCGATCTTCAAAGCCGCCTTTTTGGCAAAGACAAGGCTTTCGAGCAGGGAATTGCTGGCAAGTCTGTTCCTGCCGTGCACCCCGTTGCAGCTCGTTTCCCCCACGGCGTACAATCGCGGCATTGCCGTCATGGAGTCCCGATCGACCGCAATTCCGCCCATGAAATAGTGCTGCGCGGGCACGACGGGAATGGGCTCTTCAAAGACGTTGTACCCCTCCTCCTCGCACTTCTTGACGATGGTGGGGAAGTGACTTTGAATCTCCTCCCTGCCGATCGGGCGCATGTCGAGGCGAACGTAGGGCATATCGTCCTTTTTCATCTGCTCGCGGATTGCCTGCGTCACGACGTCCCGCGGTCGGAGCTCGTCGGTAAAGCGATTGCCCGCTTTGTCGATGAGAATCGCCCCTTCTCCCCGAACGCTCTCGGAAATGAGAAAGCGCCTTCCCCTCTTTTTCGAATAGAGGGTGGTGGGATGAATCTGAATGTAATCGACGTGTTTCAGGGGAATGCCGTGCCGCAAACAGATGGCAAGGGAGTCCCCCGTCAGGCAACGGAAATTCGTCGAATGCCGAAAGAGTCCGCCGATTCCGCCCGTAGCGAGCACCGTATGCGGGGCGCGATAGCAGGTAATTTTCCCCGTCTTGTTGTCCCTTGCGGCAACGCCGTAGCACTCCTTGCCGTCCGTCAGAATATCGACCATGGTCGTATGGGGCAAAAGGGTGACATTCCCCATCCGCTTCACTTTTCTAAGAAGGTGAGAGGTGATCTCCTTGCCCGTGCAGTCCTCATGGTAGAGAATGCGGGGCGAACGGTGCGCGCCCTCCCGCGTAAAGACGAAGTTGCCTTTTTCGTCCCGCGTAAAGCGCACGCCGCATTCGACAAGCTCCGAAATAATCTCCTGCGAGGCTCTGAGCATGGTATCCACGGACGTCCGATCGTTCTCGTAATGCCCCGCGCGCATGGTATCTTCGAAGTACTCCTCGTAATCGAAGTCCCCGCGGAGCATACAGATGCCCCCCTGCGCCAAAAAGGAATCGCTGCTGCGAAGCCCCTCTTTGGATAAGATTAAAATTTTGTAATCGGCAGGCAGGTGCATGGCGGTAAACAGTCCGCCCACGCCCGCGCCGACGATGACGACGTCGTAATTCATATTATTTCCCCAGCCGCAGCATCTCTTGGAGCGGCGCTCTCGCCTCATCTGCCCGATCGGGAAGGGGCACTTCGGGCACCTTTCCCTCCAGTGCGTCGAGGACGGATTGAAGGGTGATCAGCTTCATGTTCGGGCAAAGCAACCGATCGGACATCAGGAAGAACTCCTTATCGGGATTGTCCTGCGTCAGGCGGTAAAAAATGCCCATCTCCGTACCGATGATAAATTGCTTTTCGCCGCTCTTATGAGCGTAGTCGAGAATTTCGGCGGTGCTACCCACGAAATCGGCAAGCTCCACTACCTCTTTTCTGCATTCGGGGTGCACGAGCACGAGGGCGGAAGGGTGTTCCGCCTTTGCCCGCAAGACGTCCTCCTTCGTGACGGCGTTGTGCCTCGGACAAAATCCCCCGCAGGAAATAAAGTTTTTTTCGGGCACTTGCTCCTTTACAAAGCGACCCAAATTATCGTCGGGGATAAAGTAAATGTTCTTTTGCGGGAGGGCTTTCACGATTCTGACCGCATTGGAGGAAGTGACGCAGACGTCCGAATGCGCCTTTAATTCCGCCGTCGAATTGACGTAGGCGACGACGGCAAGGTCATCCACCTCCCTTCTCACCCGCTCGATTTCCGCCACGCTCGCCATGTGCGCCATGGGGCAATCCGCCTTGGGCGCGGGGAGATATACCGTCTTTTCGGGAGAGAGGAGCTTTGCGCTCTCCCCCATAAAGCGGACGCCGCAAAAGACGATGACGTCGCAGGGAAGCCCCGCCGCCTTCTTGGCAAGGGCGTAAGAATCCCCCGTATAATCGGCAATTTCCTGTACTTCGTCCGCCACGTAATAGTGTGCTAAAATGACGGCGTTTCTTTTCTGTTTCAATGCTTGGATGCGTTCCTTGATTTCCATAGCAAACCTCTTCTATTGAATTGACAGTAGTATACAATAAAACTTTACACCTGTCAAGTTCTTTGATCTATCTTTTCGAGAAAGGCAAAAACTTTTTTTGCAAACCTTGTCTTTTTTTCCAAAATATGCTATACTTTCGGGGCAGGAGGAGTTATGAAGATTACCGTTCTCGATTTTTGCACCGTCACCAAGGACGGAGACGTCGATTTTGAGCGATTGGAAGCGCTCGGAGAGGTCAGATACGACGACCTCGTTTCCGAAGAGGAAATTCTAAAAAAGTACGCCGACAGCGAGGTCTTTCTCATCAACAAGGCAAAGATGACGGAAAAAGTCATCGCCGGTTGCAAACACCTCAGATACATCGGCACGTTTGCGACGGGATACAACAACGTCGATACGGACGCCTGCAAGCGATACGGCGTCACCCTCTGCAACGCGCCCGCCTATTCCACGAACGCCGTAGCACAGCACACCTTTTCTCTGCTTTTGAACTGCATGGAAAATACCGACCGCTACATCGCGTCCGTCGCGCGGGGAGATTGGGTCAAGAGCAGGAGCTTTTCTTATTTTGCCTATCCCATGGAGGAGCTGTGCGGCAAGACAATGGGCATCGTCGGATACGGCAACATCGGAAGCGCCGTCGCCGCCATCGCAAGCGCCTTCGGCATGAAGGTGCTCGTCTGCACGCGGAGCAAGCGCCCCTGCCCCTATCCCTTGGTGGATTTTACCACCCTTCTCAAGGAAGCGGACGTCCTTTCCCTCCACTGTCCCCTGACGAAGGACAATAAAAAGCTCATCGACGAGGACGCCCTCGCCCGCATGAAGCAAAGCGCCTATCTCATCAACACCGCGCGGGGAGGACTCGTCGACGAAGAGGCGCTCGCCCGCGCCCTCAACGAGGGAATCATCGCGGGAGCGGGGCTGGACGTCATGACGGACGAACCCATGAAGGCGGACAATCCCCTTCTTTTTGCCAAAAACTGTCGCATCACCCCGCACGTCGCATGGGCGCCTCTGGAAACGAGGAAACGACTCTTTGACATCGTGCTCGACAATTTAAAATCATTCTATGAAGGAAACCCGAAAAACGTCATCGTATGAAAAAAACCGCACTACCATGCGGTTTTTCTTCGATAGAAAAGCTTTTAATTGATGACAGACAGATATTCGTCGGTAAATTGGAAGGTAAGATCTTCGTACTTCCCGTCGCGCAATACCCTCAGCACCACGGTATCGCCCGAACGAACGGTCAGCATAAGGTCTACGACCTGGAATCTCCTGGTGATGGGATGCGTTTCTCCGTCGATGGTCAGGGAAACGATGATGTCTCCCGCTTTGACGACGCCCTGCCCGATCGAGCCTTCCGTCACCTTTTCCACTCTGACCTGCTCCTCGATGCGGGCGATGCCTGCCGCCTCGTCATAGACGCTCTTCGAAGAGTAAGTACTCACCTCGATGCCGATCAATGCCTTTTTCACCTTGAGATTTTCCTCTCCGTCGCAATGATCGATGATGTTCTCGACGACGTATTTCGCGAGGGTTGAAGGAATGGCGTATCCGATTCCCTCGACGGTTTCCGTCACCATCTTCGCATTGACGATGCCGATCAGCTTTCCCTCCGCGTTGAAGAGTCCGCCGCCCGAATTGCCCTCGTTGATGGAAGCGTCCGTCCGCATGACGCGGAAGGTCACGCTAGTCGCCTTATCCGCCCCCTTCATGGTAATGTATTCGGAATCCACGCTGACAATACCCGAAGCCACGGAAATGCCGTTCGCAGCAGGGTTGCCGATGGTAATCGCCGCCTCTCCGACGGCAATCTCGTTCGAATCGGCGATTTGCACTGCGCGCGCGTCGCTGCTCTTTAGAATGTCGCTGTCCGTTACTTTGAGAACTGCCAAATCATAGTTGAGCGAACCGCCGACGTAAGTACAGGCGATATAGTTGGTTGAAGGGCCTCTGTGCGGCTCCATGCCGTAAAGGTAGCAATAGATGTCGGGAGAAACGCCCGTATTGCTGTCCGCATCGTAAACGACGTGATAGTTCGTGACGATGTAAGCGTCGCCGCCCTCCTTTTCGTAGATGACGCCCGATCCTGCCGAAGTGTAGGAAGAGGTCGTCTCCTGCGACTGTCCCCAAGGGCCGTAAATGATCTGCGTCTTTGTGAACTCCGCGAATACGCTGACGACGGAAAGAAGCGCCCGATTGATGTTTGCCGAATTGTCCATGGCAGTGCCGTCGAGCGACGCATTCAGGTATTCCTTTAAAAAGTCGAGATAACTCCCCGTATAGCCGTTTTTTTGCGCGCTCTCATACAGATCGTCGAGGGAAAACGAGGTATTATCCGCCTTCAAAGAATCCAGCCATTCCTGTTCCGTTCCCACAAATCCGTGATCGACCGCAATTTCATATGCGGATTTTCCATTCTTTCCGTCTTTTCCGTCTTCTCCGTTCGTGCCGAACGAACATCCGACAATGGACGCCACGCAAGCGGCGGCAAGAACGCCGCAAACGGCCGTTTTCAAAAGTCTCATCTGTTTTTTGCTCCTTATTTGGTCTACGCCCTTATAGTATAGCATATATTTTACGATTTGCTGACTGTTTTTTGAAAATTTCATGAAAAATTTTTATGATTTTTTTCAAAAAAAGAAAAATACTATATCTTGTGTCCTCTGACAAAAATTAACACAAGATAAAGCGTTTTTTTGCGTTCAAACGGTTGACTTTCTGCGCAAAATAAGGTATGATGAAACTCCGAGGTATCATGTGAAAGGAAACATTCATTCAACCGAATCCTTCGGGACGGTAGACGGGCCGTCCATCCGCTTTGTGGTGTTCACCATGGGCTGCCCCTTGCGCTGCCGATACTGTCACAATCCCGACACCTGGAAGGGCGAAGGAATGCAGATAGAGGCAAAAGCGCTGATGGAGGAAATCTTAAAATACCGCTCATACATTCAAGGCGTGACCGTCAGCGGGGGAGAGCCTCTCCTTCAGCCGAAGTTCTGCGAGGAGCTGTTTACCCTCTGCAAGCAAAACGGCTTAGACACCGCGCTCGACACCTCCGGCTATCCCTTTGACGGGACGGACAAATTCGACGCGCTCATCGATCTGACCGATTATTTCCTGCTCGACATCAAGCACATCGACGAGGAAAAATGCCGAAGCATCACGGGGAAGGGTGCAAAAAACACCCTCGCCTTTGCAAAATACTTAAGCGACAAGGGCAAAACCATCTGGATTCGGCACGTCCTCTTTTCGGGAACGGACAACGACGAAGATTTAAAGAGGACGAGGGCGTTCATCGACACGCTGAAAACGGTGGAAAAGGTACAAGTGCTCCCCTATCATACGCTGGGGAAGAGCAAGTACGAAAAGCTGGGGATCCCCTATCCCCTGACCGAAGAGCCGCCGAGCAAAGAGCGCATCGCGCATGCGAAGGAAATTTTAGGGGCAAACTAAGTATTAAATTTTTAGGAGATACAAAATGGAAACAAAGGCATGGGAGGGTTTTGTCCCCGGAGCGTGGCAGCAGAGCGTCAACGTTCGGGACTTTATCCAGAAAAACTATACCCCTTACGAGGGTAACGGCGATTTCTTGGCGCCGGCTACCGAGGATACCAAAAAGCTTTGGGAGATCGTCTGCGACCTCTCCAAAAAAGAGCGGGAAGCGGGCGGCGTGCTGAAGGCGGACACTTCCATCGTCTCGACCCTGACCTCGCACAAGGCGGGCTATCTCGACAAATCGCTCGAAAAGATCGTAGGTTTGCAGACGGACGAGCCGTTCAAGCGCTCCTTGCAGCCCTTCGGCGGGATCAAAATGGCGGAGCAGGCGCTCGGCATGTACGGTTATGAGATTGATCCCGAAGTCAAGTTCATCTTTACCCATTACAGAAAGACGCACAATCAGGGCGTTTACGACGCCTATACCCCCGAAATGCGGGCGGCGAGAAAGGCGCATATCCTGACGGGACTTCCCGACACGTACGGACGGGGCAGAATCGTCGGCGATTATCGGAGAGTCGCCCTTTACGGCATCGATTTTCTCATTGCCGAAAAGGAGCAGGACAAGAAAAAGAAGGTCGGCGTCATGAAGCCCGAGCTCGTGCGGGACAGAGAGGAGCTTACCGATCAGATCAACGCCTTAAAGGCGCTCAAGGAAATGGCGCTTTCCTACGGAATCGACATTTCCCGCCCCGCGGAGAATGCAAGAGAAGCCGTTCAATTCCTCTATTTCGGCTATCTCGGTGCGGTTAAGGATCAGAACGGCGCGGCGATGTCCATCGGCAGGACGAGCACCTTCCTCGATATTTACATTGAGCGCGACCTCAAAGCAGGCACGATCACCGAATCGGAAGCGCAGGAGCTCATCGATCAATACGTCATGAAGCTCCGCATCGTGAAGTTTATGCGCATCAAGGAGTACAACGAGCTTTTCTCCGGAGATCCTACTTGGGTGACGGAATCGGTCGGAGGCATGGGAGAGGACGGACGTCCCCTCGTCACCAAAAACTCCTTCCGCATTCTGCACACGCTCGACAATTTAGGCCCTGCGCCCGAACCCAACCTGACCATTCTCTGGTCGGAGCAGCTCCCCGAGGCGTTCAAGCGCTTCTGCGCCGATCTGTCCATCCGCACCTCTGCCATTCAGTACGAGAGCGACGATCTGATGCGACCCCTGATGGGAGACGATTACTGCATCGCCTGCTGCGTCTCCTGCATGAGAGTGGGCAAGGATATGCAGTTCTTCGGGGCGAGAGCCAACCTCGCGAAGTGCCTTCTCTATGCCATCAACGGCGGCAAAGACGAGCTCTTAAAGGACAAAAACGGCAAGCCCATGCAGGTTTCCCCCGTCATGGAAGGCATTACCTCCGACGTGCTCGACTTTGACGAGGTCATGGAAAAGTACGACAAGATGATGGATTGGCTCGCCGATCTCTACGTCAACGTTCTCAACCTCATCCACTACATGCACGACAAGTATTCTTACGAAGCGTTGGAAATGGCGTTGCATGACACCGAAGTGCGGAGATTCTTCGCGACGGGCATTGCGGGACTTTCCTGCGCTGTCGATTCCCTCTCCGCCATCAAGTACGCGAAGGTGACGGCAATTCGGGATGAAGACGGGCTGGTCGTCGATTACAAGACGGAGGGAGACTTCCCCAAGTACGGCAACAACGACGACAGAGTGGATGAGCTTGCGGTCAACCTCGTCAATTCCTTCATGGAAAAGGTGCGCTCGCACTACACCTATCGCGACAGCGTGCCGACGACCTCCATTCTCACCATCACTTCGAACGTGGTATACGGCAAGAAGACGGGAAACACCCCCGACGGAAGGCGTGCGGGCGAGCCTTTGGCGCCCGGTGCAAACCCCATGCACGGCAGAGATACCCACGGAGCGCTCGCTTCCCTCGAATCGGTGGCAAAGCTCCCCTATCTGAATGCCCGCGACGGAATTTCCAACACCTTCTCCATCACCCCCGTATCCCTCGGCTCGGACAAGGAGAGCGCGAATCGGAATCTCACGAGAATGCTCGACGGCTATATGAAGAACGGCGGACATCACCTGAATGTGAATGTATTCAACCGCGAAATGCTGCTCGACGCGCAGAAGCACCCCGAGCTGTATCCGCAGCTCACCATTCGCGTTTCGGGCTATGCCGTCAACTTCATTAAGCTCACGAAAGAGCAGCAGGACGACGTCATTTCCCGTACCATTCACGAACACCTTTGAGAAGCGTTCCGCTTCACCAAGTAGTACGGACAGGCTTTCGGTAACGTGACGGGATGGCGTTCCCGTCACGTTAAAAAGGCAAACTGTTCGGCAAAACGTTCCGCTGAAACGTTCCGTTTCATCAAGAAGCGTTCCGCTTCACCAAGTAGTCAACAGGCTATATGGACGGGCGCGGTGTATAGACACCGCGCCCTTAAATTTACCCAAGCGTTTGTTCTGCTTTCTTCTTTCGTCTTCCCGACGGGGCGTTCCGGTTTATCAAGTAGTCAACAGGCTATACGGACGGGCGCGGTGCAGAAGCGTTCCGCTTCACCAAGTAGTACGGACAAGCTCTCGGTAACGCGACGGGATGGTGTTCCCGTCACGTTAAAAAAGCAAACTGTTCGGCAAAACGTTCCGCTGAAACGTTCCGTTTCATCAAGAAGCGTTCCGTTTCACCAAGTAGTAGGGCAGGGTGCCCCTTCCCATTAGTAAACAAGCTAAACGTAAAGTCGGGTTGAAACGTCAACCCGACTTTAAAAATGCTTTTCTGTATTTTATCGTTCACCACAACTTTGGCGTCAGCCAAAATATCACTTCGGCGTATGCCGAAATATCACTGCATAGCAATATCACGTTTCGCGCAAGCGAAGCCCTATCACTTTTCTAAAGAAAAAATTTCAGGGAGTCTGTCGCACAGACAGGCTCCCCATTTTTCACTTTTTATCGTCAGACGGACGGGCGGAAGGGAAGGATCGTCCCCTTTTTGTTGTCCACGAGAAAGCCCTCGTCGGCAACCGAGAGTATGGGCGTATCCGAAAGGGAATCGGAGTATGCCTTCTGCCACTTGAAGATTCCGACTTCAGCGAGCCGCTTGATCTTTTCTCGTCCCTTACAGTTCTCCCCGTCAAATTTTCCCGTCTTGGGATCGACCTTGGTCGCGAGCAAATACATGTGCAGGCGATCGGCGATGGGGCGGAGCAGAAATTCGGGGGAAGCGGAGACGATCCAATCTCCGCCCTCGATGGCGTCCCTCGCCCAAGGCATGACGTCTTTCTCGTTTTCCTGCCAATATTCCTCTGCCCATGCCTCGGCGTCGATGTGTTTGAAAAAGCAGAAGAACTTTTCCTTGAACTTCTTCAAGGGAATGCACCGAAGTCCGTATAACACGCCGTAAAAACCCTGCTTGGGCAGGAGAAACAACAGGCTCTTTTTGCGTCTGATGCAGTACTTCCAAAAGCCAACCGTGCTGTCCGTGCGAAAAATCGTCTTGTCGAAATCGAATACCGTCATCTTCAGCCTCCGATGGGAATGTACACGACAAAGAGCATATACAGCGCGTAGCCGAGCGCGAGCACCATGAGCATCGGGTCATGGGTCAGCACGCTGACGGGATCTCCGTCGCTCTCCCCCTCGATGAGATAGTTATACCGAAGGACGATGACGAGCACCCATAAAACGCTCCAGATGATTGCCTGACCGTTGGCAAAATGCTCGATCGTTCCCGAGGTAATGCACCAAAGCGCGTAGAACACGAGGGTCAGCGAGAGGCAAAGATACATGTTGCGCTCCAAGAATCCGACGTTATAGCGACGGTTGACCGCTCTTGTCCCGTCCCCTTCCTTCAAAAGTTCTCCTTTGCGCTTGCCCATGCCGAGATAGAGCGCACCCGAAGCCATGACGAGGAGAAGCCATTCGGAGACTTCGATTCCCGCAACCGCACCGCCGAAGAGCACGCGAATGACGAATCCGCTCGCCAAAATGATGAGATCGACGATGGGAACGTTTTTGAGTCCGAAGCTATACCCGAAGTTGAGGGCGATATAGGCGGCAATCCACACGACGCTCCAAAGGGAAGCCCCATAAAAGAGGCAGAGAAACGTCATCAGTCCCGCAACGGCGATGCCGAAAACGATGGCAATCCCGATCGCAGCCTTCACGGAGATCGCCCCCGAAGGGAGAGGCCGCTTGCATTTCGTGGAATGCTTTCTGTCCTTTTCGATGTCCCGAATGTCGTTGACGATGTAAATGACGGATGCGCCCAGACAGAACGCCAAAAAGCCGATGAGCGTCGGAATGAGTTTTTCGGGATTGGTCAGATTGACGGAAAAGACGAGCGGAAGAAAGACGAGCACGTTTTTCAGATAGTGTTTGACGCGAATGAGCGAGAAAAATGCCTTGATTGTTTTCATAAAAATTCCTTATTGGACGGGATAGTATTCCATTCCGAAGCGAACAATTTCGATCATAGAAAGGAGATTGGTGACAAAGAACAGAAGCCCGAGCCCGGCAAAGAGCGCGCCGAGGGCAATTTCGTTCCCCCGACACACCTTTTTGATGAGGGAAGCGAACAGTCCGACAAATGCCCATGCGAAGTACATGGAGTAGAGAATCATGCCGTTTTCCTGCGCGCCCCATCCGAGCACCAGCAAAATGGCGAGAGAACACAAAATCCAATAGGCGCAGATTCCCGCAAAGCGCTCCTTTCTGCAACAGACAAAGGCGAGCACCGCCTCGACGAAGAGGACAATCCCGATGACGGAGACGGAAGTCGGCACATTGAGCTGCAAGGAGGGAACGGAGGCTTCCCAGATCAGGCTTTCGGTTGCAATGCGAAGGGCGGGGATAGAGAAGAGATTTGCCACGAAATGCGTGTATTGACAGAAAATATCGAAAAAGGCGACCTTCTCCCCCGTGAACTGCACGAGCTCCTTGATTGATGCGGCGAGCCTTGCCGGTGCAAGCTGGGTCAGCTGTCCGAACAGAGCCATTATGAGCAGGAAGATGCCCGCCATCTTCAAGCACCCCGTCAAAAAGGAGATCATTCCCTCTTGAAAGGATTTCCGATAGCCGTAAGCCTCCGTCGCCATGGGCGCCATCAGCACCGTCGTAGCGAGCCCCCCTGCGGCAAAGGGAATCAAAAGCGCGCCCTCTCTCCTCTTCTGCACGATACAGGAAACGCCGAGAAGGAGATAGAAGACCGAAAAGGCATATTGCTCCAAAATGAAGGCAAACAGAAAATTCCCCGCAACCGAGCAATAGAAGAAAACGAAGGCGTACTTGGAAAATCCCTTTAAATTCAGCATTCCCGCCATCAGAAGTCCGCTGCAATACACGCAGATCATCTGCTCGGCAAGGAGCGCCGCACCGAACGAATCTTGAAAAGGAAGCAGGGACACCGCATCGGCCACGAGGGAAAAGGGCAAAGAAAGAAGGGCAAAGAAGGGCTGGCGAATGTCGTTTTGCGTGCAGGAAGGATTCCAAAAGGCGTCTCTCACATAGAGATGCCCGCTGTCCGAGGTGAAGAGCACGTCAAACCAGACCTCGTGCGTGCCGGAATTGGGGTTGACGAACCCCTCCGTCTGCGGGTTGGTAAAGACGCTTGTAAGCGAACAGAGCACAAAGGAAAGGGCGAAGGAGCTAAGGACGACGGCAAAGAAAATTCCCTTGTCCCAAGCGGTGCTCTCCTTCCAAAGGCGTTTTCCCCTTTCGAGGAGGAAGCCGCCGACTCTGTTCGTCATAAAAAAGACAAAGGGAAGGGAAAGGAGGGCGGCAAGGCGGAAAATCCAAACCCAAAGCCCGTTTGTCTTCCAATCCGTGAGATAATCGACGTTGACGCAGAAGAGATAATAGCGATAGACGAGATACAGGGATACGACGGTGAAAATCCAGACGGAAACCCTGTCAAAGGAAGGAAATTTCGAAAGCGTATACCGCCGATCGAGGAAAAAGAAAGCGACTGCGACCATCAGGAACGCCAAGACGATGACGACTTTTTCATAGTAGCGGCTCGTGAGCAAGGAAAAAAAGCCTGCCGAGAGGGCAAACACCGCACGAATCCAATCATTTTTTTGATAGCGCAATTGTTCCATAACCACATTATAACACAGCAATCGGGAAATTGCAAGTATTTGCCCGTTTTTTAAAGCCGTTGCGACAAATGCAACGGCTTCGCTTTAAGAAAGGAGGGAAAGCACCGCTTCGACCGTATCGTCGAGGGTCTCCCGATCGCAATCGACGATCATATGGGCGTATTTTTCATAGAGCGGAACTCTCTCGTCATATAATTCTTTAAGGGTATAGCCTTCGGGCATGACGACGCCCCGCGCCCTTGCGTTCTTTAAACGCTTTTCGACGGCTTCAAAAGGAAGGCGGAGATAGACCACCTTGCCGATGGCGCGGAAGTGCTCCATCGCCTCTTTTCCGTAAACGGCGCTGCCACCCGGCGCAATGACGGAATTCTGCGCATCGATGGAGGCGTTGACCTCGTTTTCGAGGCGCTTGAATCCTTCGACGCCCTTCTCTTCAATGAGCTGAGAGAGCTTTTTTTGATAGCGATTCTGAATGACGAGATCGGTATCGACGAAGCCCATGCCGAGGGCCTTTGCAACCAAAACCCCTACCGTGCTCTTTCCCGAAGTCGGCATTCCGATGAAAATGTAATTCATTCCGTTTCCTCCGTCTCCTCTGCCTTTCCCTCCTGCCCCTCCTCGGAGCCCTCCTTCAAGGTGGGAATAAAGTGCTTGGCGATTTTCCCCTTTCCCCTCGTTTTGACGTAGAAATAGCCGATGAAGGAAAAGACGAGCGCACCGATGAAATTGACGAACATGTCCTCCATGGTATCGTACAGTCCGATGTCGAGATAGCCGCCCACTCCGAGCGCCTGTTGCGTTCCGTCCTCAAAGACGAGAATGACGTCTCGGATTCCCCGCTTGATGATGACCGCATTGGCGTTTGCGGGGTCGAGATAGACGGAATAGATAAAATCGACCACGGTGTCCTTCTGCATGTCCTTGTGCAGGAGAATATCGACCGAACACTCGAAGAACTCCCAGAGCGTGCCGATCATGAGCGCAAAGCAAAAGGCGAACAGCGCAAGAAAGAAGGGAGAGAGCTGAAACTTGATTTTGGGGTCTTTATTGAGAATGTCCACGAAGGCAAAGCCGATGGCGGCGAACAAAAAGCCGCTCGTCGTGTGCAACAGAGTATCCCAAAAGGGAAACTTCATATAAAAACAGGAAATTTCTCCCAAAATTTCCGCCGCGTAGATAAAGACCAGAATGAGAATTTCCATCGCTGTGGGGAACTTGATGGAGAGTCTCCGCGCAAGCATGGTGGGAAGGGAAAACAAAATCAAGGTCAAAATGCAGAGGAAAACGTGCTCGAAGTTGCCCGAAAAGACAGACCTTATCATCACGCCGACGACGGAGAGGCGCAAGAGCGTCCATACGATAAAGGAAGTGCGGTTGTGCCGAATCTCCTCCTTGACGCCCTGCCAAAAGGACTTTTTTTCCTTGGGTTGCTTCATTTTGACCTCCTACTCTTTAAAAGAGAATTTCCGATATTTTTTTGCGCTCGAAATGCCTCAAAGAAGGCTCATTTTCCTCCGAAGGGTAGCCGCAAAGTAAGATGGAGACAGGCTCGCTGTCCCTCGTTTCCGGAAAGACTTCTTTGACCTTTTCGGGGTCGAACGCCATTACCCAACAAGTTCCGAGCGAAAGCTCGGTTGCCTGCAACAGCATATACGTCATGACGATGGAGGTATCCACGTCATAGCTCTTCTTTCTGTCGTAAAAGCGCTCGTAGCACTCCCCTACCCCGCACACCACAAAGGCGAGCGGCGCACCGAAGGTGCATTTCGTGCAGAGGGCGAGCTTTTCCATTTCCGCCCCCTCAACGACGCGAATGCGAAAGGGCTGCAAATTCTTTGCCGTGGGCGCAATGCGCGCCGCCTCTAAAATGGCGTCCTTCTTCCTCGGCTCAACCTCTTTTTTCAAATACTTGCGAACGGAATACCGCTTAAAAAAACACTCGGAAAGTTCCATATTTATCTCCTATCACAAAACCGTTTGGAAAACAGACGCGTGCAAGACAAGGAGTGCGAGGATTCGCCGTAAAAGCCTTATCCGTTGCGTTTGCCGCTACCCTCTTGCACGATGGTTGTTTTCAAACCTTACTCCTCAAAGACAAAGTCGCAGAATTCATCCCCCCTGCCGATGGCGTGGTTACAGGCAAACCCCTTTCCCCCGTTCATCCTCTGGAAAAGTTCTTTCTCATAGTCGCAGAAAAGCACGGTGAGCGCGGGGCATTCAAACTCTTTGCACACCTCGTAGATAAAGCACTTCGTCACGTTGCAGGCGGACTCCTTCGGCGCATTGTACAGCCAGATTTTATCCCAACCTTCTTCTCTCTTTTTCATTTCCGCATAGACGGCATTTTGGTAGCTTCCCGTCAGCTTCCCGACCTTTCCCTTGAAATGGTAGAAAGAGAGCGTCCCCGCGGCGTATTGTTCTAGATACGCTTTCATCAGCGATAGGATGCGCTCTTGCGTCAGCCAGGTATCGGAGAGCGCCTTAAAAACGGCGATCGCCGGCAAGAGATTGTTTTTTAAAAAGCGCTTGGTACTTCTCTTCTGATAGCGGCTCAAACATTCCGCAAGATCGTATATGTAGACGTCCGCCTCTTCCCGAATGGAAACGGTAGGCTCTTTTCCGCTCAAAAAATCGAAAAAATGCTTAAAAAAGGTCTTCTCTATTTCGATGATCATGTCAAATCTCCTCCAAATGCGCTTCTACCCTGCAAATGGGAACGCCCTGTTCCCGAAACATCGCCTCGTGTTCGGTGACGATATGTTCGGGAAGGTCGCCTTCCTTCAGATCGTAAGTGACGTTTTTGAGAACAAATCCGCACTTTTTGTACTCTTCCATGGAAAACTCAAAAAAGGGAACGGAATCCGTCTTTTGGCAGATGACGCCGCCCGGGGTCAGAATTTCCTTATATAACTGCAAAAACCGCTCGTGGGTGAGCCTCTGCTTTTTATACCCGTCCTTGGGGAGCGGGGTGGAAAAGTTGAGATAGATCGTCCCGATCGAATGCGGCGGAATGTACTTCGTGATACATTCGGCACGGCAGAGGAAAAACCTGACGTTTTTTAAGGCCTCTTCCTTCGCCTGTTCCGCGCCGATGATGGCGACGTTGGCGATCATCTCGATCGCAAGCACATTTAACTCGGGGTGCCTACGGGCAAGCTCGCAGGCAAAATAGCCCTTGCCGCTCCCGATCTCCAACACGACGGGATTGTCGTTTTGAAAGAGAGCGGAAAAGTCGAAATACTCCTTTTCGAGGATAGAAGTCTTCATGTTTTTATTGTCCGATTTCGCCTTAAATAGGTAGTCTCTGCACGCCTCCATCCGCTCGGGAAGGTTGCGTCTTCTTCTCATTCTCATGGTTCTACTCCTGTTTTCATTATAGCATACTCTTTTTTCTTTTGCAATAATTTTGAGCGGAATGATTGTATTCCCGCAAGGGATGTGCTATAATATGGGCATGAAATCACTGCGCTATCTTTATCGCATCGGAAGAGGGCCGTCCTCTTCCCATACCATCGCCCCCGAACGGGCAAGCAAGCTGTTTTTGAAAGAATTTCCCTCGGCATCCTCCTACTTAGTCACGCTGTACGGCTCTCTCGCCCTGACGGGAAAGGGACACGGGACGGATCGGGTCATCTCCTCTATCTTGCCTGCCGCGACCATCCGCTTTGACACAAAAACGGAAGTGCCGCACCCCAACACCATGGACTTTACGGCGGACGGGCACACCTTACGCATTTTCAGCACGGGCGGAGGCGCTATCCTCGTGGAAGGCAGGGAGTCCGAAGAAAAGGACATCTATCCCCTGACGAAATTTACTCCCATCAAGGAGTACTGTCAGGAGCGGGAGCTGCGCCTTCCCGACTTTGTCAAAGAGGTAGAGGGCGATGAGATTTTCTCTTACCTTTCTACCGTCTGGGAACAGATGAAATCGACCATTCAGCAAGGGCTCAAGGCGGAGGGCGTTCTGCCGGGCGGATTGGGAGTCGAGAAGAAGGCAAAGCTTTTGTACCGTCAAAGGCACATCGACGAGACGCCCGAAACGAAGGAAAACAGACTCGTCTGCGCCTACGCCTTTGCCGTAGGCGAGCAAAATGCCTCGGCGGAGACCATCGTCACCGCGCCCACCTGCGGCGCGAGCGGCGTTTTGCCCGCCGTACTCTATTATGAGCAAAAAAAACACGGATTTTCCGACGAAGCGATCGTAAAAGCGCTTGCGGCGGGAGGCTTGATCGGCAACGTCATCAAGGAGAACTCCTCGATCTCGGGCGCGGAGTGCGGCTGTCAGGCGGAAATCGGCTCTGCCTGCTCGATGGCTGCCGCCGCCCTCGCGGAGCTCTTCGAAATGGACGTCGATCAGATCGAATACGCGGCGGAAGTGGCGATGGAGCACCACTTGGGGCTGACCTGCGATCCCGTATGGGGACTCGTGCAGATTCCGTGCATCGAGCGCAACGCCGTCGCCGCCATGCGCGCCTTAAACGCCTTTTCCCTCGCCAACTTTTTGACGTATACGCGAAAAATTTCCTTCGACACCATCGTCGAGACCATGCGCGAGACGGGGCGTGATCTCTCGAGACGATACCGTGAGACCTCCGAAGGGGGGCTTGCCAAGCTATACCGCCAACCGAAATAAGGAGTCTTTATGAAAATTTATGCATCGATCGCCGAGCTTACGGGGGGAACTCCCCTTTTAGCGCTGGGTCGCTATAAAGCGGCGCATTCCCTTTCAGCCAACCTCTTCGCCAAGCTTGAATTTATGAATCCCGCAGGCTCTGCCAAGGACAGAGTGGCAAAGGAAATGATCGAGGACGCCAAACAAAGAGGCATTCTCAAGAAAGGAAGCACGATCATCGAATCGACTTCCGGCAACACGGGCATCGGGCTATGCGCCATCGCCGCCGCCAAGGGCTATCGCGTCGTCATCGTCATGCCCGAAACGATGAGCGAAGAGCGAAAGGCGCTCATGAAAGCTTACGGCGCCGAGCTCGTCCTCACAGAGGGAAGCAAAGGCATGAAGGGCGCAAACGAGAAGGCGGAAGCGCTCGCGCGCGAAATCCCCGATTCCTTCCTCGCGGGGCAATTCGTCAATCCCGCCAATCCGACCGCGCACAAAAAGACGACTGCGCCTGAAATCTGGGAAGACACGGAGGGCAAGATCGATATTTTCGTCGCGGGAGTCGGTACGGGCGGCACGATCACGGGAGTCGGCACGTACCTCAAAGCCAAAAATCCGCACATCAAAATCGTCGCCGTCGAGCCCGCCTCTTCCCCCGTCCTTTCCAAGGGGGTGAGCGGCGCGCACAAGCTTCAAGGCATCGGCGCGGGCTTCGTCCCCGCAATTCTGGATACCACCGTTTACGACGAGGTAATCCCCGTCTCCGACGAGGACGCCTACCGGACAGGCAGAGAGCTTGCGCGGCTCGAGGGCGTGCTTGCGGGCATCTCTTCGGGCGCAGCGCTCTTCGGCGCAACCGTTATCGCGGGGCGCGAGGAAAACAGGGGCAAAAATATCGTCGTGCTTCTCCCCGATACGGGAGAACGGTATTTGTCCGTCCCCGGCTATCTGACTTAAGACTCTCGTTTCGGGAAAAGGCTTTTCTCTTCCCCTTTCCGACTTCATTTTGACAAAGCAGCCCGCCATCTTCCCAAAAGATGGCGGGCTAAAATTCATTCTTTTTTCGAAAGGAGCGCACCTTTGCTTCCTTTCTTCTTCCTTTTTGGCGTTACCTTGTAAAAGCGCGCGTCGTAGGGCGCAAGCCAAAAGACGAACGTGCCATCCTTGGGGGAAAGCGTTTTATCGCCGGGAATCGTCCCATACAGAAACTCGATCTTCTCCACGTCCTCCATGACGAGGGTCAGCTCCTCCGCGACGTCGCAGAAATTGAAGACGGCGAGGATACACTCGCTCTTTGCGAACCGACGAAACGCGTAGACGTTTCTGTCCCCCTGATTGATGGCTTCCCAATGGAATCCGTCGTATTCGTAATCCTTTTCCCAAAATGCGGGGTGCTCCAGATAGAGATGATTGAGCCCTGCCATAAAGCGGGAAAATTCGTCGTGCAGGGGATATTTGAGCAAAAACCAATCCTGTTCCCTCTTTTCATCCCACTCTCTGAAGTGCCCGATCTCGTTGCCCATGAAGTTGAGCTTCTTGCCCGGATGCGCGTACATGTAGAGGTACAGGGCGCGCACTTGCGGAAACTTATCCTCGTACGCCCCGTTCATCTTCTGAATGATGGTCGCCTTGCCGTGAACGACCTCGTCGTGGGAAAGGGGCAGCAAAAATCTGTCCTTATAGAAATAGTACATGGAGAAGGAGATTTTGTCCGAATTTTTGCTCCTTCCCAAGGGAATCATCTGAAAGAACTTCAAGGTGTCGTGCATCCAGCCCATGTCCCACTTGTAATCGAAGTAAAGTCCCCTCTCGTCCTTTGCCGTCACGCCGTCATAGCTCGAAGAATCTTCGGCGGCGAGAATGCAGGAAGGAAAGCGTTCCTTCAATCCCTTGTTCATGTGCTGCATGAAGCGAATGGCGGGAAGATTCGCGCCCCGCTTTTCGTCCCCCATCCAATAGAGAATGCGGCTGACGGCGTCCACGCGAAGCCCGTCAAAGTGAAATTTATCCAGCCAGAAGGCAGCCGCGCTCTGCAAGAAGGAGCGCACCTCTCCCCTTTCATGGGCAAAATTATAGCTTCCCCACTCGCTGACGGCGATGTCCTCCGCATCCGGCTCGAAGAGGGGCGTCCCGTCATACTTCGCAAGGGCGTATGCGTCCACGGCAAAGTGAACGGGCACAAAGTCCATGATTACCCCGATTCCGTTTTGATGGCAATAATCGACGAGGTACATCAAATCCTTCGCTTCTCCATACCTCGACGTGGGGCTGAAAAAGCCCGTGTTCTGATACCCCCACGACTCGTCGCAGGAATGCTCGGCAAGGGGCAAAAACTCCACATAGTTATACCCCGCCTGCTTCAAATAGGAGACAAGGGGCTTTGCGATCTCCCGATAGGTATACCAATCCGTCTGACCCGCTCCCTTCTTTCTCCAGGAACCTAAGTGTATTTCGTAAATGTTGAGGGCGGATTTCACGCAGTCGGTGCGCGCTTTCATCCACACTTCGTCCCCGAACTTGTAAGAAAGATCGCGAAGGAAAGACGCGCTGTTGGGACGAAGTTCCATCCCGTAGCCGTAAGGGTCGGCGTGATCTACCCCTCTTCCGTCCCGATAAATGCGATACTTATACATCTGCCCTTCCTTGGCAGGGATGGTACAGGAGAAAAAGTTCCCATCCTCCATGCGCTCCATCTCGATTTCCTGCCAATCGGAAAATTCCCCGATCAGGGCAACCCTGTCCGCACGCGGCGCATAGGTGCGAAAGACGTACCCATCCCTCACGGGGTGCGCCCCCAAAAATTCATAAGCGTCGAAACAGGTTCCTTGATAAAAAGCAGAAATATCCATACATTTTCTCCGAAGTGTATTGCTATCTTAGGCAAACTATTACCAATTATAGCACACATCGCTTCCCTTTGCAAGAAAAAAGAGCGGCAATGCGCAATTCGAAAAGGAAAATAAGCGCAAACACTTGACTTCACGCAGACAAATTGGTATACTTTTGATGAATAAAAATTCATTCATAAATAGGAGGGTCGATTATGCCAAAATCACCCGAACGATGCCAAGAGATTCGGGAGGAAACTCGAAAGAAAATTTTGCGCGACGCCATGCTTTACTTTGCGAAAAACGGCTTTTCCGGGACAAAAATAAGCGACCTTGCAAACTACATCGGCATAGGACAAGGCACGCTGTATCTTTATTTTAAATCAAAGGAAGATTTGTTCCGGGAGCTCTTCGCCGTCTGCAACAACGACAGGGAAATCAAAGAGCTGAAAACGCTGTCACTTCTGCCCCTATCCGCAAAGAGCAAAATTCACAGGCTTTCCAAAACCGTCCTCAAGAAATTGGAAAAGGACGAAGCTTATGCCGCAAAGGTCACGTTGACGACGCAGGTGCTTTTCGAAAAAAATGACTATGCGTCGGAAAGCACGACCTATCAGTCGGAAATCTATCTGTACACGGCAAAGATCATCGAGCAGGGGCAAAGAGAAAAGAGCGTTGTGGACGGTTCCTCCATGAAACTTGCGGACTTTTATTGGAGCGTCGTCTATCTCTATGCCCTCAAAAAGCTGTTTACGACCAAATACGAAACGATTACCGCCGACGATCTGGAACGGATTTTATTAAAGGACGAGCATAAAAAATGAGTGAAAAAGCATTGAAACGTATCAAAGTTTGTTGTTCCTTCGCGATTGCCTTCACGCTTGTGTTCAGTTCGCTCTTCACCTATCGCGAACACCTTGCCGAAACGTACGAGCTCACCTTTTTAAGCAGCTTTCTCGTGGGTATCTTCTTTGCGGTAAGCGGCGTTTTGTCGCTGTTTGATCGGCGCGTGCCGCAAATTCTCTATCTTTGCGCAACGATTTTGCTTTTGATTGTGTTTTTGGTGTGCATAACCTTTTCCAATCAATTTCAAATGAGCGGCGGCTTTGTGTTTTTGCACGTCGTCAATCCCCTGCTTGTTTTGGCGTACACCTCGTTTTTATGCGACCTTTCAAAAACATCGGCAAAGTTCGTGCCTACGGTTGCCGCATTGCCTTTGTTGTATTTGGTTTTTATGCTGATCTTCGGCTCTGTCACGGGAAACTATATCTACTTTTTCATGAATTATGAAAAAGTCGGCATTTGGTATTCCGTGCTGTTCATTCTCGGCATTTTAGCGGGAATCTTTGCGTTTGGGTTTGCCCTTTATGCTCTGAATAAACTCCTTCAAAAAACAATTCATAAAGCCATTTCCCGTTGACGGGGCAAAAATACTCCGCCACACATCCCGATTGCGGGTACAAATTTTAAATGCGCTCCAAAAGTCAGATGCTTTTGGAGCGCATTGCATTTTAACCTATTTCCGCTATGCGGGATAGTATGTCATTCCCATTTTGACGATTTCAATCATCGCGGGGAGATTGGCAATCAGGAGCAAAAGCGCCACCGCCGCGAACGAGCCGAGCAAAAATCCCCTGTGCGGGCAGAGCTTTTTGAGCGCCAACACGGGCAGGCAAAGGTATGCCCAGCAAAAATAGGTGGAGTACAAGATCATGCCGTTCTCCGCAGACCCCCAACCCAAGAGAACGAGAAGGACGAAGGAAAAGGCAATCCAATAGGCGCACAAGCGGGCAAACGCGTCCTTTCGGCAGAGAACAAAGCAAACGATTTCCAAAAGCAAAAGGGCAACGCCGACAAAGGAAAAGCAAGGGTCGGGCAGAGAAAGCGCGATGTGTTCACCCGAAAAGACGAGGGGCGGAGCGACAAATTGGAAAACGATAAACTGCGTAAATTGGCTGAACACGGTGAAGAAGGGAACGGATTCCCCGCCAAAGCTCAGAATCTCCGCGATTTTCGCCTGAAGGTTGTGCGGCTCGAAGAGCGGAAGTCTCCCCGTCAGGCAAAACAGGCAAACGCCGAAGAAGAGCGCATCGCTCACGTTTTTCCAAAAACTCCCCTTTTCCCCTTGTTTCCAAAGGAAAGGAAGAAGCACCGCATTGGTCAGAAATCCCCCTACGTTGAAGGAAAAGAGAAAGGCGCTCTCTTCTCTCTTTTCCGTGACCGCGTAGGCAAAGCACGCCGTCCAGAAGAGGGGAAAGACGTATTGCTCCAGGGTCAGCGAAAAGAGCATCTGCGAAAAACAGAGCAAAAACAGGGCGAGAAACGTCCAAGTTCCCGCCTTGGACAGGCGCATGACTTTGGCAAAGAGGAGCGCCGAAGCGGCGAGCGCCAAAATCTGCATCCACATCAGAAAGACGCCGTAAGCGTCGGGCAAAAAGGCAAACGCAAGGGAAAATACCTTTGCGGAAATAGCGAAGGGAAGGGCGAGCAGGGGAAACCACATCTGCCGAACGTCGTTCTGCGTATTGAAGAAGTTAAAAAAGGCGTCCCTGTCGTAGAGGTTGACGGTATCCGAGGTGTAAATGACGTCAAAGAGGTATTCCCCCTCCGCCGTTGTAGGAAAAATAAAGACCTTGGTCAATGCGCAGAGCACAAAGCAAAGAAGGAGCGTCCCCGCCGAAAAGGCGACCATCCCCCACCGCTCCGCCTTGTCCCTCTGTTTCCAGAACGCCTGCAACAAAGGGAGCGCGCGCTCCAACGCGAACGCGAAGATCGCAAAGAGAAAGAGCCACGCAAACGGGAGAAGGACGACGGTATAGTGCGTCCAGCCGTGCGCATAGCAATGGCAGTGAAACACATAGGCGACGAGCGCCGCCGAAGAGGCGGAAAGCCCGAAGGCGAGCGGGCTCTTCGTCGAAAAGAGCCGTTCGAGGAAGGAAAATCTCCGATTTAAGCACCAACCCGCGAGGGCGGCGAGCAAAAAGCCGACGGCGAGGAACACCCTCCCGAAGCGCGCGGGATCGTTGACCGTTCCGTCCTGAAAAAAGAGGGCAAGACACCCCCCGCAAAATGCCATGACGAGGGAAGGAAACAAAGATTTGATTTTTGATACGGAATTTCTCATAGTCGCCCCCTTTCGGATAATTTCATTATACACGCATTGTGCGCCAAAGTCAAGAAATTTGTCAAAGGATAAGCCCGCCGCGTTTCAAATGAAACGCGGCGGGCCATGAAAAACAATTCAAAGGCTCTGCATATATTCGTCCATTGCCTCGGCAACGCGCTTGGAAACCTCAACCGCAGCGACGACCGTCTTTGCGCCCGTGACGACGTCTCCCGAGGCAAAAACGCCCGCTCGCGTGGTTCTGCCGCATTCGTCCACCGCCACAAGTCCGCGACTACTGACGTCGATGCCGTGCGTGGTCGAAACGATGACGGATCTGGGGCCCTGCCCGATGGCGATGATGACGCTGTCGAACGGATGGAAGGTCTCGCTGTGCGGAATCTCCCGCATTTCGCCCTTTTCATCCTTTTCCAAGGAAACGAAAACGACGCCGTTGTCCTTAAATTCGACGGGCTGAACGCATTCCAGAATCTTCGCGCCGTCCACCTTTGCCATTTCCAGCTCGACAGGACGGCAGGAAATTTCCGCTTCGGGGCGATTCAGCGAGAGCGTGACGTCGTGACAGCCGTGGCGGACGACCGTTCTCGCGACGTCCATCGCGGTATTGCCGCCGCCGATGACGACGACCTTTTTGCCGAGGGTATAGACGTCGGGATTGCGCAGATAGTCGATAGCATAGTGAATGTTGCCGAAGCTCTCTCCCTTGATGCCGAGGCGGTTGGGACGCCAAACGCCCGTGCCGATGAATACGGACTTGAATCCGTCGCGGAAGAAATCGTCGATGGTGATGTTCGTGCCGATGCTCGTATTCGGACGAATGACGACGCCGCACTTGATGAGCGCCTTTTTGAACTCGTCGAGCACCGTTTTGGGCAAGCGGAATTCGGGAATTCCGTACCGAAGCACGCCTCCGATCAAATCGTTCCCCTCGAAGATCGTCACGTCATATCCCTTTTTCGCGAGGACGAAAGAAATGGTAATTCCGGCAGGCCCGCTGCCGATGACCGCCACCTTCATGCCGTTTTTCTTCACCTCAAGCCGCTCGGTCGGCTCGAATCCCTGCAAAAAGTACGCAGAGATGTAGTTTTCAATGACGCTGAAATGAACAGGCGCGCCCTTGAGTCCGCGCACGCAATGCCCCTCGCACTGCTTTTCGTGCGGGCAGACGTAGCTGCACACGAGCGAGAGCGGATTGTTGGAAAAGAGAATTTCCCCCGCCTCTTCGATGCGGTTCTCTCTGAACAGCCCGATGACGTCCCGAATGCGCGTATGCACGGGACAGCCCGCTTCGCAACGGGGATTTTTGCACTGCAAACAGCGCTTTGCTTCTTCTACGATGGAATCGTTCATAATTTGTTCCTCACCTTTTTTAATACGACCATTGTATCATATGCAAAGAGAAATGTAAATTGCAATATTATCCGAATTGCATTGCAATTTCAATGCAATTCTTTCCTCCTTGCAAAAACAGAGCGCGCCAAAATGACGCACTCTGCTTTCTTTTATTCTGCTTGACTGAATTCTTCCTTGCCGACGCCGCACAGCGGGCAGACGAAATCTTCGGGCAAGTCCTCGAACTTGGTGCCTGGCGCGATGCCCTGCGCTAAATCTCCGACTTCTTCGTCGTATTCCCAACCGCAAACGTCGCAGACGTACTTTTTCATGACATTTCCTCCTTGTTCTCTCAAGATTATTTTAGGCGAGCTGTTACAAATTATAACAATTTGTCTCGTTTTTCGGAAAATCTTTCAAGAAAAGGATTATTCGAGCTCGAATGCGCCCGTGTACAGCTGATAATATTTCCCGCGCTGCTCGATGAGCTGTTCGTGATTGCCGCGCTCGATGATCTTGCCGTGCTCGAGCACCATGATCGCATGGCTGTTGCGGACGGTGGAGAGGCGATGCGCGATGACAAAGACCGTTCTGCCCTCCATCAGGCGGTCGAGCCCCTTCTCGATGAGCTTTTCCGTTCTCGTATCGATGGAAGAGGTCGCTTCGTCCAAGATGAGGACGGGGCACTTGGAGACCATAGCTCTCGCGATGGCAAGGAGCTGGCGCTGTCCCTGCGAGAGGTTCGCGCCGTCCGAGGTGAGCATGGTGCGATACCCTTCGGGAAGGTGCTCGATGAAGAAATGGGCGTTGGCGAGCTTTGCCGCCTCGATGCATTCCTCGTCGGTCGCGTCCAGCCTTCCGTAGCGGATGTTGTCCATGACCGTACCCGTAAAGAGGTGGGTATCCTGCAAGACCACGCCGAGGGACTTTCTCAGATCTTCCTTGTTGATCGAGCGGATGGGAAGTCCGTCGTAAAGGATTTCCCCTTCCTGAATGTCGTAAAAGCGGTTGATGAGGTTGGTGATCGTCGTCTTGCCCGCACCCGTCGAGCCGACGAACGCAATTTTCTGACCGGGCTTTGCGTACAGGGAAATATCCTTTAAAATCGTCTTGCCGGGGACGTAAGAGAAGGTGACGTCGTTGAAGCGAATGTCTCCTCTCAGCTTGACGAAGGAGAACGTACCGTCGTCCACGGGAACTTTCCACGCCCAGCAGTCCGTCGTCCTATCCTCGACGTACGTGCCGGGTTCGACTTCGCGCACCTTGGTAAGCGTAATCGCCCCGCCCTCGTCCTCGAAGGGCGAATCCATAATCTGGAAGATGCGCTCCGCGCCGGCAAGCGCCATGACGATGGAGTTGAACTGCTGCGCCACCTGTTGGACGGGCATATTGAAGCTTCGAACGAGCGGAAGAAACGCCGCAAGCACGCCGAGGTATACGGCGGTGGAAGAAGCGCCTTCCGGCGTATTGAAGAGAGCGAACAGGGACAAAAGCGCGCCTCCGTTGTTGAGCGCGAGCGCCGCACCGACGATGGCGATGACGATGTACTGAATGTAGCCGATGTTGTTCATCAAAGGCCCGATGCAGTTGGTCAGCACATTCGCCTTCGTCATGTTGTCGCGCAGCTCTTCGTTGTAGGCAAAGAAGCGTTCCTTCGCCTTTTCCTCGTGATTGAAGACCTTGACGACCTTCTGCCCTTCCATCATTTCCTCGATGTAGCCGTTCACCTTGCCCAAAGCGGTCTGCTGCTTTAAAAAGTAGGTTGCGGACTTTCCGCCCATGCTCTTGGTAATAAAGGCGAGCAGGATGACGAAGACGACTGCGATCAGGGTGAGGGTCAGGCTGTAAAAGACCATGGAGACGAACACGCCGACGATGGTGATGACGGAAGAGATGATCTGAGGAATGGTCGAACCCAACATCTGACGGAGGGTGTCCGTATCGTTGGTATAACGGCTCATGAGTTCCCCGTGCGTATGCGTATCGAAAAATTGCAGGGGAAGGCGCTGCATATGCGAGAACATTTGGTCACGAATGTCCTTCATCGTTCCCTGCGCCGCATACATCATGACTCTGTTATAGGCAAAGGTGCTGATCGCACCGACGAGGAAGACCGCGCCGAGGGAGACCAAGAGTCCGATAAAGCGCGCATATTCTACGGGGATTCCGTTTAAGTGATTTGCCTGTTGGGTCAAGCATTCCGTCGTGATGAATCCGAGGAAGGCAGATCCCGCGATGGATGCCACCGAAGAAAAGACGATGAGAATGCAGACGACGATGAAATTGAGTTTATACTTTCGGAAGAGCAGCCCCATCAACCGCTTGAAGGTCGCCATGGGGTTCTGCGGCCCGTTCGGATTGACGCGCTTGATGTCTTTCTTGAAGGGCGCGAGCCGCTCCTTTTCGCTTTTCGTGAGTTTTCTGCCGCTTCTTACCGCTTCTTTGAGATCTTCGGGCATTCCTTCAGGGAAGGCGTACTGTCCCTTCGTTGAAATCGGGCCTCTTCCTCTCGGGCCGGGCATGTTAGGCATTGTCGTCACCTCCTTTCACTTGAGACTCGTAAACCTCACGGTAAATTTCGTTGTTTTTCAGCAAGTTCTCGTGCGTATCGAAGCCGGAAATCTTTCCGTCTTCCATGACGATGATCCGATCGGCGTCCTGAACGGAAGCAATTCTCTGAGCAATGATGATCTTGGTCAGGTCGGGAGATTGGGTGCGGAGCGCTCCGCGAATGAGGGCGTCCGTCCTCGTATCGACGGCGGAAGTGGAATCGTCGAAGATGATGATTTTGGGATTTTTCAGAAGCGCCCTCGCAATGCAAAGCCTTTGCTTCTGTCCGCCTGAGACGTTGACGCCGCCCTGACCCAGGTCGTAATCGTAGCCCTCGGGAAGATTGTCGATGAATTCCTTCGCCTGTGCGGAGGCTGCAGCCGCCTCGATTTCCTCGTCAGTGGCAAATTCGTTGCCCCACTTTAAATTTTCCTTGATCGATCCGCTGAACAGGACGTTCTTCTGCATTACCATGGAGACGTTATCCCGCAAAAACTGCACGTCGTAATCTTTGACGTTACGGCCGCCGACCTTTACCTCGCCTTCGCTCGCGTCGTAAAGGCGCGGAATGAGCTGTACCAAAGAGGATTTGGCAGAACCCGTTCCGCCGATGACGCCGATCGTTTCGCCGGAAGCAATGTGCAGATCGATGTTCTGCAAGACGGCCTTTCCGCCTGCTCGATAGGAAAACGAAACGTTTTCAAAGTCGATGGAACCGTCCTTCATCTCTTTGACGGCATTTTCACGGTCTGAAATTGTGGGAACCTCCTCTAAGATTTCCGCAATTCGCTTGGCGGAGTTCATGGACATGGCAAAGAAATTGAGCACCATCGCCACCATCATGATGCCGGAAAGAATTTGCGTGGAATAGGACAAAAGCGCCGTAAGGTTGGGCACGGTCAGTCCGGTGTTGGAAATAATCTGACTGCCGCCAAGCCCAAGCACGCAGAGCATGACGGCGTAAACGATGATCTGCACAACGGGCATCATGGTGTTTAGCCATTTTTCCGCTTTGACGGAATATTCGTACACCTCTCTCGTCGCATGCTCGTACTTTTCGATTTCGTGTTCTTCCCTCGTGTACGATTTGACGACGCGAATGCCCGTCAAATCTTCCTGCGCAACGGAGTTGAGCTTATCGTACTTTTCAAACATCTTTTTAAAGTTCGGCTGCGCCCTCGAAATGATAAAGACGACGGCAAGCGCCATCAGCACGGCTGCACCGATGAACAGCCATGCGATATCGGGCGCAATGCTGAAGGACATGACCGACGCAAAGAGAAAGAGCATCGGGGAGCGGATGAGCATGCGAATCATCATCTGAAAGCACATTTGCACATTTGTCGCGTCCGTGGTGAGCCTCGTAATCAGGGACGAAGTGGAAAACTTATCGATGTTGGAAAAGGAATAACGCTGAATGGCGGAATACATATCATTGCGGAGATTTGCCACAAATCCTGCGCTCGCCTCAGAGGCTAATTTCCCGCCGAGCACCCCGCACAGCATAGACAGAACCGCCATCAAAAACATAATACCGCCGTAAAATGCCACCTGCCCCAAAGGATTTTGCGTGATACCGCTTACCATTGCCTGCAACCATGCCGTTTGCTCGTTTGCCCCGCTGTTGGGGTCGATCACCGCGAGGAGCAACGACATGACGTAAGGGATCAAAATTTCCATTGCCGCCTCGCCGATCATGACGATGGGCGTCGCTATGGCTTTCCCCTTATACTGTCTGATACTTTTTGCCAAAGTTTTTATCATAGAAAACTCCTTTTTCGCTGTCGTCTTATTTTATCACCTTCGTTTTTTAATGTCAATCAACGAAAAATGAAAAGTGGGTGAACTCTCAAAGTTCTCCCTTTCCCCCGTAAAGATCGGTCAAAAACTCGTACTGTTTCAGTGCCTCTCGCCGCTCTCTCCAATCGGGAAGGATGCTCGCCACCACTTTCCAAAACGCGACGGAATGGTTCATTTCCCTGCGATGCGAAAGCTCGTGAACGATGACGTAATCGCAAAGGGAAGACGGAAGCATGAACAAAGCCCTCGAAAAGAAGAGCTTTCCCTCTTTGCCGCACGAGCCCCACCTCGATTTTCCCCTACCAAACGAAACCTTGCCGTAGCTTACCCCCATTCTCCGCGCAAAGAGTTCGATTCTCTGCAAAAACTCCTCCTTGCAGCGGCGTTCAATCACGTGGGGAACTGCCGCCTCTTCCCTTGCAAATACCGTATTATCCCGCACGCCGCTTCGCACAGAAGCGTCGATGCAAAGGTCGTACTCCCTTCCTCCGACCAACGCCTTCCGATAGGAAAGCACCCGAGAAAAACGAGTCTCCTCTTCCCTCTTTTGCGCCATGCGACGAAGGATAAATCGTTCGTGCCTGCACAAAAAAGCGAGGATCGCTTCCCCCGAAAGAGCAGGATCCGCCGTCACCCTGATTTCTCCCGCACGGGGTACGGAGAGAGAAATTTTACCCCTCTTACCCTTGACGAGAATGACCTTGTCATTGCCGAACCTCATCATACGACAATTATATCCGTTTTTTCCTTTGCTGTCAACCTGAAAAACACTTGACATTGGTTCTGAAAAAGAGTAAAATAAAAGCAATCAGATTGCTTGTTTTGCAGAGCGGATCATACGATGAATGAGGGCGGACTCGTCCTTCTCTCTTTCGGAAAAGCAAACCTGTCTTTTTCCGTCCTCCCGTTCTCTTCGCCCGAACGGTGACTGCAGTCGGGATTTTCGCCGATTGAGAAAGCATTTCATCGAGCGCAAGTTTGATTCGGCGCAAACATCCCCTATTCCAACTGAATTTTTGCAGGCGTCGCCTAGCGGTATGGCGTCAGCTTCCCAAGCTGATTTCGGCGGGTCCGACTCCCGTCGCCTGCTCCAAAAGAAGGGACACGCTTTTTGCGTGTCTCTTTCTTTTGCGGGTGACGGGCTTAAGGACACGCCGCATTCTCGGCGGGTTCGGGCAAGAAAACGAAACCACCCTCTCCTGTTTTTCTCTTTCTCCCTCTTCGTTTTCGCCGCTTTGAATTCCTTTTCAAACTCCCGTCGCCTGCTCCAAATAGGTAACAGTTGATTGATACAATTGGCTGTTACTTTTTTTATGCCAAAAACAGGGTATATTACCCCCTAAATACGCAAAAATACCGCCGATTTGGTTGTTTAGAGATTTCTCCCCTACCCCATCGGCGGTATTTTTTACTGTTTTATTTCGTTATTGTTCCAAAGTTGTGTTCCCTTTCGTTAAATTACCGACATTCGTTAAACAACCATAAAATAATATAATCTTTTAGATATCACTCTCTATATACAAAAAATACACAAACAAGACATGCTTATTCGTGTATTTTTTGTATTAGAGGTTTGTTGATGTGTCTTTAAAAAAACTCATACTTATTCTTAGAATTGAGACCTTAGAAATCGGCAAAGGGCTATTATTTGACGAGGCAAGGAAACAACTTACCTTCAAACTTTAATCATATAAATCTAAAGCGCCAAACTGCTAGCCCTGTTCACCGATCGTTCTACCCCTAAGTTCTCACTATTTCGAAGTGGAGAGCGCTATGGATTAGTGTTTTTCCTTTAAATTCAAAACAACACAAGTAGCAACACTGATTGCAAGAAGAATCGCACTGCTGATGATAAGACCATTCATCAAGGGTTTATAGAACGGCGTATAGTATACTACTCTCGTATTAGAGCTCATGCCATTCATCGCATTGCTCCATGCTACAGAATAAAGGACTCTGTGTGCAACCTTTCTCATTTCCTGAGCAAATGCACCGTATCCTTCACGATACTTCGCAAGTTCGGTTGCGCCATTCGTACTGGTACGGCCACCATTATCGTCCCCATCAGGAAGGTCGCCGCCACCAAGAACACTTGCCGTAACGGTCATATACGCCTTCTGCCAATAATCAGATACGTTGAATCCTCTCATACCGAATTCGTTACGAAGAACGGTATTTGCAAAACCCTGAGCACCTGTCCAAACGACTCCAAGGCGATTGAATCCCGTCATAACGCCGAATGCATCGCCGTCTACGATCGCCATTTCAAGAGGTTTAAGATAGATTTCACGAATGGTCTGTTCGTTGGCAAACGTACATAAGCCTTCACGGTTCATTTCCTGATCGTTGAGTACTGCGTGTTTCATGTAAACGTAGGCACCCTTAGACTGAATGCCGATACACTCCTGCGTCAAAGCAAATCCCGCAAGGAAGCCATCCTCACTATAGTACTCAAATGCTCTTCCACCGTAAGCACCACGGTGCATATTAGCACCAGGGCCGTAAACACCCGTGTAACCACCCCACAAGCATTGCTCACCCTTAAGCTTTGCAAGCTTTAAAACAAGATCAGAGTTAAGCGTGGTTGCAAGTAACCCTGCATTAGGATACTGTGCAGATGCGGTAGAAGCATTAGGATCATCCATGTAGAATGCATATCTATTCTCTGCGGAATTACTCGTATAGTCATACGATTCCATAGGACCAAGGGAACCGTTATGGTCGATTGTACCGGGTTTATTGATACTGGGAATAGGCATGGTATGATGGAAACCATTCGCTACGATAAGCACAGTATCGTCCCAGCTAAGCTGGTCAAGAAGCTTATCCCAAAGTTCATCGTTGAAATCAACGACTTCCGACTTAACGATATTTCCTGCATCATCGTACTCAACGCCAATGAGATCTGCAAGATTGAGTCCATTCTGTGCTTCGTATGTAGGATATGCTACGCTGTCAGCGGTAGGCACTTTAGGCTGTGCATCAGCAATCATTTCATCATCTGCGGAAACCTTAACTACGTTATCAAGCTTGTTGTAGCTCTCATCAAAGCCCATCTTAGCAGTACCTGCCCAATTACTACGGGAAATATATTCCACACTATTGTTTGAAGAAGTCTTATAAATATTCAAGTCAACATTATCGAACTGATTTGTAACGGTTGCCCCCGTAACGGACTTTGAATATTTTTCACGGTCGAAGGTACGATTGACCTTTACAGTCAAATCAGCATCACCGGTTCCAACCATACGACTTCGCGTTATATCCTTCGACTTTGACTTAGCCTCCAACACGTTATTAACGGCGTTATGGGAATCGGTTGCCGCAGTGAAGTAATAGTCGCCTTCGTCGATTATATATGTCTTCGCATTATACGCATCATAGGAAGCTAACTGATAACCGTCAACAACGATTTCAACAACTTCGGACTTATTCGGCTGAAGAATTCCCGTCTTAGCAACACCAACGAGATCAACAGCGGATTTCTCGATATGATTTTTCTTATCGTACTCGGTATAAGGCTTCTGCAAGTAAATCTGTACAGGTTCTTTACCGGCAACGCTACCCGTATTCTTTACGGTAACAGAAATGGTATATTCATCTTTAACAGCGTTGTATTTTACCATAAAATCGGAATATTCAAATGTGGAGTAGGAAATTCCGTAGCCAAAAGGATAGCTAACCGCCTTTGAATAATCATATTCACCAACGTTTGCAGTATTCAAAACATAGTCTTCATATCTGGTTTCGGTATAACGATAGCCGTTATAGATACCTTCCTGATAAACGACATACGTTCTGGAGTTTGCGTTACCGGGCATTCCGTTTGCATTTGCAGCAAAGGAAGTAGCGCCCCAATTCGCATAGAGAGGATTATAAAGATGCTTTTTCCAGAATGTATCTCCTGCACTACCGGAAGGATTCACCTTACCAGACAATATTTTTGCAATACCCTTTGTACCGGTAGAACCAGGCAAACCGACCCACATTAATGAATCAATCCCGTATGCTGCATCATCCGCAAAATCACACTGAACGGGCGTAGCAGTATTCATTAAAACGATGATCTTGCTGAATACGCCTGCTTCCTTTTGTTTTTTAAGGTTGGTCAAAACGTCCTTTTCGTCAGGAGACAACTCAAGATAGTTACCGTTCGTAAGGTTGTACTGCGTTTTCGGTGTGTTGATATAAAGGTCTGTAGCTTCGGTGCCGAATCTGCCAATTACGAAGATAGCTGCTTCTGCCTTATCCGTCTTTGAATCGGGCAATACGCCCCAAGGAGCTTCGTTAACATAATAAGTTGCGCCGTTGGCTCTCGTATTACTCGTCTGCCATACACGATACTTCTCTACATTGTCCTTATAGAAATTCCAAAGCCCGTCGTTAACTGTAAAGCCCTCTTCTTCCATAGCACTCTTAAGATCGACAGTAGTGCCCTTCCCCACGCTAGTAAAACCGTTACGATCTGCTGCGGAAGATGAACCACCACCTGAATATACCATATTAGCAGATGAAACAGAGAAAAGGCTGACCTTTGCCTTTGCGCTGAGAGGAAGCGCATTCCTTTCATTCTTCAAAAGAACACTTCCTTCCGAAACGACTTCGGCGATGGTATCGTGTATTGCGTTTTGAAGTTCAGAAATACTTTTATAATCAGACTTCCAATACATGGAATCTTTTACATTCTGATCGTCATCCGCCTGAATATAATCCATCGTTTTGATATTCAGCATTCTGTTGATATTGCCGGCATTATCATTGATCATAATGTTTCCGGCAAAACATACACCGAGCAATACAGCCGAAACATTCGAAACAATACCGCTTACTAATTTTAATTTTTTACTCATGCTACGACCTCCTTACGAACTACTTTCAACCACATTACTACATTTGCTGCGATTGCCGCTACAAGATACATTGCCATGCAAACAACAAATCCCTTATCGAGCAACTTCAGCGTTTCGGGATTGATACCCGAATAGAAAACCTCGGCAAGGTGCATATAAGATGCAACGGCATAGATGAGAAATGCAGCGAACGTGCATACCCAAAGAACGACTGCAGCATAATTTGCCGTAGGTTTAAACAACACAAGAACGACATATGCAACAAATCCGACAATGGGAAGAGCTACTGCCGCTGCGTTAAAGTACTGCGGATTGTTTGCGCCAAAACCGAACGCATAAATCATAGCAGCAACGACTGATAACACTGCAATCGCACAACCGACGAACAAAATGCTTGTCCGTTCTTTCAAAAGATTTTTCCAGAACTTCATAATTTACCTCCAATTGTTTATTGTTCTGATTTTGCAAAGCCGTTTCGTATCTCAATACACAGATCATTTCGTGTATTCAAATCCTCTTTTGACTTTGCGTATCGTATTATACCAAAGCCACCTCAAAAACAAAAGACGAACGACATAACGTGTATTTTTAGCAACATAGGTGAAAAAAACAGCGATGTGGTCTTGCCATTTCGCTGTTTTTTTGAATATTCCGTTTTAAGCGATCCTTTCCGCCCGATCGTCTTGACCATTTTTAAATACAGAATCCTCTTCGTTTTCGCCGCTTTGAATTCCTTTTCAAACTCCCGTCGCCTGCTCCAAAAGAAGGGACACGCTTTTTGCGTGTCCCTTTCTTTTGCGGGTGACGGGCTTAAGGACACGCCGCATTCTCGGCGGGTTCGGGCAAGAAAACGAAACAGCTCCCTCCTGTTTTCTTCTTTCTCCCTCTTCGTTTTCGCCGCTTTGAATTCCTTTTCAAACTCCCGTCGCCTGCTCCGCGTCGAAACGCGACTAGCTTCGCGATATCCTCGGACTTCCCTCAGATATCTGCTTTCCCGTCGGTTTCTCCTTTTCCCACAAAAATACTCCGTCTTTTTGTGGGAGCCCTATTTTTGCGGGCACCCAAAAGGGTGTCCTTGCTTTTTGCGTGGGCAGCGGGCTTAAGGACACGCCGCGTTCTCGGCGGGTTCGGGCAAGAAAACGAAACCGCTCACTTTTCCCTTCCTATCTCCTCCTTTTCGTTTTGCCGTCAAAGTTTGAACGCTTTTGAAATGGATTGATTGAAATCTTTTGCATCTCTTTGCGCAACTTTTCAACGGACTACTTGATAACCGGTCAAAAACATCGCGCTTTCAATGCAAAAGATGCGGACACTCTTTTTCAGTGTCCGCATTTTTAATCGATCAAAATCTTAACGCTACTTTAATTTTAAAATCCGCTTTATCTTCTGTTTTACGGAAAAGAAGAACTTGCGGATGGAATACGTTTTCAGACTGCGCTCTGCATAGCGCTTCCATCGTTTGTCTGAAGGAAAGAGGTGTTCACCCTTCCGAATCCGCTCGATCATCACGCCCAAAACGTCCTTTTCCTCGACGTATTCATCGATGTAAGTGTTGTCGCCCCGGATAAGATAGCCTCCTTCCTCAACTTTGATCACGCGATGCAACAGGAGTTTCTCTTCCCGCACATAAAACGCGACGTCCGAAAGGGAAAGTCTGCCCTCCTTTTTCTCAATGACGGCAACATCCCCCTCCTTTAAGAAAGGATTCATGCTGTTTCCCGTCGTAGGAGAGAGCAAAATTCCCTCTTTATCCAAAAACTCTCGCTTTGTCAGTCCTTTCTCTCCCGGCACACTCAACCCCAAAGGTAGATAGTTCCATCGATGTGATACCAATAATTTCCCGCTTCACTCGGCTGCGTCTCCGCATAGAAATACACCGTGCCTTCAAAGGAAGCAGCTCCTTCGATACCAGACCATTCCCCTTCCGATCCCCTGTAAAAGATCGTATGAACGCTTTGGAGCACCTCTTGCGCCACACTCGTCAAGGGATAACCTTCGTATACGGCGGGCAGCACCAACTCTCCCTCTGTTCCGATATAACCGACAACGACGCAGGAATCACCCGAAATAGAAAACTCCAGCCCGTCCGAGTAAAATTCCTTTCCGCAGGACAGACAAACGTCTCCGCTGTAAGCATGCGGCAATTTGGGAATCTCTTCATACGTCGTATAATCGCATCTTGTGCACGATTCGTAAGGCTTCCAGCCCGCTTCCGCACAAGAAGCGTCCTGTCCCGCGTGATTGACGATCTCATGTCCCTTTGCGGGAAGCTCCGTCCCCTCTTGCAAGATAGTGCCACATACCGAACAAACGACCTTGTTCGTCCAACCCGCCTCCGTGCAAGTCGCTTCCTTCCCTTCTTCTACGGATTCCGTATGCGGGAGCAACGGAAGTTCCTCGGTATAGCTGTCTCCGCAGGCACAAGTATAGCGCTTTTGTCCCGTTTGCGAGCAAGTCGCTTCCCGTTCCACCGTCTCGATATAGGCGTGTTCATGAGCCGCCGCTTGGAAAGAAGCGACCAGATTGACTGCCTCTGTCACGGGAAACGAATAAGTTTCGTCCTGCGAGACGGAAATCCCGTTCACCGTCCAACAGGAAAAGATCTCCCCCTCTTTCGCTTCGGCACGAACGGTCGCCATAGCGTTTTCCACGTACAATCCGTAAGAGAATCCGTCCTCCAAGGCGCCGCCCTCTACGGTTACCATATGATGTACGGCGGAAGCGAGGTCTTCCGTGCGATAGGAAAAGCGGAGCTGCGCCTCTCCTCCATAGGCGAGCATTGCCCTGCACAGCGCATCCTCTTCCGTTCCGCGCTTATTGTATGCATACATCGCAATGCTGTATTTATCCGTATTGCTGTAATAGTCCGTGCCGTTCCCTCGGATATAAGCCCTTGCATATACAGTGTCCGTCATTTGCTTTGCCGTAAGCTTTGTGTAGCGGAATACCGCATATTCCTTACCCTCAATACTGACAGTACCCAAACACTCCGAACGAGAATCGGCAGTTTCTACCGTGTATGCCTCCTTACTGCTCGTATAGTAAAGCATGGAAATGTCCTCTTTCGCCCCGTTCGTATCTACATAATAGGTGATGTACACGCTGTCCTTGAGGGAAAGCGATCTTCCTGCTATCTTCAAAAAAGGCTCTTCTTCTTCGGCAATTACGCCATAAGCGCAAAATGACATCAAAAGAAAAAACGACAGAACAAGGACGACTCCCGCCAAAATCCTCTTCGCCGTTTGCATTTTCATATCTATTTTCCTCTTTGCTTTTTTCTTTATTCTATCACAAACTTCTTTCCATTTCAACTATTTACATTGCAAAAGTACAAAAATTTTATAAAAAAATCCTTTTTTTATTTTACGATATTTCTTACCCTGAAATTTTAATCTTTTTAAGAAATCAAGCAAAAAATGTTAGATCAAAAATAGAAAAAATATTAGGATAAAACCGGTCGTAGTCCGGATCGGCGCTCATTTCCTGCATGGTATAGATCGCATATATGTAAGGCAAGAGCTCAAGGATATTATCGCACATTATTCCGTTTCTGTCAAGAGTATAATCTAAAACTACTTGTTGTTTAAATTCGTATATTACAAAACCTTAGGAATAAAACCGCAGGGTTGAAATAACCCTGCGAAAATGCTAGATTAAATTTTAATATTTTAGAATTAAATAAATTGAAACCAATTTTGTAACTGCAAAGGGATTCCTTTTAAATTTAAATAAATTGCCAATAGCTGCTGATTATTTATCACTGCAATTATGCCCTCGGTAAATTCAATAGCGCATCCATCCCTGTCTTTCATTCCTATACACATAATTTGTTTTTCTCTATCATAATAAACTTTGTCTTCAAAAGGAAGATAATGACACCCCGAGGAATACATTAATTCATCATTACTCTTAAAGAATACCTCTCCTCTTTTACTTGTGGGTAAACATAATACGCTTTCTTGAAATCTTAGTTTAGCCAACAGGCTTTGATATTTTACACATTTTCCTGTAGAACTATCCGCCATTAATTCAAATCTCCAATTACCCCCTAATAGAATCGAAAAATCCCCTCCCGACTTATTATACAACAATGATTTGTCTTCAGCCAAATAAAAATAATGCAATTTATTTTTTTGAGATTGTTTCTTATTAATTGTATACTCAAATCTCATATCTTTAAGGGTACATTCACTTCCTTTTTCCATTCTATCCTCCTAAAAACCGTGTCCCCAATACCAAACTAACTTTTCGACTATGTTTACACCTAATCTCCATAATTTTTCCTTGCCATTAACTGAGCCTCAAGCACTAAAAACATATCCAAATACATCTTTGACAGCATTTATTCCGGTTATTAAATACCCTATACCTTTCCCAAAAACCAACCAATCCCACCATGATTTGTTTTCTTTGGAAGCATACATCGGATCGGCACTTAGCTCCTGCATGGTATAGATCGCATACATATAAGGTAAAAGCTCAAGGATATTATCGCACATTATTCCGTTTCTGTCAAGAGTATAATCGGAAAATGGATCACCCAAAATGAACAAAGAAAAACGGCGGATTAGGGCCTCTTACGAGGCTTAACCTGCCGTTTCCTGTTTCAAAGATGAAATGGAATACCCTGCCTAGCTATTTTTGGTTTTCACTCTTTTGCTTTGCTTCCTTGCTCTTTCTTCGCCGTTTCTTTTTGGGAAGTCGCAACAGCATCACCTGATCATACTTCGGAGAGTATAGAATATCAATGATCCTTCCCGCATAGAGATCGTACGACCTTTCAAAGCCTCCCTCCGTCATCTCCTTTCCTTCTTTTCTCCTCCCGCTGTACATCGTCCGCCGTTTTCCGTCGTAGCGAAACCTCACCAAGATCTTATAGCCAGTGGCGCTATATCGTCCAAATTTCCGCGAGCTCATCATCGAACACTTTGCCTCTAAACGAACGGCATCTTGTAACCATAGCTTTATTTTTTGATTCAAGCGATATCCTCGGATCAAATAATAGCATGAACTTGATGTAGGAAGTAAGGTGAATACAAAAAAGCCAATCATTGCCATAATGTCTTCATCTGTGTCGAGCGGCATGATACCGCAAAAAGGAAAAAAACTTAAAACAATTCCCAAAATCAACATAAGCCATAAAAGAACTACACCAGGCGTCGAAATACGTTCGCCGTATTCCAAAGAAGCGGCAATATCCTTTTTGGTATAAATTACTTTTTTATCCATTTAAAGACCCTCTGCAAAATAGAATGCAACCAATCTAAGAGCAATCCGTTTCCACCTTCGGTAGTATTCTCTTCCATCGTAGGATCATAACCGAATGAATAATTTGCCACTTCGTTTGCTATCATTCCTCCAGCTAGCGCGCCGATCGTTTTGGCAGTAAATCCCAGAACAGACGCAATGGTTTTTGCTCCTCCCAAATAAGCAAACAGACTGCCTATCGATCTTCCGTCTACTGTCATCTTAGCCAACAAATTCCCATACCATGATCCATAATACTCCATAAACGATCCTGCTATTGTTGAAAACATTCCACTGATAAGACCGATTGCTGCACCGATACCTCCGGAAATCAATAGTTTTAGGGGATCTATCGCTTTGATCTTCCAGTTATTCGATACTCCTTGTGCGATAAAACTTGCTCCTGCGGCAGATAGAAATCCTGTTCCGAATCCGAAAAGCAAACCTGCAAATGTTGACCAAGCAGGAGGCAAAATAACAGCAACCGCACAAAGGGCAATTGCAAACAACGATGCAACTATGAATACCCAACCTGCATTTCTTTCCAACCACGTTTGATTTGCCACAATATCATAGTCCGGATCGGCACTTAGCTCCTGCATGGTATAGATTGCATACATGTAAGGCAAGAGCTCAAGGATATTATCGCACATTATTCCGTTTCTGTCAAGAGTGTAATCGGAAAATGGATCGCCCAAAATGGACAAAGAAAAACGGCGGATTAGAGCCTCTTATGAGGCTTAACCTGCCGTTTCCTGTTTCAAAGATGGAATGAAATACCCTGCTTAACTATTTCTTTTTTCACCTCTTTGATTTTTTTACTTTCTCTTTTTAGGAAGTCGCAACATCATGACCTGATCATACTTTGGGGAATAAAGAATATCCACAACCCGCCCTGCATAGTTTTTGTAAACCAATCCAAAACCACTCGCCGTTCGTTGATTGCCATCATAGCAAAAACTTACCGTGATTTCAATGCCAGCGCCGGCATATGCTCCTCCCCTTGCACCTAACTCCGAACACTTTGCTTCTAAGCGCACAGCATCTTGTAACCATAGCTTTATTTTTTGATTCAGGCGATATTCACGGAATAAAAAATAGCCTGGGAATAACATAACAAAAATAGAGAGATAGATAAAACAACGTATTGGATTAATGGATTCATCCGTATCAAACGAAATGATACCGCAAAAAGGAAGAACTCCCAAAAAAATCCCCACAATCAGAATAATCCATGCAATGATTACTCCCAACGTCGAAATACGTGGCCCGTATTCCAAAGAAATAGTGATATCTTTTACGGTATAAATTACGCTTTTATCCATTTAAACACCCTCCTCAAAGTTTTAAGTAACCAATCTAAAAACGCTATTTCCACTTTCTGTCATAAGATTAGAACTGAATAGATGATTTGACACATCGTTTCCCATTATCCCTTCGGCTAACATACCGATCGTCTCAGCAATATGTTTTAGAACGGACGCAATAAGAAAGATAGAATTCCTGCTCCGGTTGCAAATGCAATTCTAGGTATCATAGGGATCAGCATAGAGGTCATAATTACCCCACCAACTATACAAATAACAGCGGCTGCAATCAAGGCAACTATTCCAATCCACACCCACCAATTCACCTCGTGACTGAGAATATAATCGGGATCGGCGCTTAGTTCCTGCGTGGTATAGATCGCATACATATAGGGTAAGAGCTCAAGAATATTATCGCACATTATTCCGTTTCTGTCAAGAGTGTAATCGGAAAATGGATCGCCCAAAATGGAAGAAACCGATTTTGCATTCAGGAAGCTTCCCGTTTCGGGGTCATAATAGCTTCCCTCTATGTAGTAGAAGCCCGTCTCTGCGTCATAGTGGTGTCCCTTCCAACAAACCAGAGGAGACACCGCTCAGTGCCTTTATTCTTTACTTTCTGTAGCAAAAAGTCTGATTCTTTCGACTATAGCCTCTTCATACATTTTTTACAATTATAGAAACAACGCAATTTCTTGCTATAACAATCACAAGCTATAAAGTTAAACGGCAAAGCATAAACCTAAAAGGATATACCTTGCCGTTTTTCAACTTTTTGATACTGTTTATTTAAATGAGAATTTAATTATCCATACGATATATTTTAGATACGTTAACGTTTTATATTCCAAATAGAGAACCTATCTATTAGATTATCTAATTCAATTCCTATTGAATTAGGCTCATCATTGGGAAGTAATCCTATTTTGATGAAACAATCTGCAATACAATTTTGGATATAATCTAAATTTTCTTCTTCGTCATTTTTAATAATAATAAAATTGTCCTCAACTTCAAAACATCTTTGTTTTTTTTCTTCATCAAAACTTAAAATGAGCAATTCTAATTCTCTTCTGTTAAGCTGTATCCTAAGCATAATAATATTAAATACCTCCATGCCGAGCTGTTTTTTGCCCAAGTTGTTATTACTTTTCCCACTTCATTTAAAACTACAACCGCATTCTTACCAATAAATTTTATTCCTCCATTAGACTGAGTCACAATCTCTAATGGCTTTCTTACGGTTTCTTGCATAGCTCTAGCATTTACACCATGCCCCTCTCTAGCTAAAGTTCTTTCCAATCCATGTTTAGTAAATCCTTTAATTGGGCTTGTTAATTGGTAAATCCCACAAATTATAGTCCCTACAGTTGCAATTCCCCCTACGATACCACCATAAATATTAAATGCATTTTCATTTCCAATAAATATCGTGTCTCGTACAAAATTATAACTAGTTCCAGCTTCTATCATTGTAGCGATACCATTTATACCAGTTAAAATTCCTGCACCCAAAGTAATACCTGCTATTATACCTAAAAGCAAAGGTGTAGCGGCACCAAACATTGCTACTGAAACCGATATCGCGGCAATAGCTGTTAGTACCCAACTAAGTCCTTTCCAGAAAGTACCCCAATCCCACCATGATTTGTTCTCTTTGGAATCATAGTTCGGATCGGCACTTAGCTCCTGCATGGTATAGATCGCATACATGTAGGGTAAAAGCGCAAGGATATTATCGCACATTATTCCGTTTCTGTCAAGAGTATAATCGGAAAATGGATCGCCCAAAATGGACAAAGAAAAACGGCGGATTAGAGCCTCTTATGAGGCTTCACCTGCCGTTTCCTGTTTCAAAGATGAAATGAAAAACTCCGCTTAACTATTTCGTTTTTCACCGCTTTGCTTTGTTTTTACTTCCTCTTTTTGGGAAGGCGCAACATCATGACCTGATCATACTTCGGAGAATAAAGAATATCCACAACCCGCCCTGCATAGTTTTTGTAGACCAATCCAAAGCCGTCCGCCGTCCGTTGCTTGTCGTCATAACAAAACGTTACCGTGACATTATAGCCGGTGCCGGCATTCGTTCCTCTCCATGAGCCCATCTTCGAACACTGTGCCTCTAAGCGAACGGCATCTTGTAGCCATAAGTCTATTTTTTGATTCAAGCGATATTCTCGGACTAGAAAATAGCCCGCGAATAACATAATAAAAGCAGAGAGAAAGATAAGACAAAGTATTGGATTAATGGATTCATCCGTGTCGAATGGAATGATACCGCAAAAAGGAAAAACATCTAAAAAAATTCCCACAATCAGAATCATCCATGCAATGATTACTCCCAACGTCGAAATACGTGGCCCGTATTCCAAAGAAATCGTGACATCTTTTACAGTATAAGTTATGTTTTTATCCATTTAAAAAATCTCCTTAAATTTTTAAGCAACCCAATCTAAAAAACTCTGTTTCCACTTTCTGTCGTAAGATTAGAACTGAATAGATGATTTGCCGTATCCTTCCCCATCATTCCTCCGGCTAACATACCGATTGCGTTGACACTATGTTTTTGAACAGACGCAATAAGAAAGCTAGTATTCCTGTTCCGATTGCAAATATCATCCCGGGTATCATAGAGATCAACGAAAAGGACGGAATCCCATCAACTATACAAACAACAGCGGCTGCAATCAAGCCAACTACTCCTAACCACGCCCACCAATTCACCTCGTGACTGAGAATATAGTCGAGATCGGGCTTAGTTCCTGCGCGGTGTAGATTGCATATAGGTAGAGTAAAAGTTCAAGGATATTATCGCACATTATTCCGTTTCTGTCAAGAGTGTAATCGGAAAAAAGGATCGCCCGGAATGGAAACACTCGATAACGGAAAAACGGCGGGGGAGAGCCTCTTATGAGACTTCACCTGCCGTTTCCTTTTCATACAATTCGAACTCTGAACCGATTTGAATAGATTCTAACGGCAAATTTCTAACCAACTAGATGATCATAGAAATTTTCTTTTTCTTAATTTCTCACTTTTTCAATCTTGTATCCTGTGATAATTCAGATTGCAATCGAGCGACAAATCCTTCGAAAGAAAAATTCTTCTCATAATTGCATCGAATAATACTATTTTCATATTCCTCTGCGGAAATTCCGGGAAGATACGCGGTATAATCAAACGCACGGTCAGAAAAATCAATATCAAGTGCAAAATTATAATAACGGAAATAGATTTGCAAATCGTTCTCTCTTTTCCCAATCTTCGAAAATATCTCAATCTTGGTAAACCCATACCGTTTTAATACCATTTCTAACTCTCCATCCAAATACTGTTTCAATAGACGATCTAACATCGTATATTCACTTTCTGCCTTTGAATTTAAATATTTCGTTATTTTTCTCATCTTCCACATTGTACATTTCTCCTATAAAAATTTTATTATTCGTTTTGATTTGAAAAAATTCTACTGATCATAACCGGTTATCCATCTTATCAAAATCTCAAATAAAGCACTTAACGCAATCACCCCCACTACTGCAATTCCTCCTGGAATAGAGGCTCCAGCCATCCCTAATCCGGCAGTTACAAGCGATACCGTTCCTGCTGCCAAGCCAGAAGATCCAACACTGATTGCGGTATCTATTGCTGTATCCAATAAGAGAGCGCTATCGATTTTCCAATTATTCTCATACAAATTAAAGCCTAAATTTATGAAAGAAGCTAATAACGCCATTTTGCCAGCAGATTTTAATATTGTAGATACTCCCGCTCTTGCATCTAAAGCAATAATTTGTCTAAAACTACCTCCAAACAAATCCGCATATGATGTTGTGCTTATCTTAAACCTTCTCCAAGTGGATTCTAATTGAGGAAACATATAAAGTGTCTTTGTTGAATAAAGAAACCGACTATGAATTCCTTTTGCACTAAAATATTTTATTGCCGTACCTATATCTGAAGCAGACCCAGCCATAAAATTCAAAAAATCAATATTGTATTGATTACCAATCACCATATTTAATACGTTTGGATCACTTATTAAATTTAGTGATTGAGTCCCAAAATTGGTATACAAATAAGGCAAGAATTCAAGAATATTATCGCACATTATTCCGTTTCTGTCAAGGGTATAATCGGAAAAAGGATTATCAATTATTGTGGAAACAGAACAAGCATTCAAATACCGACCTGTTTCAGGATCATAATAATTCCCCTCAATATAGTAGAGTCCGCTTTCCGTATCAAAATAATGGCTCTTCCAACGGAACGGGTTTATTTCCCCAATAGAGCAATCTAACACGACTTCTGGATAATATTTCGCGTATGTATATATCCTGCAATTTCCCCATACATCGTATTCATACCGCACCAAAGGAGCTGAACCTTCCACGATCATAACTACGTTTCCTTGTGCGTCGCATATATAGCTATAATAGGAAGATTTTCCATCTTTTGTACATTTTACTCCGCACAATCCCGTCGCATCATAGAAATACCGAAGCTTTGTTATAGCACCATTGGCATCCGTCCTGTCCTCTCCAAGTATCTTTCCGCCATCCAGATAATACTCAGTCGTCACCCCGTTATACTTTTTTCGGAATCGAACGCCGGCTGTGTCATAGCTATATTCCGCTCCATTTGCATTTGCCAATATGTTCCCTCTCGTATAAGAATAAGAAATCCTTTCTCCGTTTTTCGTCTTCGTTAAACGATTTCCATAATTGTCATAGGTATAAGATACACCTCCTGCATCTGTCAACCTTCCATGTGCGTCATATTGGAATTCTCTTGTCGTCGTTCCTTCCTTGATTGTGCGCAGTCTTCCATCATCGTAATAATCATAAGTTCGATCTATCAAAAAATAGTCTTCTACAGGAATTGCTATCGGTGTTTGTACCTTTTCCGTCTTTAATCGATTCAAACTGTCATACGAATATGATTTCTGATGCACAAAATTTTTTGCGTAATTTTCTCTTAAACTCGTGGTTTTTTCTTCTGTTTGTGAAGTCAAATTACCGCGCTCATCATAGGCATATGTGTTTTTTACTTCGATTTTCTTTTCATTGAACGCTCCCGTATTCAAATTATAAGTATGCGTCTTAATCAAACTTGTCGATGCGTCATCATATAGAGCTCCTTTTGGGCGTATCTTCCCTGCATACGGAAGGTAAACTCCGTCAGAGCCACCTCTTCCTGCTGATAGACGATGTACCAGATTGCGGTGTCATCGGAGCATCTCTGACCTTGCAGCTCCGCAAGCGTCAATGGTTGCTCCCAAATGTTCTCATACTTCGGATTTTTGTACGTCTTTCCGTCTACCGTATAGGTCGAGAGCGACGCGGTGACTTCGTTCGTAAAGACGGAACCAACCAACTGCCCTTTTACTACCTGATAATCTCTGTCGTACAATTCGGTCGTCCCGAATTTTCCCTTGATATGGAAGGTAAAGTACTCTGTCACTGCGCTCGAAACGCCGAAAATCTGCTTCAAATACGCCGAAACATGGTCGGCAATGAGCCTTCTTCCGTTTTCGTTCGGATGGACATAATCAGGGCCCGAATCGGCATTGTCCAACCAACCGTAATACGTATCGATGGTGGAAAAATCGATCAGGTGATAGTTATCGCAGAAGTAGACCTGCTTTCTCATCGCCACGTCTTCGAGCGTAGTCACCAGATTCGTCATCCTGCATCCCTTTGCGACGGGCACGAAAACCGTTGAGTCCCACGTATTGCCCGTTTTATTCGCCCCTCTCCAGATCGGAGAGAACAATACGATGTTGGCGTTCGGGTATGCGCCCTTCAGGCGATCGACGACAAATTCCGCCGCCGACTCAAAGCTGACTTCACCCGAAGACGAAGTCAACGGATAACAGCCTCCCGCCTCTTTCATCCAAGACCAATCATTCGTGCCAAAGGCAATGCAAAAGGTATCTACCTTTGAAAAGTCGAATGCGGCAATCTTTGCCGTGGCTTCAGGCTGCAACGCCTTAATGCTTCCCCATACGCTATCGTCATTCGGCTTTTTCTGTGCGATCGCGTCGGCAAGATTCATCATGCTGATAGCTCGGTCTTGGCGCAACGTATTTCTTCTGTTCACATTCTCCAAATGATCGATCTGATCATCGGTGGGTCTCGTCAGAATCGTCCCGCCGAGTGCAAAATTGTGCACCTCCGCATTTAACGCTTTTCCGACAAGCCCGGGAATCGTCGTGTCTACCGACGCCGGACTGATTTTCACGTCTTGCCTTTCCATGATGCTGTCGCCGAAAAAGGCGATTACTTCGTTTTTCTTCCCTACGCTTTGTCCATCTTCTTCCAGATTGGAGGTGAAGGAAATCTCCATTTGTTTTGTTTCACTTACCATTTTTTTACTCCTTTTTCCCGTTTTGGGTTTGTTTGGAAATCAGACCGTACGCTTCCGTTTTCCGAATCTATCTTACCACGGTTTTTGGATTTTGCAGCAGAGCAGTGACAAAAAAATTAAACATTTGTTCTTTTTTATTTGTTTGTTTACTGTAAATTGATTTTTCCGCATAAAAAATATGCACCTCCAAAAGTGTCTAACTTTTGGGGTGCATATCATTGCATACCGCTTTTCATAAATGCTTTTCATTCATGATATAAAAATTTAAGGCTTTGCGTTTTTTCTCAAAGGCTCAAGAGCCAGTACAAAATACCGACGCCGACGCCCGCTGAAACGCCGAACACGATAATCGGGCCTGCAACGACGAACATTTTTGCCGCCATGCCGTAGATATACCCTTCCGTCTTGAACTCCACTGCCGGCGAGCAGACGGAATTGGCAAAGCCCGTGATGGGGACGATAGAGCCCGCGCCCGCGTTTTTTCCGATTCGGTCATACACGCCGAGTCCCGTCAAAAGGCAGCCCAAAAAGATGAGGATCACGGAAGTAGAGCCGGCAAGCTCGTCTCCCTGCAAGCCGAGCGTCAGGGAAAGCATCGTGCGGATAAATTGACCGATCACGCAAATAAGCCCGCCCACGCCGAAAGCGTGCAGGCAGTTTTTAAAATGTTTGGTCGGCGGATCAAACGAGCTGACATATTCGATGTAATTCTTATTGTAATTCTGTTGATTTTTTCCCGTCATTTCTGCTCCTCGGATAAAAGGTTTCTCTTTCGTCCCGACTACGTTCTCTGTTTTCTTCTATACGCTTCATGCTTTCAGTATGGCTTTCCCGAAAAAAAAGATACCGCCAAAAAACTTTTTTTCAAAAAAAGCCGAAAAATCCTTGACAGAATACAGTTTTTTCGGTATACTACAAAAGCAATTTACGGAGGCGTAGCTCAGCTGGTTAGAGCGCTACCTTGACATGGTAGAGGTCGTAGGTTCGAGCCCTATCGCGTCCACCAAAAAGGAAACGGACACCAAAAGGTGTCCGTTCTCTTTTTTCGCGATAGGGACGAGAACCTACGAAAAGTTTCAGGGCTCCCAAAAATCTTTTTCAAAAAGATTTTTGGGAAAAGGAGGGACAGCGAAGATAAGTTGCCGTTTGCCGAAAGGCAAACGGCTCAAAACGGAGCTTGTCCCGACGCCGAGTCCTATCGCGTCCACCAACCAAAAAGACACCCGTTTGGGTGTCTTTTTCGCGATAGGAACGAAAGAATCTTTCGAGTCGATCAAAGCAAAAAGCTTTGAATAGACAATTGTCCTTTCCCGCACTCTCCTTTATTCGCCGACGAGCAGGGCGCAAGGGACTATCCTTTTGACCTTGAGCGACAAAAGGCAGGCGATTCCGAAGGACACCAGGACGAGTCCGACGCCCGCAAGGGCAACGAAACCGACGGGAACAGCAAAGGTGCACTTTACGATTCCGATGCTGCTTAAAAACAGCGACATCAGGGGATTGATGAGAAAGGAAGAGATCGTAAGTCCGACAGCGGTGGAGAGAATCACGGCGGGCATAAACGACAGCGCCGTCTGCACGATGAGCTGCTTCGAAGTAACCCCGAGCGATTTTAAAATTCCGTAATCGCGCATTTTATTGTTGAGCATCGTCCGCACGAGCAAATACAGGACGAATGCGATGATAATCGCCGAGAGCACGAGAATCGCGATGACGATTACCGTCATCAAAGTCGTGTAGACGGTTGCCATCGATTCGATCGCCGCGATGCCGTTGATGACCATATTGACGTTGGCGGCGAATTTCTCCTGCATCTCTCCGTTAAATTCGTCGATGTCCGTCCCCTCCGCAAGATTCATATAGTAGCTTGCGTTCAGCATTTCGCCGAGCCGACAATAACCGTCTCTCGTCAAAAGACAGTCTCTGCCGAGTTGGTTGGAAATTTGCGTCAATCCGCAAATGAGATAGGTCGCTTTCTTCCCGCCCACGGCGAGCTCGATTTCGTCTCCGATTCCAAGCCCTACCTCTTTGGCGTACTTGGCGGCGAGGGCGATTTCGTTTTCGAACTTGGGAAATCTCCCCTCGAACACGATGGTTTGGTTGTTCGCCTTGGAAAAGTCGTCCGATATCGTTGCGACGAGCTCGATTCCCCCTTCGTGCGTTACGGCAAGGCTATTGTAAAGATAGACCTTTTCCACGCGGCTGTCTTCGTTGACGCACTGCAAAAATTCCTCTTCCACCCCGATGTTGACATTGATACAGCTTTCGGGCATTTCGCCTACGATGAGATCGACAAACGGTGTCATGTCCATGATTACGTTTTCGGTCATGAGTCCCGAGAACACCACGACGAGGGACAAAACGAGCATGGTGATTCCCATCGTCACGTTTTGCTTTGCGCCCGAAAGGGTAGTTTTGAGCGCAAGCGCGAGATTTAAGGGCGCTTTCGTCCTTTCGAGCGGGATATGATTTTTCTTAAAATTGTGCGTCTGCACGCCCGACCTTAAAGCGACGATGGGCTCTATTTTCTTGATTTTTCTCGACGAAAGCCACACCGAGAGCGCAACGGCTCCGCCCAACAGCAAAAGGTCGATGAAGCATGGAAGAGGCAAAAAGCGTATCGCATACGGGATTCCCGTCTGGGAAATCATCATCCCGTTGATGGCAGGGAACAGACAATAGGAAAGCCCGATTCCGAGGACAGCCGCAAGCAGCGCAATGCTTAAAAACTGCAACAAGAGCGAAACGATCAGTTGCTTCGAAGTATACCCCGTCGCCTTGAGCACGCCGAGATTTTGCAGATTGACCTGAATGTAATTGACGATATTCGAGACGATCACGACGAGGGCGATGAGAAGGACGAAAAACGCCATGGCGCTGATGACGCCCGAGCAGATCATCTGCGAGATGTAGCGCGCCTGAATGACGGTATCATAACTATTTGTCATACTGTAGACATTGGGAAATTTTGCCGAAACGAGATTATTCAGCTCGGCTATAAAGCTCTGATTTTCGACTTTCTCGAAAAGGCGCACGGAGCAAACGATTGCCTGCGGCACAAGGCTCGACTTTTCGAGCTCGTCGTACATATCCTCGCTCAAAATGAGTTCGGTAAGCGAACAGTTGTGCGAGCCCATCATCACGCTGTTGAAAAATCCGCAGATCTCGTATTCGATTGTAGCCCCGCCGAGGGTAATCTCGATGGCATCCCCGATTCTGATTCCCTCCGACTCATAGAGAAGGGGGAGATAGACGCCGCTCTTCCCCTCGTCCTCTTTGGTCATCTCCGCCCTGCCGATGGCGCGGGAGAGCGCAACTTCCTTGGGGAGAATGACAAACCAGCCGTTCATCTGACCGTTGTTGTAGGGAAATGTCCCTGCCATGCTCAGGCTATCTTTTATCTCATAGGAATGGACGCGGCTGTCCTTTCCCAACGTCTCGGACAAAAATTCGCTAACCTCCCCTCTGTCCCCGCAGACGGAAATGGTGACGTGCCCGGCGTTGAGCTTGTCGTGATAGCGATCGAAGTTCGCCTTGTAGTCCATTGCCAGCATGAGCCAAAGGTTGAAAAGGAGCGCGGCGAGCAAAACGAGCACGACGATGGCAACCGTCTGTCCTTTTGCTTTCCGCAGATTGGAGCGGACAATCAGAAAACTCTTTTTCATGTCACCACCCCATGCTTGTAAGGAATGCGGTAAGTTTTTCGTGCCTTGCCGTATCCCCGTGGGTGTATTTTCCCAAATTGCATTCTCCCAAAATCACCCCGTCCTTTAAGTACAGAATGCGATTCCCCCGACGGGCGGAGCGCATATCGTGCGTGACCATGACCACGCTCTGCCCCGCTTCGTTGAACTTCGTCAACGTGTCCAAAACGTCAAGCCCCGTTTTGGAATTGAGCGCACCCGTAGGCTCGTCGGCAAAGAGAATTTCGGGGCTGTTGATGAGCGCGCGGACGATGCCGACTCTTTGCGCTTCTCCGCCTGAAATCTGCGCGGGGAATTTCTTTTGCGTTTCTTCTGATAGATCAACCGCCGCAAATAATTCTTTTGCTCTTGCCACGACCGCCTTTTTGTCCTTGTTGACGAGCAGTCCTGCGGAAAGCACGTTGTCCATGACGCTCATCCCGTCGATGAGGTAGATTTGTTGGAATACGAATCCGCAGTGATCGCGGCGGAACACCGCCAACCCGTCCTGCGACAAATCGGAAATGACTTCCTTTCCGAAGGTGATCTTTCCCAAATTGGGGGTATCCATTCCCGAAAGGGCGTATAAAAGCGTGGACTTCCCCGCCCCGCTCGCGCCCATGATAACGGTGAAATCCCCGCGATAAAGCTCCAGATCGATGTTTTTGAGAACGTGTTGCTGTACGCCTCCGTTGGAAAACGTCTTGCATAGTTTTTCGGCTTTCAATAAAATTTGCTGCACTTTGAATCTCCTTTTTACACGCTCTATTCTAAACGAAAAATCCTTAACTGTCTTTAACCGTTTCTTAATTTTTTCTTAAATCCTGCCGCTCAGAAGCAAACAAACCGTTGCCTTTAAGCCGTGCGCTCCGTTTTCGATCTTCAATTCGCCCTGCATCTTCTTCATAAAGTAGTCCGAAATGAAGAGCCCCAAGCCCGCCCCTTCGGTATTGGCGGCGTTGCTTCCGCGCCTGAACTTCTCCTTGAGTACGGGCAGTTCCTCGGCGGGAACACCCCCGCCGAAATCTTCCATCCCGATGCTAAGATAGGAATCGCCCTCCTGCACCGTGACGACGATTTCCGTCTTTGCGTATTTGTAGGCGTTGGCAAAGAGATTGTCGAACACCTGTTGCAGGCGCAAGCCGTCCGCATAGACGAGGCATTCGGGCAGGTCGCAAATGACGGCTCGGTGCAGATAGTCCGCATTTTCGAGCATGGTTTTTACTTGCTCGCTCTTTATGTTCGAAGGCGTTACGGTGAGCTGCTGCAATTCTTCGAGGGTCGCCGTAAAGAGATTGGTGACGAGCACATTGATCTGATCGGCTTTTTTGATGATCTGCGCGTAGTTCTCCCGATCTTTTTCCTTCGTCGCGACCGCAAGCCCGACTTCGGAAACCGCTTTGATGCTTGCGACGGGCGTTTTGATGTCGTGGGAGAGCTTGGCGACGAGCTCCTTTTTGCTCTTCTGCGCCCGCGCTTCGGCGAGGCGGGCTTTTTTGAGTTCAGAGCGCATGAGATCAAAGCTCTCGGTAAACGCGCCGAAGAGATTCCCCCGATCCATTTCGAGCGGAATATCGAGATTGCCGCCCGCGACGCGCTCGGCAAAGCCCTTGAGCTTTCGGAAGGGCTTGACGATCGTCCGATTGAGAAAAAACGCATACGCGGCGCAAAGTACGCCCGTCAAGACGATTGCCGCCGACAGCACGAAAATGATATTCTGCTTGTGCGCCCTCAGCGTCTGCGCTTCGTCGTTGTAAATAATAATCTTTCCGACCGTATCGCCTTCCATTTCGAGATCGAGAATGGTATCCCGATGCGAAATTGCCTCGTTAATGCTCTCGCTCAACCCCGATTTCGTCTGATAGAGGAGATTCCCCTCGGCGTCCAACACGACGTAGTCGAGCAAAGTTCCGTCCTCATACCCTTCCAAAGAGGGAAATTTTTCCTTTACCGCGTGCACGACTTCGTTGACCGAGACAGTGTCCTGCGAAAAATCGGGCGTTTGCAAGGAAAAAGCGAGGAGCGCAAGCAGTTCGATTGCAAACGCAAGCAATCCGCCGAGAATGAGCCACTTCCTTTTCATCGTCCGCCTCCCACGAATTTATACCCGTCTCCCCAAACGGTGACGATGTACTTCGGCTCGTTCGGATTGCTCTCGATCGCCTCGCGCAATCTGCGGATATGCACGTTGAGCGTCCCGTCGCCCGTAAACTTATCCTCCCAGACCTTTTCAAACAGCTCCTGCTTAGAGATGACCTTTCCCTTCCTTTCAATCAGATAGGACAAGAGCTTAAATTCGAGGGCGGTAAGCTTTACCGCATTGCCCTTCACAAAGACCTGCTTTGCCCGTGTATCGACGCGCAGATAGCCGTCCGAAAAATCAGAGACGCCCCCGTACCGCTTCAAAACCGCCTTCACCTTGGCGAGCAGAACGCCGAGCGAGTACGGCTTTTGGATATAATCGTCGCCCCCGATGTTAAGCGCGACGATTTTATCGTCGTCGCTCGTCCTTGCGGAGAGAAATAAAATGGGAATGTCCGTCCTCCCCCTCAGCTCCCTGCATAAATCAAAGCCGTTTCCGTCGCCAAGGTTAATATCGAGCAGAATGAGCTCAGCTGTATGTTCGGCAAAAAAGCTGCGGCACTCATCCAGGCTGTAAGCCACGGCGGTCGTCACGCCGAAGAGCGAAAAGTATTCCGCCGTGCTGTCTGCAAGCAATTTCTCGTCGTCCACGATCAGGCAATTGTATTTCATAGCGCACCTCCGATGGTATTATAACACGTTGCGAGGCGAAAATCTTTAAAAATTTCTTAAAAATACCCTTTCGAAGCGGAGAAAAAACGCTTGACAGGAAAATCTCTCTCTGTTATAATAGAACAAACGTTATAGAACGATTGTTCTAAAAGGAGAAAGGTATGCCCCCGAAGGCAAAATTCACCAAGGAGCAAATTGTGGAAGAGGCGCTCGATCTCGTTCGGGAAAAAGGGATGGAAGTCTTAACGGCAAGGGCGCTCGCAAAGAGGCTAAAAAGCTCGGTCTGCCCGATCTTCACCGTGTTTGAAAGCATGGAGGAAATTCAACGCGAAGTCGTCAAGGCGGCAAAGACGGTCTATGCGGGGTACGTAGCGCGAGGCTTACGAGAGACGCCCGCCTTCAATGCTCATGTACGGTAAGGAAGCAAGCAACCGAAAACAAGAGATAGACCGCCAGCACTACACTATTCCGAACCAAAGACCAAAAGATAAGCATTGTGGGAAAATCTAAACTTTTGGATTTTCCTACAATGCCAACTAC
>JAGATP010000010.1 GCA_017621155.1 Clostridia bacterium
GGCTCCGCCCTCTTCCTCTGCCTCATCTGCATTCTAACCATGCCCGACTTCTTCTACCTCGGTTGGAGCGACCTGACCTTCTCCTTCATCGAAGTTCTGTACCTCGTATTCATTCTCGTTCTTTGCTTCCCCCTTTCCAAACTTCTCATCCGATTCTTTGAAAAGCTGAACAAGGAATCCTAATATCCCTCTTTTCCGGAGGTTTTCTATGGTCATCGGCATCTTCGGCGAAAGCTGCGTCGGAAAATCTACGCTTGCTAACCGCTTACATCAAATCATCGGCGGAACGCTTGTTTCCGGAAAAGATTATTTGCGCCTTGCAAAAAATGAGACGATCGCCAAAAAGCTCTTTCAAAAAAAGCTGGAAAACGCCAAAGAGGAGCACATCATCTACGTCCTGACGGAAAAAGAACTCCTCTCCCTGCTCCCCGCTTTTGCCGTCCGCGTACGCATGACGGCAGAGCTTTCCGTCATTACCGAGCGTTTCGCCGCCCGTATGCACGGCAATTTGCCCGATCCCGTCAGAGAAATGCTGAAGCGCAAGCACGGCGTCTTCGACGACGAACCGTGCGACGTCTGGATTAAGGACGGGGACGATCTCGACAAAGCGTGTCACTTGATCGTACAAAAAATCGAAAAAAAGCCTGACGCCCGCTAAAAAGCAAAATCCCTGCAATAACCTTGCAGGGATTTTTTTCGTATCTTTTGCCCCTCTACAGAAGGGGAATAAGCAGGGACATGACGGGAATGGTGAGGACGGACGCCATCGTTCCGAGCAGGACGAGGTTTGCCGCCGTATCCTGTCCCTCGCCGATGAGCTCGGCGAAGTTGAGGACGACGCTCGCAACGGGCGCACAGCTCAAAATAAACAGGGTGATTTTGATGTTCTGCTCGACGGGGAGAAGAAATGCGATCAAAAAGACAATCAGGGGGAACAAAATCTGCTTGAAGCCGATCATGGCGTAAAGAAAAGGCTTGTCAAACAGGCGCTTGAGCGGAATGGTCGCAAGCCGCATTCCCATCACGAGCATACAAAGGGGTGTGGTCATTCTGCCCAGGAGCTCCACAACGCGATACAGCTGATCGGGCAGGGTGATATGGAAGGCAAAGAGCGGAATTGCCACGAGGCAGGCGAGTACCGCGGGATTGAGAATGAGTTTTTTGATGCTGATGTAACGCCGATCGAGAGAGATGACATAAGAGCCGAACGTCCAGCCGATGAGATTCATCGAAACGGCGAACATATTGGAAAAGACGATCGCCTCGGGATATTCCGGCAGCAGCGCTTCGAGAAGGGGCACGCCCAAAAAGGCGCAGTTGCCGAAGACGGACGCCACGGTGCAGATGCGGTATCTCACGTCCTCTTTCTTCTTTCGGATGCAGAAAAAGAACGCGCCCATGATGATAAGCTGCAAGAGCAGGGTCGTGCAAAAGAACAGCACCATGTTTTGGACGAGGGGAAGGCTCGCCTCCACCCGTTGAAAGGAATAGAGCATGAGACAGGGCTGCGAAACGTACATCAGGAGCGTAGCAAAAGCAGGAATGCTTTCCTGCTTGACTGCTTTGACTTTGATCATGAGATACCCCGGCACGGCGTAGAGAAGCATGACGGCGACCGTCACCAAGGTAATGAAAAAATAGGACATAAATTCTCCGAATCAATAATCCATAAAGGGGCCGAAGGTCGTATTTTCGCACCAACCGTCCACTTTGACGACGGCATCCCAAACCCCTTCGAAATGAGGGAAGGACACCTCTCCGATGTACGAGAACGCGCCGACGTCGATGAGCTCCAAGCTCATCGGAAAATAGACCACTCTCAACCCGGTGCAGGCGGCAAAGGCGTAAGAGCCGATTTGCTTGACGGAAGAGGGAATGCGGATCTCATACAGCGCGCTGCACTGCGCAAAGGCAGAGGAGGGAATCGCCGTCGTTCCGTTTGTAAGATCGACAGAAGTGAGAGAAGGACAGCTTGCGAACATCGCCTCTCCCAAAATCGGAGCGTCGACGCGCACGCTTTCTAGCTGCTTGCAGTCCCGATACGCCCCCTCGCCGATTTCCAGCACGGAGGAAGGCACGCTCGCCGTGTGCAACGTTGAACCCGAAAAGGCGCTGCTCCCGATCGATAGGATATTTTTATGCAGGGAAACTTCCGTCACTTTTTTGCCGAAGAAAGCGCCTTCGCCGATGGAAACGACGGGAAGTCCTTCGTAATAATAGGGAATGACGACTTCGCTCTCCGTTCCCGTATAGGAGGCAACCTCCGCACCGCCCTTGACGGAGCGATAGGTCAGCCCTTCCGTGCCGTCCACGCCGAGCACTTCGACTTCGCAGGTGGCGGAAAGCCCCTCGTAGGAGACGGTAATCGTGCATTTGCCCGCTTTCAGCGTCCCCTCGATCGTATAATCGGTGGAAAGAGAGCCTACTCCCTTTCTTGTGTATACGACGTCGAGGAAGGGGCGAAGGGCGTCGACGGATTGACCCGAATAGACGGTCGGCGTCCCCTTAAACTGAATGGAGAGACTGTCTTTGGGCTTCTTGCCCTGCGCCACGCCGAGCAAAATCATCAGGACGCCCGCCGCAATGGCAATGAGGGACAAAATGACGACGAGCGGGCCGACCCATGCGTTCTTCTTTTTCTTTGCGACGTCGCGCTCGTAGACCACGTCGTCGAGCGCCTCGTAAGCGTAGTAATCGACGTGTTTTTTCCTGGAGCGATCCATCTGATACGCTGCGCTCCGCCGCGCGTTTTCGATGCGCATCGCCTCGTACTTATAGTATTCGTACAGCCGCCCTTCGGAATGGGCAAGGGCGCGCCTGCAATAGGGATCGTCGAAAATCCGCTTTCTGCGCAGAAGGGTACAGACGGGGAAAGTGTAATTCCCCCGCTTTTCATAGAGGACGCCGTTGCGGCACAACAAAATTCCCCAATCGGCGCGCGCGCAATCGGGGTATTTGTGCAAAAGAGCGGAAAACTCCTCTCCCGCTCCATGAAAATCTCCTGCGCGCAAACGCTCGTATGCGGACGATAACGGCACAAAAAGCTCCTGCGGTTCTTCCGAAAAGGGAAGCCCGCATTCACTGCAAACCGTAATTCCGTTTTCCGCGAGGGGCATCCCCCCGCATACTTCGCAGATTTGTTCCATAATTCGTCCTATTTCATTATAACACGACTTTTTTCGTTTGTCAATCCGGCGAAGCGAAAATTACCTTTCGGGCAAAAAAACAATGCAAAAACTATCCTTCGGGGAAAATTTCGTCGATGAGCGCGCGAAGCGCCTCTTCCGTTTCCGCCCGAAAGAGCCGATCCTTAAAGCGAACGGAATCGCGCATTCCCTTGATGTAAAACGCCACCATTTTCCGCATAAAAACGACGGTAAAATGGGGAGAAAACAGCCGCATCGTGTCCTCCAGCTCTTCCAGAATCATCTGCCTTTTGGAGTCCTTTTTCGCCCCCGTCAGGTCGGCGAAAATCTGTGGGTTAGAAAGCGCGCCCCGTGCGATCATGATGCCGTCCGCACCCGTCCGATCAAGGAGAAGCCTCGCGCTCTCCTCGTCCATCACGCCGCCGTTGGCGATGACGGGAATGCGCACCGCCTGCTTCGCCCTTGCGATTTCGTCATAGCGAACTTCGCCCGCGTACACCTGTTCCCTCGTCCTGCCGTGAACGGTGATCATGTCCGCCCCCGCGTCCTCGCAGAGCTTGGCAAAGTCCTCGGTCACGATTCTCTTCTCGTCCAATCCGACGCGGAACTTGACGGAAACACGCTTTCCGCTCTTTTTGACCTCCCGTATGATCTCAGACGCGAGCGGGAAATCGGAAAGCAGCGCGCTCCCCTCCCCGTTCTTGACGATTTTCGGCATGGGACAGCCCATGTTGAGATCGACGAGATCGACCTTTGAAAGCGTCTCGCTCTCCGCAACCTGCCTTAAGAGCGCGGGGTCTTTCCCGAAGAGCTGTACCGTTTTGATTTTCTCTTCCTCTTCGGTATGAAGAAGCGCCTCCGTCCCCTTGGGATTGAACAAAAACCCGCGGGCATTCATCATTTCGGGGAAAGTGAGCCCCGCCCCGTATTTGAGACACTGTTTGCGGAAGGGATAATTCGTATATCCCGCGAGCGGCGCCAAAAAGACGTTGTTGGGGACGACGAGATCGCCTATCCTCACTTCGTGGGTTGCAAGCATTCCTTCGCCCTCCGATAATAGGAATCGAGCGTCTCCCCGTCAAGCTCTTCCATACGCTTGCCGTCGGCAAGCACCAGCTCCTCCGTCTTGGCAAAGCGGGAAATAAACTTGTCCACTGTCCCCTTTAAGGCGAACTCCGCGTCCACCTTCAAGAGCCTTGCGACGTTGACGATTGAAAAGAGAATATCTCCAAGCTCTTCGGCAATCTCCTCCTCTTTTTCCTTTCGGCAGGCTTCCTTGAATTCCTCGATTTCTCCCAAAGTGTGGAAAAGCGCGCTCTCCGCAGAGGGAAAGTCCATTCCGGATTTTCCCGCCCGCTTTCCGACCTTTTGCGCCCGCATGAGGGCGGGCATCGCCTTCGGCACGTCGGCAACGGAATCCGAAAAGGTCTTTTGTCCCTTCTCGATCCGCTTGTTCTTATCCCAGACGCCGAGCGCCTCCTGATCTCCCGAAGCCTTGTCTTCCCCGAAAATGTGCGAATGGCGGAAGATCAGCTTTTTGCAGAGCGCGGTGATGGCGTCGATGGAGTCAAACGCCCCCTCTTCCTCCTTGATGACGGCGTGAAAGACCGCCTGCAATAACACGTCGCCCGTCTCCTCGCGGATGTGCTCGTCCTCTCCGCTCTCGATGGCGTCCAGAAGCTCGTACGCCTCTTCGACGACGTTGGTCTTGATGGATTCGTTCGTCTGCACCCTGTCCCAAGGACACCCGCCGGGCGCGCGCAGCAGCCGAACGAGATTCTCCAGATCGGTGAAGTCAAAGCGCTCCTTTTTGAGAAGGGGAAGCTCTTCGATACAGACGGCGGTGCGGTAATCGTATTCCCCCTGCCGATCAAGCTCGTAGAGGAGGATGCGCCTTTGCTCTTCCCCGTGGAAAAACGTCACCGCGCACTCCTCGCCGAGGAGCTTGGAAAGGTGAAGCTTTACGTCCCCCGCCAAAAAGGCGTTGTCGAGATCGTAGACGACGAGCGGAAGAGAAGCCCGCTCGTAAGATTGACAATCATAGGCGGAAAGGGCGGTATACCGATCGAATCCCGCGCGCGAGGCGAAGTGCGCCGCCTTGGAGACGCCGTCGATGACGACGGTCTTCGCCCTTTGTCGAATGTACGCGCTCGCCCTGTCCTCGGAGACGGAGCCGTCCACGAGATAACACACGTCCCCCTCTCGCCCTAAGCGCAGCACCTCTTTTGCAATGTTTTTTTGCAGCGTATCGAAATTTCTCGACTTTTCATAGAGCGCGTCCAGACACTCATACGCCACGCCGAGCGACTTTACGCTCTCGGCGGATGCCGCCAATTCGGTACGAAGGAGCACCTTCTTTGCTCCCCGAATGGCTTCTTCCGCCCGCTTCGTAAGGTCTCCTTTTTCCATGCCCAAGCCAATGATTGTAATCATAGTTCTTCTCCTTATATGCTATAATATACAGCAATTCGAAGAAAAAGGCAACCAAATAACAGAGATCAAAGCAAATCGCGCCGCCGAAAAGTCCGAATCGCGGGAGGAGAAAAAGCTCGGCGGCGAGCTTTACCGTGCAGCCGAGAAGAAGTCCCAAAAGAGAGCCTTCCGCCCTTCCCATGCCCGCAAGACAGCCCGAAAGGGTCTCGACGAGGGGCAGAAACAGGGCGACGGGAGAGAGCATGCGCACGAGCGCAATCATGACGTCCTCCTGATCGGGGGGCAAGTGAAACACGACGGCGGAGAACTCGGGCAGCAGAAGAAGGGTCAAAAAGGCGGGAACTGCCAAAAGGGAGGTGATCTGAACGGCAAAGCCGACCTCTTTTTTCCCGCTCGCGATGCGCGGAATCACGGCAGTAGCGATTCCGTAGGAGAGAGACGCGGGAAGGGAGACGAAGGTCAGGGCGCAGCCCGACAGAATGCCGTACCCTGAAACGCCGCCCTCGCCCAGGAGCCCGACGATGAAAAAGCTGTCCAAAAAGGAGGAAAGAGGCAGGACGGATGCGGACAGCATATAGGGAAGGGTGCTGCGAAGGAGATATTTCCCTTGCACCGAAGACTGCTTCTTCTCCCTCTTTAAGGACAAAAGGTACAAAAAGGCGAGCGCTTCCCCTGCCGTGACGGCAAAGAGAATGCCCCATACCGCCTTGTCGAGATCGTTTCTCCAAAGATAGGCAAACAGGAGTCCCGCCGCAACCTTGACGGACGACTCGATGACCTCGGAGATCGCCGTGGGCAGCATCTTGTTTTTTCCCTGAAAATACCCCCGCAGAATGGAAATTCCCGAGACAAAGGCAACGGAGGGAGAGAGCGCCAAATACCCCAAAAACAGCCCCTTTTGCCCCTGAAAGAGGGCGAGCGGAAGGGACAGTGCCGCCATCAGAAGGGAAAGAAGAACGCCCAGCGGAAAAAAGGTGCGAAAGGCACGGGAGAGACAATCCTTTCCGCTCGCGGTCAGGCGGGAGATCGCAGAGGGAATCCCGACCGAGGACAGAGTCAGAAGGAGCAGATAGACGGGATAAACCATCTGATAGCGACCGATCCCCTCGCTGCCGATGAGGGAGACGAGGGGAATTTTATAGAGCGCGCCGAGCGCCTTGGAGAGAAACGCACCCAGCGTCAGGCAAAACGCACCCTTTAAAAAACCGTATTTCATAGTAAGAGTTTTTGCAGTTTGCGTTATTTTAGTCCTTTGCCCGTTTTTCCGCAAAAAAAGAAGGATTGCCAAAAACAATCCTCCCATAACGAATCTTTTATAGCACTGCACAGATCCGCGACCAAAAAGCGCTCGGACAAACTGTCCGAGCGCTTTTCGTTTTTTGCAAAATATTTAATAGCATTGTAAAATAAGCCATACTCGATCGAAACGACGATTGACAAGATCCTCTTTTCGAATCCAGAAGTAAAGCCGTCCGCCGTCACCGAACATCAGTTCAAAGTCATCGCTCTCCACCGTATCTAATTGCAAAAGCAACTGCCATTTTTCTTGGCTTGCGTGTTCGGCTTCCTCCCGCACTTCCTGCGGAATCTTACCTTCTCCAAGATGATAACCATTGCCGATCAGATCGCACTCCGGTTCCATTCTCGACTGAATCGCATCCGCCCAACCGAGCAGTTTTGTAATATTCTCGTTCTCTCCCGTATGCAAAGCCTCGAAAAATTCCTCATATTCGTCCGAATCGTATTTTTCAGGCAAACTCTCATAATCGGGATACGAATCCGTTGATGTAAGCGTAATTGCAAGCGAAGGAAAGCGATAATTTTCGGCAAGATCGACGGGAAACGGTGTGGGAATAAGCTCGTTTGCGTTCTCAAACCAATACACACGTGCACAACCCGCATCTTCGGGATCATCGCCCCAGCGATTGCTCTCAATAGAGTAGAAGAAGCTCAATAGACCCGTGTGCGGTAAAAGACCATCCTTGTCGTATGCGGCAAACTTGCTGCAATCAAACTGTGCAAGAAAGGCAAGCGGACGAGGCTTTATCGCACCTGTCGAATCGTCAACAGAATCCGTTTCAAAGTAAGGCCATTTGAAATCTTTCGGCGCATGCGGCATACCGCCAAAGTGCATAAGACTTTCCCCATCTGCACATCCTTCGATTTTCACGCCAATACAAGCTCGAAGCAGTTCGATATACTTCTCTTTCAATGCCTCTAAATCTGTATTGCAATCATTCACGATTTCCACAGTCGTTTTCTTTCTGAAAAACTCTTTTAATTTATCTAAGATAGACACTCTTCCTCTCCGCTCAATTACTCTTTCTCGTACAATGATACGATCCTTTCGCTTCCTGAAAGCTTATTTGCCGACAAGTCCCGTAATGACGGGGATCACTGCCGACACGACGTAAATGACGAGCGCGACCCAATAGAGAATCTTCACCCAAAGCGCCTTGCCCCTCGAATATTCGTAGGCGGGAATGGCGACGCAGACCGCCATGGCGATTTGCCCGACGGCGACCAGAATGTCTCCGAGCCAGCCGAGGTTTCCCCCGACCAAGCCGAGCAATGCGTTGATCAGCAAGACGATTGCCGAAAGCGCGAGCGCCAAAAAGGCGCAGGTTTTGATGAGTCCGTTGTTGTTTTTACCCATAATTTGCCTCCCTTTTTTGTTTTCTATTATATCACAATTCTCAGAAAAGTCAAGGGGCAAATGGCTGAAAACTTCAAAGGAGAGAAAAATTCCGCGGCGAACGTTCGCCGCGGAATTTTTTCATTCGAACTGACCTGCCAGAATGTCGGCAGTGAGCTGCGCAAGCTTGATCTTTTCGGAATCCATCTTTGCGCCGTCTTCCTGCGAAAGCAGGGCAACCGCACCCAGACAGTCTCCTCCCGAAATGATGGGAACGATGATCTGTGCCGTGATGGTGAGATCCTCCCGCGTGGTGATGGGAACGATGTCCCCGCCTTCGGAAAGATTGGCGATGTAGCTCTTTCTCTCCTGCATAATCTTATCCATATGCTCGGAAATGTTCTTGCGATTGATTTCCTTTTTGCCGTCTCCGCTCGCATACAGCACTTCGTCGGTATCGCAGATCACGGCAAGATTGCCGCTGAGATCGTTGAGCGACTTTGCCGTCGATTCGCTGAATTTATCGAGGGTTGCGATGGGCGAATACTTCTTTAAAATGAGTTCGTCCCGATCGGAAAAAATTTCGAGCGGTTCGCCCGATTTCAGTCGCAGGGTATTTCTGATTTCCTTGGGGATGACGACTCTGCCGAGCTCGTCGATCCTTCTGACAATTCCTGTTGCCTTCATAAAAAAATTCCTCCGTATCCTTATTCTGTGAATTGACACAAAATCTATACGGAGGAATGAAAATTCGCCTTATTTCTCTTGATTTTCCTGCTTTTTTAGGAGCTTTTGCCGTTTTTTCGCCTTTTTGCGATCCTTTGCGCGAATCGCGACGAACTGCGGCGCCTGCACCAGATACCGCTTCCAGAGCCTTCCGGGTTCTCGGATCAGGCGATACAGCCATTCGAGGGAATGCTCCTGCATCCAGAGCGGAGCGCGCTTGATCTTTTCCGAGTGGAAATCGAACGCCGCGCCGACCCCCATGAGAATGCAGTGGTTGAGGCTGTCCCTGTGCGCCTGCATCCAGAAGTCCTGCTTGGGAGCGCCGAGCCCCACCCAGATGAAATCGGGCTTCGTCTCGTTGATGAGCTTGATGACCTCTCTGTCCTCTTCGGGCGTGAGATCGCGGAAGGGCGGAGAGAACTTTCCCGCAATCTGAATGCCAGGGAATTTCTCGCGCAGGTTCTGATCGAGCTTTCGGAGCGTTTCGGGCGTAGAGCCGTAGAAATAGTGCCGTTTCCCCGAAGAGAGCCCCTGTTCGATGACCTTGAGCATAATGTCAGGCCCGCCGCAGCGTTCGGAGTCGATGCCCTGCTTCTTCGCGATGTTGGCTATCGGCATTCCGTCCATGGCGCAGAGCGTCGCTTCGTTCAGAGACTGTGCGATTTTCGGGTCGGAATCCGCCAAAACGACGCCCGGAACACCGCAAAAGACGACGTAGGCGCTCCGTTTCTCTACCGGAATATTCGCAATCAGGCGGGTGAGCTCATCTTGTTTCATCGCGTTGAAACCAACTTCGCCAACCTGTAAATTTCTGTCGTATCTGAACCCGCTCACAAGCCTCTCCTGTCTTTGAGAAATCGGAAAATCTCTTTTGTATCAGTTTGCCGCCAAATGGCGCAAACCATTCCACCAATATCCGTATTATTATACAATATATTCGGTACAAAAGCAACTAAAAGAAAAGGTTTTCCGCAAATTTTTATGAAAGAGAAACGATCTCGTCAAACGCGCCGCTCTCCTTGAGCTTCTCCTGGTTGCCGACGGCGGCGACGTGCTTTTCTTCCTTGACCGTCCGAATGAGAGAAGAAGTTTTTCTCAGATCTTCGAGGGTCGTGGAAAGGAGCTCTTCCCTCGTCTGCCTCTGCTTTTCGGGCGTAACGTTCTCGAAATAGTTCCGATCTCCCATCGAAGCCTGCATTCTCGGAGAGAGGGTCGGCTCTTCGCCCGCCACCGTGCCGATGATGTAACCGGTGAGGTCGCTCTCGGAAAGGGAGAGATTGGAAAGATAAGCCTCGCCCCCGTCGTAGGCGTTCAGCGTCCTTTCCACGTTGGGATCGCGATAGGAATAGAAGCTTGCGTTATTTTCCTCCGCGACGATGCCGACGCCGTAAGCGCCGCCCTTTGCGCGCACTTCGTTCCAAAGGTAATCGAGGTTGAGAATCTGCGCCATGACTTTGAGGACGCCGAGCTTGTACTGTCCTTTAAAGCCGGAAGCTCCCTTGCACACGTAAGAAACGCCCGCAGGAATACCGATTGCCTCGTTGCCCTCTGCAAGGGCCGCGGAGGCTGTTTGCATAGACGAATCAGCCCGTTCAAACGAGGAAATGCGCTCCGAAAGGCCCGAGAGTGCGCGCTCGCTGCCCGTCACGCTGATCGTAAGGTTATCCGACAGGAAGGGAAGCTCCGCCTTGACGAGATCGGCTGCCGTCATCTTTTTCAGAGCGCGATAGAAGCCGATGCCGCCCATTTCGTTTTGATAGACGCCCTTGACGCTTAAGCGGGAGGCAAGCAACGTCATGCCGACGACGTGTCCCGCCTGCATGATGCGCATCTGCATTGCCGCCGTCTTCTGCGCGAGGAGCTTTTGCACCTCTTCTTCCTCGAACACCGTCGTTTCCAGCGTCTCTCTCAGAAGGGAAAGCGCCTTGTCCTCCTGCCCTTCGATGTAGGAACAGGTTGCCATCACCATGGGCATACAGGAAGTCTCATCCGCCGAGAACACAGTCGTGCCGAACGACAGATCGCCCATGTGCAGGCGCACTTCGGTGTTCAATTCTTCCGCCGTATGGCGCGCCGTGCGGAGCTTACCGAGCATGGAAACCTTCATGGCAAGCAGGGGCATCTGCTCGAGGGGAATGCTTCCGACGTTATAATACAGGGTGAGATAGACGATTCCGCCCGTCGAGACCTTGTGGAAGAGGAGCTTTCTTCCGTCTTTTTCCACCGTTTGGGTGGGAACGATCGTCGGCTCTCTGTCAAGATCGGCAAGGGAAAGGGTCGGAAGGGTTGCGAGCTGTTCGGGCGTATCTTCGGTCTCCTGGAAGGTGCGAAGCGCCCTGTTCATGGCGAGGAGTTCCTCCACGCCCTCTTTGGTCAGGCTTTCCTTATAAGCCTTGCACTTTGCCTTTTCTTCCGCCGCCTGCCTTGCGCCGAGCGTCTTGGAGGGCTTGATGGTGAGGAGGGCGTAGTGATTGCTCTTTAAAAGATTCTCCTCAATGAGCTTTTCGAAGTAACCGTTTGCCATCTCCCTGCGGAAGGTTTCGATTTCCCCTTCGTAGCGGATGTAGAGGGCGGGGTCTCCGCCGTAAACCATGGCGGAAGCCGCGTTCAATCCGTACAAGACGCCCTGCGGGAAGCCGCCCGTCTCCATTTCGCGGAGCTTAAATTCGAGGTTGTTGATTGCCGCTTCCAAGGTCTTTTTGTCGAGTCCCTTCTGAACAAGGGATTCGAGGGTGGATTTGACGACTTCGTAGAAGCGCTCGCCCTCTCCCGGGTTGGTCTTGTGGAGCTGAATGAGGTAAGCGGGCTGCAAAACGTCGGTGAGCACCATTCCCTTGACGTCCTGACCGAGCCCCGCCTGCATGATCGCCTTTTTCAAAGGGGAATCGTTGGTGGAGAGGAGAACGGTGTTTAAAATTTCAAAGGCGAGGAGCTTTTCCCGCTCGTCGTATTCGCCGATGCACCAGCCGAGCTGACAATAGGCGTTGTCCTTTTCGTCGTCCTCTTCGCCGATGGCGTACTCCCCTTCCGCCTTGAGGTTGACGATGGGAGCTTGGCGCTGAATTTCGATCTTGTTGCCGCTCTTGGCGAATTTGGAGAGATACTCCCTGTCGATGAAGGAGAGCTTCTCTTCCAGATTCATCTGCCCGTACAGGAAGATGGCGGCGTTGTCCGCATAGTAATGCTTGTGATAGGAAGCGAGGAATTGCTCGTAAGTTAATTCGGGAATGACGGAAGGTTCTCCGCCCGAATTGTAAGCGTAGCAGGTATCGGGATAGAGCGCCGCCATGAAGTCGCGCTCTAAAACGTCGAAGACGGAGGACATCGCGCCCTTCATCTCGTTGAAGACGACGCCCTTATAGACAGGATCGGCGTCCGCCTCTTCGAGTTCGTAATGCCAGCCCTCCTGCAAGAACACGTTCTTGTTCGTGCGGAGATTGGGGGCAAAGACGGCGTCGAGATAGACGCTCATGAGGTTGGTAAAATCCTTTTCGTTTCTGCTCGCAACGGGATAGACCGTCTTGTCGGGATAGGTCATCGCGTTGAGGAAGGTCTGCAAGGAATTTTTGAGGAGATTGACGAAGGGCTCGCGGAGGGGATACTTTTCCGAACCGTTGAGCATGCAGTGCTCCAGAATGTGGAATACGCCCGTGGAATCCTCGGGGACAGTCTTAAACGCAATGCCGAAGACCTTGTTGACGTCGTCTCTGTCGATATAGACGAGTTTTGCGCCCGAATGCTCGTGTTCCATGGCGATGAAGTTGCAATCGAGCTCTTTGACGTACTCGATCTTTTTGACGGTAAACCCGCCGATGACTTGGTTAACAGTGAAGTTCATGAGATTCTCCTTGATAAGCTTCCGCGAGCTTTCGGAACGCGGGAAGCGATTTCTTGATTTGTTTGTAGGACACGCAGTAGGCAATCCTGACGTAACCGGGCGAGCCGAAGTCTCCGCCCGGTACGAGGAGGAGTTCGTACTCCTTCGCCCGCTCGCAGAAGGCGACCTCGTCGTCCTCCAACGCCTTGACGAAGAGATAGAAGGCGCCGTCCGGCTCGATGCAGGTATACCCTGCCTCTCTCAACCCCGAAAGGAGCAGATCGCGGTTTTTTCGGTACGCGCCGATGTCCGCCGCGTCCTCTCCGCACCGCTCGACGAGCTTTTGAAAGAGCACGGGGGCGCACACGTAGCCGAGGGCGCGCCCCGCGCCGCAGATCGCCGCGTAGACGTCCTCTTTTTCCGCCATGCGCTTGCAGAGGGCGATGTAGCCGATTCTCTCCCCCGGCAGGGAAAGGGATTTCGACCACGAATAGCAGACGAGGGTATCGTCGTAATAGTTCATCAGATAGGGAACTTGTTTTCCGTACGTCAGCTCTCGGTACGGCTCGTCCGCCACGAGATAGATGGGGTGAGCGTATTCTTTTTCCTTGCGCTTCAAAAGCGCGCAAAGCCCCTCAATCGTCTCTTCCGAATAGATGACGCCACTCGGATTGTTGGGGGAATTGACGAGGACGATTTTCGTCCGCTCGGAAATCGCCCCTTCCAGAACGGAAAGATCGATCTGCAAGCTCTCCCGATCGGAGGGAAGCAGGGTGTATTTTGCGCCTGCGCTCTCCGCAAAGACCTTGTATTCGGGAAAGCACGGGGCGAACGCGATGAGCTCGTCCCCCTCTTCGACGAGGGCGGAAAAGGAAATCCTGAGGGACGCCGCCGCCCCGCAGGTCATGTAGATGAGGATTTCGGTCGTATTGTCCCCGAATCTTCGGTTAATGGAGGAAGCGACGCTCCTTCTCACGGACAAATCCCCCTGCGCGGAGGAATAGCCGTGCAGTTCTACCGAATCCGTTCCGTCGATGATCTCCTTGAGCGCCGCGTTGACGGACGGCGGCGCAGGAATGGACGGATTGCCGAGGGAAAAGTCAAAGACGTTTTCCCTTCCGATTTGCTCCGCCCTGATTTTGCCATATTCGAATAATTCGCGAATGACGGATCTCTTCTTGCCGAGCCCCGCCATGGTCTGATTTACCATAGAATTCTCCCAAACCGAAGCATTTCCGATCGGAGTCCTGTTTTTGGGAATGCTTCGGTTATAATATCTTAATTATATCACACCCGCGCGCAAAATTCAACGGCTTTTGAGAAAATTCACCGCATTTTCAGAAAAACTCTCCCTTGCAAAGGCGGAAATTTTGCCATGTCCCCGCAAAGCGGGGGCGGCGCAAAGCGAGGGGCGGCGCAAGCTGATCGCTTGCGCCGCCCCGCATGTTACCCTTTCAGGACTTTCTTTAAGAACTGTCCCGTGTAGCTCTCTTCGTTTTGGGAGATCTCTTCGGGCGTACCCGTGCAGAGGATCGTCCCTCCTCTGTCTCCTCCTTCTTTACCGAGGTCGATGACATAGTCCGCCGTCTTGATGACGTCGAGATTGTGCTCGATGACGACGACGGTATTGCCGTTTCCGCGCAGGCGGAGCAGAATCTTGATGAGCTTGTCCACGTCATACGTGTGCAAGCCCGTGGTCGGCTCGTCGAGGATATAGAAGGTCTTTCCCGTCGAACGCTTGGAAAGCTCGGTCGCAAGCTTCACGCGCTGCGCCTCTCCGCCCGAAAGGGTGGTCGCGCTCTGCCCGAGCTTGATGTACCCAAGCCCCACGTCGGCGAGCGTCTTCAGCTTGTTGTAAATTCCGCCGATTGGCTCGAAAAAGGCGCAAGCCTCGTCGATGGTCATGTCGAGGACGTCGGAAATGCTCTTGCCCTTATAGCGGACGGCGAGCGTCTCGCGGTTGTAGCGCTTCCCCTCGCAGACCTCGCACGGGACGAAGATGTCGGGAAGAAAGTGCATCTCGATCTTGATGATGCCGTCGCCCGAGCAGTGCTCGCATCTCCCCCCCGAAACGTTGAAGGAAAACCGACCCGCCTTGTACCCGCGCTCCTTGGCGTCGGGCGTGGCGGCGAACAGCTCGCGAATTTGGGAAAACACCCCCGTATACGTCGCGGGATTGCTCCTCGGCGTCCTGCCGATGGGAGATTGGTCGATGGCGATGACCTTGTCGAAGTGCTCCAAGCCCTCAAAGGAATCGAACTTCCCGAGCGGCTTTCTCGCGCCGTTTAAATTGTCGGCGAGGATGGGATACAGAATTTCGTTGACGAGAGAGGATTTTCCGCTCCCCGAAACGCCCGTCACCGCCGTGATGAGTCCGACGGGAAAGGAAGCCGTGACGTTTTTCAAGTTGTTCTGGCGACACCCTTTGACGGTAAACCACTTGTCCCCCGCCATCGTGCGGACAGCCGGCACTTCGATTTTTCGCCGCCCCGCAAGGTAATCGCCCGTAATCGAGCGCGGCTCGTTCATAATGTCCTCCTGCGTACCGCAGGCGACGACCTCGCCGCCGTGCACCCCCGCCTTCGGGCCGATGTCCACGATGTAATCCGCTTCCTTGATGGTATCCTCGTCGTGTTCGACGACGATGAGGGTGTTTCCGAGGTCGCGCAAGCCCTTTAAGGAAGAAATCAGCTTCTCGTTGTCCCGCTGATGAAGCCCGATGCTCGGCTCATCCAGAATGTACAAAACGCCCGAAAGCGCGCTGCCGATCTGGGTCGCAAGCCGGATGCGTTGACTCTCGCCGCCTGAAAGGGTCGCAGCCGAGCGGGAGAGGGTGAGATAGTCGAGTCCCACATTGATGAGAAAGCCGAAGCGCGCCTTGATCTCCTTGAGAATGGCGTCCGCGATTCTGTGCTGGGTCGGCGTGAGGCTGAGCGCGTCTACAAAGGCGTTCTCCTTTTCCACGGACAGATCGCACAGCTCCATAATGTTCAGTCCCCCGACGGTGACGGCGAGCGCCTCCTTTTTCAGTCGCTTGCCGTGGCAGGCAGGGCAGTCGCAGACGCGCATATACCGCTCGATGTCCCACTTGACGGAGTCCGAATTCGTCTGATTGTACCTTCTTTGCAGATTGTTCGCAAAGCCCTCCCAAGCCGTCTTATAGCTCCCCGAAAAGCGATAGGCGCTGTATTCGAGGTCGATGATTTCGCCGTGATTGCCGTAAAGGAGAATGTCGACCACGGAGGCGGGCAAATCCTTGACGGGCGTGTCGAGATCGAAGTGATAGTGCTTTGCAAGGGCATTGACGTACATCTGCGTCATGCTCGAGGAATCGAGGTTCCAGCCCGAAATGCGAACGGCACCCTCGCGGAGGGTCTTCGTCTTGTCGGGAATGATGAGGTCGGGGTCAATCACCTGCTTAAAGCCGAGCCCCGTGCATTCGGGGCATGCGCCCCAAGGCGTGTTGAAGGAAAAGATGCGCGGCTCGACCTCTTCGACGGAGACCCCGCAATCGGGACAGGCGTACTTGGTCGAATAGAGCACCTCGCCCTCGTCCGTATCGATGACGACGATGCCGTCGGTGAGCCGCAGGGCGTTCTCCAAGCTTCCCGTCAGCCTCTTTTCGATCCCCTCTTTGACGATCAGCCTGTCGATGACGACGGAAATGTTGTGCTTGATATTCTTTTCGAGGGTAATCTCCTCCTGCAAGTCGTAAAGATTGCCATCGATCTTCACCCTTCCGTAGCCGCTCTTGCGGAATGCCTTGAGCTCCTTTTCGTACATTCCCTTTTTACCCCGAACGACGGGCGCTTCGACCATGATTTTGCTCTTTTCGGGCATTGCCATGACCTGATCGCAGATCTCGTCCACCGTCTGGCGGCGAATTTCGCGCCCGCACTTGGGGCAGTGCGGAATGCCGATTCTCGCGTACAAGAGGCGGAAATAGTCGTAAATTTCCGTCACCGTGCCTACGGTCGAGCGGGGATTGTGCGAGGTCGTCTTCTGATCGATGGAGATGGCGGGCGAAAGCCCTTCGATGAGCTCGACGTCCGGCTTTTCCATCTGTCCCAAAAACTGGCGGGCATAGGAGGAAAGGCTCTCGACGTACCTTCTCTGCCCCTCGGCAAAGATGGTGTCGAAGGCGAGGGTGGATTTCCCGCTCCCCGAAAGTCCGGTAAAGACGGTGAGCTTGTTCCTCGGAATGCGCACGTCGATATTCTTCAGATTGTTCTGTTTTGCACCTTTGACAAAGATTTCTTCGATCATATGAGTTCCTTTAACTGTTTTTTCGCATTTTCATCTTTAACTGCGCAATGGTGTTGCGAATTTCAATCGCCTTTTCGAAGTCGAGCTGCGAGGAGGCAACCTTCATCAGCGCCTTGAGCTTTTCGATCTCGGCGGGAATGTCCTTCATCTTGATGTCCGTGGTCGTCGGCTTTTGCGAGATGGAGAGGGTCGTCTTGACCTCTTTGACGATGGTCTTGGGAACAATGCCGTGCGCCTTGTTGTAGGCGTCCTGCACCCCCCGCCGCCGCTCCGTCTCGTCCATTGCCCGCTTCATGCTATCCGTAATCGTATCGGCATAGAGAATCACCCTGCCTTCGTCGTTTCTCGCGGCGCGACCGATCGTCTGCACGAGGGAGGTTTCGCTCCGCAAGAAGCCCTCTTTGTCGGCGTCGAGAATGGCGACGAGCTTGACTTCAGGCATGTCGAGCCCCTCTCTCAAGAGGTTAATGCCGCAGAGCACGTCGAACTCTCCCGATCGAAGCCCGTTGACGATGTCGATTCGCTCTAAGGTATCGATGTCGCTGTGCATATAGCGCACCTTTACCCCGTTTTCCTTCAGATAGTCGGTCAGGCTCTCCGCCATGCGCTTGGTGAGGGTGGTAATCAGCACCCTTCCCCCCTCTTTCTCCACGACTTCGTGGATTTCGGAGAGAATGTCGTCGATCTGCCCCTTGGTGGGTCTGACGAGAACGAGCGGATCGAGAAGCCCCGTCGGGCGGATGAGCTGTTCGACCACCTGTCCCGCCTCAGAAAGCTCGTAATCGGCAGGCGTCGCGGACACGCAGATCATCTGCGGAATGCGCTCGTCGAACTCCTCGAAGGTAAGCGGTCTATTGTCGTAAGCGGACTTCATGCGGAAGCCGTAATCCACGAGGTTTTTCTTGCGCGAATAGTCCCCGTGGTACATGGCGCGAATTTGCGGAATGGTCATGTGGCTTTCGTCGATGAAGGTAAGGAAGTTCCCCTTGGGGAAATAGTCGAGGAGAGTAAACGAGGGCATACCAGGCGATCTGCCGTCAAAATAGCGGCTGTAATTTTCCACACCCGAGCAATAACCGATTTCCCGCAGCATTTCCAAGTCGTGGAGCGTCCTTTGCTTCAGCCGCTGCGCTTCGAGGAGCTTTCCCTCGTCCTCAAACGCCTTGACTTCTCCCCAAAGATCCTGCTCGATGACGGAGAGCGCGCTTTTTAGCGTCTCCGTTCCCACCGCGTAATGGCTTGCGGGGAAAATGACGGCGTGCTTCAAATCGTTGACGATTTTGCCCGTCACGACGTCCACCTCGGAGAGCCGTTCGATCTCGTCCCCGAAAAACTCCACGCGGATGGCAACCTCGCTGTTCCATGCGGGGAAAATCTCCAGAATGTCCCCGTTCACGCGAAAGGACGCGCGCTTAAAGTCGATGTCCCGCCGCGCGTACTGAATTTCGACGAGCTTGCGCATGAGGGCGTCCGGCTCGATGGTATCCCCCGGACGAAGGGAGATAGCAAGCTTAAAGTACTCCTCGGGCGCGCCGAGTCCGTAAATACAGGAGACGGAAGCGACGACGATGACGTCCTCTCTCTCTCCCAAAGAGCACGTCGTGGAGTTGCGGAGCTTGTCGATCTCGTCGTTTAAGGCGAGATCCTTTTCGATGTAAGTATCCGTCGAAGGGATGTAGCTTTCGGGCTGATAGTAATCGTAATAGGAGACGAAATACTCCACCCGATTGTGCGGGAAGAACTCCCGAAACTCGTTGCAGAGCTGTGCGGCGAGCGTCTTGTTATGTGCGATGACGAGGGTGGGTCTGCCGACGTTTTTGATGATGTTTGCCATCGTAAACGTCTTGCCCGAGCCCGTCACGCCACGCAGCACCTGCGTGCGAATGCCGTCGAAGACGCCCTCGGTGAGCTTTTCGATGGCTTGCGGCTGATCCCCCGTGGGGGCAAATTTGGATTGCAGATCGAATGAAACCATAATTATCGTACCAAAGTTTTTAGTAAAAGTCCGACGAGAAAGGAGACGATCGCCCCGCCGATCGCCATGGCAAGGCGCAGCAAGAGCTGCTTTTTCTCCTTTCTCCTCTCCTTGGGATAGCACTCTCCCTTGACCTTTAGGGTGATGAGGTAGACGGGCTCTCCCTTGCGCTCGGAGGAGAGGAAATCGATGTAATCCTCGCTCTTTAAGGAAAGGAGGGTGCTTTCGACTTCGGATTTGTCCAGAAAGGCGGAGAGCTCTTTGGGGGAAATGAGGAGAGTCCCTCCCTTCATCAGGGGATAGATGCCGTCCATCAGGAGGCGTTCGCTGCCCGAAAGCATCAGAATAGCCCCGCGAACAGTCCGCCGAAGAAGGAAGAGAGGGCAGAAACGAGGGAAACGGCGAGGAGCACTCTCTTTAAAAAATCTTTCTCCTGCCTTGTTTGCGCCTGCCGCTCTTCGAAATAAATTCTGCCGTGAGGAAGCGGACACAGACAATAGACGCCGCTCTCCACGAAGCGGACGTCCACATAGCCGTGCTCTTTCAGATAGGAGAGCATATGCGCAAGCCCGTCCTTGTCTACCTGAAAGCTTTCGGGAAAATAGTCCAGAAGTTCCCCCTCTTCGACGACCTGATACGTCCCCGTCTTACAACTCAAATTGATCGCCTCCAACAGCGCCTCGGTGCGTTCATCCAACATATTATCAGTTTGTTCGGATTGACGGGAAAGTAATCAGCAAAAATGACAAACATTTGTTTTTCCATTCTACCACAGCGAGCGGAAAAAGTCAACGATTTGAAGGGAAAAACGAGAGGAAGAACATCTTTTTTCTCCAATCCAAACAGATGTCTTGCTTTCCCCTTTTCGTTTTGCTATAATCAAAGAACAGACGAGCTGTCATAAATCAAAACAACTCGCCTAAGGAGAAAGTCTATGAAACGAAACGTCAAAATTGTCGCGATCAGCCTTGCAGCCCTCCTTTTGGGAATGCTTCTGATCCTGGCAGTCGGCTATCTCATTCTGCTCAATATCGACCCCAACAAAGACCGCCCCGAGCGCATCGAGAACCCCAACGGATTCGTCCAGGCGGTGGGCACCAACCTTTACGACGGGGAGGGAAAGATTTTACGGCTCAAAGGCGTCAATCTGGGCAATTGGTTTATTCAGGAAAACTGGATGGCGGTGTCCTCGGTGGGAGACTTCGAGACGGGCGTCTACACCAAGGAACGCGGCTACGCCGCCATGCGCCAAAACCCCAACCTTGACGAGGAAGCAATAAAATCCCTCTACGAGCTGTACATGGACACCTACATCACGGAGAGGGATATTGCGGAGATTGCCTCGCTCGGCATGAATACCGTGCGCGTGAATTTCTCCTACCTCGACCTCACGACGGACGGACGCACCCTTCGCGAAAACGGGTTTTACTATCTCGATAAAGTGATCTCCCTCTGCGAAAAGTATCACCTTTACGTCGTCCTCGATCTGCACGGCGCGATCGGATCGCAAAATCAGGATCAGCACTCGGGCAACGACGCCACGCACGATTTATACGGCAACCCCGAAAACGAGGCAAAGACGGTCTTTCTCTGGGAAACCATAGCCGCTCGTTACAAGGACAACCGCACGGTGGCGGGCTACGACCTCTTAAACGAGACGAGAAAAGCCCCCGGCAAGTACACCGCAAAGGTCAACTTCGACTTTTACGACGTCCTCTACCGGGCAATCCGAACAATTGATCCTCATCACCTCATTTTCATCGAATGCTTCACCTTCCCCACGCACGGCGTCTCCATTCAAAAATACGGCTGGGAAAACATCTGCATACAGTACCATATCTACAACTTAACGCCCCTCTCGCAAAAGACGTGCCTCGGCTTCTACAAAGCCCTGCACAACCTCATGGGATACCATGCACCCGTGTACATCGGTGAGTGGAACGCCTTTGAAAAGCGCTCGGAGTGGGAGGATTCCCTCGCCTTTTTCGACGAACTCGGCTGGTCGTTTTCCTCGTGGACGTACAAGGCAAATAAGTACTTCTATTCCCGCGGGGAGATGAACAACGGCACGAACAATTGGGGGCTGTATGAACTCGACATGCCTCCCGTCGATCTCTCCACCGCCACTTACGAGGAAATCGCAAAAGTCTATTCCTCCGTCGGCACGGAGAATGCCCAAAAGAGTATGGTCTACGACGTCTACGCCTCCTACTTCAAACAATAGTTCTCTTTTAAGAGAAGCGCCTTCGAATCAGTTTCGAAGGCGCTCTTTTTATTTTGTTTCGGAAATGGGAATCGCGATGTTGATGGCGAACACGCCGTTTTTCGCGACGACGTTCATGCCGCCTCCGTATTTTTCGACGATGTAGCGAATGCTCTTGAGCCCGAAGCCGTGCGAGAGCTGATCTCCCTTGGAAGAGACGGGCAGTCCGTCCTTCATTTCGAGGGTATCCGCGCAGTAATTTTCGAAGGAAATGCTCAAAATTTCCCCCTTACCGACCGCGTGAAGGGTGACGATTCGCTTGGACTTCGGCTGCGTCTCCAAATATTCGATGGCGTTTTCGAGTGCGTTTCCGAACAGGGAATAGACGTCTGCCGCATTCAAAAAGGAAAGCTTGTCGTTGTCGACGATGTAGGTAAAGCGGATATTGTGTCTTTCGCAGTACATGGATTTTTCGGTCAGAACAATATCCAGCGCGTCGTTTCCCGTCTTTGCGACGCGGTCGTAAATCATGACCTCGCGTTCCAGATTGCCGAGCAATTCGTCCCGCTCGCGCGTGTTCACGTCCCCCATTTTGCGAATGACTTCGATTTGCTTTTTCAAATCGTGGCACTTCACGTTGATCATTTCGACGTTCTCTCTCGAGAGCTGTTGCTGCTTTCCCTGCCGAACGAGGAGCTCCTCCAAAACGGAATTTTCCTCCTTGAGCTTGGCTTCCGTGAAAAAATTAAATTGAATGCAGAGACAGAGAAGGCAGATCACAAAATCGTACAGATTGACGAATAGGTATGCCTCGGAACTTACTGACCAGGAGACGGTCGAATGGACGAAATAGGAGCTGACGTACACCAAAAGCATCATTAAAAGCGCAAGGATAACGAGCTTCCCCTTGTGGATAAAGGGCAGGGTATTGCTGCGCATTCTCCTTGCAAAGATAAGGTACGCAAGCGGATAGAGGAGAGCCGAAAGTCCTGCCTCGAAAAGCTTATGCGACACAATTGCCACGCCGCCCGCCCTGAGAAGGGTAACGACGAGCATGTAGATCTGACTCGTCGCGTGCTGTACGAGACAGCCCGCAACCAGACAAAAGCAAATTTCCTTCCAATTTTGTTTGAAGCAGACCGTGAGAATGCCGGCGCAAATGACGTAGGCAATCAAAAAGCGGAAGGAAAATTTATGCCCGCCGATTGCAACCGAAGGGATTCTCTCGGCGAGAAGCATAAGCGCATAGCCGACGATCACGGATAAAATCAGCCGCACCCAAAAAAGAGATCGGCGTTGAAAGGAAAAGGAAAACAGGAGGCAGGCGAGAAGGGTAAGCGTATAATAGTTAAAAATCCAAGACAAAATCTGATTGAAAATACCCATATCAAACACCTCCCAGATACTGCGCCAACGCGTCGAGCAGCGGCTTTTTACGGGCACGGCTGATCTGAAGGGGAACGCCCGCGACGATGGCAAAATCCTTTCCTATTTTCGTCAGATAATCGAGGTTGACGACGTAGCACTTATTGATGCGGATAAATTTATTCTTTTCCGCAACCTCTTCGAACTCCCTGAGCGTCATGCGCTTTTCGTCCACACCCGATTCGCTGTGTAAAACGAGCGTGTGCCCTCTCGTCTCCACAAAGTGAATGTCCGTCAGATTCACGCGCTTTACCATCGATTGCGTCCGAATCATAATCCCCTTGACGTCCTTCTTGCTCTGAACGATGCGAACGGCCTTTTTCATGCGCAGGGAAAAGTCGAAGTAATCGATGGGTTTGACCATGTAATCCATCGCGTCGACGGTGTAGCCGAATACGGCGAACTGCGCTACCTTTGTGACGAAGATCAGACAGGGATCTCCGCTCAGAGCGCGCATCCGCTTTGCCGTCTCCATGCCGTCCATGACGGGCATTTCGATGTCCATAAACACGATATTGAGCGTGGGCGTAAATTTTTCGATAAACTCCAGACCGTTCGGATAAATTTCAACCTGCGCGCTCAAACAGTTTTCCGCGCAATAACGATCGATATAATTTTTCAGCGTATCCGAAAAGGTCTTCTCGTTTTCCACAATTGCAATTTTCATTTCTATGACCATGATCTCCTATCACAAAACTGTTTAGAAAACAGACGCGCGCAAGACAGGGAGTGCGCGGATTTGACGACGGGCGCGTACTTTTCCGTACGTAACCGAGGCAAAACGCAAGCACGACACAGTATTGCACGATGTATGTTTTTCAAACTTTCCCTTTTTTCCGTCATTATAATCAATATTCAAACTTCTGTCAACACCGAAATCAGGGTGCGTCGAAATCGACGCACCCTTCCGGGATAAAAAAGTTATTCTTTTTCTCTCGTAACAAAGCAGCTGACGATGGACAGAATCGAACTTCCGACCAACATTCCGGCAAGCGCATAGTTAAATACCGCAAGCTCTTTGATGCCGAACATGACGATATCGTTCACGTCGTCCGCAATATTGCCGACTCCTCCCTCGATGCTGAGCATCATGGCGACCATGTATAGGATCGGAGGGAAAACGGCGAGGATATCGCCCGCTTTTCCGTCGTAGAAAAAGAGCACCGCCGCGATGGCAATTCCGAGAATGATACAGGCGATGACTCCGCCGTTGAGAGAGCCGCCCTTCCCCGTATAGACAAAGTATACGATGAGGGAAACGAGCGCCAAGAGAGCGCCTGCGCAGGCAAACCAATAGCCTACGGTCTTTTTCTTGCATTGATTCAAAAACATATTTTTACCTCCTGATCTCAGCCTTTTACCTTATCGACGATAAGGAGAACGAACGCCGCAGCCGTAAGGACGGAAAGCGTCACGGTTGCCGCCGTCAGTGCGATGCTCCACCAAGGCGTAACGGGAACGATGATGTCGCTTGCAGACATACCGTTGACGAGAACGGAAGTGGCGATTGCGTATTCCCAGCTGATCGCCGCATTGATCATGCACTCTACCAGATAGCCGTCGTCCGTATTTTTAGCGTATTCGAGAACGCCCTTGCCGTGCGTGCCCTTTCCGTCAAGGCAGAACTGTTCCGTTCCCGCCGCGATAACTTCGCAGGGATGATGCTTATAACCGACGTTCATTTCCTTCATGCTGCTGGCGGCATCGGTGACGATGTTGCCCGTCCAACCCCATTCCTTTCGGAGTACGGCGGTGTTCATTGCATAGCTTGCGGAAGCCCAGGTGCAGCCAAGTCGTTCAAACGATTGCATCAAGCCCCCTGCTTTTGCGACCTTCAAAGCACCCTCGAAGGCTCTGAGCGCACCCTGACGCATTGCCTGTTCGTTGAAGAAAGTGCAGACGCCTTCGCGGTGCGTTTCCTGATCGTTTCCGCAGAAGTGTTTGGGTGCGGCGTGCGTTCCCGTCTTTTCCATTGCCTCCACTTCGGGGATCGACGCAAGATAGGACATGGTGGGGCATTCGCTCATGTATTCGAAGCTGCGTCCGCCGAACGGCGTTCTGTGGAGGTCAGCACCCGTGTTGTAGTTCTCCATGAGGTTTGCCCAGGTGCTCTCCTCTCCCATCAGCTTTCCGCGACCTGCATAAAGCTCTCTGTTGAAAGTTCCCGTCAGAATCGGCTTGCTGCAATAGCGAAGTCCCTTGTATTGGATCACGCCCTCGTCCTTCGTAGTCTCAAGATCTTTGCCGTCTGCGTCCTTTGCGGGCTTCGTCGTTCCGCTCTTGGGATAAATGTAAACGGTACCCATGTTGCTGTCGCAACCGTCCGCTACCTTAAAGGCGGGTGAGAGAATGCCGACGGCAGGGCAGGTAAAGCCTTCCGCCGTAGCAAAGGGCAGCTCGTCGATGGAGATCTGAAGAATGAATTTTCTCCACATCGCTTTATCCGTAATGGGAACGTCCTTCATCATAGCAAGCGTCAGTCCGGAATCCTTTCCGAATTGAGACGCGACACTGTCGTAAGAGGGCGCGTCTGCGGGCTTGACGTATGTATCGCCGTCGAGATAATCGAGCATTTCATCCGTTGCACGGACGGTTGTCTGAGAAACGGGATAAGTGTTTTTCCAATCGCTTCTGGAAAGATACGTTCCCGCACCCTCAATCCAGGTATTAAGATCGCAATCCGTAAATTGATTGGTCACGCGAACGCCGCTTGTAGACATTCTGTACTTATTTGCGTCAAAGCTCTGCGTAAATTTGTAAGCCTTGTCCGCATTTCCGCTTGCCGTCATGCCATCGGAAGTCTTTTTGCCCTTTGCGGCAAGCATGTTGTTGAGCGCGTCGTGTACGTCGTCGCCGATCGAAATGTAATAATCTCCGCCCGAAAGAATATACCCCTTTTCTCCGATGGAATCGTAAGAAGCGAGAAGGTATTTATCCACGGAGACGGTAACGGTCTCGGAAGCACCTGCCGCAAGCTCCTTTGTCTTGGTGAAATCCACGATTTCGATTGCGGATTTTTCCACCTTGTTCTTCTTTTCGTAATCGCCGTAAGGGGTCTGCGCATAGACCTGAACGACAGATTTTCCGGGAACAGAGCCTGTATTCTTAACGGTGACCGTCACCTCGACGGTATCATCCCGCACTTCGACCTTGTCGAGCTTCTGTTCGAAAGAGGTGTACGAAAGCCCGTAGCCGAAGGGGTACGAAACCTCGTTTGCATAGCTCCATGCGCTTTGCCCTGCCCTTGCTCCCGCGGAGGCAGTCGCATTTCCCTGCTTGAGCACGCTGTCCTCGTATCTCGTTTCATAATAGCGATAGCCGAGATAGATGCTCTCTGCCTGGAAGGAAATCCAGGACGCATTTTCCGCAGAGCCGATTTTTTCGTTGATTTCATCCGCATTGGTAAACGTGGGCGTTCTCGTTCCCGAATTGACGCATGCGGGTGCGGAGAGCGAATCGACCGCATAGGTATCGACGATGTGACCGGAAGGGTTGACTTTGCCGCTGAGAATCTCGGCGACGCCCGTAAATCCGTATTGACCGGGGAAACCGATGTACAGAATCGCGTCGGCATATTCTTTGATTTCTTCGACTTCCATCTGATTTGCGGAGTTCAAAAGGACGATCACTTTCCCGAACTTTTCGCGGACGAGCTTGAGCATTTCGCGCTCGTTTTGATGAAGCGCAAGCGCGCTGAGCGTGCTGACGCCGTCGTCGTCTATATCGTCCATTTTCAAATCGGTACCTTCCGCACCGGTACGGGAAAGCATGACGATTGCCGCGTCCGTATAATCGCCGACCTCGTTCATGCGCGCCTCGTAAAACGCCTTGTCGCCTTCGCCCGCTCCCGATCCGACCACCCGATTGCCGTTGCTGCCGTTGTCGCCCTTCGTATTGGCATCGGGAAGAGTTGCAAGCGCATTGTAAATCGTCTCGTTGACCTGGAAGCCCTCCTTTTCCAATGCGCCCTTATAGTCGGACTTTTCCGCCGTCTTTGCATTGATCTTGTTGCCGGCAGAGCTTCCCTGATAGACGGGAGTATACGTCGCCCTTCCGAAAAGAGAGACCTTCTTTCCTTTCAGCGGCAGCGCCTGCTTCTCGTTATAGAGAAGCGCCGCGCCCTCCCGCATTTCGTTCATTGCCTGTTCCTTGGTCGCCTGCTTGAGTTTTTCAAGATTCGCGGCGTTAAACTCGCCGAACGAGCTCTTAAAATAAACCGTGTCTTCATTTTCCGCATTTTCTTTGTGAATCGTCTGGCTCGTCTGTACATTCAATGCGTCGTTGATCACGTCCGCATAGGAATTGGCAATTCCCGTGCCCACGACGACTACGCCCAAAAGAGAAGCGGTAATGGCGGTCAAGCCCGACCATAATTTTGCCCTTTTGCTCATTAAAAACCTCCGTAAACTTTTTTCGTTTCCGCGCGGAACGCTCTCCGTCTGAAAACGAGGACAGTATAACACAAACCGAATGTTTCGGCTTACTCTTGTCACGATCCGTATTTACGGCGTCCCGAACGGAATCCTGAAAAAAGAAAAAAGGGGCTGCCGCAAGTTTTTTCCTAACTTGCGACAGCCCCGACGTTTTTTTCGTTCAGTTAAGCTGATAGACCGTACTGCCCGCGCAGTTTACCGTATCGACGTTGGGGAAATACCCGTATTCCTTGACCGGATACCCCCGATCGGCGGCAAAATCCTTAAGATAAGAGAGCGCACCCGTCGCAAAAACCCAGACGGTTTCCCCGCTTTCGAGCAGGGACAAAAGATGCGCTTCTCCCTCGATGACGCCCGAATTTTTGCAATTCCAATTGACCGTCCCTTTCTTGATCCACGAACAGACGTGCGCCTTGGGAAGCTGAATGTAGAGGACGGGAAGGGCGAACAGATCGCTGTCCGTCACCACGTAATCCCCCTCCTCGACCTTGTCCAACACCTGCTCCCGATAGGATTCAAACGCCTCCGTTTCCGCACGGTACGTTTTGAGCCCGTTCGAAACGCTGAAAAATCCCGTCACCGTTACGCTGCAAAGGAGAGTGAGGGCGACCAAGCCGTTGACGGCGGGAAGCGCTTTTTTGCAGATTGCGGGAAAGTCTTTCCCCTTCTCCTTCCATGCGGGGAGGGGATTTTCCACGAGCCGCACCGACAGGACGACGACGGGATACCAAAGACACCCGACGGCGGGGAAAATGTAGCGATTGAAAAGATCGTGGCTCGTAAAGGCGGACATGAGAATGAGGACGAAGACGAGTCCCAAATACACCCCTCCGCCGACGATCGCCATGAGGTTGACCTCATCCAACCGATGTTTGACGATAGAGAGGGCGAGGATGATGAGGGAGAGCACCATAACGAATTGATGGAACTGTCCCCACTTGGTCTCGAAGGCGACGGCGAAGAAATGATACTTGTAAAAATCGCGGAAGTTGACTTTGGAAAAGTCCACGCCGCCCGTATACGAGCTCATTCCGCCGACCTTGAGAAGGACGAGCAGCCACGGGAGGTAGAGAAGCACCGTTCCGCCCGCAAAGAGAACGAAGCGAAGCCAAAACTTCCTGAACTTGCAGAGCATGACGATAAAGACGCCCAGCCACACGAAAAAGACGGCAATGAGCGCAAAGTACTGCGTATACGCCGCGCAGAGGGTGTGGAAGGAAAGGGCAAACCACGGAAAGAGCTTTTCGGGGGCTTTCATGACTTCGTAGGCGTGAATGAGTGCTGCAAGGGTAAACGCCATGCACCAGGTGTACATTCTCACCTCGGAAGAGTAGCGGAAGAGGTTAGGCATAATGCAGATGACGAGGGAAAAAATCCCCGCCGTCGCAAAGCCGAAGTCCTTTCGCACGAAGATGGCGGCGTAAATCGCAAGGGCGACAAAAGGAAGCACGGAAACGACCTTGCCGACCACAATGCGATCTGCCCCGAAGAGGGAAGTCAGATCGATGACGACCTTTAAAATGCAGTAGTAAAGGGGCGGATGCACGTCTCCCGCCGTATGCGCCGCCACGGTCAGAAAGTCGTATTCGACAATGCCGTAGGAAAACGCCTCGTCCAGCCAGATGGCGTCGTTCCCCGCCGTCGTCAGCATCAAAGCGATCACGACGATCGCCGCGAGATAAGCGATGCTCCCCACCCAAAAGGAGGGCTTCCGCAAAAAGCGCAAATCAATCATAGTCTGTCTCCTCAAAATGCCCTTCCCTCGGAAAAGCGTTTGATCCAGGAAATATCCGTCTGCCAATCGTCGATGAGATTTCGCCGCTGTTGCAGAGTGTTCGCCTCTCCCAGTGCGCGGTGAAATTCGGACTGCGTGCAGCCGTTTACCTTCATAAAGTGTTCCATTGCCCTGTCCCCGTCCCCCATCATCTGCGTTCTCGCGATGTGGACGACGCTGTGACAGTCATGGCAGAGCGCGACGACGGTTTCAAGCTTTTGCACGTGACTTGTTTCGTCGTAGCTCCACCGCTCATGCGCTTCCAGCCTGCCCTTTTTTCCGCAAACCATACACCTTCCGCCTGCCCTTCGATAGGCGTCCTTCCGAATCTTGTCCCAAAGAGCGGGAGGCAATGCGCTCCGCAAATTCGAATACCAGCACCCGTCCGGAACGAGCTCAATTTCCAGCTTCATGCCATCAGACGGTTGACCGCCGCGACGAGCGCCTTGATCGAGGAGGTGATGATGTCCTCGTCGATTCCCGCGCCCCAGAACGTCTTTCCGTCCAGATCCAAGCCGACGTAGGAAATTGCGGAAGAAGACGAGCCTCCCGTCAGGGCGTGCTCTTCATAGCTCGTCAAAAGATAGGAAATGTCAAAGTGCGATTTGATCGCGTTGGATACGGCGTCGAGGCGTCCGTTGCCCTTAGCGGTAACGACGACGCTCTCCCCGCCCTGTACGATGGTGACGTCCGCTTCGATTCCGTTTTTCTGACGGAAATGGCACTCGGGCACGTCGAAGCGCTTGGGGACGTTGACGAAAGTATCGAGGAAGACCTTGTACACCTCGGGCGCTTTGAGCTCCTTGTGCATTCTGTCCGAAACGCCCTTCGCGGCGTAGCCCATGACTTCCTTCATCTTTCTGGGAAGATTCAGGCCGTAAGCGCTCTGCAAAACGTAGCCGACCCCGCCCTTTCCGGACTGGCTGTTGATGCGGATGACGTCGGAGTCGTACTCTCTGCCCACGTCTTTGGGGTCGATGGGAAGATAGGGCACCGTCCAAAGCTCGGTTTCCTTCCCCTTTCTGCACTCCATGCCCTTGGCGATGGCGTCCTGATGAGAGCCCGAAAAGGCGGCAAACACCAATTCCCCCGCATAGGGCTGACGGGGAGAGACGGGCATGTCCGTAAACGATTTATAGAGCGCCGTGATGTACGGCATATTTTCAAAGTTGAGCTCCGGATCGACGCCGTGAGAAAAGAGGTTCATGGCGAGCGTGATGATGTCCACGTTGCCCGTCCGCTCTCCGTTGCCGAACAACGTTCCCTCGACCCGCTCGCCCCCCGCAAGGAGGCCAAGCTCGGAATCCGCCACGCCGCAACCACGATCGTTGTGGGGGTGAAGGGACAGGACGACGTTTTTGCGGAAGTGAAGCCGCTTGGAAACGTATTCCACCTGCTGCGCATAGACGTGCGGCATCGAATGCTCGACCGTTACGGGAAGGTTGATGATCGCCTTTCTGTCCGCCGTGGGCTGCCAGACGTCGAGAACGGCGTTGCACACCTCCAGAGCGTATTCGGGTTCTGTTCCCGTAAAGCTCTCGGGGGAATATTCAAACCGATAGGAAGCGCCCGCCTCCTCGGTGAGCTCCTTCAAGAGCTTCGCTCCCTCGATCGCGATCTTCTTGATTTCCTCTTTGTCCTTTTTAAAGACCTGTTCCCGCTGTGCCACGGAGGTCGAATTGTAGACGTGGACGATGACGTTCTTTGCGCCCTTGACCGCCTCGAAGGTCTTGCGGATGATGTGCTCCCTCGCCTGCGTCAAGACCTGCACGGTCACGTCGTCGGGAATGAGGTTCTGCTCGATCAGGGCGCGCAGGAACTCGTACTCCGTATCCGAAGCGGCGGGGAAGCCGACCTCGATCTCCTTGAAGCCGATTTCGACGAGAAGCTTGAAAAATTCGATTTTCTGATGGAGCCCCATGGGCTCGATCAGGGCTTGATTGCCGTCCCGCAAATCGACGCTGCACCAGACGGGAGCTTTGTCCACGGCGTCCTTTTCCGCCCAATCCATGCTCCGCTCGGGGGGAAGAAAATACTGCTTTTTGTACTTTTCGAAATGTTTCATACCATCACCTAAAAAACATGCCCGAAGTCTCTATACTAAAGAGACGCCGGGCACAGCGCGTTACCACTCTTCTTCACGGATTGCTCCGCACACTCACCGAATGCTGACACATTCTCCTTTTCGATAACGGGAAGGCTCCGTTCCGCACTACTATCCTTTCATGCGGACTGCTCTGCGACGAGTTCACCTGACCTTTCACACCGTTTCGCACCGACCAACGGCTCTCTGAACTGAAAAAACCGAGCTACTGTTTCGCTTCATTGCATTGATTAAGTCTAGTATAGCATACCTTTTTAAAAAATGCAAATACTTTTTCGGCTTTTTTCTCCTTTTGGCATATTTTATTCGGGAGCGAGGGTATACTGCTCCCCGAAGAGGGGCGTTTGCAAAAAGGTATCGGGCACTTTCCCCACGAGGACGCTCTCGCAGATGAGCACTTCCGTCGTGGAGGCGAGGTTTCTCGTCTGCGTCGGGAGAATGATGCTGATGTCCGCCACGACTTCCAGATAGATGGAGTGCTTGGTCTGATTGATTCCCGCCGAGGCAAACTCGGAGAGAAAGCGCGTCTGGACGTTGGAAATGGGCAGAATCTTCACGTTGATTTTCGGGCCTGCGCCCGCAAACGCCTCGATGCCCGTCAGCGCGCCGAGCGGGAGATACACTCCCTCTTCGCTCAGTTTGTTCAAATTTTCCTGCGAAAGGTAGGCGGTGTCCCTCGCGATGCGGTTGATCTGAAAGACGTTGGAGGAAATGGCGAGAATGTCCCCGTTCTCGTTCCTGTCCACGTTGACGAGGTCTTCGTAGCGGAGATTGTCCGAAAGGGTATAATAAATGGCTTCGTTCACGGCGACCGTGGTGATTGAGCGGATGGTCGCCTCCGAGACCGAAAGGAGCACCCTCGTCACGTTGCGATAGAAGAGATACAGTAGTCCCAACAGGATTCCCACGATCAACAGGGCGATTCTTTTGGCTCGTTTCTTTCTGCGTTTCACAAAATAAGATATGCCCTTCCCCTCTCATTCAGAACGCGGGGCAAGGGGGCAAGTTGCCCGTTTCCGATTAGGGGCAGGGTGCCCCTCCCATTTGGAGGCAGGGTGCCTCTCCCATTTGGGGGCAGGCTAACTGTAAAATCAGGCTCGATAGCGAGCCTGATTTTAAAAAATCCTATATGTTCATTTTACCGTTTTTCGCTAGGCGTTTTTCAAAAAAACAAAGATTTTCCCCATGACGACGGGGTCTTCCTCCGTGATTTTTTCATAGTCGATAGCGGCGTAAAAGTCCTCTTTTTCCTCCTCTTTGAGGGTGGGGATTTTGGCAAGGACTTCGTTGAGATACGCCTCCGCCCGCACCGTATTGTAGGGGTTGTGCTCTTTTCCCTCGGCAAGGCAGGGAATCACGTTGGAAAGTCCCGAAGCGTACAGGCTCTTTCCGATGGGAACGGTGTGATCCCGATCCCCCTGCACGGCGAGGATGGGCGTCTTGCAGGCTTGTACTTCCCGATTTCCCTCTTTGCCGAATTTTTGCTCGAGGAACAGGGAAGGGTCTTCCCCCAAAAAGCCGCAAAGGACGTCGGAGGGCTTTTGGAATCCCCCGATGGCGACGACTGCCCTTGCGCGGGAAGCGCAGCGCGCGACGACGTATCCGCCCCAGCTGTGTCCCACGAGAAAATACTCCTTCCGTCCCCTTTTTTCCAACTCGTCCAAAACCGCGTGCATCTGAGAGACGGCGGCGTGAAAGCCGATCATCTTCCCTTCCGAGCAGACGCACCCCGCATAGTCGAACGCGCAGACGGTATAACCCTCCTTGCAGAGGGCGTCGATTTCGGTCAGGTACGCTTCGTGCCCCGCACCGTAGCCGTGCGCGAACACGACGAGCTTGCTGTTCTCCCGCTCTCCTCTATAGAAATTCCCGCGCAGGGTAACTCCCTCCCACTGCACGGAAAAAGGCTCTGCCGAAAGGCGAAATTCGGAAAGACTCCGATCTTTCAGTCCCGGCGTCGTGCGGTCGGCACGGCAATCAAACAAATTGGCGTAGTTCTCTTCGATGGTCATAATGTTCTCCTGTTCAAATTATACCACCGAGGGAACACTTTGTCAATTGGGTTTGGAGCGGGATCGGAAAATGAGAGCGGCGAGGAAGGAAAAGACGACGGCGGCGGTGATGCCCGCGCTCGCCGCGGCAAGCGCGCCCGTGATCGCGCCGAACAGCCCCTTTTGCGCCCCCTGCATCGCGCCCTTTGCGAGGAGATACCCAAAGCCCGAAATGGGGACGGTCGCACCCGCTCCGCCGAATTCCACGAGGGGCTCGTAAAGCCCGAGCGCCGTGAGCACGATTCCGATGAGCATGGTATAGACGAGGATTTTTCCCGCCGTCAGCTCGGTATAATTGATGACGACTTGCGCAACGGTACAGATGAGCCCCCCGACGAGAAAGGCTCTCACAAATTGCATGATAAGCTCGATATATTCGTTGAACATCAGACCACCTCCACAGATACGGCGTGACAGATACAGGGAATGCTCTCTCCCTGCGCCGAGGAGACGGTAGAGAGCAATGCGCCCGTCGCGGCGAGCAGAATCCTGCGCAGACCGCCGTGGCGGAGCTTGTCGAAGAGGTACGAGCCGAACACCAGAGCGGAGCAGCCCGCGCCGCTCCCTCCCTGAAATTCGTCCTCAATCACCTTATAGACGATCTCCCCGCAGTCGACGTGGTTTTTCCCGATGTCCACGCCCTTTTCCCAGGTAAGGTCTTTCAAAATTCGGCTGCCGAGCGCGCCGAGATCCCCCGTGACGATGAGATCGTAATAGGAAGGATCTCGCCCCGTCTCCTTTAAGTGGGTCAGAATGGTATCCCTCGCGGCGGGCGCCATCGCCGCGCCCATATTGTTGACGTCCGTGATGCCGTAATCGACCACCTTGCCAAACGTCGCGGAAGTGATGGCGATGTCCCCCTCTTTCCCCAGGACGAAGCCGCCCGCGCCCGTCACCGTCCACTGCGCCTGCGGCGGACGGGTACAGCCGAGCTCGAGGGGATAGCGATATTGCCGTTCGGCGGTGGAAAAGTGCGACCCCGTCGCCGCCATGACGTGCTTTAAATACCCGCTGTCGATGAGGGACGCGCCGATGGCAAGCGCCTCGGCGAGCGTGGAACACGCCCCATACACCCCCAAAAAGGGAATGTTAAAGTCCCGCGCCGCGAAAGAAGCGGAAATAATCTGATTGAGTAAGTCTCCCGATACGAGAACGTCAATTTGCTCCCGTTCAAGCCCTGCGTTGATGATGGCGTGCTCGATCGCGTAAGTGAGCATCTTGCACTCCGCTTTTTCAAAGGTATCTTCCCCGAATTTGTCGTCGGCAAGCTGTTTGTCGACATATTTGCCGACGATCCCCGCACTCTCTTTCGGGCCGGCAATGGTTGCCGTAGCGAGGATTTTCGGCTGATTGCGAAAAATGACGGTATGTTTTCCCATACCGTCAGTGTGTGTATCTCGTTGTATTCTTATGCGAAAATTTCGCGCTATTGATCGATGGCGTGAACGTAAGTCTTTACGGAATTTGCGATATTGACCATGTGGTCGGCAATACGCTCGAGGTTTCCGGCGAGCTGCAAGTAAATCGCGCCCGATTCGGGAGAGCAGCTCCCATCCGTCATGCGCTCGAGGTGCGCGTCCTCCATGCGCACCGTCGCCTCGTCGATGGAATCCTCCAGGGCGTTGATGTCCGCATAGTGCGCGAGATCGCGTTTGGTGAAGGAATCGAGGACGAGCTCATAAAGTCTGGAAATCTTTGCGTCCACCATACAGATTTCCTCTTTGGCTGCTGCGGAGAACGTAACCTGATCGGCTGCCATCTTCTGCGCGTATTCGACGATGTTTTCCGCATAGTCGCCGATGCGCTCGATGTCCGATATAACGCGGTAGAAGGAGGAAATCTTCTTTTCGTCGTTGTCGGCAAGGTCTTGTTGGGTGAGCTTGACGCAATAGGCGGCGATCTCCTTGTTCAGGGCGTTGATGCGATGTTCGGTCTCCGCAAACAGCTCCGCCTCCGAAAAATCTCCCGTGAGGAGCATGTCGACAGAGCGCTTATAGTTTCGGAAGGCAAAATTGCCCATCGAATCGATCTCGTTGCGAATCTGCGCGACGGCGATGGGCGGCGTCTTTAAGAGGCGCTCGTCGAGGAATTCCGCCACCGTCTTGACCGAAGGCTTGTGCGATTCGGGGACGAGCAGGGTCGCAAGCTTCGTCAAGGGATTGACGAAGGGCACGAGGATGAGGGTCGTCAAGACGTTAAACACCATGTGGAAAATGGCGATTTCCCACTTGACGACGTCTTGCGGGTTCTCCATGTTCCGCGTAAGGAAAGAGAGCATCTCCACCATGTCGTTCTGCCAGACGATGATGGGAATGAGGAAGAGTATGCTTCCGATGACGTTGAAGAGAAGGTGTATGACGGCTGCCCGCTTGCCGTTCGTATTCGTGCCGATGGAAGAGATGAGGGAGGTACAGCAGGTACCGATGTTCGTTCCGAGAACGACGAAGATCGCCATATTGATGGAAACGAGCCCGGAAGATGCGAGGGTAATCATAATACCCGTAATAGCGGAGGAAGCCTGCAAGATCGCCGTTAGAATGAGTCCTAAGAAGAAGAGGAGAAAAATCGTGCCGATGGAAAGGGTGTCAGAACCGTTGCCGAGCTTAATAAAAAGCTGCTGCAAAAGAGGCCCGACTTCGGGATCGGCGACGAGCACCTTGACGGCGGAGCTCATGACGTTGAGTCCGATAAAGATAAAACCGATACCAATGAGGACGGCGCCGATTCGCTTGACGGAATCCTTGGGGGAGACCATCTCCAAGACGAGTCCGCTGAACGCGAGAAGGGCAAAAACGGATGCAACCGAGAAACTGCCGTCCCCCGAGAGCGCCATGATGAAGGCGGAAAGGGTGGTGCCGATGTTGGCGCCCATGATAATGGGGGTCGCCTGCGAAAGCGTCAGAAGCCCGATATTGACGAAACCGACAACCATAACCGTCGTTGCCGAAGAGCTGTTGACGATCGCAGTGATGAGCGTGCCCGTTCCGATTCCGACAAAGCGATTGGACGAGGCTTTTGCCATCAACGAGCGAAGCCCGCTACCCGCAACCTTTTCGAGGCTGCTGCCCATCATCTTCATGCCGACCATAAAGACAGCGAGACCGCCGAGCAGGAAAAACATCTGTTGTAAGATCGTTGCAACCATAATGTCCTGAAGTATCTCCCAATAGAAGTATATTGTTATTGTATCAAAACAGAGGAAACTTTGTCAAATAGATAGGAAAAAAAACGAAAAAAAGAGGGAAGAAATCCCTCAATTTTTCCAATGCAGGCGATGAAGCTCGCCCTTTGTCTGAAAATTCCGAAAGCCGTTTTGCCGAAGTCCCTCATAAACGGCGAGCGCGACCGTATTCGAAAGATTCAGCGAGCGAAGATGTTCCAGCATAGGAACGCGCAGGCACTCCGACTCATGTTCGACGAGAAGCTCTTCGGGAAGCCCCTTCGTCTCCTTGCCGAACACGAGAAAATCCCCCTCCTTCAAGGGAGCGTCCGAATAGATTTGCTTCCCCTTGGTCGTAAAATACCAAAAGGATGCGCTTGGATAGGCGGAAAGCACCTCGTCAAAGCTGTCGTGGTACAAAATCGTAACCTTATCCCAATAGTCGAGCCCCGCGCGCTTGACCGCCTTTTCGGACACGTCGAAGCCGAGGGGGCGCACAAGGTGCAACACGCACCCCGTCGCCGCGCAAGTGCGCACGATGTTGCCCGTGTTCTGCGGAATTTCCGGTTCTACCAATACGACGTGAAACATATCCTTCTCTCCTTTCCCTTTATAATATCTTATTATATCACGTTCTTCCCCGTTTGACAACGATTCTTCCCGCGATCCTGCAAAAAAGGAAAGGTAGAAGGCATGAAACAGTTCTCTCTGCGTTCTATTTCTCTTTACAAGAAAAAAGCGGGAATGCTCCCGCTTTTTCCTTACAGATCGTCGGCATCCTGAACGGGCATATCGTCGCCGTCTTCCACGGGATTGCCCGTGTAGCTGCCTTCATAATCCATGCCCGATTTCATCCTTGCCGCATCGTGCTTACTTGCAGTCTTTTTCATTCTTGCAGTCACGATTTGCGTTGCGACCGTTCGATCCGCAGTTCTTTTCGTTGTTCATCTTCTTGTTTTTCATTGTCTGTCTTCCCCCTTAAAAGGTAAGTGGAGGAAAACGTAGCCTTGCGGCTTTTTGCAGACGGGGCATACTTTCCATGCTTCTTCCGACGTGTGCATATGTCCGCATTCGCTGCAAACCCAAACGACGGAATGCTGCGCTCTGTAAAGCGTCCCTTCCTTCACGGCATTTGCAAGATAGGCAAAGAGTATTTCATGATTTTTCTCAATCTCCGCGATGCGCGAAAACAAAATCGAAACGGACTTGAAATCCTCCTCTTCGGCGGTTTTGGCAAACCCGCTGTAAATTTTTTCGTGTTCCTCACGCTCTCCCTGCGCGGCAAAATCGAGATTTTCCCCTAACGTAGAAAACCAATAAGGATAATCTGCCTCGATTCCGATTTTGACTTCCCCCCTGATTTTCTGCGTGATTTCATCGTAAAATGCCCTTGCGTGAACGGTTTCGTTCTTGGCAATTTCCTTTACGGTATCTGCAAGCACGGGCAACCCTTCCTGCATCGCCTGTTTGGCGATAAACTGATAGCGCATACCCGCCTGACATTCACCCGCAAACGCCTTTGCCAGATTGCGATACGTTTCGCTCTTACAAAAATCCATTTCGTATTTCCTCCCTTACGTCAGTTATTATCGGCGATAGGAAAAAAATCATGCAGCTTTCGGCATGGTAATGTCTGTCAGATTTTTTTCAGCTCTTTGGCGAGGGCAAAGAGCTTCGCTCTCTGTTCCCCCGACAGCATGGGCGATACCTTTTTGCAGAAGGCATCGATCTGCGCGTTGGAGAGCGTGCCGTTCTTTTTGCCCTCGAGCGCCCGTTGATAGAGCTCTGCGTATACGTCTTTTTCCTCTTTTCCCGTCCTCGATTTGACGAAGGACTCTACGTCATTTGCACCGTCTTTTTTGAAATCTTTCATGGTATAGACTATTCTCTCACCCTTCTTTTCGTTCCTACATACAATAAAAGTATGAATACCACCACTTTACTCGTTCTCCTTTTACTCCTCTCCGACGACAAAAACGCCAACCTCAAGAACATTCTTCCCCTTCTTTCAAGCCTTTCCTCCCTTTCCGAGGGAAAAGAGGAGCAAAAATCCGAACAAAAAACGGAGAAAAAACCCGAGCAGGCAGAAAAAAAGGAGACCGACGATACCGAGGTCTCCGTATGGTTGAAAAAAATTATGCAAGTCTCTCCCGAATGAGCGAAAGCATGGATTGAAGTCCCGTATCCGCCACGTCCACCATGAAGGGAACAGGGACGGGAATCGCCCCGTCGGCAGGGACGACGCCGACGCCGTGAATGCTCGAATCGGTCACGGGCCAATGTACGGTTGCCGTCGTCAGCTTGATGGCGGAGCCGTCCGTATACAGGAAGGTCTCCTGCATGATCCCCTTGCCGTACGTCTTTGCGACGCCGTTCCGCTCGGACAGATAAATCCGATCGTAGGAGAGCGTTCCGTAGTCCATCATCGCGCCGATCAGGCACTCCGATGCGGAAGCCGTATTCTCGTCCGCAAGCAAAAAGAGTTCCGATTGCGCGGAAAAATAGTCGTCGTACCAATTTCCGTCCGCATAAAAGCAATCTCTCCTTCCCGTCTTGTACTTTGCCGTCACGACGAGAGGCTTGCTTTCCTCTGCGTCTTTCAGGAAAAAAGAGGCAATTGACTGACAGACGGACAAGAGTCCGCCGCCGTTTGACCGCAAATCGAGGATGAGATTTTGCTTCCCCTCCTCTTTCATGACGTTGAGAGCAAGCCGCATCTCCTCCCCCGCATTGCCGTAAAACCCGGTCAGGCGGATGTACGCCGTATCGGAAGGAAGGGGGAGCGCATCCTCCGTTCGCTCAAGCTCGAGGGCGTTATCGCCCGTAAAGCGATAACCTCCCTTGTCCGAGCGGTAGACGACATAGCTTTCCGTGTATTCCGCCTTGACGCAGGAAAAGACGCCGCAGTCGGTATCGAAGAAAACGGTCGTCCCCTCAGGAAAGGAATCGAGCACCGTCCCGAAATTTTCCGCCGTCACGGGAGTATAAGTTGCCCCGTCGCCGCTGAGCGCCCGCACGGTCATGCCGGGCTTGAGCCCCGCCCGTTCGGCGGGAGAATTGCCCGTAACGGAAAAGAGCACCACATTCCCCGCATTGTAATAGGAAAACCCGTATCCGCTTCTGCTCCCCGCGCGGTTTGCGGAGAGCTCCGCAAAAGCCTCGGGGTCATAATAATCCGAATAGGGATCGAGAATCTCCTTCCCGATCACGGAATAGACGGTTTCGGGATCGACCTCTTCGTAATAGTTCCGCTCAATCATCTCCATGATCCATGCGATCTTCCGATCCGAACCGCCGAAGGCGAATGCGCCGACGAGCGCGCCCGTCCAGAACACAATGATCGCGAGGAGAATGGAGAGAAGTATTTTTCCGATTTTACCTTTCTTTGTCGTACTCATGAATTGCGCGCCAGCCCCTCCTCGATCGCAGCCCTTCCGACCGCTTCGGCAACCGTTTTTGCCACTCTCTTGTCAAAGGCGTGCGGCAGAATGGATTCGGGATTGGGCGTTTCGACGAGCGCCGCAAGGGCGTGCGCCGCCGCAACCTTCATCCCCTCGCTGATCTCCTTTGCCCTGACGTCGAGCGCGCCGCGGAAGACACCGGGGAAAGCAAGGACGTTGTTGATCTGATTGGGATAATCGCTCCGTCCCGTGCCGACGATGAATGCACCCGCCGCCTTCGCCTCTTCGGGCAGAATCTCGGGTTCGGGATTCGCCATCGCAAAGACGATGGGCTTTTCGTTCATAGAGCGCACCATTTCGCCCGTGAGCTGTCTGGGTGCGGAAACGCCGACGAAGACGTCCGCGCCGACGACGGCTTCCTTCAACGTGCCCCTTCTCCGTTCGGGATTGGTGATCTTCGCCATTTCCGCCTGAGAATCGTTCAGCCACGTCTCCCCTTCGCAGACGATGCCGAACTTATCGACCATCGTCACGTCCTTTGCGCCGCTCCTAATTAAGAGCTTGGAGATGGCCGTGCCCGCGCTGCCCGCGCCGCAGACGACGATTTTCGCCGCAGCGAGAGATTTTTCCGCAAGCTTCAACGAATTGAGGACGGCTGCGAGCACGACGATCGCCGTGCCGTGCTGGTCGTCGTGAAAGACGGGAATATCGCAAATCTCTTTGAGTCTCCTTTCGACCTCGAAGCATTTGGGTGCGGCGATGTCTTCGAGGTTAATGCCCCCGAAGGAGGGGGAAATCATCTTGACGGCGAGGACGATGTCCTCAATATCCTGCCCCGCAAGGACGATGGGAATGGCGTCGAGCCCCGCGAACTCCTTAAAGAGAATCGCCTTTCCCTCCATGACGGGAAGCCCCGCAAGTCCTCCGATGTTGCCGAGCCCCAGAACGGCGCTGCCGTCCGAGACGACGGCGACGGTATTCCACTTTCTCGTCACCTCGTAAGCCTTATCCGGATTTTTTTGAATGGCGCGGCAAGGCTCCGCAACCCCCGGCGTATAGGCGAGGGAGAGCGCCTCGCGGCTGTCTACCGAAACGAGGGATTTCACCTCGTATTTTCCCTTGAGCTTCTCGTGCAAAGAAAGCGATTCTTCGTAAACGGACATAGTATCCTCCTATCTGTTGATGAGTCTGTATAGTATTGTCAGGATGCGGAACGAAACCGCGTCCGAAAATTTCCGGATGTTGAGCCCCGTACACTTTTCGATCTTGTCGAGGCGGTACAAAAGGGTGTTGCGGTGCAAAAAGAGGGTGCGCGCCGTCTCGGCGACGTTGAGGGAATTTTGCAAAAACGCCTCCGCCGTCTCTAAAAGCTCTTCGTCCCCGAACACCTCGTCCTCCATGCCGCAGGAAAGCTCCTCTTTGCGCTCCTTCAAAGCCTGCACGGGAAGCTCTTCGAGCAGTTTGACGAGAGTATATTCCCGATACGTATGCACCCCTCCCTTGTCCTTTAAGAGGGTTGAAAAGCGAAGGGCGGAATACGCCTGCCGATAGGAGCGGTTGACGTCGAAAATACTCCCCACCCTGTCGCCCACGCCGATCGTCACGCCGATTCCGAGCTCTTCCCGAAGGGACTGTTCGAGATAGAGGGCGTACTCTCTTGCGGAAACGTCCTCTTCGGCAAAGACCAGAAAGGCGCAGGAACACTCTTCCATGGCGACGATGGCGTCGCAGGGAAGGTTCTTGCAGAGGGAAAGATACGCCGTGACTTCCGCGAGGCGCTCCTTTGCGCGGATGGCGAGCGCAAAACAGGGGGCATCGTCGGGAAGCTTGTATTTTAAGGCGTACTTTTTGACGTCACTCTTGCTCGCGTCCCCCAAAAGCATCGCCTTTAGTGCCCCTTCCTTGGAAACGTCCGCAGGGGGAAGGGAAGCTTCCAAAAAGCGCGAAAGGAAAAAGGCGTAATTTTCCTGCGTTTTCCCCTCTCCTTCGATCGTGCCGAGGAAGGTTTGATCCCCGTAGCGGAACAAAAAACGGGTCTTACCGTCCGTCTGCGAAAACGCCTCGTCTCTGGGACAGGCGTCGCGGACATCGAGGACGATACCCGTCTTTTCCCTGATCTCGTCAATGATTCCCTTCATCGGCTCACTCCTTCTCTTCCTCATTTCATTATAGTACAGTTTTCGCAAAATGACAAGTTTTTCGTCCCCGAAAAGAAAAAAAGTCGGAAAAATCCGACCTCGCTCAATCTTCGGGAATTTTGATGAACACCTTGACCCCCCGTTCGGTCGTGACCCGACGGGCGCAGTAGGCGTCCACGAGAAACAGCCCTCTGCCGCTCTCGGCATAGACGCCCGCGCAGGAGGACGTTTCGGGCGGCACGAAGGGATTTTCCCCGTCGATTTGCAGCTCGACGAATCCGTCCCTGACGCAGGGCATGAAAAAGGCGCGCCCCTTCGTGTGCTGCAAGACGTTGGAAAGGAGCTCGCAAGAGACGAGCCTGCTGTCAAAGACGACGTCTTTGTCGATATTCAGTTGTTCGAGGAGATCGACGAGCGCCTTCAGCGCGCGATCCATCGCCTCGAAGCTATCGATTTCAAACTTCATATCAACCCTTTAACTTTTCGCGGAGCTTTTCCAGCACCCTTTTCTCCATTCTCGAAACGTACATCTGCGAAACGCCCAGCCTTGCGGCAATGTCCGACTGCGAAAGCTCCTTGCCATAGCGGTAGCGAATAAACTTCTTTTCGATCTCCGAAAGCCCGACCATGGCGGAGCGAAGGCTGTCGTTCTGCTCGAACGTCTCGAAATAATCGACCTTGTCGGGAATGACGTTATAGAGGGGAGTCTCCTCCTCTCCGTTCACGATCTGCTGATCGAGGGATACGGGCGTCCCGATTTCCATCGCCTTGACGATGTTCTCCTCCTCCACTCCGAGAAGGGCGGCAAGCTCGGCAACCGTCGGCTTTCTGCCCGTCTTTGCGAGCGTCTCCTCGTTGCACTTGCGGATTTCCGCGGCGAGCTGAGAGAGCTTTCTCGGATATTTGACCAGGCGCGAATAATCGCGGAAGTAATTTTTGATTTCCCCCGTGATCGTGGGCGTAATAAAGGTCGCGAACTTGACGCCGAGGGAGGGGTCGAAGCGGTCGATCCCCTTGACGAGCGCCATCGAGGCGATCTGCACGAGATCGTCGTACTCCACGCCTCTGCCGACGAATTTCCGCGCGAGAACGTTCGCTATGTAGAGGTATTTCTCCGCAATCTCACTCCGGAGCTTTCCCCTCGTCTTTTCGTCGGTCGCCTCTTTGTAGGCGAGGAACAATTCTGTCTCTTCCATCGCTCAATTTCCGTTTTTCAAGGTAATTTTCAAAAGGGCGTTCCCCTCTTTTATAAAGCGCGCCTCGTCGGACAGGGCGTCCAGAAGGGCGTAGGAGATTTCGTCCTCCAGGCTCTCCTCTTTGGGCGTCCGCTCCCCTTCGCCCGAGACGACGGCGCTTAGCCCGCCGTCAAAGTCAAAGCAAAGCCCCGCGCGCAGGTAACCGTTTCTCTGAAAGAGCAGCAAGCTCTCCGTGACGCATACCTTGACGTCCTCCGTCTTGTCGATGTCAAAGCCCGCCATGGCGCAGACGCCGCCCACGGTGAGCCTTACGGTGGTGAGATAATCGCTTTCGAGCGGTAGGGATAGTACGATTGCGTTCATGACTCGATCTCCATAATGGCGTCTAAGTTGCAGATCAAAAACAGCTTTTTGATGTTGGGCTGCAAAGAGGAAAGGACGACCTTGTTTCCCTCTTTGGCGACTTCCTTTTTGATCTTGACGAACGTGCCGAGCGTGGTGGAATCGATGAAGGCGAGCTCCCTGCAAGAAAAGTGCAGATCTTTTTTGTCCGCCCGGTAGGCTTCCATCACCTCTCGGTAAAAATCATCCGCATTGCCGGAGTGAATTTCCCCCGACAGCGCGATTCGGATTGCGTTTTCTTCTCGTTGAATGACTACTTCGTTCACGGTATACTCCTTGAAAACTGTTGCTATCTATAATATAACACAAAAACACATGAAATGAAACAGTTTTTTCGAAAAAAGCAAATGCCTTTTCGGAGATTTCAACGATTGACAGGGGAGAAAAAAAGTGCTATAATCAAAGACAAACCGAAAAAGGAGGCTTCTATGGTCGATTTTAACGAACCCAAACCCATTGACGCATATGCCGATAAAATTGCCCGTCTTGCGGAAATCGCCGCAAAGAACGATCACATCGACCCCGCGCTCTACGCACTGCACGACGTCAAGAGAGGCCTTCGCGAAGCAAACGGAAAGGGTGTCCTCTGCGGACTGACCGAAGTCTCCGAAGTCAACGCATGGAAAACGGTTGACGGCGTCAAAGTTCCCATCGACGGAGAGTTGCGCTTCCACGGCGTGGACGTCAAGGATATCGTCAAAAACTGCGTCAGCGAAAGGAGATTCGGCTTCGAGGAAACGGTGTATCTTCTCCTCTTCGGGGAATTGCCCTCGCGGGCGGAGCTTGACGATTTTATCCCCTTTCTCAAAGAGCTGTGCGTCCTGCCCAAGAACTTTTTAAGGGACGTCATTCTCAAAAAGCCCAACAAGGATATCATGAACATGATGTCCAAGTGCGTCTTGAATCTCTATTCCTACGATCCCGACCCCGACAACATTTCGCGGGAGAACGTATTAAGGCAGTCCCTGTCCTTAATCGCTCAGCTCCCCCGCATTGCGGTTTACAGCTATCGCGCCTATCAATATTATTTCACGGAAGGCTCGCTCGTCATTCACAAGCCGCAGGAGCGCTATTCATTTGCGGAAAATATCCTGCACATGCTGCGAAAGAACAGCCAATTCACCGACCTCGAAGCGAGCGTACTCGACATCTGTCTCATTCTGCACGCCGAGCACGGCGGAGGCAACAACTCCACCTTTACCAACCACGTCGTCACCTCTTCGGGGACGGACACCTATTCGGCGGTCGCGGCGTCTCTCGGCTCTTTAAAGGGCCCGAAACACGGCGGTGCAAACTTGAAAGTCGTCGAGATGTTCGACAACATCAAGGAAAATCTCCCCGACTGGTCGGAATCCTCCGTCAGGGATTACATAAAGAAAATCGTTGACAAGGAAGCGTTTGATCGGACGGGACTCGTATACGGCATGGGACACGCCGTCTACACCCTGTCCGACCCGAGAGCGGAAATCCTCAAATCCTTTGCGGGGCGGCTCGCCGTCGAAAAGGGGCGCGAGGAAGAATTCGAGCTGTACAATACCGTCGCCAAGGTCTCCAAAGAGCTCATCATGGAGAGCAGAAACGTGTTGAAGGCGGTCTGTCCGAACGTCGATTTCTACTCCGGCTTTGTCTATCAGATGCTTTCTCTTCCCAAAGCCCTCTATACCCCGCTCTTCGCCGTTTCCCGTATCGCGGGCTGGTCGGCACACCGCATGGAGGAGATCGTCAACGGCAACCGTATCATTCGTCCCGCCTACGAATGCGTACAGGAGCGCAAAGCATATGTACCAATTGACCAACGCTAAAAACTTACTCATCGGCGTATGCCTGACCGGTATACTTCTCTTTGGAAGCATACCCGTTTCGGTGTGCGCCGATTCCACATCTCAGCCCATCGTTCTCTCCACGGCGCAAGACCTCATCGACTTTTCCAAGTCGGTGGACGAGGGAAACATCTACGACAACAAGACGGTGATCCTCGCAAACGACATCGACTTAAACGGCGAGGAGTTTACGCCCATCGGGAGGTTCGGGGCGAGCAGCTATTTTAAGGGCGTCTTCGACGGGCGCGGATACGCCATTTACGGACTTTCCATCACCGACGAAACGAAGGAGGAAAACAACGCCCTCTTCGGACATCTCGGCGGCACCGTCCGCAACCTGTCCGTGTACGGCTTTGTGCAGGGAAACTGCTGCGGCGGCATTGCCAGCCACATCGCGGGACACGCCGTCATTTTGAACTGCTCGACCTTCGTCACCATCGACGCCAACCGCGGCGGCGGCATCGGCGACAACATCGCGACCGCCGACGTCATCGGCTGTTACAGCGCCTGCACGGATGCGGAGGGCACCCCCCTTCCCCTCGTCTCTTACGACGCAAACCGCATCTTCCTCTGCGCGGCGACAGGCCCGATGACTGCCTCTCCCCGCCCCGATCTCATCAGCGGCAGCATTGAAAACCAACCGCAGGACACCCTTTTAGACGACTTTCTGAACGAAAACGTCCGCGTGCTCTCCCTCTGCGGCTACGAAGATTTGAGCCTTTGGGAAAACAACGCGCCCATCTCCTCTTTTTACGAATACACCCCCTCCTTAAAGGGCAAGGGAACGAAAAGCGCCCCCTATCTCATCGAGACGGCGGAGGACTTCGCCGCCTTCCGCACTCTCGTCAACCGCGGAGAGGTCTTTTACAAACAATATTTTTTGCAGACGACGGACATCGACCTTTCCTATACGAGAAAGACGGGAGAAATTTTTCCTCTGGAACAGCTTCCCATCGGCTTTTCGGACACGGATTGCACCTTTGACGGATATTACGACGGCGGAGGGCACGCCCTTTTGAACTACGTTTCGACTTCCCTCTCCCACGGGAGCAAAAACGCCCTCTTTGGAAACCTTTCGGGCATCGTCAAAAACCTCGGACTCGAGAGCGGCTTTATTCAGGGCAGCTTCGTCGCTTCCTTCGGCATCACCGCCACTTCCCGCAAGGCGACTTTCGTCAACTGTTATTCCAAGCTCGATTTAAGCGGCTCTGTCCGCACCTCTGCCTTTGCGGACAACTTCGTCGGGCTCATCGTCGGCTGTTTTTACCTCAACGAAGGGGGAGACTTCCCCATGGCGGCATACAACACCACGACGCTCGCCTACTGCTACAACACGGGCGATACCGTCATCGAGGAAGGCACGTCGGAATTTGAGCCCATCGAGTGCTACGCCCTTCCCTTTGACAGGCTTTCGGGTGAAATCGACTCCCTCGTCAAATCCAACCTTCCCGCGGCGGCGGAGATCAGCGGCGTCAAGCTCTTCTCCCTCTGCCACATGGGAAAGGACGGCTTTTCGGGCAAGGTCATGCCGGGGGACTACGCGCTGACGACCCTTCTCGTCTATTACTCTTATGAATTTTTGGCGATCGCGGGCGTGGCGTTTGCAATTCTCCTGCTCATCGTCTGCCGCGACAGGAGGAAATCATGAAAATCAAGGATAAATTCAACTTCGCCCTAATAACCTGTCTCCTCCTCTCCGCGCTCGCCTTCTGCATCCAGGCGCTCATCTGGGGACTCAAAGAGCCTTACGTCTTCGCGCTCCCCATCTTTCGCGACGTCCGTGAAGTCCCCTTTGCGGACTTTTGGCACGTCAATTACATCGTACATGAAAACAGCCCCTATTACGGGGATATGGCGAGCTATCCCCCCCTCGTTCTCCTCTTTGCCCTCATCTTCGTGCCGTTTGCGGACTATTCCAAGGGCTATGAGACGGCGTATACCGAAGGGTTCTGGGCGGAATTTTCCCTCTATCTTTTCTACCTCGTCTTTGCCTTTGCGTTCAGCCTTCTCCTCTTCCGCATTTTAGAGAAAAAGGGCTTCTCCCTTCCCTCGCAAATCGCCATCGTCGTCGCCTCTTTCTTCACGATGGGCATGGTCTACAACTTCGAGCGGGGCAATTTTATCCTCTACGCTCTCCTTCCCGCCCTCGTCTTTTACGGGTATTACGATTCCGAAAAGCCCATCGTGCGGGAAATTTCCTACCTTTGCTTGGGTATTTCCGCGGGGATCAAGCTCTATCCCGCCCTGTTCGCTCTCATTCTCCTGCGCAAGAAAGAGTTCTTCCCCTTCCTGCGCTGCGTCGCCTATACCGTCCTTGCGCTGATCGTTCCCTTCTTCTTCCTCGATCGGGGGCTTGCCAACGTCAACCAATTTATCCGCTGGCTCGTCTCCTTTGCGGTTTGGCAGGCGAACTTCGGCTATAACTATTCCATCGCCAACTTCTTGGGCATTCTCTCCTCTATCTTCGGCGGCGTCCCCCTCGAAGAGGTCGTGACGGCGGATTACAACCTCATCGCCTTTGTCTGCCTGCTCCTTCCCCTCCTGTGCGGACTTATTCTCGATAAGCCGTACAAGGTCTTTTTGGCAGCGTGCGTCGGCATGATCTTGTTCCCCAATCCGAGCTTTTACTACTCGGCGACCTTCCTCATTCTTCCCCTCGTCGGACTGCTTGCCGAACGCAAAAAGGACGCCTTTGACGTCCTTTACGGAATCCTCTTCTTCCTCGTCCTCTCCCCTGCCTACCTCGGCGAAGTGGACGCGGCAAACTCCCTCTATATCAATCAATTCGTGGAATCCTTCGCGCTGATTGGCATGGAGCTTCTCCTCATCGTCGACGCGGCAATCACCGTATTTCGAAAACGGGACCGCATTCCGAAGCACCCCATTCGATTGATCAAGGAGCGCCTCAAACTTCATATCGTTGCAGATTAAAATGGCCGCGTGCTCTGAATTGAGCGCGCGGCTTTCTGTCTTTCCCAAAGGGGGGCGTCGTTCAGTTTTGCGACGCCTCCTCTTTATTCAAGATAAGGGAGAATTTCGTTGAGGGAAGGCAAGACAAAGGTCGGTCGATCGGGGGAAGAGGCAAGCATCTTTTCCGTGGTCTCCCCGCTGAGGACGAGGAGGGTGGCAAAGCCGTTTTGATTGCCGAAGCGGATGTCCGTGTGCAGTCTGTCCCCCACCATGACGACTTCGTCCGCCGAAACGCCGAGCCGCCCTTTGATACAGTCCCCCATGACCGTACCCGGCTTTCCGCAGATGAGATCGGGCTCTTTTCCCGACGAGCACTTCAAGAGGGCGATGAACGAGCCGACGTCGGGCGGGAATACGCCCTTTGCGGGGCAAACCGCATCAGGGTGGGTCGCGATGTAAAACGCGCCGTTTACAATCGCCTCATTCAAGGCGGAAAATTTCTGAAAGTCGATGTGCGTGTCGTAGGCGAGGACGACGACTTCGGGGTCTTTCTCCACGAGGAAGATGCCCGCCGCCAAAAATTCCTCCTTCACGCAGTCGTTGGCGACGAGATACACCCGTTTCCCCTCAAAATGCGCTTGTAAATATTCTATGGTCGCCATCGAGGAGGTGTAGACGAGATCGCGCTCGTCGTAAAAGCCGATGCGCTTCAGCTTTTCGACGTACGCCTTCTCCGATTTGGAAGAGTTGTTGGTGAGGTATACGATTCTCTTTCCCTTGTCCCGCATGACTTGCAGGGTGCGAATCATATCCCCGATGGGCGTCTCGTCCAGATAGATGGTGCCGTCCATATCGAGCAGAAAGACCTTCTTTTTCGCTAGAGCTTTTTCCATCGCTTCTTGCATTTTTCCTCCAAAAGTCCGAAATTCCGCATGACGCGGAGCGGACTTTTCCCTTCTTTGGAGAGATCTCGCACGTAGCCGAGCATATTTCTGCCCGAAACGCAGGCGTTCTTTCCGCCTAAGGCGAAGTAGATGCGCTTTCTTCCGGGGAGACTCGCCTCAATTTCTCTCAAAAGATCGAGATGTTTTTTTCTGTATTGTTCAAATTGCGCCGAAAGGGAAGAAAGATCCTCCTCGGGGCAGGCATAGGGTCGAACGTATCCCTTTTTGTAAAAGAGCAGATACGCCTTGGTCAGCTTGTCGAGCGCCAAAAGGTCGTTTCCGCAGCGCGCGCCGAGCCGCGCCACCGTCCCCCGCCGCAGTCCCTCCCGTTCGAGGGAGGAAAGAACGAGGTCGGATTCAAAGACCGTGCGCTTGGAACAGTCGTACCACTTGGGCTTTTCGATAGCGGAGAGCGCCTTCAAAAAGAGCTCTCTGTTTTCTTCCCCCCCTTCGAAGTCGATGGAAAAAACCCACTCGAACAGGGAGAGCGCATACGAGCAGATGCGCGCATAGGCGCTCGCCTCTCCCAAAAGAATGCTCTCGTCCACGAACACGAGATCGGGCGAAGAGACGGGATAGACCACCTTCTTCCCGCCGACGACGACTTCCGCCGAAGGGGAGACGATTTTACTTGCCTCGATCGCGTCGGGAATTAAGACGCAGGGAAGGGACAAAACGGCGGAGAGATAGCGCGCCAAGGGAATTTGTTCGCTTCCGAGGCACACCACCCCCGAAAAGCCGTCCCCGAAGGCGAACAGGCTTGCGCCGTCCGAGGGAGAAATCGAGGTGAGCATCGCATAGCGGGAAAGCGCAGCCTTCACGGCGACGCCGTGCCTTAAAAAGGCGTCTGCGCTCGCCAAAAAGAGAAGCTTGCCCACGGGGATGAGCTTTTGCACCTCTTCCCCAAGGGAAGAAAGGGTGGAAAAAACCGGTTCTATGTTCTTTTTGCTTTCGTGCGTGCAGGAAGTTGCAACGCTTGGCATCGTCTACCTCAGGATATGTCGAAGGGCGTCCAAAAGGGCGTCGTTCTGCGCGGGCGTGCCGACGGTAATGCGGCAGTAGTTTTCGAGCTTGGGCTTGTTCCAATAGCGCACGAGAACGCCCCTCTCTTTCAGCGAACGGTAGATAAATTCTCCTCCCGTTTTCTCAAATGCGACGAAGAGGAAATTTGACTTCGAATCGAGGACGGAAAGCCCCATCGACTTAAGTTCCCCCTTGAGCCGTTCCCGTTCGGAAATTACCTTTTGCACCGTTTCTTCGTGATAGCTTTTGTCCGCGACGGCCTGAGCGCAAATCGCCTGACAAAGCCCGTCCACGGGGTAGGAGTTGAAGCAATCCTTCATGCGAAAGAGGGCGTCGATGAGGGCTTCGTTTCCGATTGCATAGCCGCACCGAATGCCCGCAAGGGAATAGGATTTGGAAAAGGTCTTGACGACGAGCACGTTTTCGTACTTCTCGGTGAGCGGAACGGCGCTTTCGCCGTAAAAGTCCATATACGCCTCGTCCAGCACGACGATTTTGTCCGAAGCGCGCTTTACGAAGTTCTCGATCTCCCTGCGGGAAATTCCCAAAGAAGTGGGCGCGTTGGGGTTTGCCAGAAAATAGCCCTGGCAGTCCGCCTGTAAAAATTCCTCCAGGTCGAGGGAATAGTCCCCTTTGACGGGAATTATCTTAGTCGGGATGCGGAAAAATTCCGCAAAGACGGGGTAGAAGGAATAAGTGACGTCCGCAAAGCACGCGCCCTTGCCCTCGGGATCGAAAAAGGCGGGAAAGCAGAGCGCCAGCACTTCGTCGCTGCCGTTCCCGCAAAAGACGTTCTTTGCCGCAACGCCCTCGGCGGCGGCAATCGAAGCGCGGAGCGCCTTTGCTTCGGGGTCGGGATAGAGCTTTAAGCGATCGGCGTCGAAAGCGCGCATCGCCTCTGCCGCCCTCGGAGAAGGGGGATAGGGATTTTCGTTGGTGTTGAGTTTGACGTAATTCCTGTCATTGAGCTGTTCTCCCGCCGTATAGGGGGAGACGGAGCGCGCAAGCTTGCTGTAAAACATGACGGTTTCCTCTCTGTATGAAAAAAGCATGAACGAGGTTCATGCTACTATCATACTTCTTTTTTCGGATTTTGTCAACCCCGAACGAGGACTTCGACGAGGTTTATGACAAGTCCCGCAGCGATACTTATGGCGCAAAGTGTCGAAATCAGGCATAAATTGCGTTTCCATTCTTTCACGTTCCTCAAGAGGACGACGAGCCCCATGCCCGCATTGACGCACAGCCCTGCCACGCAAGAGCCGAAGGTGATTCCCCCGACGAGGTACGCCTGCGTGAGGACGACGGACGAAGCGCAGTTGGGGATAAAGCCGATCAGCGTGGTAAAGATCGGTTGCAGCCAGAGATTCGAGGAGAGAAAAGCCGTCACTTTGTCTTCCCCGACGAAGAAAAAGAGGAGTCCGAACAGCGCGGTGACGAAAAAGATATAGAGGGCGATCTTGAGAGAATGGAGAAGGGGCATGACGAAATAGTCGTACCAGAGGCGTTCTGAATGCTCCTTGCCGCAAAAATGCCCCCTTTCCTCCGTTTGGAGCTCCCTTTCCTCTCTCTTCCAAAGAATCGCGTCGGCGGCATAGCCCGCGACGACTGCAATCACGAGTTTAGAAAGGACGAGCAAAAAAAGAGACAAAAACCTTCCGCTCGATAAGAGAATGGCAAATGCCTCGTCGCTCGTGGCGAGGAATACCGCGAGAATCGTTCCCGTGCGGATGAATTTTTTGTCGTACAGCTTTGCCGCCATGACGGAAAAACCGCACTGCGGGACGAGTCCCGTCGCGGCGCCGAGGAGCGGCGCAAGCTTCCCCTTTAAAATTTTCGGTTGGATGAGGACGTAACGCTCGAAGAGTTCCAAAAGAATGTAAATGACAAGCAGGAAGGGAAACAACTTGAGGGTATCGAAAAATGCGTCCAAAAAGATCTCTGTCATACGGCACATCTTACAACAAAGCCGAAAAAAAGTCAATCACTTTTCGGCACTTGCCCGGGGATTGCAAAATTTTTCTCCGCCCTTTGCGCTCCCGTCCATGCGTCCCGAAAGAAGGGGCTCTGCGATTTGCGCAAACAGAAATCCCTTTTGCGAAGATTTGATTGACTTCTCCTCATCTTTTCTGTATGATAAGAACAGAAGCGCTCCTACGGGCTATCGTTTTCCATTCCGCTTCTCATTTTTTTCAAAAGAGGTAGTTATGAAACGATTCCAAAGCGTCATTTGCAGCATGCTCATGCTTTCGATCCTTTCGGGCGTCTGCGCGCTCGCCGGGTGCGAAGCCGAAACGTCCCAAACGACCGAGATTCCCGTCCAAGAGGAAACCGTCCCGCCAAAGTCCTATTTCGTCCGTTCCATCAATCACCGCGGCTGTGCCGATGCGCCCGAAAACACCCTTTCCGCCTATCGAAAATCCTATCAAAACGGCTTTACAATGGTGGAATGCGACGTCGCCTTCACCAAAGACGGCTATGCCGTACTCTTGCACGACGATTCAATCGACCGCACCTCGAACGGAACAGGAAACATCAAAGACCTCACCTTGGAAGAAGTGCGCGCGCTCGATTTCGGCAGCTGGAAATCGGAGGAATACGCGGGCGAGCGCATTCCCACCCTTGAAGAGTTCCTTCTCCTCTGCCGAAATTTATCCCTTCACCCCTACATCGAGCTCAAAACGGGCATGACGACCGATCAGGCAAAGAAGATTGCCGACACCGTCATTCGCTACGGCATGAAAGGCAACGTCACCTATCTGGCATTCGACGAAGCCCTTTTATCCGTGATTTCCGAGCGCGATCCGCAGGCGAGGCTCGGCTACGTCGTCCAATACGTCTCCGTCCAAAAGGCAATGACGGCGATCGGCCTTCGGAACGGTCTCAACGACGTCTTTATCGACAGCAATTACTTCACCGTAAAGGACGATATCGTCGCCCTGTGCTACAATCTGAGTCTCCCCCTCGAGGTATGGACGGTTGACACCGCCGAAGCGATTTTGGAGCTTGACCCGTACATCACGGGCGTCACCAGCAACACGCTAATCGCAGGTCAAATCCTCGAAGAATCCATGCGCTAAAAAATTAAGCGCCTTCGAAAGTCAAACGCTTTCGAAGGCGCTTTCCATTGATTCAAAAAATCGCTTAAAAGAGTTGTTTTTGCGTCCGGATATCAAAGGAGATCGTATCCCTCTCGCCCAGCTTATCAACCTCGATGAGGAACGACCAGCCCCTCATATCCGTCGTGCCGAGAGGCGATTCCAGCCGCAAGAGGGTCACTTTGATGCCCGTTAAACTCTTGCTCACGCTCTGAATGCCGACCTGATTGGAGCCGGAGGTCTCCTCCCAAAAGACGAGCACGAGGGTATGATCCTGGAAAAAGTCGTCCGAATAAACGGAGAAGGCAGACGCATTCGCATCGTACCACTCCCTTTCGTCCTGCCGATAGGAGGAAAGCACTTCCACGCTGTCCACTTTGACGGCGACGGCTTCGCCCGAAGGAACCTCTGCGGAAATTCCGCCCCAAAGCGTCCTTGCCTTGTAGGTAAAGACCGAACAGCCGACGAGGAATACGGCAGCGAGCAAGAGCGAGACGAAACCACTCCAAAAACGCTTCATTTCAAACTCTCCTTCTAAGGGTAACACCCTTTATTTCTTTTTCGCCTTCTTTTCGGGTTGGCGCTTTTGAATCATCTCGCTTGGCGTCAACGGGACGAACGCCGCCCCTTCCGCATTTTCGGGGACGTTCTTGTAAAACTCATCCCGCTTTAAGAGGCTTCTTTCGTTCTCGTCGAAGAGATGAATGTGCTTTGCATCGAAGGCAAACTCGGCGACGTCTCCCCTTTCGAGCGTGGCGCGACTGTCCACCTTGGCGACGATGGTGTCGGGGGAAGCGCAGTCCTCCTGCGATACGGGCACGGCGTGCACGCGCGATTCGCTGCCCAACCGTTCGACGATGTCCACCTTTCCCTTTACGACCGTTTCAGGCGACGCGGAGAGGAAGCGCTGATCTTCATGCACGTCCTCGGGGCGAATGCCTAAAATGAGCTTCTTGCCCGTATCGACGTACTCCTCCGCCCGCTCGATTCTCGCAACGAGCGTATTGGGAAGGAGAATCTTTTCGCCCCCCAAAAAGGAAGCGTATACCTTTCCTTCCACCGAAAATAAGGTGACGCCGTAAAAGACGTTCATGCGGGGAAGCCCGAAGTATTCCGCCACAAAGAGATTGACGGGATAGTCGTAGAGATTTTGCGGGGTGTCGATCTGCTGAAGGAAGCCGTCCTTCATGACGACAAGGCGAGTGCCGAGGGTCATCGCCTCGATCTGATCTCTCGTCGCATAGACGAAGGTAGAGGAAATTCTCGCATGGAGCTTGACGATCTCGCTGCGCATCTGCACGCGGAGCTTGGAATCGAGGTTGGAGAGGGGCTCGTCGAAGAGGAAAAGCTTGGGCTCTCTCGCGACGGCACGCCCGATCATCACGCGCTGCTTTTGGCTTGCAGTCAAATTCTTGGGCTTTTTCGAAAGAAATTCCGTCAAGCCGAAGAGCGAAGCGACTGCCTTGACCTTGCTGTCGATTTCCTCGCTCGATACCTTACGGAGCTTTAACCCGAAGGCAAGGTTATCGTAGATCGAAAGGTTGGGGTTGAGGGAATTGCTCTGCGAAAGCATCGCAAGGTCTCTCTCCTTGGGAGATATGCCCTTAACCGACTTTCCGCCGATAAAAATATCCCCTTCTTCCACCTCTTCCAATCCCGCGATCATGCGAAGGAGCGTGGACTTTCCGCAGCCTTCCGGCCCGACGATAACGATAAATTCTTTATCGCGCACGCTTAAATTGCAATCAAAGACGGCTTTTGCGCCGTTTTCATACTTTTTATTGACGTTCTTGAGTACTAAGGTAGCCATAAAAACACTGTCCTTTTTGATTTGGTACTTCTATTTTACCCCGATTTTTCCCCGAAGGCAAGCAAAAAAATGCCGAAATTTGTCCGAAAATTCCGGACAAAATGCACAAAAAAGAGACCTTTCGGTCTCGTTTTACTTCTTGACGGTGACTTTGCAGGAAACGCTTTTGCCGTTCGAAGTCGCAATTACCTTGGTTTCTCCCTCCGCCTTGGCGGTAATCATACCGTCGTCCACGACGACCACCGCTTCGTCTTCACTCTTCCACTCGATCATTTTATCCAGCGCATCGGAAGGACTGACGGAGACGGTAAGCTGTTCTGTCTCGCCCACCGTCAATTCGATTGCCGTCTTGGAGAGAGAAAGGCTTACCTCCTCCTTATTTGTCTCTCCCGCGCAAGCCGCAAATCCCATGGGCATGAGAAGACACAAGCTGCAAAGCCATAGTTTGAAACGCTTCATAATTTCCTCCTTTTTCCACAGTATGCAAAAGACAACGGAAAAATATACGGCGGAGCGATCAGATTTCCGCATCGCGCAATGGAAACGATTTGTTTGACAAAATGAGTGCAGATGCGTTATAATTGAGAAAAAAAAGAGGCGTTTATGACTGTTTTAGAACGTTTTCTCCGCTACGTCAAAATCGATACGCAATCGAATCCCGAAACGGGAGCACACCCTTCCACGAAAAAACAATTCGACCTCGCCCGCACCCTGCTTGCAGAGCTGCAAGCCATGGGCGTCGAGGCGGAACTCGACGCGCATTGTTATCTGTACGCGAGCCTTCCCGCAAACAGGGAAGGGCTCAAAACAATCGGCTTCATCGCGCACATGGACACCGAACCCGTGGTTTCGGGCAAGGACGTCAAGCCGCAAATCGTGCGCTACCTCGGAGGAGCCGTTCCCCTTTCCCCTGAAAAGGTTCTCTCCGCGGATGAATTCCCCTCGCTCAACGCCTACCTAGGCGAGGAGCTTGTCGTGACGGACGGCTCGACCTTGCTCGGCGCGGACGATAAGGCGGGCGTTGCGGAAATCATGCAACTCGTCGAATGTTTGACCGACCACCCCGAAATTCCCCACGGAAAAATCGGAATTGCCTTCACTCCCGACGAGGAAATCGGCGAGGGGGCGGATTTCTTCGACGTGCAAAAATTCGGCTGTGAGTTTGCCTATACCGTAGACGGCGGCCCCATCGGAGAGATTTCCTACGAGACCTTCAACGCCGCCTCTGCTCTGTTCCTCTTTCACGGCAGGAACATTCATCCGGGCTTTGCCAAGGGAAAAATGCGCAACTGCTGTCTGATGATTCAGGACGCCCTCAACTGTTTCCCCGCGGAAGAAACCCCTGCCGCCACAGAGGGAAGAGAAGGATTTTACCACGTCGAGGGAATGGAATCAGGCATCGAAACAGGCAAGCTCTCCCTCATCATCCGCGACCACGACAAAACCCGCTTTGAAGAGAGAAAGGAATTCGTCCGCTCTGTCCAAGCAGTCCTCGAACAGAAGTACGGAACGGGGAGCGTGGAAGTCGAAGTCAAGGATTCTTACTACAACATGAAGGAAAAGATCGAGCCGCACATGCACCTCGTCGAAAACGCGGAAAAGGCGATTCGCGCCGTCGGCGTCACTCCCTTCCGCCTTGCCGTTCGCGGAGGCACGGACGGGTCTCGCCTTTCCTTCATGGGACTTCCCTGCCCCAACCTCGGCACGGGCGGGCACAACTGCCACTCCATCTACGAATACGTCAGCATTCCCTCCCTCGAAAAGGGGGTTGAGGTGCTCAAAAACATCGTCGCGCTGTACGCAGAGCAATAACGATGCTTTCGAAAAAAACCATTTCTACAAAAGACAAAGGCGCCCCGCCAAAAGAGCGGAGCGCCGATTTTTTTATTTGCGAAAAGCGATTTTTCGACTGCGGTATCAAAGAGCGCGTTCGTTTCCAAGCAGAAAATGGTCGGTATCTCACAAAACAAGCCACACCTGTTTCTTTCAGGTATTCACCCTGGTATAATACAACAAGTCCCTCTCGCAATCATAGATGGCGAGAATGGCGTCCACGTTTATCGTAGCGCCATTCCCGAAAAGATTCCCATCCTCTCTCGGATTTGCGTTTTCGCAGTTGAAGTCATATAACCAATAATATCCTTTCTCGACGTCAGGAATTTCTACCCAATCGTCATTGGGATAGCGCGGCGTGAAGAAGCGATCGATGTACTCGGTCAGATTGTCCGTCAAAGGCAATTCCTTCCAATTTTCGTCCGATTCGATTGACGCCAAAACCTCGTCCGCTTCGTCAAAATAAATAGAAATCGTCGTACTGAAAATCTTATGTTCGAATCCGACTCCCTTCCGACGGAAAAAATCCTTCATCGTGGCTCTCCCGCTCAGTTCGATGCCCAATTTTTCGCCGACGGAAGACAAAACTCTGCGCTCTCTTCCAAAGTAATCGATCGAGAATACGAGCGCAATGATTAGCGCGCAGCTCGTAAAGATCACCGAAAGCACAACCGCTATCTTTTTTAGAATTTCTAAAATCAAAATGGATTTGACCTTCCAAGAGTAATATTTGATAGATCTCATTTCTTACCTCTTAAAAACAATCGCGGCTAGGATACATCAATTCGTTTTACATTCATGGAGCCGTTTGCATTTAGTTGATTTGCATAAATTATCTTCGTTCCCCAAAAGCGGATCGCGATGCTATCAGCCATAAAGTTCTCTGTAATAGATACTGTTTTCTCCTGTCCTGGAGCTAAAGAAAACGTACTGACGTCATTTAGTCCACTCCAATTTTTCGCATCGTTCTCAAAACACATTTTTGTGTTATATTGCACTGTCTTTGTTTCACCATATGTATTTCTTATTTTAATCAACCATTTATTTCCATTTTTTCCAACCAATGCAATATCACCGTAATCAAAATAATTTACTTTATTCATCTCTACATTTGGCGCAGTTGAGTTGGAAATTCCATCTACATAAGTGATTATTCTTTTACCGTTCTTCAAATAGCTTAAAGCTATATGAGTTGCCGTTCCGTTTTCTGCAACAGAAAGTCGAACACTGCTGTTGCTTCCAATTGTCAAAGTTTGAATATCTGTCAACCCCGTCCAATTTTTAGCATCGTTTTCAAAACACATTTTTGAATTATAGATCAACTCTAGCGATTGTCCTGAAAAATTTTGTACGGTAATAATATTATTTGTTAGATCTTTTTTTACAGATTCGATTTTCAACGGCTCTGAAAGATCAATCGTAATCTCAATCGGATATTCTCGAAGCAACCCCATATTTTGCGCCTCGTTATATATATTCAGTAATTGAATAAAGGCTTTATCAAAAACAGAACTATCTTCGTTTGCAATCTTATAATCATAATTATACGTATCTAAGATTGTAACGGTTTTGCTCGATAACGACTCTCTTTGATAATTAAAATGCCGAATAGCAAACCCTAAATCCTCTTCATTCCTTGACATTGTATTTAGGGATGGAATGCCATCGCACAAAGGATAATCTAGACTTTCCTCATACAATAATCCCCTGTTCAAAATGTCGTAAGTCTTAGAAGAAGAAAGAACACGAGTGCCGTTAATAGGAACATACACCCCAGGCGTAAAATTTAAAGAATACGAATGAGTCAAAAGTTCAGCAGACAATAGATATCCCGATGCATTAAAGTATGCAATAGCAGCAAATATATACCCTGTGTAAGCAGTATATTTATCACTTTCCGCTAAAGTGCTGTAAAGTATCGTTTCTTCTCCTTGCGCTATAAGTTGGTTATACTGTAAAATAATGTTTCTCGTTTGGTCTATCATTGCTTGAATAGATTTTTTGTCTTCATCCTCACAGTATAACAACGCCTCGCAATAATGATTTAATTGATCATTCAAGCTCTCTTCTATTGTCATCCCCGTTTTTGCATATAAATATGCATTCATCGTTTGAAAATCCGTACATAATTCATTTTTTTCTTGAACTGTCCGATTATTTTCAGTTTGACTTTGCTCCATTGTTTCCGCCGTTGCGCTCAGACAAGGAACGCAATGTCCGACGGATAACGCCAACACCCCCGCGCATATAAGCGCAGCCCATTTTTTTTTGCATAGTAAGCCTCCTACGATTTTATTTTACGAAACGAAATCATCGCCGATAAAATGACTTGATTTTCGTTTGCCGTAATTTTATTATAACATCTTTTATAGTATTTGTCTTTGGAATTTTAAAAAGTTCTCTTGGGGTTTTAAAAAGTTCTCTTGGGATTTTTTAAAAAACTCTTGGAATTTTGCAAAATAGATTTGTGATTAACAATTTTTGCCCGGTATAGCTTTGTGATTAACAATTTTTTGCCCGATTCTTGCGCGAAAGGGAATTGCCGCTTACCGTTCTTTGATCGGAGCAAAGTCCCTTCGGACTGCGTTCGAAGCTCTGATTTCTAGAGCGCGTTTCCACGATGAGTATACCATACCCTTAAGCGCTTTTCAAGCGTTTTCATGAAACATGGATGAAGCATCGCGATGCATCATGCATCATTTGACGATGCGTCATGCATCATTGTCGATGCGTCATGCATCATTTGTCGATTTTCGGGATCAAAATCAATCTGTCTAAGAAAAGATTCACTCTGTTCCCAAATCCAACGGTCTGCCTTGAATTTCCGATTTTCTGCGACTGCGCAGGCGGAAATAGTTCACAAGCCGAACAATCGAAAGAATCAACACTACCAGATAAAATATCAGATAGAGTATGTTATACGAAAGCCCCAGCTTAAACGTCCAGTAAAAATTTCCATAACTCAAATAAAAAACGTTCATCGGCAGCCAAAGAGTCATGTAGCTCAGGGACAATAAGAGCGACGCTGCGGTAAACCCCTTTCTCTTTCGTCCCAAGCATAAAAACACCAATACGAGGATAAAGACGAAAAAATACAGATAATAATACGTCGCCGCGAATGCATCCGAAGTCAAGAAACATCCATCATGAGAAAATCCTGCGCCCTGCATAAAGGCGGGCATTGTAAACGTCATCAAAAACAGAAGGACAAAAAAGGTCGTCAGAAAGAAAAAATGCAGCATTGGATAATCATTTCTGTAACTGCAGTGTTCCATTTGGTTCGGCACGAAAAACAACAGCGCAAATGCGCACCCTGCGGCAGTTCTCAAGTTCCGTACAATTTTCTCTTCGGAGAATGGTTTCTTCATTTTTCCCTCCTAACCATGGATCAATTCTCAATATTGCCTCATCTCGTCGGAATAAGCGTATGATTTTTCGCAAAACAAGCCGATCTCTTCTCTCAACTTCAGCATAACATATTTTATGACCGTTGTCAATACCTTTTTTAAAAAAAAGACACATTTATGATGTATTTGCAATATCAATGATTGCTTATTTAAAAAAATGAGTCCTGTAAAATACAGAACTCATTCACAACTCCAATGATTTCATTCTCCGCCAAAGCTTTGGGAGTTACGTCATTAGCGGAGCGCCCGATTTTCTTATTTGCGGAAGGCGTCGGCAAGGATGTAATACAGGGGGATGGTCAAAAAGAGAATCCACCAAGGGTGCCAAAGCCCCCAGACGCAGCCGATGAAAAGATAGACAGCGGTGACGAGAACGGGCCAGGCAAAGTGATTGGGATTGCGCTTGTAAATGGCATCCGCCAGAGAGACAAAGACGGGAATGGCGAGAAAGATAATCCAGCCGGGATGCCAAAGTCCCCAAACGCCGCCCATGACGAAATACGAGCAGATAGCGAGAAGAGAAATGAAGGCGTTGAACGCATCGAGCACCTTTTTACCGCGCAATCTCTTTTCAGACACGAACATGTAATGGTCGCCGTATTTGATGCGGACGCGCTTGCCGTCTTTGTCGTAATAGACGTCGTCCTCGCCGATGTCTACCCTGTCCCCGTCTTCGTCGTAAAAGTGCATTCCGTCCAGTCCGATATGGACTTCATCGCCGTCTTTGTCGTAAAGATGAATGCCCTTGTCAAGGTGCACCTCGTTTCCATTGTCGTCGCTAATGACGATCTTCTTCTTTTTCCCCTCATTTCCCGTCTTTTCTTCCTTTTTTGACTCCTCTTCCTTCTCTTCTTTGACGGAGGCGCGAATGGAAGCCGTGCTCTCCTCCGTAGACAACAGCTCGTCCAAAGAGATTCCATAGAGGCGAGCCAGACAGATCAGATTATCCGTATCGGGGGAGGCCTCCGCCCGCTCCCACTTGGAGACGGCTTGTCTGGAAATGCCCAGCTCGTCTGCAAGCTGCTCTTGGGAATATCCCTTTTGTTTTCTCAATTGTTGCAGTCTGTTTGCGATTTCAATGTTCATAAGTGACCTCCGTTTTCTGTCTTCTATTATACGGTTGCGGATGGGAAAAATCCACCGCTTTCGGTTTGAATTTCCGCAACTTTTGGTTGCATCTTGGGAAAAATACCCTTTTAGCTCTCGAATTGAGCGTGATAGAGCTTCGAATAGAAGCCAGCGCTTCGGAGCAATTCTTCATGTCTGCCCTGCTCGATGACGTTGCCGTCCTTCATGACGAGAATGACGTCAGCTTCGCGAATGGTCGAAAGGCGGTGCGCCACAATAAAGCTGGTTCTGCCCTCCATCATGGTCCGGAACGCCTCTTGAATTTTGAGTTCCGTTCTTGTATCGATGGAAGAAGTCGCCTCGTCCAAAATGAGCATGGGAGGCAATACCAGCATGACCCGCGCAATGCACAAAAGCTGTCTTTGTCCTGCGGAAAGGGCGTCTTCCGAAAGAACGGTATCGTATCCTTGCGGAAGCCGCTTGATAAAGCTATGCGCGTGCGCCGCCTTTGCGGCAGCCACAATCTCCTCGTCCGTCGCTTCGGGCTTGCCCATGGCGATGTTCTCGCGGACAGTTCCGCGCTTCAGCCAGGTTTCCTGCAACACCATGCCGTAATTTTTCCGAAGGGAGTTGCGGGTGACGGAGCGAATCTCCGTGCCGTCCACTTTGATCTCCCCTTCGTTCACGTCGTAAAAGCGCATGAGAAGGTTGATGAGGGTGGTTTTGCCGCAACCGGTCGGCCCGACGATTGCAACCCGCTTCCCCTTTGTGACGGAGAGATTGAAATCCCGGATGAGGGGCTTTTCAGGCACGTAGGAGAACGAAACGTGCGAAAGCGCGACGCTGCCCTCTGCCTCCCCCATCTCGCGATCGGGTTCGGGAGAGAGCTCCTTCTCTTCAAGAAATTCAAAGATGCGCCCCGCGCAGGCGAACGCGCCCTGAAGCTCGGTGATGACGCCCGTAATTTCGTTGAAGGGCTTGGTGTACTGGTTGGCGTAGCTTAAAAGGCTGTTTAAGTTGCCGACGGTGAGCGCCGCCCCGCCGAAACCGCCCAGGATGATGAAGAGTCCGCCGAAGAGTGCGACGAGGGCATAGATCACGTTGTTGACGAAGCGCGTGGAGGGGTTGGTGAGCGAGGAAAAGAAGGTGGCTTTGAGCGCCCACTTGCCGAGCTCTTTGTTCTGCTCGTCAAAGGCGGCAAGATTTTCGTCCTCGTGCGTAAACGCCTGCACGACTTTTTGCGAAGAGATCATTTCGTCAATAAAGGCAGTCTGCTTGCCGCGCTCTTCCGACTGTCTTTGAAAGAGTCGGTACGTCTTCGAGGAGATGAACTTTGCCACGAACAGGGAGAGCGGCGTTAAAACGACGACGGCAATGGCGATAATCCAATGAATGAGGAAGAGGAAGACGAGCGTTCCCAAGATGGTGAGAATGCCCGTAAAGAACTGCGTAAAGCCCATCAAGAGCCCGTCGGCGAACTGATCTGCGTCCGCCACAATGCGGGAAACGATGTCGCCGTAGGCGTGGGTATCCACGTAGGAGAGAGGCAGACGCTGAATCTTGCGAATGGCGTCCTTTCGGAGGTCTCGCACAACGAGGTAGGTGATTCTGTTGTTGGTAAGGTTCATCAGCCACTGCGACAGCCCCACCCCCGCCGCGAGCAAGCCGATTTGCAGGAGCATGGGATAGATCGCGTCGAAATCCACCTTCCCCGCCTCGACGATGCAGTCGATGGCGTCGCCGATTCTGAGCGGAATGTAGAGGGTGAACGCGACGGACACCACGGCGAGCAGGAGGGAGAGGACGATGAGTCCGCTGTACTTTTTCACGTAGCGGAGCACCTTGGAGAGCGTGCCTTTGGGAGCTTTCATCTCTTTTCCTCCTTTTTATACTGGGACTCGTAGATTTCGCGGTACACCTTGCACGATTGCAAGAGCTCCTCGTGCGTGCCCATTCCCGCGACTTCGCCGTCGGCAAGGACGATGATTTTATCCGCATGGGCGATCGAGCCCGTGCGCTGGGAGACGATGAACTTCGTGCAGGGCAAATCCTTGAGCGCCTTTCGGAGCTTCGCCTCCGTCGCATAGTCGAGGGCGGAAGCGGAATCGTCTAAAATGAGAATATCGGGATTTTTGACGAGAGCGCGGGCGATGGTGAGCCGTTGACGCTGTCCGCCCGAAAGGTTTTTGCCGCCCTGCGAGACGGGCTCGTCCAATCCCCTTTCCTTCGAGGCGACGACGTCCTTTGCCTGCGCGCGCGAAAGGGCGAGATTGATCTCTTCATCGGTCGCGTCGTTCTTGCCCCAAAGGAGATTTTCCCGAATCGTACCCGCAAAGAGCACCGCCTTCTGCGGGACAATGCCCACCCTCTCCCGAAGTTCAACGGTATCATGCGCCTTGACGTCGAGTCCGTCTACCCGCACGCTGCCCGCCGTACAGTCGTAAAAGTGGGGAATGAGGGAAACAAGCGAAGTTTTCCCGCTTCCCGTACCGCCGATGACGCCGACCGTCTCTCCCCTTTTTACGGAAAAGGAGATATCCTTGAGGGAATCCGCGCCCGCATTCGGATAGCGGAGAGAAACGCGGTCAAAGACGATGAAATCCTCTTCGCGCTTTTGATCCTCGATGCGGGAGAGAGAATTTTCCGTCTGCATGACTGCCTCAATTCTCTTTTTGGAGGCGAGCGCCTTATTGACGGAGATGATCATATTGGCGAACTTGATGAGCTCGACCAAAATCTGAGACATATAGTTGTAGAGCGCCATGACTCCGCCCTGCGTCAAAAGCCCCGCTTCGACGCGGATTGCCCCGACGTGAATGAGGACGATGATGGCGACGTTCACGATGACGTAAGTCAAGGGATTGAGCAGAGCGGAAATTCTGCCCACGAAGAGCTGTCCCTTCTTGAGCGATTCGTTGCTCTCGTCAAAGGAGGCAACTTCCGCCTCTTCCTTGCGAAAGGCGCGGATGACGCGAACGCCCGTCAGATTGTCCTTCGTCTTGTTCAAAACGGTGTCCAGTTTCTCCTGCACCTTTTTAAAGAGAGGAATGGTCGTCAGCATGATGAGAAAGACGATGAGAAAGAGGACGGGGATGGCGATTGTAAAGACGAGCGCGCCCTGCAAATCGACGGTGAACGCCATGATCATGGCGCCAAAGACAATGAACGGGGAGCGAAGAAGGAGGCGCAAGAAGAGATTGACGCCGTTTTGCAGCTGATTGACGTCCGCCGTCATGCGGGTAATCAGCGTACCCGTGCCGATTTTGTCAAGCTCGGCATACGAAAAGGACTGAATTTTTTGAAAGAGCTCGTGCCGAAGGGTGACGGCGAACCCGACCGCCGCTTTAGCGGAAAAGTATTGCGCCGTGACGGAGAGCGCCAAACCCACTACCCCGAACAGGACGAGAACGAGGAACATTTTGAACACGTAGGGCATATCTCCCCCCGCAATGCCGACGTCGACGATTTTTGCGACGACGAGGGGGACAATCAGCTCAAACGCCGCTTCCGACAATTTCAAAAAGGGAGCGAGAAAAGACTCCCTTCGATACGCTTTGAGATAGCGGAAAATGCCCATGATTAAAACTCCGACTTTGAATCCCTGGAAAACAGCTTTAAAATGATTTGCAGGCAATCGATTTCGTCCTTGCCGTCATAGCACGCCTCGTACACGGCGTTCGTGATGGGGAGATCGACCCCGTATTTTTCGCCCAGCATCTTCATGGCGGCAGCCGTCGTGACGCCCTCGGCAAGCTTTTGGAATTTCTGACCCTTGACCATCGCTTCGCCGTAAGCGCGATTGTGGCTGTACTCCGAAAAGAGAGTGGTTTCATAGTCGCCGAGATGCGCAAGCCCGTAGGCGGAAAGCTCGTTGCCGCCCATCGCCTTCATCAGGCGCGCCACCTCCCTTGCGCCCCTCGCCATGAGAGGGCCCTTTAAGGAGACGTAGCCCGCGCCGTCGAGCGCGCCCGCCGCAATGCCCATGACGTTTTTTGCCGCAGCGCCGATCTCCGTGCCGATGAGGTCGGTTCCGTAGTAAAAGCGAATGAGATCGCTCTTGAAATGATCGACGAGAAAACGCTTATATTCCTCGTTTTCCGAATCGATGACCATGCAGTTGGGAATGCCCTTGGTGAACGCCTGGATGTGACCGGGCCCGACCCAGACGGCAATTTGTTCGGGGGAAAATCCGCTCTCCGTCATGACCTCGGACAATCGTTTGCCCGTTTCGACTTCGATTCCCTTCATGCAGAGGATAAATTTCCGATTTGAAACGTCAAAGGCACGGATGCGCTCCGCAAAGCCGCGAAGCCCCTGGGAACTGATGGAGATGACGATGAGTTCGGCGGATTCCACCGCCTCTTTCAAATCGGCGGTCAGACGAATGCGCGGATCGAGCGTCACGTACTCGTTCTTTCCCGTCATTTTCAATACCTGATAGGAATAGTCGTGTTCGGGCCCCCAGCTCGTCACGTCGTAGTGCTTGTAGGTGCAGAGATACCAGGCGATAAACGAGCCCCATCTTCCGCAACCCAAAACGGATACTTTCATTTTATTCTCCTTTACTACAATTCTTTTCGCTCAGACAACGCGCGGGAAAGCGTCACCTCATCGGCATATTCGAGTTCCGATCCGATGGGAACGCCGTTTGCAAGCCGCGTGACCTTAATCTCCAAGGGCTTGATGAGCTTCGCGATGTACATGGCGGTCGCCTGTCCCTCCACGTCGGGATTGGTCGCCATGATGACCTCTTTCACGCCGTCTAAGCGCGCAAGAAGCTCCTTGATGCGAATGTCGTTCGGGCCGATGCCCTCCATCGGGCTGAGCACGCCGTGGAGAACGTGATAGACGCCCTTAAATTCGTGCAGCTTTTCAAACGCCACGACGTCCTTCGGCTCTTTGACGACGCAGATAACGCTCTTGTCCCGCGTGGCGCACACGTCGCAGACGTCCGCAACGGAGTAATTTCCGCAGATCTTGCAGTATCTGACCTTTTTCTTGGCGTTCAAAATCGCCTCGGCAAATGCCGAAGCTTCGTCCTCGGGCATGCGCACGATGCGATAGGCATAGCGCTGCGCCGTCTTTTTTCCTACCCCCGGCAGCTTGGAAAACTCGTTGATAAGCCTGCCGATGGGTTCGATAAACACTTCCATTAAGCCATTCCTTTGAGAGCCGCGTAAGGAGCCATCTTCTCTTTGTAGACTTCGTCCGCCTTCTTATAGCCGTCGTTGATGGCTGCCATAATGAGGTCTTCCAGCATTTCGACGTCGTCGGGATCGACCACCGATTCGTCGAGCTCGATGCCGTCGATGATCTTCTTCGCGTTCATGTAGACGACGACTGCCTCGCCGCCCGAAGTGCCGACGATTTCCCAATCGTCCAACGCCTTTTCGACCGCCTGCATCTCTTCCTGCATCTTCTGCGCCTGTTTCATGAGGTTTTGCATGTTGCCCATGCCGCCCATTCCGCCTTTATAAGCCATATCCTGTTCTCCTATTTTCTGACGATTTTCTGATCTTTGAAGTCCTGTTCAAACTGCTCGAGGGGATCTGCCTCTCTGCCGCCCGAAAGCTCGATGCGATAATCTTCGATGCCGATCTGAGAGAGCGCCTCTTTGATGAGGGGAGCATTGTCCTCCCGCATTGCCGTATGATACACGACTTCTTTATCCGTAAAGAGAACGAAGGTGTCCCCCTCGAATCTCGATTCGAATTCCGTACACATGGTGACGAGCACCCCCGTTCCGCCGCGCCCCAGCCTTCTCAAAATGCGGAGGAACTTGCCGAAGGCGTTCGCCCTGCCCTCTCCCGCCGGTGCGGGACGTTTCGTCTCCTGCGGCGCGATGGGTCTCTTCGGCGCTTCGACGGGCGGCTTTTTTGCCGTCTCCCTGCGCTCTTCCCGCACGATGGGTGCGCGCTCAACCTCGCCCGTCGGCGGCTCTCCGATTTCAAAGAACTCCGCGGGAGGAGCTTCCTCGTCCACGATTTTTCGGCGGGGCTTTTCCTCCGCCTTTGCCTTCGGCGGCTCGTTCGAAGGTGCGCTGACTGCGGGAACGCCCCGCGCAACCTTTTCCTCCAGCGCCGACACGCGGGCAAGGAGGGCGTCGATGTTGTAATCCGTCTCGGGCATACAAGCCTTCACGACGGTCGTCTCCAACAAAATGCGGGGAGAAGAGGCGTAGCGGAGCTGACTTTCGAGGGAAGCAAACAGCTCGCTCACCCGCAGAATGCGGTGCCCGTCCGCACGCTTTGCGACGTTCTCGATTGTGAGGAACATATGGTCGGGAAGGGAAAGAAGGCTCTTCGCGTCCCGGCAGAGCTTTGCAATGGAAATGCGGTTGAGCGCCTGCAAAATATCCTTGCAGAGCACCCCCACATCCTTTCCCTCGGAGAGAAAGCGCTCCGTCGTCGAGAGCGCGTCGCCCCCCGAGAGCATTTCGTCCACGAGCTTTGCCACCATGGAGAAATCGGCGTTGCCGAGCACGGCCTCCACACCCTCGTAGGTGAGCTTTCCCTTATCATAGGAAACGCAGGTATCCGCAATGGAAAGGATGTCGCGCGCACTGCCCGCACCCGCCCTTGCGATGGCGGAAAGCGCTTCCTCCTCGTACTCCTTGCCGATCTTTTCAAACACGGTGCGAAGGAGCGCTTCGAGGTCTGCTTCGGGAAGGAGCTTGAAGTCAAACCGCATACAGCGGGA
>JAGATP010000011.1 GCA_017621155.1 Clostridia bacterium
CGGAGAGCATGTGCACCTCGTCCACGATGTAGACCTTATACTTCCCCGCAACGGGGGGATATTGCACCTTTTCGCGCAGATCGCGCATTTCCGCGACGCCGTTATTGGACGCGGCGTCGATTTCGATGACGTCGAGGTTGGAAGGATCGGCAAGCGCCCTGCACGTAGGGCATTTGCCGCAGGGCGAGCCCCCTACGGGGTGCTCGCAATTGACGGCACGCGCAAAGATCTTGGCGACGCTCGTCTTGCCCGTTCCCCTCGGACCGCAAAAGAGATAGGCGTGCCCCACCTTGTTTTCTTCGATCTGATTGGTGAGGATCTTGACGATATGCTCCTGTCGCACGACCTCGGAAAAGGTCGAGGGGCGGAAGAGCCTGTAAAACGCGAGGTATGCCATTAACTCATCTCCTTTTTGAGTTTGTTCTTCGCCCGCTGCAAGCCGTTGTCGATGCTCTTATAGGGCTTTTGCAGGGAATCGGCGATCTCCTGACAGGAAAGACCGTCCATGTATAGTACGACGATCTGAAATTCGAAGGGAGAGAGCGCTCGGCTCATACGGGCGAGCATCTCCTGCCTGTTCTCGCTGTCCAGAACGTACCGTTCGGGATTGTCCGTCGTCTCCAAAAGGGTCTCCTCGATGGAGACGGAAGTATTGAGCGCCTTGTTCTTGAAGCGATTGGAAGCCTTTACGGCGTCGATGATCTTTCGCTCCACGCAGAGGGAAGCAAACGTCCGGAAGGAAGAGCCCTTATTGTAGGCGGTAATCGCCTCGTACAGTCCGAACATCCCCTCCTGCACCAGATCCTCCTGTTCCCCGCCGATGAGGAAAAACTTCCTCGCCTTCGCCTTGACGAAATAGCGATAGCGCTTCATCAGCTCTTCCATCGCTTCCTTTTCCCCCGCTTTGGCGCGGAGGACGAGCTCTTCGTCCGTCATAAGCCTTCCCGCTTGCGCACAGCCTCGTAGCAGGCAATGCCGAGGGCGACGGAGGCGTTTAACGAATTGACCTTCCCGAAGAGGGGAAGGGAAAGCGTTCCGTCGCACAGCTCTCTCGTGAGCCGATGAACGCCGCTGTCCTCGCCGCCGACGACGAGGGCAAGATTGCCCGTAAGGTCGGCTTCGTAAATGCTTTTCTCTCCCGCTTCGAGCGCATAGACCCAGTATCCCTCTTTTTTGAGCCTTTCAATCGTCTTGTTCAGGGAAGATACCTTGGCGACCTTGACGTGTTCCGCCGCACCCGCCGAGATGCGCACGACGCTCTCGTTGACCGCCGCGCTGCCCGCCTTGGGAATGACGACCCCGTCCACCCCCGCGCACTCGCACACGCGGAGAATGCTCCCCAAGTTATGCACGTCCTCAATGGAATCGCAGAGGACGACAAAGCCCCCGCTCTTCCCCTTGTTTGCGATGATGTCGTCGAGATCGGAATACTCGTAATCCGTCGCAAAGGCGATGACGCCCTGATGGCGTCCCGTCTCGCTCGTCTTATCGAGGACGTCGCGCTTTACGAACTGCACGCGCACCCCTTTTTGCCGCGCTTCGGCAAAAATTCTGCCCAGAGAGCCCTGCGCGCCCTGTTCCATCATGATTTTATCGATTGTCTTGTCCGTCTTTAAAAGCTCCAAGACGGCGTTTCTCCCTTCAGTCTGCATGTCCTTTCTCCAATAATGTATCGATTCGCTCCGTCTGCCCCGTCAGGTACAGATAGCCGATGAGCGCTTCCAGCCCCGTCGAGAGGTTGTACTCCGCCACCGAGGCGTGCTTGCTCTTCGTGGGCTTTTTCGCATTTCTGCCCCGCAAAAAGACCGCCTTTTCCTCCTCGGTGAGAAGGGGAAAAATGCGCTCGGTAAACAGGCTTTGACCGTGTGCGGACACCTCTGCGGAAGCCATTTTGTTGAGCTCGCCCGCCCTGTAATCCGCCTTGAGCGAAAGCGCCTTTCTGACCAAAAGAGTAAACACCGCGTCCCCCACGAAGGCGAGGACGACGGGGCTCATCTGCCGAGCTTCCCGCTCGGAAATCGTTTGATTCCAGTTTACCATACACTCCACCTATTTTGTTACCTATCATTTTACCATAACAGGCATAAAAATGCAAGAAAAATGAGGAATTATCCCCCACGAAATGAAGCAAACCCCAAAGTTTGGGCAAAAATTCAATCGATTACCATCGACAACAGGTTCCGTATTCAACTATTCCATAGATGTTATTCTAAAAAGCACAGCCCGCCCTTCTTCCACTTAGAAGAAGGGCGGGCTTTTGCAAGCTGTTTTGGTTTGCAAGCTGTTTTGGTTTTGGGGACGAATCCAATCAATCCGCTGATTCGTTTCCCGTCGTTTCCCGCCGACTGAACACGCAGCCGCAGTAGTTCTGACGGTACAATCCGTACTCCTTGGACAGGCGAATGCTGTCCTGGTAGCCTCCCTTTTTCTTGAAATCGGAGGGCAGAAAACGCACACCGATCTCCCGTTCGAGGGAAAAGCCGATCTCGTTGAGCCACTCCGCATTCTTCAAGGGGCTGACGGTCAGGGTCGTGCCGAAGAAGTCGAATCCCCTCTCCTTTGCGAGGCGCGCCGTCTTTTCGAGGCGCAATCGATAGCAAAGATAGCACCTTGCTCCCCCTTCCTTGTCCCCTTCGTGACCCCGAACGGCATCATAATACGCCTCCTCTTCGTGATCGCAGTCGAGAAAGTCGGCAAGCTTCGTCTCTCTTAAGAAGCGCTTTTGCTCCTCTTTGCGCTTTTCGTACTCCCCCCGCTCGATGTTGGGATTGTAATAGAGTACGGTGGTATGAATTTTTCCCGCCAAAACGGTCAGACAGTGCGAAGAGCACGGGGCGCAGCAGCTGTGCAGCAAGAGGGTTTTGTCCCCCGTATTCGTTAAGATTTCTTCCATTTCGCGGTTGTAATTTCTCCGATTCATGGAAAAAGTATACCCCGATTTTTCCGTTTTGTCAAGGTGTTCGGATCGGGACGCAGAAAAAAACCTTTACAGGGGCTTGACGGGAAGCCAGAATTCCACCGTCTTTTCCCCGATTTTGAAGATTTCGTCCCCGCCCGCAAGCTCATAGCCCTTGGGCAGAATGAACTCGGAAAGGGCATGGCGGCGAAGCTCTTCCGTCTCCCATTCTTTGTTTTCCCTCTCCTTGACGAACACGGCGTAAGTTCCGTCCTTCAAGTGCCGATAGTCAAAGTTGCGCACGCCCTTTCGGATCGCTTCGGGGGGAATGGAAAAGGTAAAGTACTTATGCTCCTTGATCTTTTGCAAGAAGGAAGCGAGCCACTCCATGCCGAACAACTCGTTTAGACGGCTGTCGTCCACCGCAAAATAGCGGGATAATTCCACGCCGCTCTCCCGTTCCACGGCGCGAATTTCATAGTGCTCGCCCCCTTCCAATTGCTTGAGGAGAGACTTCTCTTCCTCCGTTTGGCATGTTCCGATTCCGACGGAAAGAAAGGACAAATCTTTCTTTTCCTCGATTTTACACTGCATATCCGATCCTCCTTCTATGGATAATTTCAGCGTCAATTTGGAGACGAGGCGAAGGGGCGCACCCTGCTTTGCTTCCGTGGGCGTGACCCCGTGAAACGCCTTGAACGCCCGCTCAAAGCTCTCGGGGGAATCGTAGCAAAAGTCATAGGCGACTTCGATCACCTTCCCGCCCCTTGCAAGCTCCTGCCCCGCGAGGGTGAGCCTGCGCAGTCGGATGTACTCGCCCAGGGAATAGCCCGAAAGCACCGAAAAGACACGCATGAAATTGTAGCGGGAACAGTACGCCGCCCGCGCAATGGCGTCGTAGTCCGTCTTTTCCTTTAGGTGCGCTTCGATGTAGTCCAAGGCTTTCTGCAATGCGTATTCCATATCTCCTCCTTGACAAGGTCATTGTAGCAGAGTTTCCCCTGAAAATCCTGACTTTTTTTGCCCGTCTTTCCTTTTATGAAAAAACGGGGCGTTTGCCCCGTTTTCACTTTCTGACGATGTTTTTCACGCGATAGACGCCGTTTTGCTCAACCGTCTCCCGAATTGTTTCGTCCAAAATTTCTTCCTTGGTGAGAAGGACAGCCTTCCCGCGCTTGAAATTGACCTCGGCGGACACCCCCGGAAGGAGGTTGAGCCAACCCTCTACCTTTTCGCCGCAGCGGGCGCAGCACATTCCTTCGATTTCGACGGTGATCTTGTTCATTCCCGGTTTTTTGAAAATCATTCTTTCTCCTTCGGCTCGTCGTTTTCCCAGAGCCCTTCGTACAAAATTTCGCCCTCGACGTCAAACGATCTGCCAAAGCCGTTCGCCTTGCCATCCTTCCATTCGCCGTCGTAAACGATCTGATTGCAGATGTATTCGCTTCCCGTGCCGTTCCTCTCGTCCTCTTTCCACTCGCCGACGTAGGAGACGTACCCCCGCTCGTCGTATTCGATGCCCTTTCCTTCCCGCTTTCCGTGGACGAAGTCGCCCTCGTAAAGAACGCCATAGTCGTCCGAAAGCACCCCTTTGCCGTGGGAAAGCCCCTGCTCGTCTACCTCTCCTTCATACTTTTCTTCCATGTTCTCTCTCCCATTCGTCCAAAAATGCGTCCAACCCCTCGTCCAAGTCCCGATAGGTCACTTCAAAATCCCCCGTATACCAGGGATCGGCGACGTCTCCGCCCCGCTTGGTATAGGAGAGGAGCTTTCTGACCTTGTTCCCCTTGTCCTCGACGATGCGCCGAAGCAGGCGGACGTTTTCCTCGTCCATGACCAGGATGACGTCGAACGCCTCGTAGTCCGCCTTCGTCATCTTTCTCGCCCTGTGATCGGTATACGGAACGCCGTGTCGTTCAAGGGTGCGCCTTGCGGGCGGATAAATGGAATTTCCGAGCTCCTCGCTGCTGCCTGCGGCGGAGTCGATGAAAAATCCCGACAAGTTCCGCTCCTTAACCTTTTGCTTTAACATCATCTCCCCCATCGGGGAACGGCAGATGTTGCCGTGACAGACGATCAATACCTTCATGTTACGCCTCGTACAGCTCGATGATGCCGATGGCGGGGCTCATCAGAAAGACCACGCGCCTGCCGCCGAGGGCGGGGGCGGGACAGGGCTCGCCCATGCAGGTGAAGCCGTTTGCTTCCAATTCTATTTTTTCTTCGTCAAAGTGCTCCGTCTCATAGCAAAGATGATAAGGCGCGTTCCGATACTGCTTGATGAGATGCGCAACGACGGAGTCCTCGCTCTTGGGGGAGACGAGCTCCACGCGATAGCCGTCTTTCGTAAGAAAGCAGATGTCTACCTTTCGGTAATCGTCGTACACGACGTCCTGTTCCAAGGCATAGCCGAGCTTCAAAAAGGACTGCTTTGCCCTCTCGATTTTTTTGACCAAATAGCCGATGTGATGAATGTTCATGAGTCCATGCCCTTTTCCCTGCGGATTTTCTTGACTTCCCGCTCGAAGCCGACGTCTTTGGGCGTATAGTAGACGCGGTCTTTGAGGGAATCGGGAAGGTATTGCTGTTTGACGTAGCCCCCGTAGTTATGGGGGTACTTATAATTTGCGCTCTGCGCCTTTGCCGCCTTATCGCCGAAGGAATTGTCCTTTAAGTACGGCGGAACGGAATCGTCCTTGCGCTCGATCGCGTCCCTTCTCGCCGCGTGGTACGCCTCGACAACGGCGTTGCTCTTGGGCGCTTCCGAGACGTAGACGATGGCGTTAGAGAGGGGAATGAGTCCCTCGGGATAGCCGATCTTTTCAAACGCCGTCATGGCGGAAGTGGCGATCGTGAGCGCCATGGGGTCTGCCATGCCCACGTCCTCGGAGGCATGCACGACGAGCCGACGGGCGACGAGCATGGGGTCGCACCCGCCCTCGATGAGGCGCATGGCGTAATAGAGCGCGGCGTTGGAATCGCTCCCCCGCAGGGACTTGCAAAAGGCGGAAAGGAGATCGTAGTAGAGATCCTCGCCGTAAGAGAGGGATTTTCGCTGAATGGACTCCTCCGCGTCCGAAAGGGTGACGTGAATCGAGCCGTCCGCCTCGGGCGTCGTCGTCAGGACGGCAAGCTCGAGGGCGTTGTAAGCCGTTCTCAGATCGCCCGCCGCCATGTTCGCGATGTGGGCATACGCCTCCTCGTCCACCGTCAGCTTCAGCTTGCCGAATCCCCTTCTGCGATCGAGCGCCGCCCCCTTGAGGGCTTCCTTGACCTCTTCCGAAGAGAGGGGCTTAAATTCGAAGACGCGACAGCGCGACACGATTGCGGGCGTCATCGAAGCGTAAGGGTTTTCCGTCGTCGAGCCGATGAAGAGGATCGTGCCCTGCTCGATGGCGGGAAGGAGGGAATCGGACTGCGTCTTGTTGAAGCGGTGGCACTCGTCCAGAAGGAGATAAGTGCGCTTTCCGTAGAGCTTTAAGTTCTCCCGCGCCTTTTCCACCGCCTTTTTGACATCCGCAACCCCCGCCTGTACGGCGTTGAGCTTGGTAAACTCCCCGTTCGTGGAGAGGGCGATGACGTTGGCGAGCGTCGTCTTGCCACACCCGGGAGGGCCCCAGAAGATGCAGCTGCCGAGCTTGTCCAAGGAAATCGCCCGCCTCAAAAGGGAATTTTTGGCGACGATGTGCTTTTGTCCGATGAACTCGTCCAGGGTGTTTGCCCGCATTCGCTCCGCAAGCGGCTTCGCCTTTTCTTCGTTGTGGTTAAAATCGAATAAATCCATGGTTTTTGTTGGGTTAGCGCGCCTCTGTCGCGCATAAGCTAGGGTATGAACCGCGTGTCCAAGTGTTTGGTGGGAGGCTTGCTCCTCTTTTTTCTCGTCTGTTTTTTTCTCAATCCGCCGCGCTATCTTGCGGCATTTTCGGAAGGGGTGTCCCTGTGGGCGGTCAGCGTGCTGCACTCGATGTTCCCCTTCCTGTTTGCGATGACCCTTTTATCCGATTTGGGACTTTTAAATAGAGTGGCAAG
>JAGATP010000001.1 GCA_017621155.1 Clostridia bacterium
CGGGTTTCTCTACGACGGGTATCAATACTACTACCGCAAGAATGCACAGGGAGACATCCTAAGCGTCCATTGCGGAACAGACTTGCACGCGATGTATACCTATGACGCATGGGGAAACTGCACGATCAGCTTTGACGCGGCAGGAATCGGTGCACTCAATCCCTTCCGTTACCGTGGCTACTATCTTGACCGCGAGACGGGGCTTTACTACCTGATGACCCGCTATTACGATCCCGAAATCGGAAGATTTGTCAATGCGGACGACGTGAGCTATCTTGATCCCGAAGCCCTCAACGGTTGTAACCTCTATTCCTATTGCATGAACAATCCTGTGATGTATGCAGACCCTACGGGACATTTTCCGATTCTTGCATTCATTTTAGGAATTACGGCACTTGTAGGAATGGCATTAACCGTTGGAGGAGTAGCTTCCGATAATAATACTTTAACGGCGATAGGCTTAACCATGGTAGCTGTTCCGGCACTTATTTCCGGAGGTATGGCGATTGCCGCAGGAATTGGCGGCGCGACCTATTTAGGAATAATTGGTGGCGTAACAACGATTGCGGGAGTGGGAACCGGTTTATTTGCATCTGCCGAATATCAAGAGGCTATTACAGGCAACAACTGGATGTTAGATGCAGGCATGAGTGAAGAATTGTACAATGGCTTAATGTTAACTACTGCAGCAATTGCTACAATTGGAACAATCTCGTGTGGGGTATTAGGAAGCATCGGTAGTATGAGTTCTGAAACAGCTAAGATGAGTAGTTTGAGGAATCATCCAGGTCGATGGAAAATTATTAAACAAAAAATCTCTAATGCTACAGGACGTAAATACAAGGGTGGAATTTCAAAATATATTAACTATATAAATAGATGGACGGGTTCTCACCTTGGTATTCATGAAATTATAAGAAACGGGATTTTTATCCATGGACCACATATTCATCCGTGGATTTAATAAGAGGTTGACATGACAAACAAGGAATGCGTTTTAGATTGTTTAATTAATGACGATGAATGCTTTACTCAGATTGTAGAATATTTTGAATTTTGTGAGATTAAAATATCTCATTCTGAAATTAAAAGATTATTGGCAGAAATGGTTGAAGAAGGATATATTACTATGAATTTTAGTTGGCAAAATGAACATTATGAATATCCTTACTCTTTAACAGCAAAAGGTAGAAAAGCTTGGGAAAGTATAGAATTTTAAAATACCAAATAAAGCACTAATTAGGGTGTTTTACAGAGTATACGAACATTAATAAATGCATTCGTTAAATTTATACGTTTCAGGGCATGTTCTTTTCGGGTAGGCGAGATTGCCATTTTGGCAATCTCCTTATCCTAATCGTTCCGTTCAAAAGAATCGTAAGACCGTAGGGCATTTAAGTCCTACGGTCTTACTCTATTGACAAATACCGAAAACTGTGTTAAAATGATAATGAAATCATTCCTTCCGCTTCTTTAAAAAACAAGCGAGGCATTTTGCCTCGCTTGCTGTTTTTGGTTTGATTCAAATCGGGACAGAGACAAGAGCTTACGCCCCTCTCCCCATCAATAGTTCTCTTCGTGGATTTCGAAATAGGACTGCGGATGCGCGCAAGTGGGACAAATTTCGGGCGCTTTCGTGCCGACCACGATGTGCCCGCAATTTCTGCACTCCCACACCTTGACTTCGCTCTTCTGGAACACTTCCGCCATTTCCACGTTCTTCAGCAGTGCGCGATACCTCTCCTCATGGTGCTTTTCGATGGCGGCAACCAGGCGGAATTTCCTTGCGAGATCGGAAAAGCCCTCTTCCTCGGCGGTCTTGGCAAACCCCTCGTACATGTCCGTCCACTCATAATTTTCGCCTTCGGCTGCCGCAAGCAGGTTTTCCGCCGTGCTTCCGATCCCCTCCAGCTCTTTGAGCCACAATTTTGCATGTTCCTTTTCGTTGTCAGCCGTCTTTAAAAAGAGCGCGGCGATCTGCTCGAACCCCTCCTTCTTTGCCTTCGAAGCGAAGAAGGTGTATTTGTTCCTCGCCTGAGACTCTCCCGAAAAAGCCGCTTCCAAGTTCTTTTCCGTCTGCGTTCCCGCATATTTGTTGGAAAGGGCGACGAGCCGATCCCCCATCTGCTTACACTTGGGGCAAACTGCCTCCTCGTTTCCATTCACCGTAAACACTTGCCCGCACACTTTGCATTGATAAGTCATGGCGTTTCTCCTTTTTCGATATTTAGTATCAATAATAGTATACACCCTTCTTCCGAATTTGTCAAGGGGTATTTTGCATTTTGTCCGAAATTTTTTTCGCAAAAAAAGAGCACTCCTTGCGGAATGCTCTTTGGATTTTCGCTTTGATTAAACTTCTGCGAAGTATTTGATGGTACGAACCATCTGGCTGGTGTAGGAGTTCTCGTTGTCGTACCAGGAAACGACCTTGACGAGCGTCGTGCCATCGCCCATTGCCATGCACTTGGTCTGGGTTGCATCGAACAGAGAGCCGTAGGTCATACCGACGATGTCGGAAGAGACGATCTGCTCCTCGGTGTAGCCGAAGGAAGCGGAAGCAGCTGCCTTCATCGCTGCGTTGACAGCCTTTGCGTCAACTTCGCCTTCGCAGACTGCGATGAGCTGGGTCAAGGAGCCGGTGGGAACGGGAACGCGCTGTGCGCATCCGTCGAGAACGCCGTTGAGTTCGGGGATAACGAGTCCGATTGCCTTTGCAGCGCCGGTGCTGTTGGGAACGATGTTCACGGCAGCAGCTCTTGCACGGCGGAGGTCGCCCTTTCTATGAGGGCCGTCGAGAACCATCTGGTCGCCGGTGTATGCGTGAATGGTGGTCATATAGCCCTTCTTGATCTTGCAGAGCTTGTTGAGGGTATCAGCCATGGGAGCAAGGCAGTTGGTCGTGCAGGAAGCAGCGGAGATCACGGTGTCTTCCTTGGTAAGGGTCTTCTCGTTGACGCTGAAGACGACGGTGGGAAGGTCGTTGCCTGCGGGAGCGGAGATAACGCACTTCTTTGCGCCTGCCTGAATGTGAGCGGAAGCCTTTGCCTTAGAGGTGTAGAATCCGGTGCACTCCAAAACGACGTCTACGCCGAGCGCTCCCCAAGGAAGGTTGGCTGCGTCTTTTTCGGAATAAATTTTGATGGTCTTGCCGTTTACGGTGATGGTGCCGTCTTCGTCGGAAGCAGAAACGCAATCCGCATACTTGTACTTACCCTGTGCGGAATCGTACTTGAGAAGATGAGCGAGCATCTTGGGGCTGGTCAAATCGTTGATGGCCACTACTTCGTAGCCTTCAGCGTCGAACATCTGTCTGAATGCGAGACGACCGATACGGCCGAAACCATTGATTGCAACTTTTACTGCCATAATAAAATCCTCCATGCACAATGGGTTGTCCATTGCAAATTTAACTTTAACAATGCAATTATAGCAAACTATTTTTGATTAGTCAAACGATATTGAACAAAAAACGCAAAAAGTATTTTTGCGCTTTCCGTTTGGATTGTGAGAAACAGGGGTATATTATAATAGAAAGTATCCCAAAAAGGAGGTAGGCTCATGCAGGAAATCAGAACCAACCTGTTGCCGGTCATCGCCATGCGCGGAAAGACGGTTTTTCCCGACTCCGCCTTGACCCTTGACGCCGGACGTTCCATTACCTTAAACGCCATTCGCCGCGCAGGAGCAAGCGATATGCTCGCCTTTGTCGTGCGCCAAAAAGATACATCCCTTATCGATATCAAGGAGTCCGACCTCTTCATGGTCGGCACCGTGGTCAAAATCAAACAAATTACCACCCTTCCCAACGCTTCCGTCCGCCTCATCGTGAACGGACTGTACCGCGCTCGGGCAAGGGGCTATCGACTGGACGGCTCCGCCTATACCGCCGTGGTCGATGAAATCGTCACCGAACACGGCGACGATACCTTGGAGGAGGCGTACTTCCGCACCGCCAGGGACATGATTCGGGAAATTCAGATCACCGAATCGAAGTTCCCCAAGGACGTGATTGCCGTGTTGGAATCGTGCACCGATCCCGACGCCTTGATCAACGTCGCCGCATCCAACCTTCGCATCCGCGAGGACGTCAAGCAGGAGCTTTTGGAGGAGGAGTATCTTCCCTCCCGCCTGCGCCTGTTTGAAAAGTGCCTCAACGACGAGCTTGAAATCGCAAAAATCGAAAAATCCATTGCCAACACGGTGCGCCAAAACATCGACAAAAACCAAAAGGAATATTTTCTGCGCGAACAGCTGAAAGCCATTCACTCCGAGCTTGGAGACGACGTTTCGGAGACGGACAAGCTCCGCGAGAAAATTCTTGCCAAAAAACTCCCCAAGGAGACGGAGGAAAAAGTGCTTGCCGAATTGACGCGCATGAGCAAAATGCCCTCCTCCACCCCCGATTACAACGTACTCAGGGGCTACATCGATTGGATCATCGACCTTCCCTGGACGGAGGAAACAAAGGACACCGAGAGCCTTGCCGACGCGGAGGCGATTTTGAACGAAGACCATTACGGACTCGAAAAAATCAAGGAGCGCATCACCGAATACCTCGCCGTGTTAAAGCTCACGAAGAGCTTAAAAGCGCCTATCTTGTGCCTGGTCGGCCCTCCCGGCGTGGGCAAGACCTCGATCGCACGGTCGGTTGCAAGGGCTTTGGGACGGAAATTCGTCCGCATAAGCCTCGGCGGCGTTCGGGACGAAGCGGAGATCCGAGGGCATCGAAAGACGTACGTGGGGGCGATTCCGGGGCGAATCCTCTACGGGCTGAAAAACGCAGGCTCGATTAACCCCGTCTTTTTGCTCGACGAAATCGACAAGGTGTCCACGGACATTCACGGAGACCCCGCCTCCGCCCTTTTGGAGGTGCTCGACCCCGAACAAAACGCCACTTTCCGCGACAGATACCTCGAAGCCCCCTACGATTTAAGCAAGGTACTCTTCATTACGACCGCAAATTCCCTCGATACCATTCCCGCTCCCTTACTCGACAGAATGGAGACGATCGAGCTAACGGGCTATACCTTGGAGGAAAAGAGAGAGATTGCAAAGCGCTATCTCGTACCCAAGAAGAGAAAGGAAGTCGGTCTCCCCGAAGATAAAATTTCCTTCACAGACGGAGCGCTCGATACCATCATCGAGGGCTACACCATGGAGGCGGGCGTGCGAAATCTCGAACGGCAGATCGGCTCTGTTTGCAGAAAGATCGCCGTGCAGTACGCAAAGCGCCCCGAAATGGAACAGGTACGCGTCGATAAAAAGACGGTCGAGGAGCTTCTCGGCGTCCGGCGCTTCCTGCCCGACGCGGGAAGAGAAGAGGACGAAGTGGGCGCGGCGACGGGGCTTGCCTGGACAGCCGTCGGCGGAACGACGCTCACCATCGAGGTTTCCACCGTCAAGGGACACGGCAACATTCTGCTGACGGGAAGGCTCGGCGACGTCATGAAGGAGTCCGCACAAGCCGCCATCAGCTATATCCGCTCCAACGCCGAGCACTATCAGATCGACCCCGACGTCTTCGATAAAACGGACGTTCACATTCACGTTCCCGAAGGAGCGACCCCCAAGGACGGGCCGAGCGCGGGCATCACGATGGCAACCGCCATTCTCTCCGCCTTTACGGGAAAAGCCGTCCGCAAGGACATTGCCATGACGGGCGAAATCACCCTGCGGGGAAAGGTGCTTCCCATCGGCGGACTCAAGGAAAAGTCGCTCGCCGCACGCAGAATCGGCATCTCCAACATCATCGTACCGGAAGAAAATAAAAAGGACGTGACGGAAATTCCCGAATCGGTCAGAGGAGACTTGAACTTCATCTTCGCCTCGGACGTTTCGACGGTCTTTCAGAACGCACTCATCGGATTATGATCATCAAAAACGCAACCTTTATCACCTCCGCCGCGAGCAAGCGACAGTTCATCGAGCCGAACAAGCCGAAGATCGCCGTCTGCGGAAAGTCGAACGTGGGGAAAAGCTCCCTCATCAACAGGCTGGCAGGACAAAACAAGCTCGCCAAGACCTCTGCCGCCCCCGGAAGGACGCGACTGGTCAACTATTTTGACTTCGGGGAATTTATCCTCGCCGACCTACCCGGCTACGGCTATGCCAAAGTTTCCAAGGCGGAAAAGGACAAGTGGACAAAGACCTTGGACGACTTCTTTGCCGACAAGGAAAGCATTTCCCACGTGTTCCTGCTCGTGGACATCCGCCACGAGCCGGGCGAACTTGATCGGCAGATGACGGAATATCTGCACTTTCACACCATTCCCTTTTCGGCGATTGCCACCAAGTCGGACAAGCTCTCGCGGGCGCAACAGAAAGCCGCCGTGCGAATTGTCGCCGCGGGACTCAAGCTCGGAGAGGGAAACATCCTCCCCTTCTCCTCTCAGACGGGAGCGGGCAAGGACGAGCTTTTGTCCCTTCTCGACGTCATCGTCGAACGGGCGAAGGCGGAATCACTGTAAATACATCAAACAGGGCGGGCGCATTTTTGCGCCCGCCCCTATTTACGAGAAAACAATCTCTCTTTCCGAAAAAACCGGAGGCTTTTCCGATCATTTTTTCTTTGAACCATCCATGACCGACCCAAAAGGGCTTATTCAATCTCCTTTTTTCCTTTGCGCATCGAATACCAAAGACCGATCAGCACTCCTGCAACGGCGAGCCAGATGACTCCATTTGCCACAATGAGTCCGATTGCCCAAGGCGACATATCGTAGTAGGTATACGATCCGGGTGCGGTAAAGTTGTACGTTCCGCTGTTGACGATGGTATAGCAGATGTTATGGACGGCATTTCTCGCAGCCCACTTCGCAGTCGGCGTCGCAAAATCCATCTTCGTCTGGAACAGATACATCCATACGTCGTTGCCGATTCTGTAAGCTTCTTCCAGAGATTTATAGGCATTGGGCAAAGCCATATCCGTCACGACCATGCCGACAAATCCCCATTCTCCGCGCAGCAGTTCGGTGCAAAGCGCATAGCTGTTTCCGCAAAATTCGGAGCCGATGCTGTTCATGCCCGTCATCAAGGCAGTGCATGCCTTTCTGACGACGGTCTTTTGAGAGCGGCTCTCGCCGTCATAATATTTGAGCTCATACTCGGATTCCTTGACGCAGATTTCAAACGCCTTGAAATACAATTCGCGCATGGTCTGTTCATCGACCCACGTTGAGCTGGTAATTCGATTGGTCTCCTGCTCGTTCAGGGCAAAGTGCTTGACGTAAGTATAGAGCCCGTTTTGCTGTGCTCCCGAAACAATCCCCGCACCCATTTTTCCGGAAATGAGCGGATCTTCGGAGAAGTATTCGAAATTTCTGCCGCCGAAGGGAGAGCGATGAAGGTTGACGGCAGGCGCATACCAACCGTGCACATCGTGATTCAATGCTTCCTGTCCAATGCAGGCGCCCATCTGATAGGCAAGCTCGACATTCCAGGTTGCCGCCACGATGGGAGTACTCATCCACGTGGAGGCGACAAGCGCGTTCGAACCGCCCGCCGTAAGCCCTACAGGGCCGTCTCTGTCCGCGGTAAGCGCTTTTTCAATCTCCTTCAGCCCTCCGGTGCGGTAAGCCCCGTAAGACAAGAGCCCGGAAAGCTCTTCGCTGCCGTAATCGATATTGTCGAGCAGATCCTCCCAAAGGGGATCGTCATACTCCAATCCGCGCAGAGAGCTTAAGACAACGCCGTTTTTCGCCTTGGAAACGGGATCTTCCGCCCGATAGAGCAAGCTCCCCTCGCAATCGCCCGAGATCGGATCGGTATTCACGTCATATCCGCTGACGTCCTTGATGATCGCCTGTGTAGCGTTTTTCGACACGGGAGCGGTAGGCGCCGTTCCCTCAAAATCCGAACGCGACATCACCGTCATCGTATCGCTCTCGACGTATTCGTTGATGTTGTCAAAGAGGTTATGCGCTACGGTCAAATCGGTAGAGCGTTTGCCGACCGCTTTCCCTCCCTTGGAAGCGAAGTCTGCATAGACAAGGGGCGTGGCAACATGAATTGTTTCGCTTCCCCAATCGCTGTGGGAATCCTTGCCCAAATAAATGGGATAGTCGCCGCTCTCGAGGACGTAAGAGCCGGCTCCGTCCGTATAATAACCCCTGTAATCGTAAGAAGCAAGTTCTTCTTCGGCAAAGGCGATCGAAAACGCTGCGCTCTTTCCCGCCTGCACTTCAATTTTATCGAAGGCGACAAGCGTCTTTTCGGATTTTTCGATTCTGCTGGAATCGTGATAGGGAGAACCGTAGTAAATTTGCACCACTTCCTTCACGTCGTAAGAAGAAGCGTTTTCTATTTTGCCCTTTACCGTAATTTCCCCTTGAGAATAACTGACGCTTTCCAAGGTCTGCGTTATTTTGTCGTCCTCGAAGTTGAGTCCGAAGCCGAACGGATAGACGACTGCGTCATCGTAACCGGCTTTTTTTCCGAATACATTGAATCTGCCGTCCACCGCGGCTCTGGTTTCATAATACCGATACCCGGAATAAATGCCCTCTTCGTATTCGATAAACCGATTGACGAAGTTCGTCGGCTTTCCGGTCAGATCGAGATTGAGATACGTCGAATCATCGGCGGCATAATTCACGAAAACGGGATCGCTCACCATATCGGCAGTCCATATATCCACCGTTTTTCCGGACGGATTGACTTGCCCGGAAAGAATCCGTCCCATTGCATCCATTCCTCTCGCGCCCGCGCTGCCGATCCACAAGATCGCACCGATTCCGTCATCGTCTCTCAATTCGCTCAATTCCATGGGAGAGGGCGAGTTGATGATGACGATTGTCTTATCGCAGAATTTTTTCGAAAATGCCAACGTCTCTTTTTCGTCTTCGGTCAAAGCGAGGAAATGTCTCGTGCCATCGTAATAGCCGTTTTCATAATCGCTGAATAAATCGTTGCCTTCTCCGCCCTTTCGGCTGATGAATACAATTCCCGCCGTTCCCTTACAGGAGTCTTCCAACCCCTCGTAAATGCTCGTCGGAAAATTGTAAATGCGTTGATCGGCGCCTCTGTACCCTTCGATGTCTTGTCCCTGTACGGTTTTTCCCGACAACTTCACAGCGGAAGAACGCTTCATTTTGTTTTCGACTGCCTGATTGACTTTAAAATATTCGTTCAAAGCCTCTTCCGCCGTCACGACGTAATCCTTGGAAGCATCCACCTTTCCCGAACCCGTGCCGCCGTAAACCGGATCGACGTATCCATACCCGAGCGGCGTGACGGACGCATTCTTCGCAAGGGGAAGCGTGCCCTTTCTGTTTTTTAGAAGAACCTCGCCCTCATCTCCGATTCGCCCCGACATATCCGCCGAAGCGAGCAACGCATCGTAGGAGTTTTCGTATTTGTTCTCGTAAAATTCGGTGTCTTCTCGTTTTACGTCCGATACTTCGACGATGTGCTTCTCTCCGCGACCGAGATACCAATCGAGACTGGAAGAGTAGACATTTGCGAGTATGGTTGCAACCAGCACCACAACCGCAAAAAACGCAACCACCGGGATCACGATCACCCTGAATTTGAAGCTTGACATTTTTGCCATATTTTTTCTCCTTCTTTCTTTTTTCGAACCCTGTTTTCGGATTCGAGCACAGTATAAATGCAAGAATAGAAAAAGTCAATATGCCGGGCACGAACTTAACTTCATTCGGCACACCCTTACTTAACCGGAACCTTCCGAACTCAAACTTTATTTTAAGGATAAATTTTGGCTTATACTGCGTTAAGCGCGCTAAAGTCGCCGCGAAGGAGAGTTTGGATTTGGAATGCTCCGGTTAGGCCCATGAAATAACAGATTCAAATAAAAAATCCCGTCCTTGGTCGAGACAGACAGATCTCCGCCGTACTTTTCGACGATCAGGGCAATGCTTCGCATCCCGTAGCCGTGAACTTCACGGTCTTTTTTCGTCGTAATCGGCAGACCGTTGCAAAAAGTAAGTTCCGCCTCGAAATAGTTGTAGATGCTGACAGACAAAAAGCGCTCCGCTTTCTTTGCGACAATGCCGATGATTCTCTTTTCGGGATCTTCCACACGCACCGACGCCTCGATTGCATTGTCGACCGCATTTCCGAACAGCGCATAAATATCCGCGTCTTCCATAAAATTCAGCGCCGCGCCGTCCGCCATACAGGTAAACCGTATTTTTTCACTGCGACACAAGAGGCTCTTCTCCGTCAATATCACGTCGAGCGCATCGTTCCCCGTCCTTATTTTCGCATCATAAGCGGAAATCACCTCTTCCATGCGGGCGAGTTCCTCTTTGTCAAAAGACTTTTCGTTTCGGTCGAGGCAACGCAATCTGTACTTCAGATCGTGGCACAGCATATTCACCCGATCGGCATTTTCCTTTGCCAACGCATATTGCTCCCTGTCCTTATTCCAAAGGCAACTGACGATATTGAGTTTTTCCTCCAGCGCTTTGCGGCTTACCATTCCGAATTGAATGATAAACGCAAGCAGAGAGCAAACAAGGTTATAGAGATAGAGAAAAATAAGATACGCCCGATCGAACGAAACATAGCTATAATAGACGACAAAGGCGTTTAACACAATATCGATAAAGATGATGAAGGTCGCCAAAACGAGAAAGGAAAGATTTTTCAGGACGAGCCCCTCGTAATTTCGCAGCCGAGAGCCCAACAGAATGAGCAAAATCCAATACGTCAAAAAGTAACAGTTGACGTATACGACGGCAGTCACCACATTAAAGCGGAAATAGGAAGAACCGCCGTATATTCCGATCATCAATCCTTCGTTTATCCCCGCCGTCATGAGAATCAAATCGTACAGCGTATAAGCGATATGCCTGGTTACATAAGCCGCCAACGCGCAGAATACGATATTGCTCCAAGCCTCCGCATAGCAAAACCGCATCGTAAATACCGTGACGATGAACATGACAAAGAACATAAAAGAGCTGTAAAGCGCGTTGAACCAAGGCACGGGAAACAAAAATGCGACGGAAAAACAGACGACGACGGAGATAAAATAGCGTAAGAGGTAGTATTTCCGTCTCTTGAGACAAAACGTATACATCCACTCGGCAATCAACAGCTCCGCCATAAAAATGGGCTTATACCAAAATAAAAGCGTCGATTCAAACATGACTGCCCCTCCCCAAATAATCATTGAGCGATCGAACAAAGTCCTTTCTCCGCGGATGGCTGATCAAAAGTTCTTCTCCGCCCACGTTGACCGTATATCCGTTGATCCCCTTTACGTATTTCAGATTGACGAGATAACAGTGATTACAGCGCACGAAATCATAATCCGCCAAAGAGGCTTCGATGTTCTTAATGACCGCGCGCGCCTTGTAATTTCCTTGAAGCGTATGGTAGATGGCATAATGCCTGATAATTTCCACATACATCAATTCTGCCGACGAAATGCCCTGCATTCCGCTATCCGTTTTGATCCAAAGCGTCGTCTCCTTTCGGGAGGAGATGCGCTCCACAACCCGCCTCATCTTTACGGAAAAAGCAAAGTACGGAACGGGCTTGACGATATAATCGAGCGCATCCACTTCATAGCCGTTTAAAGCGAACTGCACCATGTTGGTAACAAAGACAATCGCTATGTTCTTGTCCTTCGCACGCAGCTTTTTCGCCGCATCCATCCCGTTTACGCCGGGAAGCCCTATGTCCATAAATACAGCGTCAAATCCGCTCCCGCTCTCCTCCAAAAAACTGCGCGCGTCCGAAAAGCATTCTAACTTCATCGCCATCTTGTTTTCAAGTGAAAACCTGCGGACATACGCTTCAAACGTCTCCGCCCAATTTTTTTCATCTTCCACCAAAGCAATCTTTATCATTTGAAATTCCCGCTTTTTTCTTATAGTTCCGATTATAAACGATTCCCGCAAAGATGTCAACAACGGCTGCCAAAATTGGCACAACCTTTCTTTTAACGGGCACACATTTAACATTTTGCGATTTCGCCGATGAAAGGGCATCCGCTCGCCGAAGGCATAAGCGGATGCCTTTTTTTAAAAAAACTCCCGAAACGACTGTTTCGGGAGTCCCTCATCGGTGCATGATTTTCCTGAGAAATACGAGCCCGCAAACTGCGATGAGCACGGGGGTAAGGTAAATGCAAAATAAGAGTACGCTAAGTTCTCCCATACTTTCCTCCGCTTTTAGTATGCGTCAAAAAGCGGATTGCAATTCCTCGCCCCGAAAGTTCATTGCAGCTTGTTCAAAATCTCCGTGACGGCGTCGGCAATCTCCTTCAACGCGCCGTCCCCGAAGGGATAGGCAATGCCTGCGCACTTGACCAGCTCTGCAAACGGCTTCTGTCCGCCCGTCCTGCAAAATTCGATGTACTTTTCGAGCGCGAGCGAATAGTTCCTCTGCGAGAGCGCCAAGAAGCCGAGCGCAACCGTCTGCGCGAGGCAATAATCGATGTAGTAGAAGGGCGTTTCGAAAATGTGCATCTGATACTGCCAGCGCGTTCCCTCTTCGAGGTAGGGAATACCCTCCGTCGTGAGGTACGGCCGATACTTCTTTTCGAGGTCGAGATAGACCTGTTTGCGCTCAGAAGGCGTCAGATCGGGATTGTCGTAGACGATGTGCTGAAATTCGTCCACGATACAGCCGTAGGGGATGAAGCTTAAGGACGACGCGAGGTGCTTATAGCGATAGGCGTCGGCATTTTCTCCGAAAAAGAGGTGCATCCAGGGCCATGCGAGAAATTCCATGCTCATGGAGTGGCACTCCGCCGTCTCCATGCCGCCGATGGAGAGCTCCCAATCTCCCCCTTGATAGACCTGATTCATGGCAAAGGCGTGACCGAATTCGTGCGTCGTCACGTCGATGTCCCCGCTCGAGCCGTTGAAATTGGCGAGGATAAAGATCTGCTTGAAGTCGGAGAACTCCGTGCAGTAGCCGCCGCCCCACTTGTGCTTGCGGGCAAGTACGTCGAACGCCTCCGTCTCCTGCATGTAGCGCATGAATTCGCCGATTTCGGGATTCATCTCGTCGTACATCACCTGCGCGTTTTGGAACACCTCTTCCACGGAGATGGTGCGCTCCGTCGAAGCCGTGCCGTACACGTCGTTGTCGTAAAAGGCGACTTTCTCCCAGCCCATTTTCTCTTTGATCGCTTCCTTCATCCCCGCAATGACGGGAACGAGGTCGGAGACGACGTTCTTGCGGAAGGTTTCCACCATCTCCCGATTGTAGCCCGTTCTGCCCATGCGGTAATACCCGAGCTCGGTGAAATTCTTGTACCCCATCTTCTTTGCGATGCGGTCGCGGACGTGGACGAGGCGATCGTAAATATCGTCCAACTCTTTTGCGTGTTTTTGAAGTCCCCTGCCGATGCTCTCGGCGGCGGACTTTCTCACTGCCCGATCGGCGTCCTCCAAGTACCCCCGCACGACGGAAAGGGGGACTTCCTCTCCCCTCCACTCGCACACGAGGGAGGACATGAGCCTGGAGTATTCGGTGACGATGGCGTTCTCCTCCTGCTCGTCAACGACCGTCTGCTCGCTGTGCGCCTTTTTGGCGACTTCGCAATTCAAAAAGACGAGCGGATTGATTTTCTCCTCCAACTCCTTTCGGAAGGGGGAAGAGAGCATCATTTCATTGTATTGGTTGAGAAGGACAGAAAAATGCGGGTTTGCCCCGTTGTAGTACTCCTTCTCCGCGCTGTAAAATTCGTCTGCCGTGTTCAGATTGTAGCGATTTTCGCTCAAAGACGCGGCGGTACAGTAATGCGAAACGAGGGGACGAATGTACGCCTCCCGCGCCTTGACGACGTCGTCCGCACAAGTCGCCTCCTTCGCTGCCTTCTCAAACAATGCAAACTGTTCCTTTGCCTCCTCCACCGTATAACGGCGATAGGGTAAATCCTTGACTTTCACCATGCCCATTCTCCTGTTTTTTGTTTTTAGATCGTGCTCACACGCTCTAGTATACCTCTTTGGAATTTTTTTGTCAAGAAACGGGCTTCTCCCTACGGGAAAAAGCGCAAAAATACGGGCGGCGGAATGCTTCCGCCGCCCGAACGCGCAAAGCGTTTCCCTCACTCAAGCCCCGCCGAAAATTCCTCACTCCGCCCGCAAAAGCAAAGCGGGCGAACGCTTCGTCTTTTTCTTGACGGGGAAATGCGTGGACAGCACGGCGACGAGGAAGGCGATTACGATCGTGAGCAGCACCGACTGCGGATAGAGGTAAAAGATTCCGAGCCCCGCTAAAGTCGCCTTGACGTATCCGTTGGCAAGCGCGCTGAGAATCGCCATTACGCCGAGGGCGATCAGGGCGGAAATGCCCGCCACGAACAAGCCCTCTACGAGGAAAATCGTGAAAATATCCGTTCGCCTCGCGCCGAGTGCGCGCAAGATCGCAAGGTCTTTCGCCCGCCGATCCATGGAAGCGGAAATCAAGCTCGCAAGGAGCAGAGAGGCAAACAGGGCGAATACCACGGACGCGCCGAAGAACAGTCCGAATTGCAAATCGATGGAACGCATGAGGGAGAACACCCCTTCAATTTCATCGTAAGAGGGAACGTAGAGCATGACGCCGAAATCTCCCATCCAGCCCTTTGCACCAAAATCTCTCGTCGAAGGAAAGACGATTTTGTCAAGCAGCTTCTCCGCTTGTTCGGCAGGGCAGACGAGGAAGGAATAGACGCCCTTGCCCTGCGGCAAAAACGAGCTGCCGTTACTCTCGGTCGTCGAAGCGTGCGCCCGAAAGGCGTCCGACACCCAGGCAAAGGACTCGTAGCTGCTCATATAGCGGCTTCTGAGAAGGCTGTCCAGCTCCCTTTTCTCCTCTTCGGGATGCTCCTGACAGAACGTGCCGTAAAAGTCGTTGGAAGAGAAAATTCCCGTGACCGTCATCGGAAGACGAACGAGCCCATCCGACTTCATCGCATAAAAGCGAAGTTCTTTGCCGATCAGATCGGCGTAATCGTCTATCTGCACCGTCTCTAAGGAGTAGCCCTCTTCCGACAAGAGCTCATAGCCGTTGGCAAAAAAAAGCTTGAACCAATAGGTGGAGAGGGCGATTTCGTTCGCCGTCTCGGGCGCTCTGCCCGCCACGATGGAAGCGCTCGTCCCCCGCAAATCGACAAAGCCCTGAAGATCGAGACAGCCGTTCATCGTATTCGTATAGCGGGGAAAGGCTTCCTCTGCACGCGCCGAAGAAGTCGGCCGAACGTTCATAGGGTCGTTTTTGTTCAGCGTCATCACCCCGCGACAGGTTCCGATTTTCGAAAACTCGGTCAGCGTCTCCTCGTCCAAACGCCTCAAATGATTGAAATAAGACGGATCGTCAAAAGAGCATTCCACCCCGCAAAGGCGCAGAATTTCCCGTTCCTTTCCGTCCTCACGGACAATATCCAGAACGGTAGAGCGGGGATTGTAAAAGAGGAGGGAGCTGGAAAAGCAGAACAACAGGAAGGCAAACGCGGAGAGGAGCACGGAAAAGACGGTGCGGACGGGCTTGAGCCGACAAGATCCGAAGCCGATTTTCACCGCCTCGAGGAGGGGAAGTTTCGCCTTTTTGAGGGCAAATTCCCGCTCCCCCGTAACCTCTTCCTTCCCGTTGTCCGAAACCACTCTTCCGTCTCTCAGCTCGATGATCCGATCGGCGTATTTTTTGGCAAACTCCCGATCGTGAGAGACCACGACGACGAGATTTTCCCGCGAAAAGTCCTTTAAGACCTCGAAAATCTGTCTTCCCGTTTCGCTGTCGAGCGCGCCCGTCGGCTCGTCGGCGAGGAGAATTTTCGCTTTCTTTAAGAGGGCGCGCGCGATCGTCACGCGCTGACGCTGTCCGCCCGAAAGGGAAGAGGGCTTTCTCTTTTCCAAGCCTTCCAATCCGAGTTTCGTAAGCACGGAAGAAATCTCCTCTTTCGTCGGCGTTCTGCCCTGCAAGCGAACGGCGAGCGCGAGATTTTCTTCCACCGTAAACGATTCGACGAAGTTGTACTCCTGAAAGACGAAGCCGACGTAGCCGTTGCGATAGCCGTCCGCCTCCTCGGACGTGAACTCCTTGATGGATTTCCCGTCCACGAACAGCTCTCCTTTGTCGAACGAATCCAGCCCGCCCAATAAATTGAGAAGGGTGGACTTGCCGCTTCCTGACTTTCCGAGGAGGAACACCATGCCCCGATCGGGAAGGGTGAAGGAGACCTCTTTGAGCGCCTCCACCGCCATCTGTTTTCCCTGGTATGTTTTGCAGATTTTCTGTAATTCGATCATCTCGACCTCCTGCCTTTTTTCTTCCATCTTATCAGCGGCGAGGAAAAAATGCAAGCGCTCCTCATCCCAAACCCCGATACCTTTCCCTTTTTTTCATCACAAATCCTTTGACCATGTCTGAAATGCCCCTCTTTTTTCGTCCGTTTGGTTGTTTCAACGGGGAAATTATGGTATAATGGAAGGGAAGGAGGAAGCTATGGAACGCATCGGAACAAAAATCAAAGAATGCCGTCAGGCGCTTGGTTGGTCGCAATCCCGCCTTGCGGAGGAGATCGGCGTTTCGAAAAATACCATTTTAAATTGGGAACAGGACAAGACGCTCCCCGACGTGCTTTCGCTGAACAAGCTGCTCTCCTGCTTCGACATGACCTTTGAGGAGTTCTTCGAAGAAGAGCGAAACAAGGAAACCTCTCCGACGGAGCGGGGAGAGCCCATTCTTCCGCCCAAAAACATTCTCCGCTCCACGGCGCACGCCTTTTTCGTCACCGTCTACGCGCTGTTCTTTTTCGTTGCCCTTCTCTCTTTCTTCTGGGAAAAGACCTATTATCTTTACTATATCACCGCGCCTGCGACTGCCCTTCTTGCCCTTCCCGTCGGCGTGTATCTCTATTACCGCGTCCGACTTGCCACGATGCCGAAGATCCTCGAGCGGTATTTGCCGAAGGCGCTCATGATTTTGGGCGGAATTGCCTTACTTTTGCTCATAGCGTCCTGCTTTCTCATCAACAATCTGACCTTTGGTCTGCCCGTATGGTCGGTCTGCCTCCTTTTAGGAGGAGCGATTCTGCTCCCCCCTCTCGCCGTCTTCCTCTTTCGCATCGCGGAAAACCGCCGCTAAGCAAGCTGTTACAAATTTGAACAAGTTTTAACCGATTATTTGCGCCTAAACTTCGTCAAACCGCTTGTCAATCCGTCCTTGGATTGCCTGCGCGCTCCTCCTCGTTTCCTTCTCAAATTCTCCTCGTTAAAACCGCTTTGCGCCTTGGCGAGCGAATTTTTGATTGATTTGCGAAAGCGACAAAAAGACGCCGCCAAGGTTGTTCTAATTTGTAACTGTCCTCCTAGCCTTCCTTTCACCGTAATTTCACCCAATCGAAAGGGAGATTCCCCTTCCCTTTCAAATCCGCCTTGACAAACGCGATCAAATAGGCTATAATGGATTTACACCTATTTAGGAGGGAATGCGTATGGGAGCCGTCATGGTCATTTTGTTTTTTTGGATTTATCTCCTCTTTACGGCGGGATATTTCGCGATTGCCTATTTCTACGGCAACTTCATCGCCACGTTGGAGGGCAGCATGTTCTATTTTCAGCTCGTCCTTCTCTGTCTTGCCCTTGCCATCGTATGGGCAATCTTCCTGTACGCCTCCGTGCGATTCATGCGCTATGCTACGCATGCGCACGGTATGTTCCGAAAAACGGATAAATACGGCTTAAAATCGACTTCCGCCTTCGGAATCGGCACGTTCGCCGTGCTTTCCATCGGCGCGGCGCTCCTCTACTTCTTCTGGCTGCTCGACAAAGAGCACCCCATCGTCCGAAACGTGACCCTCGTCGCCGTTCTCGCCTTTACCGTTCTCAACTACATCCTCTTTGTCTGGATGTGGGGAAGGACGCAGACGTACCACTGGTGCCCCAAGTGCGGCAGGTTTTTCGGCAAGACCTATTACGTCGCCGACGAAATCGGGCGGGAATCGCACGAATACAAGTACAAAGAGCGGGAACGCGCCTCTACCGTGGAAAACGCGAAGGGTCAGCTCGTCGCGTCCGTCTACAACGACGTGGAAAAGACGGGCTACACCGTGCGGTATTTTTACCGCCTCCGCCATCACTGCCGCTACTGCGGGGATTGGGAGGAGCAGATCAACATCGACAAACCCACGATGTTCGACGGCGCTTGGGTTGAACCGTACAACTCCGCCGACGTCTCCGAGCAGATCAACGTCACCCTGACTTCTCCCGAGCCGCAAAAAGCCGTCGAGCCGAAGGAAGAGCACATTCCCCTTTCCCCTGCGCAGGGCTCGGAAGAAGCGCTGCCAGCGGGAGAGCCTGATCGGGAATTGTTGGAAAACATCGCCATTCGCCAATTGCAAAACAAGAATTAAAGATCGCGCGTCGGAATGCTCCGACGCGCTTTCATTCTTTCAAAGTAACTATCCCCCACTAAAGTGGGGGCTTTAGTTTGCCCTAAAGGGCATTGATACCGGCGCGGTGCTTAAGTACCGTTCCAAAACCGCCTACCGCACACAAGCAAGCCGTTTTATTTCCTTCTTGTTTTATCTTTCTTCGGCAGATTTGATTCCAGCCATTCCCTAAACGGATCGTAATATTCTACCATGCTTATTTGGGCTGAAATCAAATC
>JAGATP010000012.1 GCA_017621155.1 Clostridia bacterium
AAGCGCATCGTGGAAATCGCCAAGGCAGAGGGTGCGGACGCCATTTGTCACGGCTGTACGGGAAAGGGGAACGATCAGGTTCGCTTCGAGCTGACCATTAAAGCGTTCGCTCCCGAAATGAAGATCATCGCCCCCTGGAGAATCTGGAACATCAAGAGCCGCGACGAGGAAATCGACTATGCCGAAGCGCACAACATTCCCTTGAAGATCACGCGCGAAACCAACTATTCCAAGGACAAAAACCTCTGGCATCTCTCGCACGAGGGACTTGACCTCGAAGATCCCGCCAACGAGCCCGATTACGACAAGATCTGCGAGCTCGGCGTTTCCCCTTGGAAGGCGCCCGACGAGCCGACGTACGTCACCATTCACTTTGAAAAGGGAATTCCCACTGCGATTGACGGAAAAGAGATGGATTCCGTCTCCCTCATGAAAAAGCTCAACGAAGTGGGCGGCAAGAACGGCGTGGGACTTTGCGATATGGTCGAAAACAGGCTGGTCGGCATGAAATCCCGCGGCGTGTACGAGACGCCCGGCGGCACGATTTTATACGAGGCGCACGAGCTTTTGGAAATGATCTGTTTGGACAAAGCGACGCAACACTACAAGCAGATGATCGCCTTAAAGTACGGCGAAATGGTCTACGACGGTCAGTGGTTTACCCCGCTCCGCGAGGCGCTCGACGCCTTCGTCGAAAAGACGCAGGAGACGGTGACGGGAGACGTCAAGCTCAAGATCTACAAGGGCAACATCATGAACGCGGGCATCACCTCTCCTTATTCCCTTTACAGCGAGGACATCGCGACCTTCGGCGAGGACGAGGGTGCGTACAACCAGATGGATTCGCAGGGCTTTATCAATCTGTTCGGGCTTCCCATCAAGGTCAAGGCGATGCTCGAAGCAAAGAAAATCAAGTAATATGAACTACGTCTTTATCGACGGAAAAGAGGGTACAACCGGTCTGCAAATTTACGACCGGTTGGAATCACGTTCCGATCTTTCTTTGCTTCTCTTGCCCGAAGAGCTTCGCAAGGACGAGAAGTCGCGAAAGGAGTGCATGAACGAGGCGGACGTCGTCTTTTTGTGCCTGCCTGACGCCGCCGCAAGAGAGGCGGTCAAGCTCGTCGAAAACCCGCATACCAAAATCATCGACGCCTCCACGGCGCACAGAACAAATCCCGACTGGACTTACGGCTTTCCCGAGCTCAGCAGAGAGCAGAGGGAAGAAATCATGCGTTCGAGATTAGTCGCCAATCCCGGCTGTCACGCGAGCGGCTTCATCGCCCTCGTCTATCCCCTGATCAAAGAGGGAATTCTTCCGCCCGACTATCCCTTTGTCTGTCATTCGGTGACGGGCTATTCGGGGGGCGGAAAGAAGATGATCGCCGAATACGAATCGGCGGAGCGGAGTGTCGCCCTCGATTCACCGAGGCAGTACGGACTCACCCTTTCCCATAAGCACATCCCCGAAATGATGAAGGTCTGCAATCTCACCAGGAAGCCAATCTTCAATCCCATCGTCGCCGATTTTTACAGCGGCATGTGCGGCTCCGTTCCCGTCTTTGTCGATCTGATGAAAAAGAAGATGACGGGAGAGGAGCTGAGGGCGTTCTATCGGGACTACTATCGGGAGTCTGCCTTTGTCTCCGTGACGGACGAACCTCTTTCCTATCTTCCCGCCAACAAGCTCGCGGGAACGAACCAAATGCAGCTCTTTGTCGGCGGCAACGAGGAGGAAATTCTCCTCTGTTCCCTTTTTGACAACCTCGGCAAGGGCGCTTCGGGTGCGGCGGTGCAGAACATGAATCTGATGCTCGGACTTCCCGAAACGGCTTACTTAAAATAGAAACAAGAGAGTTTAACTTATGCAATTTAAACAGATCGAAGGGGGCGTCTGCGCTCCCAAGGGATTTACCGCAAACGGCGTGCATTGCGGCATCCGCAAGAATAAAATCAAAAAAGACCTCGCCATGATCGTGAGCGAACAGCGGGCGGCGACGGCTTGCGTCTATACGACCAACCTCGTCAAGGGCGCGCCCATTCTCGTGACAAAGGAAAACGTCGCCGACGGCTATGCGCAGGCGGTCATCGTCAACAGCGGTAACGCCAACACCTGCAACGCAAACGGCGTGGAGATCGCACGGCAAATGTGTTCGCTCGTCGAAGCGCACACGGGGATTGCGCAAACGGACGTCGTCGTGGCGTCTACGGGCGTCATCGGACAGCCCCTTTCCATCGAGCCCATCGCGGGCAGCATGGAAGAACTCGTCAAAGGGCTCGGAAACTGTTCTCACAGCGCGGCGGAGGCGATTATGACGACGGACACCGTGCCCAAGGAGATTTCCTATGCGTTCACGCTCGGGGGCAAGGAAGTTAAAATCGGTGCAATCTGCAAGGGCGTCGGCATGATCTGTCCCAATATGGCGACGATGCTCATGTTCGTCTGCACGGACGCTTCCATTTCGCCTTCTATGCTGCAAAAAATGCTCTCCGCCGAGGTGAAGGAATCCCTCAACATGGTGAGCGTGGACAGGGACACTTCCACTAACGATACCATGTGCGTCATGGCAAACGGACTTGCGGGAAACGAGACGATTGATAAGGTCAACGCCGATTATAAAAAGCTCGCAAAGGCCCTTCATGTGGTCTGCGTCGATCTTTGCAGAAAGATCGCCAAGGACGGCGAGGGGGCGACCAAGCTGTTGACCTGCGAGGTCGTCGGGGCAAAGAGCCACAAGATCGCCAAGGTCGTCGCAAAATCCGTCATCAATTCTCCCCTCGTCAAGGCGGCGATGTTCGGCTCGGACGCCAATTGGGGCAGGGTGCTCTGCGCCATCGGCTACGCGGGCGTTCCCGTGGACGTCGCCAAGGTGGAGGTAAGCTTCCTCTCCAAAGAGGGAAAAGTGCTCGTCTGCAAAGACGGCGCGGGCGTTCCCTTCTCCGAGGAGGAGGCGACGAAGGTGCTCAAACAGGACGAAGTCGTCATTGCCGTCAATTTGCACGACGGCGCGCACAAGGCGACTGCCTGGGGCTGCGACCTGACCTACGAATACGTCAAAATCAACGGAGATTATCGCACTTAAAGCTATGGAAAAGAGAGATCAGGCAGAAGTCCTCGTCGAGGCAATGCCCTACATTCAAAAGTATCAGAATAAAATTCTCGTCATCAAGTACGGCGGAAACGCCATGACGAGCGAATCGCTCAAAGCCGAGGTCATGCGCGATCTCGTCCTTTTGCGCATGGTCGGTATCAAGGTCGTTCTTGTTCACGGCGGAGGCCCTGAAATTTCCGAAATGCTCAAGCGGCTTCAGATTCCCACCAAGTTCGTCGACGGACTTCGCTACACGGACAAGGAGACGGCGGAAGTCGTCCGCATGGTGCTTGCGGGCAAGGTGAACAAGTCCCTCGTCAATCAGCTCGAGACGGCAGGGGGCAAGGCGGTCGGCATTTCGGGCATGGACGGACATATGCTCGTCTGTTCCAAGCAGGACGAAAAGCTCGGATTTGTCGGAAAGATCGAGAGCATCGACACCCGCATTATTACCGATCTTCTGGAAAAAGGGTATATTCCCGTCATTTCGACGGTTGGGTGCGATCGGGAGGGAAACGTCTACAACGTCAACGCGGATACGGCGGCAGCCTCCATTGCGGGAGAATTGCAGGCGGAAAGCCTCATTCTCATGACGGACATCAAAGGGCTGCTTGCGGACAAAGACGACGAGAGCAGCCTCATCAAGCGGGTGTTCGTCTCCGACATTCAGTCCCTCGTCAAACAGGGCATTATTTCGGGAGGGATGATTCCCAAGGTCGATTGCTGCAAAGAGGCAATCCGCCGCGGCGTCAACCGTGTGTTCATCACAGACGGTCGCGTTCCCCATTCCATTTTAATCGAACTCCTTTCGGACGAAGGGAGCGGTACCATGTTTTTAGGAGGCTGACGGAGAATCAGCCCCTTTTTTTACCCCATTCGCTTGACAAATACGACATTTTTCGATACAATGTCAAGTTAGAAAGTATTGGAGCGTGATCACACGAACGCTCAATGCGCATCTTTCGGATCGTGTGAACACGCTCTAGGAGAAGCTATGGATTTTCAGACAATCAAGGAGGAGGACGCCTCCTATCTCGCGGGGACGTATCGCAGATTCCCCGTAGCGCTCGTCTCGGGCAAGGGAGCCACCCTTACGGACGAAGCGGGAAAAAAGTACATCGATTTCGGCAGCGGCATTGCCGTCAATACCTTCGGCGTCAACGACGAGGTTTGGAAGGAGGCGGTGATTCGCCAGCTTAACGCCATTCAGCACGCGAGCAACCTGTATTACACGCTGCCGCAGATTCGCCTGGCAGAGCTTTTGACAAAGCGCACGGGCGCAAAGAAGGTCTTTTTCGGCAACAGCGGCGCGGAGGCAAACGAGTGCGCCATCAAGGTCGCGAGGAAGTATTCCTTCGACAAGTACGGCGAGGGCAGATATGAAATCGTCACGCTGAAAAAGAGCTTTCACGGCAGGACGATCGCCACGCTGTCCGCGACGGGGCAAGAGGGTTTCCACCGCTATTTCGGGCCGTTCGTGGAGGGATTCGTCTATGCCGATCCCACGATGAAGGGCATTCGTTCGGCGGTGACGGAAAAGACTTGCGCCGTCATGGTCGAGCTTATTCAGGGAGAGAGCGGCGTCAACGCTTTGGACGGAGAGTTCGTCCAGCTTCTTGCCGGATTTTGCAAGGAGAGGGACATTCTCCTCATCGTGGACGAAGTGCAGACGGGCAACGGCAGGACGGGAAGGCTATACGCCCACCAATATTACGGCGTGACGCCCGACATTATGACGACGGCAAAGGGGCTTGCGGGCGGACTTCCGCTCGGCGCATGCCTCCTCTTCGATAAGACGGCAGAGACGCTGACGCCGGGCACGCACGGCTCTACCTTCGGGGGAAACCCCATCGCCTGCGCAGGTGCGGTCTCCGTTTTAGAACGGCTGGATGAAAATCTTCTTCTCGAAGTGCAGGGCAAGAGCGCTTACCTGAAAACGCACCTTTCGAGAATTCGGGGCGTGGAAGAAGTGACGGGGCTTGGGTTTATGATCGGGCTCTCGTTAAAGGAGAAAAAGGCTTCCGAGGTGGCGACGAAGTGCCTCGAAAAGGGGCTTCTCGTGCTCACGGCGCACGATAAGCTTCGCCTGCTTCCTCCCTTAAACATTACCAAGGACGAAATAGACGAAGGTCTGAAATTATTAAACGAGGTGATTGAAGCATGAAACATTTACTCAAATTAGGAGATTTGACGAGAGAAGAGATTCTCTCCATCCTGAATTTGGCAGATCAGCTCAAGTACGAGCGCAAAAACGGCATCAAAAAGGATTATCTTGCGGGCAAAACCCTCGGCATGATTTTTCAGAAGTCTTCCACGCGGACGCGGGTTTCTTTCGAGGTCGGTATGCGCGAGCTCGGCGGTTACGCCCTCTTCCTCTCCAACCGCGATTTGCAGATCGGCAGGGGAGAGCCCGTCGAGGACACCGCGCGGGTGCTTTCGCGCTATCTCGACGCCATCATGATCCGCACCTTCGAGCAAAGGGAAGTGGAGGATCTCGCAAAATACGGTTCCATTCCCATCATCAACGGACTCACGGACTATTGCCATCCCTGTCAGGTGCTTGCAGACCTCATGACCATTCGCGAGCGCAAGGGCGCATTCAAGGGCTTGAAGATGACCTTCGTGGGGGATGGAAACAACATGGCAAACTCCCTGATGGTCGGCGCGATTAAGATGGGCATGTCCTTTGCCATCGCATGTCCCGACGCTTACCGTCCCGACCCCGCTCTCGTCGAGTGGGCGAAGGCAAACGGCGATTTTACCATGACGAGCGACGTGCTCGAAGCCTGCAAGGACGCGGACGTCATCTATACGGACGTCTGGGCTTCCATGGGTCAGGAAGAGGAAAAGAAGATTCGGGAAGAGGCGTTTTGCGGCTATCAGGTCAACGCGGAGGCGATGGCGGTCGCAAAATCCGATTGCATGGTGCTCCATTGCCTTCCCGCACATCGCGGCGAAGAAATCACGGCGGAGGTCTTCGAGGCGCACGCCGACGAGATCTTCGAAGAGGCGGAAAACAGGCTTCACGCGCAAAAGGCTGTGCTCGTCAAGCTGATCAAGTGAGAGAGGTATTATGAAAGGGAATCGAGTTTATTTAACCCTTCAAAGCGGAAAGGTGTTTGAAGGCTATCGCTTCGGTGCAGAGCGGGACGTCGTGGGCGAGCTCGTTTTTACGACCGGCATGACCGGTTATATCGAGACGTTGACCGATCCCAGCTATTACGGTCAGATCGTCACGCAGACGTTTCCCCTGATCGGGAACTACGGGATGATCTCCAAGGACTTCGAGAGCAAAAAGTCCTGGGTTTCCGCTTACGTCGTCAGGGAGTGGTGCGAAACGCCCTCCAATTTCCGTTCGGAAACAGACCTCAATACCTGTTTGAAAGAGCAGAACATCGTCGGCGTTTACGGCGTCGATACGAGAGAACTGACCAAGATCGTCAGGGAGGCAGGCGTCATGAACGCCGCCATCACGAGCGAGCCGCTAAGCGATCTTTCCGTCTTGCAGAGCTACGCCATTCGCGGAGCGGTCGAGGCAGTCACATGCTCGGAGGTCTCCGTGCACGGCGAAGGGGAATACACCGTCGTCCTCTACGATTTCGGCGCAAAATATAACATCGAGCGCGAGCTCGAAAAGCGGGGGTGTAAGGTTATCGTCGTCCCCGCATCGACGACTGCGGAAGAGGCGCTCTCCTATCATCCGGACGGCGTCATGCTCGCAAACGGGCCGGGCGATCCCTCCGAAAACACCGCGATCATCGCGGAGCTTAAAAAGCTTGCGGGCAAGCTTCCCATTTTCGGAATTTGCCTCGGACACCAGCTCTTTGCGCTCGCCATGGGTGGCAGCACGAAAAAGATGAAATACGGGCACAGGGGAGCCAATCAGCCTGTCAAGAATACAGAGACGGGAAGGGTGTATATTTCCTCTCAGAATCACGGTTACGAGGTCATTTCGAGCTCGCTCCCGAAGTTTGCCCGCGTCAGCTACGTCAATGCCAACGATTTTACCTGCGAGGGCGTCGATTACGACAGCATCAACGCCTTTACCGTGCAGTTTCACCCCGAAGCGTGCGGTGGGCCGCGCGATTGCGGCTTCCTCTTTGATCGCTTCATCGCCAACATGAAAAAGGAGAAACACAATGCCTAGAAGAAGGGATATTCGAAAAGTACTCGTCATCGGGTCTGGGCCCATCGTCATCGGACAGGCTGCGGAATTTGATTACGCGGGCGCACAGGCTTGCCGTGTTCTCAAAAAAGAGGGCTTAAACGTCGTTCTCTGCAACTCCAACCCCGCGACGATCATGACCGATCGCGCCCTTGCGGACGAGATTTATCTGGAGCCTCTCACCAAGGAGAGCTTAAAGCGCATCATCATCAAAGAGCGTCCCGACAGCCTCCTTGCCTCCCTCGGCGGACAGACGGGACTCACCCTCGGCTGTCAGCTTGCCAAAGAGGGATTCTTGGACGAGTGGGGCGTCAAGCTCATCGGCGTTAAGCTCGATTCCATCGATCGGGCGGAAGATCGCGAGCTTTTCAAAGAGACCATGCAGAAGATCGGTCAGCCCGTCGTCCCTTCGGACATCGCTTACACGGTGGAAGAATGCGTTGCGATCGCCGAAAAAATCGGCTATCCCGTCATCGTTCGCCCTGCGTTCACGCTCGGCGGCGCGGGCGGCGGCGTGGCGTATACCGAAGAGGAGCTTCGCCTCATTTCTCACAACGGACTCATGCTCTCTCCCATCACGCAGGTGCTCATCGAAAAGTACATCGGCGGTTGGAAGGAGATTGAGTTCGAAGTCTTGCGGGACGGTGCGGGCAACGTCATCACCGTCTGCTCCATGGAAAACTTCGACCCCGTCGGCGTGCATACGGGCGATTCCATCGTCATCGCGCCCGCGGTGACGCTTTCCGACAAAGAATATCAGATGCTCCGCACGGCGTCTCTCGACATCATCACGGAGCTCGGCATCGAGGGCGGGTGTAACTGTCAGTTTGCGCTCAATCCCGATTCCTTTGAATACTCCGTCATCGAGGTCAATCCGAGGGTCAGCCGCTCGTCGGCGCTCGCTTCCAAGGCGACGGGTTATCCCATCGCCAAGGTTGCAACCAAAATTGCCCTCGGCTACACCCTCGACGAGATTCGAAACGACGTGACGGGCAAGACGTTTGCCTGCTTCGAGCCCACCCTCGATTACGTCGTCGTCAAGCTTCCCAAGTGGCCGTTTGATAAATTCCTCTATGCGGGCAGAACGCTCGGCACGCGCATGAAGGCGACGGGCGAGGTCATGGCGATCGGCACTTCCTTCGAAATGGCGATCATGAAGGCGGTCAGGGGGGCGGAAATCTCCTGCATGAGCCTCAACCATAAGAAGTTCAAGGACTTGCCGAACGTCCGCGAAGCGCTCAAAAAGGTGACCGACGAGCGGCTCTTCGTCGTGTTCGAAGCCCTCAAGCAGGGCGTTTCCGTCGATGAGATTTTCGAGATCACCAAGATCGATCGGTGGTTCTTGAATAAACTTCTGAATCTCGTCCGCTATGAAGCTTCCATTGCGGGTGGCTTGACCGAAGAGCTCTACGAAGAGGGCAAGCGCTTAAGCTATCCCGATCAGGAGCTGGAACGGCTCAGCGGGACGAAAATTCCCTATCACAAGAATTGCGTCTTCAAGATGGTCGATACCTGCGGCGCGGAGTTCTCCGCGGAGACCCCGTACTTCTATTCGACTTACGACGAGCGCGATCATGACGAAGCCGCGCCCATTCTCGCGCAAAGCGAGAAAAAGCGCATTCTCGTCATCGGCTCGGGGCCCATTCGCATCGGACAGGGCATCGAATTTGATTACTCTTCCGTCCACTGCGTATGGACGCTCAAGGAGCTCGGATACGAGGTTGCCATCATCAACAACAACCCCGAGACCGTTTCCACGGACTTTGATACGGCGGATCGTCTTTACTTCGAGCCCCTGACCCCCGAAGACGTGCAAAACGTCATCGACATCGAGCACCCTTACGGCGTCGTCATCACCTTCGGCGGACAGACTGCCATCAAGCTCTGCTCTTATCTCGACAAGCACGGGGTCAATATCTTGGGAACGAGTGCGGACTCCGTCGATATGGCGGAAGATCGCGAGCGCTTCGACGAGCTTTTGGAGCGCTTCGGCATCGCAAGACCCAAGGGACTCACCGTCATGACCAAGGAGGAGGCGTTCGCCGCCGCGAAGCAGCTCGGCTATCCTGTGCTCCTTCGCCCGTCCTACGTCATCGGCGGTCAGAATATGACCATCGCCTTTACCGAGAACGACATTTCCAGATATATGGACGTCATCCTGGCGCAAAAGATCGAAAATCCCGTCCTCTGCGACAAATATCTCATGGGTTCGGAACTGGAAGTCGATGCCATCAGCGACGGCAAAGACGTCCTCATTCCCGGCGTCATGCAGCACATCGAGCGCGCGGGCGTCCATTCGGGGGACTCCATTGCCGTCTATCCGCCCTACAATCTGAGCGACAAGCTCCTTTCCAAAATCGTGGATTGCTCGGTGCAGCTCGCGCTTTCCTTAAAGACCAAGGGGCTTATCAACATTCAATACCTCATCTATCAGAACGACGTCTACGTCATCGAGGTCAACCCGCGGGCGTCGAGAACGGTTCCCTACATCTCCAAGGTGACGGGAATCCCCATGGTCGAGCTCGCCACGAAAATTATGTGTGGGGCAGCGCTCAAAGATCTCGGCTTCGGCACGGGGCTCTACAAAAATTCTCCCTACGTTGCGGTCAAAGTTCCCGTCTTCTCCTTTGAAAAGCTGAACGACGTCAATTCCCAGCTCGGCCCGGAGATGAAGTCCACGGGTGAAGTGCTCGGCATCGGCAAGACCATTGAGGAGGCCCTCTTCAAGGGTTTGGTTTCTGCGGGATTCAAGATGGTGCATCCGTCCAAGCAAAAGCGGGTGGGCGTCTACTTCACGGTCAACGATCAGGACAAGTTCGAGGTCGTCCGTCTCGCCAAGAAGTTTGCCGATCTCGGTTGCGTTCTGTATGCGACCAAGGGGACGGCAAAGGTGATTTCCGAGCTTGGAATCGACGTGGAAATCGTTCCGAGACTCTCCACCAACGACGTCATCGTAAGGCTGATGGACGAGGGCAAAATCGACTATATCATCTACACGGGCAAGACGGACGTCGAGTCCATCTCCAACTATATTTCCCTGCACCATCACGCCGTCCTCTTGGGAATTACCGTTTTGACTTCCCTCGATACGGCGAATGCCCTTGCCGACTGCATTGCAAGCAAGTTCTCCAAGGACAACACCGAGCTTGTGGACATCAACAACCTGAGAAAAGAAAAGCTCTCGCTGGATTTCGTCAAGATGCAGGCCTGCGGCAACGACTATATCTACTTTGACAACAGAGACGGAAAAATTACCTGTCCCGAATCCATTGCCATCAACTTCGTCGATCGGAACACGGGAATCGGAGGGGACGGCATCGTCCTCATCGAGAATTCTTCCGTTGCGGACGCGAAGATGCGCATCTTTAACAAGGACGGCTCGGAAGGCAGGATGGCGGGCAACTCCATTCGCTGTGTGGCGAAATACCTCGCCGATCGCGGCGAAGCGGACGGAGAGATCATGCACATCGAAACGGCGAGCGGCGTAAAGGAGCTCAAGACCTTCTCCTTCGGAGGCAGCGTTTCTTCCGTGACGGTTGGGCTCGGGAAAGTACTGCTTGACGGAAAGAGCATTCCTTCTGTATTTGAAGGGGAGGTCGTTTCCCAAAAGCTCACCTTTGGGGAGTATGAATTTGAAGTGACGCTCGTCAACGTCGGCAATCCTCACTGCGTTATTTTCTGCGATAAGGTGGACGCAATCGATCTGGAAGCGATCGGCCCCGTCATCGAAACCGCTCCCTATTTCCCTGAAAAGACGAACGTGGAATTTGTCCGCGTCGTCAATAAGGCGACCCTCAAAATGCGCACTTGGGAGAGGGGAAACGGAGAAACTCTTGCTTGCGGAACGGGCGCTGCGGCAGCTGTCGTTGCGGCTGTCGTGAAGGGCTACTGCGGCAGAGAAGAAGACGTGACCGTCAAAGTTCCCGGAGGCGATCTCATCGTCAAGTACTACGAAAACGGTACGGTATCCTTGAGCGGTTCGGTCAAAAAGGTCTTTGAAGGAAAGGTAGAATTTTAAAGCATGATTTATTTTGACAATGCGGCGACGACAAAGCCGAACGAAAGGGCGCTTTCAAAGGCGCAAGATTTCCTTTCGAGCCGCTATTTCAATCCCTCCGCCGTTTATCGGGAGGGATTTGAACTCCAAAAAGAACTCAAAGGGGCAAGAGAAAAAATCTTGTCCCTGATTGCCGATTCCGCTCGGTTCGAGCTCGTCTTTACCTCTTGCGGCACGGAGTCGGACAATACGGCGATTTTTTCCGCCGCACGGCGGGGAAATGCCGTGACGACGCTTGGAGAGCATTCCGCCGTCTTTGCCTCCTTTGCGGAGCTCAAAAACAGGGGCATCGAGACGAGGTTTGCCTCTTTACACGCCGACGGCTCCGTGGACGTTTCGTCCCTCTTGTCCCTCGTGGACGAAAAGACTTCCCTCGTTTCCGTCATTCACGTCAACAACGAGACGGGTGCAATCAACGACGTCAACGAAATTGCAAGGCGAGTCAAGGAGATCAATCCGCGCGCGCTCGTTCACGTGGACGGCGTGCAGGCGTTTGGAAAGCTTCCCTTTAAAATCGGAAAGGATGTCGATTTTTACGCTTTTTCCTCCCACAAAATCGGTGGGCTCAAAGGGACGGGCGGACTCATCAAGAAAAAAGGATTAAAGCTCAATCCGTATCTTCTCGGCGGCGGTCAGGAAAACGGCCTCAGATCGGGGACGGAAAACGTCTTTGGAATCAAGGTGACGGAGTTTGCCTGCGAAGAGCAGTTCTCTTCCCGCGAGACTAAGCTTGCTGCAATGAAAAAGAAGAGGGAAGTTCTTCTTTCCCTCTTGAGCGATTTGTTTGTTCCCGTTTGCAAGGATGGCTCTCCCTACATTCTCACCCTTTCCGCAAAAGGGGTGCGAGGCGAAATTCTCCTGCACAGGGTCAACGATCGGGGGCTTCTCATCGGCACGGGTTCGGCGTGCTCTTCCAATTCGAAGCGCCGCTATAGCAGGGTGATTCTCGCTTGCGGCATGAGCGAAGGGGAGGCGGACGGCGTAATTCGTTTGAGCTTTTCCGATCAGACGACGGAAGAGGAATGCAGAGCCGCCGCAACTATTTTAAACGAAGAGGCGGCAAGGTTAAAGGAGGAATTGAGATGAAACGCGTCATCATCGTCCGCTATGCGGAAATCTTTTTAAAGGGCAAAAACAGGGGATATTTCGAACGCTCGTTTGTGATGAATATGGAAAAATCCCTTCGCGGCATCAAACACGAAATCAGACGAGCCTCGGGCAGATACCTCGTCGAAAACGTGGAAGAAGAGGAGATCGAAGGGGTGATTTCCCGCCTGCAAAAGGTATTCGGAACGCACTCTTTAAGCGTTGCTTACGTGGTGGATTCCGATTTGGAGCAAATCAAAGAGGCAGCAAAACGCATTTGTAAGCAAAGGGGAACGTTTAAGGTCGAAACGCACCGCGCCGACAAGAGCTTTTCCATGAACTCGATGGAGTTTTCCGCATGGCTCGGCGGGGAACTTTTGGCGTCTTTTCCCTCGTTGCGGGTGGACGTCCATTCTCCCGATTTCGTTGTCAACGTCGATATTCGGGAAAACGGCAAGACCATGGTCTTCGGCGAATTTCTGCCGGGAGCGGGCGGTATGCCTGTCGGCACGGCGGGAAGGGGACTTCTCCTCATTTCCGGCGGCATCGACAGCCCCGTCGCGGGGCATATGATTGCCAAGCGTGGCATGAAATTAGAATGCCTACATTTCCATAGCTACCCTTACACTAATTTGCAGGCGAGGGAGAAGGTGGAAGAACTCGTCAAGGCGCTTTCCGCCTACAACGGCGGGGATATTAAAATGCACTGCATCTCCGTCACGCACATTCAGGAGTGCATTCACAAAAACTGCACGGAGGATTATATGATCACGCTGCTTCGGAGGTTTATGATGAGAATTTCCGAACGCCTCGCTCTGTCCATTGGATGTCAGTGCTTGATTACGGGCGAAAGCTTGGGGCAGGTCGCTTCGCAGACGATCGAGGGCATGACCTCCTCCAATTCCGTTATCAAAACGCTTCCCGTCCTTCGTCCTCTTTGTGGATTTGACAAAAACGAAATCATCGAGCGCTCCCGCGCAATCGGCACTTACGAAACGTCCATTCTTCCTTACGAAGACTGCTGTACGGTGTTTCTCCCGAAGTTCCCCGTCACAAAGCCCAAACTCAAAGACGTGTTGGAAGAAGAGGGGAAGCTCGACGTGGAAGGGCTGATTGCCGAAGCGATGGCTTCCTTGGAAACGATCGAACTTTAAAAAAGATTGGTGGTTATAAATTCCACCAATCTTTTTTTAAAATATCCGGCTCTTCCGTCGGAATAGGTTGGGTAGGGACGGTTGTCGTAGAGGGTGAAGTCGTCTTTTGGGACGAAAGGGGAGGGATGCTCACCTTGGGCAGGGTAATTTTTTCTCCCTTGTAATCTTGATAACAGGGGATCACGGTATAGAGATACGTTTCTCCCGGTTTTAAGTCGGAATCGGACACTTCCGATGATTGTATTTTATTGTATAAAATTGTATTTCCCGCTTTTGAGGCTTTTTCAATGGTAAAAGTGTAGTACTCTGCATCGCATAGCTTTATATTGACCTTTCCGTCTTTGTATTCAATGGTCGGTTTTGGAATTCTCGGTTTCGAAAAGTAAGAAGAGGTTTTTTTCGGGACTTGATCTTTGAGAAAGACTTCGGTTATCTTCTCTTCGGGCGGGGCGTTGGGGTCTGCAAGCAGGAGCTTGTGTTCCGTCCTGTAGGCTACTCTGTCTAACATAATACGCTTGATCTGCTCGGATTTTGCAACGTCCTTGGGTGCTTTTGATGGATACAGCGTTTGCAGGACGTTACCTGCGATTTGACACGCTTTTCCCCCTCCTGTCTCCGAAAAGGTCGAATAATCGGCATATCCGAGCCAAATTCCCACCGTATGCTCTCCGGTATAGGCGATCGTATAGGCGTCGGTGTTGCCGTTTCCCGTTCCGACCGTGCCCGTCTTTGCGTAGACGGGATAGGGCAGTTTTTTCAATTTTTTCGCCGTTCCCTCCGATACGGTCGTCTTTAACATGTCGTTTAAAAGGCTGGCCGTCCCTTCGGAAAAGACCCTTTTCTTCTTGTACTCTGTCTGACATAGGTTATGACCTTTGAGGTCGGTAATCCTGTCGATGACGTGACTTTGGATATAATTTCCCTCTGCGCGAAAGACGGAATATCCGTCAACGAGCTCTTTCAGTGTAAATCCGTGCTTCATGCCGCCGAGTGCGAGGGATAGGGCTTTGTCCTCCTCTTCGGGAATGAGTCCCATCTTTTTGAGATACCCGACTCCCTTTTCTACGGTCAAATCGTTGAGGAGTTTCACGGCGGGGACGTTTGCGCTGACGGCGAGCGCTTCCCGTGCGCTGATGTATCCTCTGTATTCGCCGTTGTAGTTTTGGGGTTGGTAATTTCCGAAGGACGTTCTTTCGTCGAGAATGGGTGTGGCGGGCGAGATCATGCCCTCTTCGATGCTCGGCGCATAGACGAGGAGGGGTTTGATGACCGAGCCGGGCAACCTTTTGATGTTTCCAACCGTCGAGTAATACGCTTCCAGCGCGTTTTTTTCGTGAGAGACGACTGCAATTGTCACGTCAGATTCCGTTTTGGTCTCGATTTTTGCCTGCAAATCGGGGTCGAGGTTGGTGTAGACCTTCAGGGAGTGCACCTCGATTCCCTTCTTTTGCGTCATCTCTTCGAGTTCTTCCAAGACGAGCTCCAAGTAGGCAGATTGTTTTTTGCTGTGCTTTTCGGAGGGAAGTTCTTCTTCCTTGGCTTTTCTCCATTCTTCCTCGCTGATCATGCCGTCCCTTTTCATTTCAGAAAGGACGAGATCTCTCCTTTGCTTGCATCTGTCGGGGTGCAAAAAGGGAGAGTAGCGGTTGGGCGACTGCAAGAGTCCCGCAAGGAGTGCGCTTTCCGAAAGGGTCAGCTCTTCCGGCTTTTTTCCGAAATAAAAATCGCTCGCGTCGCTGATGCCGAAGGCACTGTGCCCGAAGTATACGGTGTTTAAATAGCATTCGAGGATTTCATCTTTTTCGTACTCCCGTTCAAGCTGAAAGGCAAGTCTGATTTCCTTGAGCTTGCGGATGAGCGTCTTTTCGCTCGAAAGGTGCGTGTTTTTGATGAGCTGCTGGGTAATCGTCGATGCGCCTTGGGAAAAAGATCTCGATTTGAGATTTTCCAGCGTCGCTTTGATCATTCGCTTGGCGTTGATTCCCGCATGCGAATAAAAGCCCTTGTCCTCGATGGAGAGAAATGCTTGAGGTGTATAGGAGGGCAGATTGGCAATCGGGGTGTTCGTTCGGCGGTTGGTTGCCGAGAGCTCCTTGATTTCCGTGCCGTATTTGTCGTATAAAATAAGATTGCTTTCCGAGGAAACAAGCTTGCTTCGATCGATTGAGACGCCGCTTGTCAGCAGAAGAAACGTCCCTGTGCTTCCCGCAAGGAGAACGAAGACGGAAAGGGTAAGGATCAAAAGGATACGTTGGGCTTTTTTCATAAAAATAGTATGGAAAACATTTGAAAAATTTTGCAAAAAACGCTATAATGACTATGGGTAATTATCGATTATGAAAAAGAAGTATCAAATTGTTACATACGGCTGTCAGATGAACGTTCACGAGTCCGAAAAAATCGCGGGCATCCTTGAAGAGATGGGCTACGAACGGACGGAAGGAGAGGATGCCGACGTCATCGTCTTTAACACATGCTGTATTCGCGAAAATGCGGAAAATCACGCCTTTGGCAACATCGGCGCGCTTAAAAAGAGAAAAAAAGAACGTCCCGAGCTCCTGATTTGCGTGGGCGGCTGCATGATGCAGGAAAAGGGAATGCCGGAAGAGCTCAAGCGGAAATTCCCGTTTGTAGACATCGTTTTCGGCACGCACAATCTTTGGGAGCTTCGCCGCCTCATCGAGATCAAGTCGAGCGGCAGAAAAAAAATGCTCGTCAGCATTCATGACAAAGAAGGGGAGATTGTCGAAGGGGAAAGGCCCTGTCGGACGAGCTATCCCAACGCTTGGGTTAACATCAATTACGGATGCAATAATTTTTGCACCTATTGCATCGTTCCCTACGTGCGGGGCAGGGAGCGTTCCCGAAAGCCCGAAGCGATTTTGGAGGAAGTTCGCTCCCTCGTCGCGGAGGGCTACAAGGAGATTACGCTCTTGGGTCAAAACGTCAATTCCTATGGAAAAGATTTGGAAAACGGAATTACCGTTCCAAAGCTTCTGGATCAGGTTGCGTCGATCGAGGGGAAGTTCCGCGTACGCTTTATGACGAGTCACCCCAAGGATTTTTCCGAAGAGCTCGTCAAAGTCATTGCAAAGCACGAAAAGATTTGCAACCTCGTTCATCTGCCCGTCCAAAGCGGGTCAAACGCCGTCTTAAAGGCGATGAACCGCCGCTATACGCGGGAGGAATACCTCGAAAAAGTTGCGATGTTAAAGCGCTATCTTCCCGACGCAGAGCTGACGTCCGATCTGATCGTCGGTTTTCCCGGCGAGACGGAAGCCGATTTTGAGGATACCCTGTCCCTCGTCAAGGAGGTGGGGTTTGCTTCGGCTTTTACCTTCGTGTACTCCAAGCGCAAGGGAACGAAGGCGGCGGAGATGGAAAATCAAATTCCCGAAGACGTGCAAAAGCGAAGAATTATGGAGCTCGTTGCGCTCGTCAACAGCCTGACGAGGGTCAAGAGCGAACGGTATCTTGGGAAAACCGTCGAAATCCTCTGCGAGGATTACGATGAGAAGAAAGGGATGTTCTTGGGAAGGGACGTCTATGGCAGAATGGGCTATTTTAAATCTGAGAAAAATCCCATCGGCTCATTTGTCACGCTGAAGATTACGGAAGCGTCCGGCATTTCCCTGTACGGAGAAGAGGTGTAATTTATGGCATTGTCACAAATGATGCAACAATATATGCTGACAAAGGAAAAGTACAAGGATTGCGTGCTTTTCTATCGGCTCGGCGATTTTTACGAGATGTTTTTCGACGATGCGATCGAGGTTTCCTCACTGCTCGGATTGGCGCTTACGGGGCGTGATTGCGGCTTGGAAGAGCGCGCGCCGATGTGCGGGATTCCCTACCATGCGGTAGAAGGGTATCTTGCCAAGCTCGTCGCGCTCGGAAAAAAAGTCGCCATCTGCGAGCAACTCACCGATCCCGCAACCTCCAAGGGATTGGTAGAGCGCGACGTCGTGCGCATTGTCTCGGCGGGGACGCTCATCGAAGAGGAGCTTCTCGACGAAAAAGCGAGCAATTACATTGCTTGTGCCTGCAAACGGGAGGACGGCTGCGCTCTTGCCTGGGCGGATATCACCACGGGGGAATTTTCTGTCTGCGAATACAAGGGGGATTCCTGTATCGAGGATTGTATCGGGCAGCTTATAAAGCTTTCCGTTGCCGAGATCATCGCCAATGAAGAAATGGTCATGGCTTCGGGAGGACGAAAAGAAGTCGAGAGGGGAATGCTCCCTCCTTTCTCCTGCTACGTTCCCTGGGCGTTCAACGTGGGACAAGCGGAAAAGAGCCTTTTGGAGCAGTTTTCCGTTCCTTCTCTTGCGCCTTACGGCATTGCGGGCAAAGAGCTTTGCATCAGCGCCGCCGGTGCGCTCCTCGAATATTTAAAGGAAACGCAGAAACACGCCTTAAAGAACATTTCTTCCATTTCCTTCGAGGCGAAAGATAAGTACATGGTTCTCGATTCCATTGCCATTCGGAATCTGGAGCTTACCCGTACACTCGGCGAAAACAAGCGATACGGCTCCCTTCTTTGGCTTCTCGATAAGACCAAGACGGGCATGGGGGCGAGGCTGTTAAACGCCATGCTCCTTTCGCCCTTGCAGAGCATCGACGAAATCAATTACCGACAAGAGGGCGTTCGGGAGCTTTTCGACGCTTCGGTGGTGCGCATGGGACTTTCTGATCAGCTCAAGGGGGTCAAGGATATTGCCCGTCTTTCAGGAAAAATCTCCAACGGAAATTTGACGCCGAAGGATTGCGTTGCGCTCGGCGTATCCCTCGAGGTTCTTCCCTCTCTGAAATTTCAACTGACGGGTTTTACTTCCGCTATTCTGTCTGACATAGTATCAAAAATTCCTGATATGTCTGACATAGTATCTCTCTTGCAGCGGGCAATCGATCCCGATGCCTCCTCCGTCACCAAGGACGGCGGCTACATCAGAAAGGGTTATCACGAGGAATTGGACTCTTTGAGAGAGCTTCGCTCAAACGGTAAGTCGATTATTGCCGAAATCGAGGCGCGGGAACGAGAACGGACGGGGATCAAGCCCTTGAAGGTCGGATTTAACCGCGTATTCGGCTATTATATCGAGGTATCTAAGTCTTTTAAGGACAAAGTTCCTTACGATTATCAGAGAAAACAGACGCTGACGACGGGAGAGCGCTATATCACCGAAGAGCTCAAAGAGGTGGAAAGCAAGATTTTAACGAGCGAAGAGCGCAGTTTAAAGCTGGAAGAAGAGCTTTTCCGTGCCATTAAAGAGCATTTGCTCTCCAATCTCAAGCGCTTTCAGGACGTTTCGGAGGCGGTTGCTCTCCTCGACGTATTGGTTGCGCTCGCTACCGTTGCCAAGGAAAATAAATACGTTCGTCCGACCATGGTCGATTCCTCTCAACCGCTCGTAATTTCCGAAGGCAGGCATCCCGTTGTTGAGCGCATTTCAAAAGAGCGTTTTATCCCCAACGACACTTTGCTAGACGGCGAGGAAAATCGGACGATGATTCTGACGGGGCCGAATATGGCGGGAAAAAGCACGTATATGCGGCAAAATGCCCTCATCGTGCTCATGGCGCACATCGGCTCTTTTGTTCCCGCAAGGTCTGCCACCATTCCCATTGTGGATAGAATTTTCACGAGGGTTGGGGCGAGCGATAACCTCATCTTCGATCAGAGTACCTTTATGGTGGAAATGTCGGAGGTTGCCGCTATTTTGAAGTATGCGACGAATCGCAGCCTCCTCATTCTCGACGAGGTCGGCAGAGGTACGAGCACATACGACGGACTTTCCATCGCCTGGGCGGTGACGGAATATCTCACCAAGCACATTCGGGCAAAGACGCTGTTCGCCACGCACTATCACGAGTTGACGGAGCTGGAGGGAAAGCTCGACGGCGTCAAGAATTATAAAATTACCGTCAAGGAAATGAACGGTGCGGTCTTGTTCCTGCGCAAAATTATGCGGGGCGGGGCGAATAAGAGCTTCGGCGTCGAGGTTGCCTCTCTTGCGGGCGTGCCCGGCATCGTCACTTCGCGCGCAAAGGAAATATTGAAAGAGCTGGAAAAAAAGGATATCAATCGCGGCAGAACGGCGCGCGCAGAGCCCGTCGAAGTGCCAAAGAGCGAGGTTGAGACGATTTTAAGGGAAACGGACATCAATTCCCTCTCGCCGATGCAGGCGTTCTTGCTGCTTGCCGATCTAAAGGAGAAACTACATGAAGATTAACATTCTTCCCGCATCCGTCTACAATCGGATTGCGGCGGGCGAGGTAGTGGACAGACCCTACTCCGTCGTCAAAGAGCTCATTGAAAACGCCATCGACGCGGGCGCAAAAAACATCGACGTCGCGATCGAGAAGGGCGGAAAGGAGAGCATTCGCGTGACGGACGACGGCTCGGGCATCGAGCGCGACGATCTGCAATCCGCCTTTTTGCCCCACGCGACGAGTAAAATCAAAAACGCGGAGGACTTGGATACCATCCTGACCCTCGGCTTTCGCGGAGAGGCGCTTGCCTCGATCGCTTCCGTTGCGGAAGTTACCATCCTCTCCAAGACGGAGGACGGGAATGCCTATCGCATTCAAAACATCGGCGGAACGCTCGGCGAGATCATCGAGGCAGGAGGCGGCAAGGGCACGCAGGTGCAGGTTAATCACCTCTTCTTCAACACGCCCGCACGGCAAAAATTTTTGAAATCGGACAAGGGAGAGGAGGCGGACGTCACCAATCTCATTTCCCGTCTCGTGCTCGGACACCCCGAAATTGCCTTTACCTATTATGCGGACGGAAAAAAGGTCTGCCAATCGTTCGGTGGCGGCTTGGAAGAGGCGATGGCGGCCGTTTACGATGCGAGGACGATCAAGGAATGCATTTCCGTCAAGGCGGAAAAACACGGCATTCGCATTGGGGGTTACATCGGCAATCAAAATTACTTTAAGGCAAATCGGAGCTATCAGAGCGTCTTTATCAACGGAAGATACGTCGTCAACAACACCATTCAGATGGCGATCGCCAATGCCTATAGCAGCTATATGATGAAGCGGCAGTATCCTTTTTACGTGCTCTTCATCGACGTGCCGCCCGAGATCGTGGACGTCAACGTGCATCCCAACAAAGCGGACGTGCGTTTTGTCAACAATCAGGTCATCTACGGCACGGTGTATTCCGTCATTTCCTCCATTTTGGACGGAAGCGCCGCTGCGCTCGATTATGTGGCAGAGCCTACCGTAAAGTCCACCTATCGGCAAACGACGCTTGATGCCGTTCCGAGCGCAGAGGCGAAAAAGCCCGAGGCGGCGCTTAAGGTTGAGCCTGCATACCGCTCTACGTTTACGGTGGAAGAGGCGAGAAAGGAGCTCGAGCTTGCAAAGCCGAAGGTTTCGGTAAGCCTTCCGTTTGAAGAAGTAAGGGAGAAAAACGTCCTTTCCGTACATTCTCCGAGGGCGGGCTTTGCGCCGCAGGTCGAGAAAAGACGGGAAACGGAGATTGACCAAAACGCTTTTGAGGCGATGGGAATCGGCGAGAAAAAATCATCCGAAGCGGGGAAGTCGGAATACGAGACTGCCGATCGGAACGATTCTTTTGCCGAGAAGAAAGAGGCGACGGACTTTTTTGCCGAGGACAAGAAGTTCTTGGAGGAGCTGGAAGCCAAAAAGGCGAAGCAGGCAAAAATCGAAGTGGAGGAGTGCATTTATCGCGGTACGCTCTTTCAGACCTATCTCATTTACGAAAGGGGGGACGACGCGTTCCTCATCGATCAACACGCCGCGCACGAACGGCTCATCTACAATCGTTTAAAGGAAGAGATGGCAAACCGCTCGGTGGCGACGCAGCCCATGCTCCTTCCGTATTTGCTGCAAACCAACGTCTACGAATCGGAATTTTTGCTCGCGAACCTCGATCACATTCGCGCGTTGGGCTTCGACATCGACGAATTCGGCACGGGGACGTTTAAGGTCTCCGGCGTGCCCGTCGACTTGCAGAGCATTCGCCTCGACGATTTCTTCCAGGAAATTTTGTCCGACATCAGCGGATTTAAAGGCATTCGCCTGACCGATTTGTTGCAGGATAAGCTCGCCATGACGGCGTGCAAAGCGGCGGTGAAGGGCGGCATGAACCTTTCGGAGCGGGAAGTGAAGGAGCTCTTCCGCATGATGGACGGGGACATGGGACTCAAATGCCCGCACGGGAGACCTGTTGTCGTGCGCCTTGCCAAGACGGAAATCGAAAAGATGTTCAAGCGGATCGTGTGATGAAAAAGGTAATCGTCGTTTGCGGGCCGACCGCTTCGGGCAAGACTGCCCTGGCAATCGGGCTTGCCAAAAAACTCAATACGGAGATTGTTTCCGCAGACGCTCTGCTCGTCTATAAGGGCTTGAATATCGGTACGGCAAAACCCACCGAGGAGGAAAAGGAGGGCGTCGTTCATCATCTCATCGATGTGGTCGAGCCGACCGAAGCTTTTTCCGTCAGCGACTACGAACGGATGGCGCTTCCCATCGTGGAAAGGCTGTTGGAAGAGGGAAAAACGCCCATTCTCTGCGGGGGGACGGGCTTTTACATCCAATCGCTCCTATATAAGAGCGGGTTTGGCAATGCGCCGGCAAACGATGAGGTGCGCGAAAAGTACGAAAGAATGGCGAAAGAGGACGGCGTGCAAGCCGTCCATGACAAGTTGAAGTCGGTCGATCCCGAAAGTGCAGAAATCCTTCACCCGAACGATCTCAAGCGAGTGATTCGCGCGCTGGAAATTTTCGAGACGACGGGAAAAAAGAAGTCCGATCAGTGCGATGAGCGCGTTCCTCGCTTTCCCTTTGAGGCGTTTTGCATCGATTTTCCGAGGGAAGAGCTCTATCGGCGCATCGACCTTCGGGTGGATCGCATGATGCAGGCGGGATTGATTGATGAGGTAAAGGAGCTTTTAAAGTCGATCCCCAAAACGGCGCAGTGCATGCAGGGGATCGGCTATAAAGAGATTGTCGAAGGCATGGAAGAGGGGTTGTCTCTCGATAGTATGTCAGACATAATAAAGAGGCGAACGCGCAACTATGCCAAGCGACAGCAAACGTTTTTCAAGCGCATGGAACACATGCACTATCTCGAGCCGAACGGCTCGCAAATCGATGAGGTGTTGAGAATACTATGTCAGACATAATTAAAAGGGCAGAGGCAGAACTTTCCCCGCTTTTCGAACAGGCGGAGGAAATTGCGGAATTTAACCAGCAAAAGGTGTTGGATGCATTCAAAAATAACCGGATTGCGGTGCGCCATTTTTATCCATCTACGGGATATGGCTACGGCGACGACGGAAGAGACACGCTCGGGCGGGTGTTTGCCGATGCCTTCGGGGCGGAGGCGGGGCTCGTTTCGCCCAATCTCCTCTCGGGCACGCATACGCTGACGGTGGGGCTTTTCGGGCTTCTTCGCCCCAAGGATAAAGTGCTTTGCATTACGGGTATGCCTTACGATACCATTCGCGGCGTTCTGTTCGGTGAGGGCAACGGCTCGCTCAGGGACTTTGGCGTCTCTTTCGAAAAAATTGATTTAAAGGACGACAAGCCCGATTATCCCGCGATCGCAAAGGCACTTTCGAAGGAAGTCAAAATGGTGTACATTCAGCGTTCGAGGGGATACGAGCTTCGCGACGCTTTCTCGGTTGCCGAAATCGGGGAAATGTGCTCCTTTGTGAGAGAACACGGTTTTTCGGGCGTTATTTTCGTCGATAACTGCTACGGCGAATTTACGGAAACGAAAGAGCCTACCGAGGTCGGAGCGGACGTCATCGCAGGGTCTCTTATCAAAAATCCGGGCGGTGGACTTGCCTTGACGGGCGGATACCTTTGCGGCAAACAGGAGTACATCGACCGCATTGCCGAGCGGCTCACCGCGCCCTCGATCGGCGCGGAGGTCGGCTCTTACGCCTACGGCTACCAGCCCTTTTATCAGGGATTTTTCCTCGCCCCGCACGTCGTTTTGCAGGCGGTGAAAGGAAGCCTTCTCATCGGGAAGTGTATGGAATACCTCGGCTATGAGAATTTTCCCAAAATTACGGAAAAATTGCCCTCTGACATCACGCGGGCGATTCGCTTTTCCACGGCAAAGGAGCTGTGCGATTTCATTCAGTCCGTACAAGATTCTTCTCCCGTGGACAGTTTCGTCACCCTCGAACCCTGGGATATGCCGGGGTATGATTCCAAAGTGATTATGGCGGCGGGCTGTTTTGTCTCGGGCGCATCCATCGAGCTTTCCGCAGACGCACCCGTCAAAGAGCCTTATACGGCGTATTTTCAGGGGGGACTTACTTACGAGCATTGCAAATGCGCTTTGAAACAAATTTTAAAGAGGCTTTGCTAATGCTTTATGCTTGGACTTACCCTTCGCCCATCGGCGCTTTGACGGCTGTGTGCGACGAGACGTGCTTGGTCGGACTTTCTTTTTCCGACCAAGAATATGATCGGGGCGTTTTTCCTGAGCGCAAAAAGACGAAGCTCCTTTGCGAGGCGGAAGAGTGGCTTGATCGCTACTTTCGGGGCGAGAATCCGCCCATTTCCTTCCCGCTTTCTCCCCAAGGGACGCCTTTTCAGGAGGAAGTATGGGCGCTGCTTCGGGAAATTCCCTACGGCAGCGTCGTCACTTACGGCGAACTAGCGAAAGCGCTTGCAAAAAAGCGGGGCGGGAAGATGTCGGCGCGTGCCGTGGGAGGAGCGATCGGAAAGAATCCCATTCCCATTTTCATTCCCTGTCACAGGGTGATCGGGGCGGGAGGAAAGCTGACGGGATTCACGGGCGGAATCGACAAAAAAATCGCCCTCTTAAAGTGCGAGGGGATTGATGCGGATTTGCTTGCTTTGCCGAAAAAATAAAGTGGATAAAGGGGAAAGTTATGTACCAAACAGCGATTGTAGAAGACAACGAAAGAGAACGCGAGACGTTAAAGGCGTATCTGGAACGCTATTCTGATCTTTTTAGCGTGTCTGTGTTTTCTTCCGCCGTGGATTTTCTGACCAATTACGTTCCCAAATACGATCTCGTATTCATGGACATCGATATGCCCTATCTCGACGGCATGTCCGCAGCAAAAAAATTGAGGGAAACGGACGATAAGGTGTGCATCATTTTCGTCACGAATCTCGCAAAGTTTGCGATTAAGGGCTATGAAGTTTCCGCTTTCGACTTTATCGTCAAGCCGGTCGCGTATTCGAATTTCGCCCTGAAGATGGATCGGGTGATGAATCACTTTGCCGCCAAGACGGAAAAGGAGGTCTTGATTCGCACGGAGGGAAATCTCGTGAGGGTATCCGTCTCCAACATCTGTTATGCGGAAATCACGAACCATAAGATCGTCTATCACACGGTGGAAAAGGAGATCGTCTCCTACGGAACGCTTAAAAGTGTGGAGGAGCTTTTGAACGATCCGCTGTTTGTTCGCTGTAACAAGTGCTATCTCGTCAATCTGCGCTTTGTCAGCGCCATCGAGGGGAGCTTCGCGATCGTGGGAAAGGACAAGCTCCTTATAAGTTATCCGAGAAGGGCGAGCTTTGAAAAGGCGCTCGCCGATTATCTCTGCGGGCAGAGGTGAGGGATGATCAGCTATTTCTCCTTTTACAAACCGCTGTTCATGTTACAGCTTTTGATTGCGGAATTTCTGTTCACCTTCCGACTTCCGAAGCGAAGTAAATTTCCGCTCCGCTTTTCCCTGATGGTCGTTCTTTGCTTTGCGCTTTCCATCATTTTGCCCTTTGTCCCCGAAGGCGCGTTGAGCCTTTCCCTCATCTTTTTCGGACTGTTTGCCTTTACCTTTTTGTGCCAATGGTTTTGCTACGACGTCTCTGCGCTCTCCATGCTCTTCTGTCTGACGGTCTCCTACGTCGTTCAGCACTGTGCGTACTGTCTGAGCAACTGTATGCTCCTCTTTTCCAATTTAAATTCCAACATCTACGGCGTCTATACGGAGGAGATCATCACCTATCATCTGCCCGTCAACGACGTGTTCGGCTATATTTTTTCCTTTGTCGTCTATTACCTATCTTACTATCTCTTTTTTCTCGCATTCGGCTATAAGATTAAGAAGAACACCGAACCCAAGCTCAAAAACATTCCGCTCTTCGTCGTCAGCTTTTTTGCCCTGATCATCTCCATTTTCGTCAACTCCGCCGTCATTTACGGCACGACGAACGGCGATCTGATCGTCGTCATCAACATCTACAATGCGGTGTGCTGCGTCTTCATGGTGTACGTCCTTTTTAGCATGGTGGACAAGAACAAGATGGAGGCGGAGCTTTCTTCCGTCTATCATATCCTGCGCAAGTCGGAAGAACAGTATGAAATCAGCAAAAAGACCATCGATCTCATCGACATCAAGTGCCACGATTTAAAACAGCAGATTCGCTCGATCGGTCAGGCAAATTTAATCAACGAGACGGCTCTTTCCGAAATATCGGACGTCATTTCCATCTACGACACCGAAATGAAGACGGGCAATAAGCCCCTCGACGTCATTTTGACGGAGAAAAGCCTCCTGTGCTATCAGAACGGCATCCTTCTTTCCTGCATGGCGGACGGCACGTTGCTGAATTTTATGAACGAGGCGGAAATTTACAGTCTGTTCGGCAATGCCTTGGACAACGCCATTTCCGCCGTCCTCAAAATCGAGGACAAAGAAAAGCGCTGTATCGGACTTTCCCTCTGTAAGGTAAAGGGTTTTGTCACGGTCAATATCCACAACTATTTCGAAGACTTTTTGCACTATTCCGAAGACGGGCTTCCCGAAACGACCAAGAAGGATAAAGAGAAACACGGCTTTGGTTTAAAGAGCATTCGCTACATCGCGTCCAAGTACGGCGGCACCGTGTCCGTCAAGACGGAAAACAACGTCTTTAACCTCAACGTACTCTTCCCGATCAAAGGAGCTGTCTCAAAATGACGGCTCTTTTTTGAGTTTGCGTTGTATTTTTTGAGTTTGCGTTGAAGCTCTTGAATTTAGAAAGGGATTGCTTTATACTCGGTATGCAATGCGCAAATAGCGCAAAATAAAGCAAAGGAGTATTGAGAAATGAAGATGAGCAATGAAAAGTTTCGCATCATAGTCGCACCGATTCTCGCAATCGTTCTGATTCTTGCAGTCGTGCTCTCGATGGCGGCAAACGTCTATTCCGCTGCGCTCGATATGGCGTTCGGCAAAGGCGAACGACACGTCGTGGACGTGGAAAACGTTTCGAAGGAAGCCCTCGAGTTCTATGAAGTGAAATTCCCCAACCCCACGGCAGGTACGCTTGCCAATGCCGATCCTCCGACGGCAATCGAAGAGCAGTCCAGAAACGATGCGGCAAAGACCGCGTTGAAGGTTGCCGAAGAGGGAATTACCCTCTTAAAGAACGACGGCGTGCTTCCTCTTTCGAGAAATGCAAAGGTGACGCCCTTCGGTTATCGTTACATCGAGCCGATTTGGGGAGGATCCGGCTCTGCCGCAACGAACATGAACTTTGACTACGTCGTCACGGCGGAAGAGGCGCTCGGCGCAAACTTCAGCGTGAATCAGACGGTGGTCGATCGCATGAAGGCAGCCACTCCCATCGAGATGGCGGGCGATCTTTCCTCCGCTCCCTCTGTGGCGACCTGGAGCAATTCCGGCTCTACGAATATGTCGATCTTCGAGTACGATTCTTCCATCTATCAGGGAACGCAGGGCTCTTGCGCCGGTACGGTGGGCGTCGTCTTTGTCGGAAGGCTCGGCTTGGAGGGCAACGATTTATGGGCGCTTCCCTATGAGAACGGCGTGGCAAATCACAGTTTGCAGCTCACAAAGCCCGAGCGGGAGATGATTTCCTTCGCCAAGGAAAACTGCGACAAAGTCGTCGTTGTCTGCAATTTCTCCAACATTATGGAAATTGCGGAACTAGAGAACGACAGCAAGATCGACGCTATCCTCTGGGTGGGCAATCCCGGCGCAAAGGGCTTGCAGGCGCTTACCGAAATTCTGGTCGGCGACGTCAATCCCTCCGGCAGAACGGTGGACATCTGGATTGCCGATCAGACGAAAGATCCCGGCTACGTCAACGTCCTCAACGGAACGTACGGAAACGAGGACATGGTTTCCAAGAACTATTACGAGTACGAAGAGGGGATCTATATGGGCTACCGCTATTACGAGATGGCGGCAGCGGAAGCGGCAAAGGGGAACTACAGCGGCTTTGATTACGATTCGCAGGTCGTCTATCCCTTCGGCTACGGACTTCACTACGAAAACGACAAGGTGACGCAGAAGTTAAACTCCGTTCGCCTTTCGGGCGGCGAGCTTAAGGTTTCGGGTACGATTACCAACAATTCCTCGAGAATGGTCAAAGAGTCCGTTCAGCTCTACCTCGAAGCGCCCTATTACGTCGGCGGAAGCAAAATCGAAAAGGCTTCCAAAGTTCTTCTCGACTTCGGAAAGTATGCGGTAGATGCGGGCAAGAGCGAGAATTTCACCTTCTCCATTCCGCAGGAAGAGCTCGCTTCCTATGACGATCAATGCTATTATTCGGCAAAGGGAAGCTACGTCCTCGAAGAGGGAGACTATGTTTTGCACCTCGGCAAGAATTCCCATGAAGATTGGGGAAGCGAGACCTTTACGGTTTCCGATACCATCGCCTATACGGACGGAACGGTCAAAAACGGCGCGAAAGCGGTCGGCAAACGCCTTTCCGACGGCATCGTCGCGGAAAATCAGTTCGCGGACGTCAACCGCTATATCTCGGAAGGAAATATGACGGTCATGACGAGAAACAACTTTGCGGGCACGTTCCCCAAAGCTCCCGAACTCAACAAAATCGCACCTTCCTATATCGTTTCCTCCAACGCGGCTTACGATCATCTGAACGACCCCGTTTCGGGCGTCGCCAATTCGAATGCAACCCTTTACAAGTCCGAAAAACCCAAGTCCGGTCAGGACAACGGTCTTTCCTTAAGCTCCCTGAGGGGACTCGATTATGACGATCCCATGTGGGAAGAGCTCCTCGATCAGATTGACTTTACGGATACCGACACGATCAGCGCAGTCATCACCTACGGGCTCTACATGACGCAGCCCATGGACGTCATCGGACTCGTCCGCACGGGCGACAACGACGGGCCTTTGGGACTCACCGCAACCTGGTCGGGCACGCAGGGTCACGTCGTCGCATGTGCATGGAATTCCGCTCCCGTTACGGCGGCTACCTTCAATACCGATTTGATCTATGAGATGGGATACACCATCGGACAGGAAGGGCTTACCAATGCCATTCAGGGCTGGTATGCTCCCGCCGTCAACCTGCACAGAAGCGCATTCGGCGGCAGAAACTTCGAGTATTACTCCGAAGATCCCGTCATCTCCGGCAAGATTGCCGCCGCTATGGTCTCCGGAGCGCGTCAGAACGGACTCTTTGCGCACATCAAGCACTTTGCCCTCAACGAAATGGATCATGCCCGCGGCAACGTTCAGGTGTATGCAACCGAGCAGTCCATGAGAGAAATGTATCTTCGCGGCTTTGAAATCGCCACCAAGACGGCGACCTGCACCGAACAGGTTTACGACGCCGAGACGGGCGGACAGAAGACTGTCACCATCAAGGCGGCAGGCGCTTATATGACTTCCATGACCTTCGTCGGCCCGAAATTTACGGGTGCAAGCTATGAGCTTTTGACGACCGTCCTTCGCGACGAGTGGGGCTATCAGGGCTTCGTCATCACCGACTTTACGAGCGGCGCAAACAAGAGCAAGGATTGCGGCTACAAAGTGGGTAACGACCTCTGGATGGGTATGAGAACGACGCAGCTGAACGACCTGGATACTGCAACCGCGCAGTGGGCGGCGAGAAAGGCGATCAAGAACATCGCTTACACCGTCGTCAACAGCTCGGCGTATAACGGAATCGCTCCCGGCTCGTACGCTTATTACGATATGTCCCCTTGGATGATCGCCCTCATCGTCTTTGACGTCGTCGCAGGCGTCGTCGTTCTTGCGGGAGTAGCGCTCATTGTTTTGCGTACCTTGGACGAGAAAAAGCATCCCGACAAATACGCAAAGGGGGAGTCGACGAATGATTAAAAACAACCTGAAAGGCATTCCCGCATTCCTCAACGCGATTGCTTTGGTGCTTGGAATCGTCGGCGTGATCTCCTATTTTCTGTCGGGAACGGACGCTTCCGGCATGACAGAGACGACGGTTTCCGCCATGGTTTACGTCCCGTTTCTCCTCGCCGTTCTGGCAAGCGCGGGTGCGCTTCTGACGGGAAACAGCATGGTGAAAATTCTGGCGTTTGCCTGCTATTTCCTCACTCTTGCAACCTTCATCATGACGCAGGCGGGTTACATCGTCAACGTGTTTATGGGGATTGACGGCAATTCGTTCAGCTTTGCCTACATCCTCGCCGTGCTCGGCATTGTCTGCCCGATGGTGCTTTCCCTCGTGTCGCTGAAGCGTTTTCGCAAAAAATAAAACCAAATAACCCCGAGAAGGCGGAGCTGTGCGCTCCGCCTTTTTGCATGCCGTGCTATTTGCGCGATGGGAAAAGCGATTTGAGAATACCTCTTTCTTTTTGAAAAAATTTGTGTTAGGATGAAAAAAGTAAGATTCATTACAAAAAATTGAAGGAGGAATGTATATGAAAAAGTTCAGAAAGTCAATGGTGCTCGCGCTTTCGATCGCCCTTGCTTCTTCTCTGGCTGCATTTTCGCTCACCGCTTGCGATCATACCACACCCGGTACGACGCAGCCCGGGAACGTGGACGATCCCTCGGCAAAACACTATACCGTGACGCTGGATGCAAACGGCGGTACTTTTGCGGACGGAACGACGGGCAAAAAGACGATTTCCGTTCAGGAAGGCAAGCCGATCGACTTTGAGACCAACGCCGTCAGCCTGGAAGGAAACGATCATCTCGGTTGGTACTACACGAGCGGGAAGCCCTGGCCGGGTGCGAGAGCGGTGACGGAAAACGTCACGCTGAAGGCAAAGTGGTCGGTGGCGGAAGAGGTCGTGACGTACGCGCTCGGCATCAGCTTCGCCGGAGAGGACGTCACCCTTACCTATGAAGGAGGAGTTTACCAATTCTTCTACACGGGTTCGATTTACGGCGGCTATACCAAGCGTCCCGCGCTGTATACCATCTATGAGGAAGCCCTTACGGAGGCGATGGACAAGGACGACAAGACCAAGAAAGTGCTCTATCGTGCAGAGTCCAACTATGAGGAGAGCACGGGCGGCGAGGTGTACGCGCTGTTCTACAACGACGGTGCAGTCGAGCTCTTCTACAAGTACATGTTCCAGGGTATATGGACGGATTACTCTATGATCATGGGCTATTGGACGTATGAAGGATACGAGCCTCCCTTCACGGCACCCGAAGCGCCCGAAGCGGGACAGGGCAACGCCATGCACAAGGATTGGTACAATCCGTATGCGGAAGGGGAGAAGCCCGATAAGCCCGATAAACCCGATAATCCCGATAATCCCGATAATCCCGATAATCCCGACAATCCGGACGAGCCTGAGGTTTCACTCGTTCTCGGCGAAACCATTTATACCGCGGCGGCAGTCAACAGCAAGACGATGACCATGGAGTTCCACGACAACAAGACGTTCTCCGTGCATTACGATCTTTCTTCGATGGGTTCTACCGGCAGCTACGTGACGGCGAAGGGCGTATGGAGTTATAGCGAGGAAGAGGGACTCAAGGTAACGGGACTCACCGAGTATGCGGAAGCCAAGGAAGGCTGCGTCTACTCCGAAATTTCCGGCAATACCTACGAAATTAAGATTGCGGATCTCCTTGCGGCAATTCCCGAAGCGACGCCCGTCTATACGGCGCTTTCCACGAACAGCAAGACAATGACCGCGCGCTTCGATTCCGACCATACCTACAGCATTTTGTACGACCTGTCTTCCATGGGTTCTACCGGCAGCTACGTGACGGCGAAAGGAACTTGGAACGAAAAGGACGGCGAGCTTATTCTCGACATCGGACTCGTCGAGGTCGAAAACGCAAAGGAGGGCTGCGTTTACTTCACGACGGGCGGCAATACCTACGAAGTGCAACTCTCCGAATTGATCGGCAAGTGAGGTGAATGACATGAAACTTTTCAATCATAAATTATGGACGGCGCTGAGCGCAACCTTTACCTCGGCGTTTGCGGTACTCTTTGCGGGTACGTTCGTCGCAAATTTCTTCTATACATCCATCAACGCCTTTTTCCAGTGCCCGACCTATAAGGTCGTCAAGGCGGAAGGCAACGAGAACACCAATTACTTCCCCGACGAATGGGCAGGCTACAACAATTGGTTCGAAGCATATGAGCAGGATCTTTGCGAGAGAACGGAGGCAGAAGGCGCAGTTCTCTTAAAGAACGAAAAGAACGCGCTCCCGCTTGCAAAGGGAAGCAAAGTCAGCTTATTTTCCCACTCTTCGGTAGACCTCGTCTATACGGGTACAGGCTCGGGCTCCGTGGATACTTCCACTGCGCCCAACCTTAGAAAGGCGTTTAACGACAGGGGACTTGAGGTCAACAACGACCTTTGGGCTTTCTACAATACGGGCGCGGGCAGCTCTTATAAGAGGAGCGTGCCTTCCCTCGATACTTGTACGGCAAAAGGCGAATATAAGATCAACGAAGTGCCTTGGTCTGTCTACACGAATGAGGTAAAGAACACCTTCAAACAGTACGGCGACGCCGCGATCTTCGTGCTTGCCCGTTCGGGCGGCGAAGGCGGCGACCTCGCGCGGACGACTGCCGTAGACGCAGGCACGAACGGAGATTACCTCGCTCTGAGCGCGGATGAAAGAGATGTGCTCACCCAGCTCAAGGCGCTCAAAGATGCGGGAACGATCAAAAAGATCATCGTTCTTCTGAACTCCTCCAATGCCGTCAACTGCGAATTTTTGGACGACGCGGCGTACGGAATCGACGCCTGCCTTTGGATGGGCGGCCCCGGCGCTTACGGCACGAACGCGATTGCGGACATTCTCGTCGGCAACACCAATCCTTCGGGAAGACTCGCCGATACCTACCTCAATTCCAACTTAAACGGCCCTTCCATTCAGAATTTCGGCGACTGCACGTATAAGAATGCGGCTGCGGTCGGACTCACCGATACGGACGACACGAACGCAACCAACGTCAACTACGTCGTCTATCAGGAGGGCATCTACGTCGGCTATAAGTACTATGAAACGAGATACGAAGACGTCGTCATGGGTACGGCGAACGTCGGCAACTTCGACTACGACAAGGAAGTCTATCGCACCTTCGGCTACGGCGGATCGTATACGACCTTCGATTACTCCGACTTTAAGGTAAAGGAAGAGGGCGATGCCTTTAACGTCTCCGTGACCGTCACGAATACGGGGGACGTCAAGGGCAAGCATGCCGTTGAAATCTACATGCAGAAGCCTTACAGCGATTACGATAAGCAGAACGGCATTGAAAAATCCGCCGTGGAGCTCGTCGGATTCGAAAAGACCGCAGAGCTTGCGCCCGGCGCAAAGCAGGCTGTTTCCATTTCCGTTCCCAAGGAGCTTATGAAGAGCTACGACGCGAATGCGGCTAAGACGTACATTCTCGACGAGGGCGCTTACTACCTTACGGTCGGATCGGACGCACACCATGCAGTCAACAACATCCTCTCCGTCAAGGGCTATCAGGTAGACGGCGACAAGGAGCTTGCAAAGCAGGTTGCCGACGTGAAGGAAGTGGATACCAAAATCTATTCCAAGTCCCTCGTCACGGGCGAAGAGATCACCAACCGCTTCGACAACGTTGACATCAACAAATACGACGCGATTTCGGAAAAGGTAACTTACCTTTCGAGATCGGATTGGGCAGGCACTTATCCCACCGGCCCCATTCAGCTGACCGCAACCAAGGAGCTTGCAAAGGACGTCCTCGACGAATATGTGCCGCAGGAAGGCTATGAGATGCCGACCTTCGGCAAATCGAACGGTTTGACGATGGCAATGCTCATGGGAAAGGAATATGAGGATCCCGCATGGGAAGATCTCCTCGATCAGATGAGCTTTGAGGATATGGAGGGATTGGTCGTTTACGGATTCCACAACACGAAGGCGGTTGCTTCCATTTCCAAGCCCGCGACGATCGAAACGAACGGGCCTCAGGGAATCACCAACTCCTTCTTCGGCGGCGGCTCTCCCGGTATGGCATATCCCGCGGAGACGGTCATGTGCGCAACCTGGAACAAGGAGATCATGACGGAAATCGGCGACTGCATCGGACTTCAGGGTCTGAAATCGGGAACGCACGGCGTTTACGGCCCCGGCGCGAACATTCACAGAAACGCTTATTGCGGTCGTAACTACGAGTACTATTCCGAAGACGCCTTCCTTTCCGGCAACATGATGGCGCCCGAAGTCAGGGCAATTCAGTCGCACGGCGTGTACGTCTTCATGAAGCACTATGCGCTCAACGATCAGGAAACCCACCGCGGCGGCGTCATGACTTGGGCAAATGAGCAGACCATCCGCGAAACGTATCTCGCAGCCTTTGAATACGGCGTGCGCGACGGCGGCGGAAAGGGCTTCATGACCGTCATGAACAGAGTCGGCGCTCTTTGGGGCGGCGCGCACAAGGGCATGATTACCGACGTGCCCAGAGGCGAATGGGGCTTTGACGGATTCATCATCACCGACTATTCTTCGAGCTCCAATTATACCTCCGTCATCAACGGCATCGAGGCGGGCGTCTCCCTTTGGGACGGCTACACCTACGGCGAAACGAATACGCCCAAGCTCAAGGATTTGTCCAACGATCCTTACGCTTGCCAGTTGTTGAGAACGGCAGTCAAGAGGATTCTTTACGTGCAGGTAAACAGCTCGGCAATGAACGGCATTTCCGCAAACGATAAGATCGTGTCCATCCTCACTTGGTGGCAGAGCCTTCTCATCGGACTCGACGTCGGCTTCGGCGTCCTCGCCGCAGGATCGATCACGATGGCAGTGCTTTCCAAAAAGAAGAAAGAAAGCTAAAGAAAGGATCTGCCCCGTTTTGGGGCAGATTTTTTTGGGGAAGAGATTGACTTTTGACTCGTCCCGTGTTATGATAAAACGAAAGGAGAAAGAGATGAATTACGCGTTTGCCGTCGTCGACGATGAAAAGAAACAGACGGAAGTCGTCAAAACGATGCTTGAAAAATACTGTGCGGAAAACGCAATCGAAGCTTCCATCGCCGTTTTTTCATCGGGGACGGAGCTTTTGAAAAACTACGCGGCGGTATACGACGCGATCTTTCTCGACATCGAGATGGGAGCGGTAGACGGCATCGAGACGGCAAAAGCCATTCGTCGGAAGGACAATCAGACTGCGATTATTTTTATCACGAGGCTTGCCCGCTTTGCAGTTAAGGGCTACGAGGTTTCCGCGCTCTACTTTCTCTTGAAGCCCTTGGAATATACTTCCTTTGCGAGCAGGATGAAAAAAATCGTCAAATACATCGATGGAAATCGAACGAATTATATCGTCCTTTCGATCGGCAACGGCTGCGTTAAAGTTTTAGAGGATAAAATTTACTATATCGAAGCATACGGGCATTGTATCGTGTATCATACTGATCAAGGGGAGTTCACGCAGTGGGAACCGCTCAAGGCGGTGGAGAAAAAGCTGGGCAAAGGGAAATTTTTCTATTCGGATCGTTCGCACCTCGTGAATCTGCGGTATGTGACGGACACCTCCTCCGATAGCGTGACAGTCAATCAGACCCTGCTTCCCATCAGCCGATACAAGAGGAAGTCTTTTTTGGAGGCGATTACCGTGTATTTGGGGGAGAAAGAATAATGCTTCAATCGTTTATCAATGCGTTTTTCAGTGTTCGGGTGTTTCCCTCCCGTTTTCTCTATTCGTTTGCGTTTTATTGGAGAAGATCGAAACGGAGCTTTTGGTTTTTAAAACTACTCATTCCTCTGTTGCTTACACCTGCATACTATTTTGCTTGGGAGTATATTAAGCAGTTATGGGGAACCCCGTACTTTTTGTCGCTCTCCGTGTTGTTGGAGTCGTGCTATCTTGCGATTAACGTATTTTTCGGCGTATGGAGTTTTCATTGCACCGTTCACGAATCGATTTTATTTACCGTTTCGGGCTGGACGTTCGAGCGGATTTCCGGATCGGCGGCAACGGTTTTGAGCCTGATGCTTGGATTCAAGGGCGTCGTTTATCGCGATTACAGCCTTGCGTTTTTCCTGATTACGATCGCCTTTTGGTTCGTTTTCTGGATTTTGGCTTATTTTCTGTTCGGCTATTTTTACAAAGACAGCACGATCAATCTGGAAAGGAAAGGATTGATTTTGCCGATCGCCGTCATTTACCTTATCTTCGTCTGTCTGAACAGCTTCGTCATGAGCGAGTTTGCTGCCAATCTGAATGCAATCGTCTACATTAAACTGTACGATTCCGCTTGTTGTATTCTACTTCTATTCTTGATTTTTTATCTGTTTCAGACGGGACGATTCCGATTGCAGGTTGAAACGCTCGAGCAAATCGAGAAAAAACAGAGGGAACAATACGAAATCAGCAAGGATACGATCGACGCGATCAATACGAAATGCCATGATCTGAAAAAGATGCTTGATTCTTCCCTTTCCGGTGGAGAAATCATGACGAAGGAGGAAATCGAGCAACTCAAGGGCAAAATTTCCATTTATGACAGCTTTGTCGAAACGGGCGATCAGACCCTCGATTTGGTTTTAAACGAAAAGAGCCTCTATTGCGAAAAGAACGGAATTTATTTTTCCGTCAAGATCAGGACGGAGCGGTTGCGTTTTCTCAGCAAAATGGATATCTATTCCGTTTTTGGCAATATCATGGACAATGCGATTGAAGCAGTCAGGGCGATCGTACCCGAAAAAAGACACATTTTTCTCTCTGTCAAAGAAGTCGGTTCACTTCTCGTCATTCACGAGGATAACCCGTTTGATGGGACGATCGTCGAGGAGGGCGGAGTTATTCGGACGAAAAAACAGGACAAGTTCGTCCACGGTTATGGGCTTTTGAGCATTGAGCGAACGGTGAAAAAGTACGGCGGCACGATGAAGGTATCCCTTCATGACCGGGAGTTTAACCTGAATATTGTGATTCCAATTCATACGAATTGATCCTCGAAAGGAAATTTGTTGCAGACGTCAGAGATACCCTCTTTACTGAATTTACGGTAAGGAGGGTATTTTTCTATTCGTGAAGTAGAGACCGCGATTCGGGTAAATGGGATTGTAAAACGCATTTGGGTGTGTTATCATGCGGTTATCTTTAAAATCAGGAGGATACCATGAAGAAAAAGCAAAAGATTTCACTTGCGATTCGTTCTGCTGTCGGCGTCGCTCTGCTCGGCGCTTTGGCTGTCGGAAACGGATTCGCTTTCTCCTTCGACCAGATTCTTGCGGATTATTTCGGCAGGATCGGGGAAGGGACGTCCGGTTCGGGGGTCGGGCATTACGTGTCCGACTATGCGACGAAGGAAGAATGCCTCGCCGCATTTGAAAACTTAAACAAGCAAGTCGTCGCGGAGGGGAGCGTTTTGCTCAAAAACGACAAGGGCGCGTTGCCCCTTAAGAAGGATTCCAATATTTCCATTTTCGGGATGAGCTCCTTCCTTTGGATGACGCTCGACCGTATTCCCGGCGCAAAGAGCACGGACTTTATGAATTCCTTTGAGGATCACGGGCTTCATATCAACGCGGAAATTCGCAAGCTCTATAAAAAATCCACACATACGAATTACGGACAGGGTGATCCGAAAGGCTCGGGCGACGGCGCGGGCGATTGGAAAATCGACGAAATGCCGCAAAGCGAGTACACCGACGCGGTCAAGAAATCCTATGCCTCTTATTCCGACGCGGCGATCGTCGTGCTCAGCCGAGGAAGCGGCGAGGGCGCCGATCTTCCCAGAAGCATGGACAGATTCGGGGGCGAAGCGGACAAGCACTATCTGCAATTGACCAAGGAAGAGGAGGATCTTTTTCAGGCAATCAACGATGCGGGATGCTTTAAGAAGATTATCGTCGTCCTGCATTCTGCCGGCGCGATGCAGATGGATTTCGTCGAGAAATACAACGTGGACGCCGTGCTTTGGACTGCCGGCACGGGCGTCGGCGGCATGGAATCTGTCCCTGCCATCATTGCAGGGGAGATCAACCCTTCCGGAAAGACGGTGGATACGTATTGCTACGACAATTATTCCTCTCCCGCCATGCAGAATTTCGGCGATTTCCGCTTTGCGAATGCGGACGGCTCTAACAGCGGCTTTTCTTACGTCAACTGCGCCGAGGGCATTTACGTCGGCTATCGTTATTATGAAACGAGATACGAGGATACCGTCTTAAAGCGTGCAAACGTCGGCTCTTACAATTATGACAAGACGGTGTTTGCGCCGTTCGGCTACGGACTTTCCTATACGACCTTCGACTATTCGGATTACAAGTGCGAGTACGACTCCTCCAAGGATTCCTACGACGTTTCCGTTAAAGTGACGAACACGGGATCGGTAGCGGGCAAAGAAGTGGTGGAAATCTATTCGCAGTCCGAATACACCGACTACGACGTGCAAAATAAGGTCGAAAAATCTGCCGTCAATCTCTGCGGCTTCGCCAAGACGAAGGAGTTGAAAAAGGGCGAAAGTCAGACGCTGACCGTCGAAGTTCCCCGCTACAACCTTGCCACTTACGATTCCTTCGGCTACGGTACGTTCATTCTGGACGGGGGAGATTACTATCTGACTGCCGCAAGCGACGCGCATACCGCCGCGAATAACATTCTCGCCGCAAAGGGCGAAAGTGTGGAGGGAGACAAGTCTCTCGTTCAGAAATTCACCTACGAAACGGATGCGAGCATTTATTCGACGAGCAACGGCTTCAAAGTCGAAAATCAATTCGATCAGGCAAGGCTTGCGGACGCCGTCTATCTTTCGAGAAGCGATTGGAAGAAGATGGATGAGAAGGGCGTCAATTGGTTCGGCATTGAACGGGGCGGATTGACGTATGCAACGGCGGTCAAGTCGGGCATTTCCAACACGACGAATGCGGCAAAAGAGGTCGCAACCTATCCGCTTTCCGCGGAGATGAAGGAGCGCCTCACTGCAACGGGTTGGTCGGCGTCGGGCAATCCCAATGCGATTGACTCTTACCCCGCAATCACCACGCAGGCGCAAAACGGACTCGTCCTCGCCGATCTCGTCGGCGTCGATTACGAGGACGAAAAATGGGATTTGCTCTTGGACGAGCTCAGTGTCGAGTCCATGCACAATCAGTACAAGATGGGTGCTTATTCTACGGTTGCCATTCCGGAAATCAATAAGCCGATCACGCATGAGTACGACGGCCCGGAAGGCGTGCATATCGTTTACGGCACTGCGCAAATTATGATCGGGACGACGTGGAACGACGAGCTTGCGGAACAATACGGCAGCATTAACGGTTCTTACGCCGTTTTGACGGGTGCGAACGGTTGGTATGCGCCCGGCGTCGATCTGCACAGAACGCCTTTCTCGGGCAGAAATTACGAATACTTCTCCGAAGACGGTTATTTCACGGGCAGAATGGCGAGCAGGATCACTGCAGGCGCAAAGGAAAAAGGCTTGAACGTCGTGATGAAGCATTGCGTCCTGAACGATCAGGAGAGCAACCGCGATTCCAACGGCTGCGTCGCGACTTTTGCGACCGAGCAGGCGATTCGCGAAATCAATTTAAAGGCGTTTGAAATTCCCATCAAGGAAGTCGGAGCGCTCGGTGTCATGTCCGCCATGAATCGAATCGGTACGATTCGCGCCCGTTCCAACTACAATCTCAACGTGAACGTGTTGAGAAACGAATGGAATTTTAAGGGAATGCTGATTACCGATTACAATCTCGTAAATCCCGAAGAATCGATGGCCTGCGTTGCGGGCGGCTGCGATACCCAGCTTTACGGACAGGGAAATCCCGTTGCCGATTACTCCTCGACGGGGATTCAATATATGCTCAGGCAGTCCGCGAAGCACATCCTGTACATGACCGCAAACTCCATTGCAATGAACGGATTCTCGAGCGATACCGTCTATCACGCAGGCGTTCCCGTATACGTCCTTCTATTGGTCGGCGTTGACGTTCTCATTACCGCAATGATCGTGCTTGCGATTTTGCTTCAGATTCAGGGCTATCGGCTTGAAAACGACGGCGTGACGGATGAAAAGGCGCTCAAGCGCCACAAGACGCTTACCATCGTTTATTGGTCTGTTGCGGGCACTCTGTTCGTCGCAACCCTCGTGGTGTTCTTCGTCTGGGCATTGCCTCTCCTCGAACAGGCGTTTGAAATTTCGTGACTTGCGATTCGCGAAGCCGAAACGGCTGTTTGAGAGAAACTGTTGAAACCCGTTTAGGATTGTGATACAATCATCGTACGAAATAAATTTCATAAGGAGAAAAATATGAAGAAAACTACCAAGAAACTAGTTGCGGCGTTTGCTGCCGTTACCATGGCATGTTCTGCCCTTGCTTTCGCAGCTTGCGGCGGCGAGACGGAAAAAACCACCGAACCTCAGACGACCGAAATTCCTCAGGCGAAAATTTCCTATCAATTTATTGGAAATTACGATGAGCTTCTCAGCTGGGGATTCGTTTACGATTTCCGCATCGATCTGACGCCCGACGGAGTTGCCACCGTTTCCATCTATCGCAACGAGGAGGATATCGCCACGATCGAGGGTACTTGGAAAGAGGCGAAGGACGAGGACGGCGAAAACGTGATGACCATTCGCGACGGCGTTAACCCCGACGGCAAGTATGAGCTTTATCAGGAATCGGACGGATCTTATGTGTTGCACGACTACTACTTCACCTTTATGGGCGGTTATTCCAGAAAGATCGACCTTAAGGGCTCTTCCAAGATTGCTTACGAAGACGACGCGGCATGGAAAGCCGCAATTCAGGAAAGAAGAAAGGATATGGATATCCCTCAGCCCGGCGGAAACCAAGGCGGAGATAAGACGGATGAACCGACCCAGCAGCCCGCTCCTTCCGAAGCGACCGAGCTTGCGGTCTTCAAAAAGGATTCTTCCTCCATCACCTTCCTCTCCGACGGAACGGGTAAGGCTTCCGTATTCGGCGCGATGAACAGAACGTTCAAGTGGACGAAGAACGGCGATACGATTACCTTTACCGAAGTGAAAACGGGCGAAGGAACGGAGCAGGGAACCATCGTTTTGACGGGAACGACCATCAAAGTGACCGTCAACGGCGGCGGAACGGATTATTCCGTTGAATTTGTCGATTGCGATCTTTCCGCTCTGAAGTAAGAAAAAACGAATAGACGGAGTTTTGCGATGATCAAAGCAGTACAGCAGTTTCAACTCGGCACGGTGCTCAAGAATGAAAAAAGGGCGAAAGAAGTTCTTTTCAGAATGAAAGAGAGCGGCTATGACGGAATCGAACTCTGCGGCTTTATGATTCGCAGAACTCCTTTTTTCGTTCGCCTTCTGACTTCCGCCGCAGGAATGCCGGTCGGCAACGGCGGGCTTCCCTGGAAGGAGCTCGTCGCAGAGAGCGGACTGAAAGTCGTCTCTGTGCACGAAGATCTCGACCGCATTTTATCCAAGACGGACGACGTGGTCAGGGAGGCAAACGATTTTCAGACGAACAACGTCGTTTTGACGGGCGTCTACAATTTTAATTTTACGGACGCAGAATGTCTGTTCCCGCTCATCGATCGGCTCAACGAGGCAGGAAGAAGATTGAAGGAAAACGGAATCAATTTTCTCTATCACAACCACAACGTCGAATTTCTGAAGGTGAACGGGGCGAGCGTCTATGACGTCATGCTCGCCTGTACAAATCCCGAGCTCGTCTCCTTCGAATTTGATTCCTATTGGGCGACGGAAGCGGGTTGCGACGCGCTCGCTCTGATGAAAAAGCTCGGTTCGAGAATGAAACTGTGGCACATCAACGATCGGGGCAGCAAGCTCAAGAAAAAGGCAATTACGCCCATTATCCAAAGCGACAGCATGGAACTCGGAACGGGCAATCTGAATTTGATTCCGATGGTCGAACAAGCCAAGGCGCAGGGCATCGAAGCGGTTATTTTGGAAAGTTACCGAAATTGGATTGACGGCTCTCCCGTCAAGAGCTTTGAAGTCAGCGCTCGGTTTTTGAACGAAAAATTATAGGGAAACAAGATGAAAAGCATGAAAAAATTACTCATCAACTTACTCGCAGCGGCAATGCTCCTCTCGACGGTGTCGTTTACGCTTGCCGCCTGCAACGGAGAAGGGGGAACGACCACCGAGCCCCCGACGACGCCGCCCGTAACGACTGCTCCCGCAGAGGAAGAGGAACTTCCCACCACCTATGCGGATAAGAGCAAACTCGTTCACGTCAAGTCCCTCGACGCATGGAAAAAGACGGATTGGACGGCAAAATGGATTTGGTCGGGCTCTTCGCAGAAGAACTCCTACGTCGCCTTCCGAAAGACCTTTACCCTCGACGGTAAGCCTTCCAAGGCAGTGGCAAGCATTGCCGCGGAGAACAAGTACTATCTTTGGGTGAACGGCACCCTCGTCGTCTACGACGGCGAATACAAGCGCGGGCCGACCATGGTCGATACGTACTATGAAGAGATCGATCTCGCCGATTATCTCGTCAAGGGCGAAAATACCATCGTTGCGCTCGTGAACTACTTCGGCAGAAGCGGAACGTCGTCCGCAAACGCGGGCGAGGCGGGTTTCCTGTTTGAAATGGATTGCGGCGGAAAGAAGATCGTCTCCGACAAGACCTTCAAGGCACAGCGCCTGACCGCCTATAAGAACGACCGGCTCTTGAAGGACGACTATCCCGACTATCCGCAGTACGAAGCGCTTGCCGAGTGGAACTGCTATTACGACGCACGGGACAGCGTAGGGGACTTCACCTCTCCTTCCTACGACGATTCCTCCTGGAAGAACGCAAGCGTCGTGGCAAACGTCGGAACAGAACCCTTCAACGACACCTATCTTTGCGTTTCTCCCATGTTCGCCTTCGACAAGGAGTATACCGATCTTACGGACGCTTCGAAGTATCTGAATCAGAAATTCACCGAAAAGACGACGATTGACATCGATATGGGAACGAACGTGCAGTTCTCTCCCTATTTCGAACTGAACGCCGAGAGCGAAGGACTTCGCATCACCTATTATACCGATACGTATATAACGTCCAATCTCGGTTCGTTCAAGGACGATTACGTGACGAAGAAGGGCGTGCAGTCCTATGAAAGCTATCCTTGGCGTACGGGAAAACACCTCATCATCGAAGTGCCCGCAGGCGTTACCTTTACCAAGATCGCCGTTCGGAGAAACGGGTTTGACACCGAGCAGACCGGCTCTTTCACCTCGTCGAACGAGACCTTAAACACCCTTTGGCAGAGGGCGGCAAATACCGTCAAGATCTGCATGAGGGATACTTATATGGATTGTCCCGAACGAGAGCGTTCCCCTTGGGCAGGCGACGTCGCCAATATGGTTGCCGAAACGCTGTATTCGTTCGACGAAAACGCGACCCTTCTCATCAAGAAGACCATCCTTTCTGTGATTGGTTGGGTACAGGACGGAACGAATACTTCGGTAGACAACGTAATCCCGCTCCGCGTTCCCTGCATGAAAGTCACCGAATGGGCGGCGCAGGATCTTGCCTTCTTCCACTCCGTGTTTGAATACTATCTCTATACGGGAGATGCGGAGACCGTCAAGCTTTTCTACCCCGTTGCCAAGAACTACTTGAAGCTCTGGAGCATGGAGGAAAACGGACTCGTCAAGTACCGTGCAAGCGATTCCACCTGGGCTGACTGGGGCGTCGGATTTGTCGATGAAAAGCTCATTCAACAGTGTCAGTATTATATGGCGCTGAGCGACGCGCTCGTCTGGGCAAAGGACTTCGGCGAAACGGCAGACATCGAGTTTTACCAAACGAGAATGGATTCCATGAAGAAGGCGTTCCGTTCCACCTATCTCAAAGAGGGCGGCTTCACTTCCGGCACGGAATACGACGATCGCGCCAACGCGATGGCAGTTCTTTCCGGCCTTGCCGATAAGGAAGATTATCCCATCGTCCTGAACGTCCTTCAAAACGTGAAAAACTGCTCCGTCTACATGGAGCGCCACGTGGAAGAAGCGCTCTGCATCATGGGCGCGTTCGATACGGCAACGAGCAGAACGGAAGAGCGCTACGCCACCATGCTCGCGAGCGAATACGACACCCTTTGGGAACGCTTTGACATTTTCGAAGATTATTCGGATGGATCGCCCAATCACGGTTGGGCAGGCGGGCCTTTGGTGATGCTCAGCAAGTATTACGCAGGCGTTCGTCCCACTTCGGCAGGCTATGCTACTTACGAAATTACGCCTTCCGACGCGCTTGACTCCTTCCAATGCACCGTTCCTACTCCCAAGGGAGAAATCACCGTCTCCTTTGAGCAAAAGGACGGCGGAAAGACAATCGTCGTTTCCGCCATCGAAGGGGAAGGAACCGTCCGCATTCCCGTTTCCTTCGGAGAAGTCTCCGCTTCGGAAAATGCAACCTTCTTAAAAGAGGAGGACGGGTTCAGATTCTATCGCGTCGGCAGCGGCACGTATACCTTTACGATTTCCTGAATATTGAGCGTGTTTCCACGAACGCTCAACGCGCATCTTTCGGCATATTTTCCGCAGGACTTTGTTACTCGTCGGTTAAATACGGCTTAGGCGAGCTGTTCTAATTTAGAACAGCTCGCCTAAAATTCGCCCTCCTCGCGCCTTATCCTGCGAAAAATCTGCTCAAAATCTGCACATTTCGGATTGTGGCAACACGCTTTAGTAACAAATCGGGCTTTTGCGCTTTGTCGCAAAGGCTCGATTTTTGTCTCGCTAAATTGCTATTCACGAAATAGAAAGCGCGATTCGCGATAAGAAATTGACTTTATTCCGCAAGTTATGTTATAGTAAGGCAGTATTCAATCGTGGGTTGCAAAAAAATGAAGAGGTATGGAGGGGAACGATGTTTTCGATTGCGATTGTCGATGATGAGAAAGAAGAGGTAGAAAAGCTGTCCGAGCTGATTCGCCGTTATTTTGCCGAAAACGACGGCGGGGGGGGGTATTCTATTTCGACCTTTTACGATGGAATCAACTTTGTCAAGAATTATTCTCAGGCGTATGATATTATTTTTCTTGACATCGACATGAAGCATTTAAACGGCTTAAAGACGGCGAAGGTCATCCGAAGGACGGATGATCGGACGGCAATTATTTTTGTCACCAAAATGGCGCGCTACGCCATCAACGGGTATGAAGTCAATGCGCTCGATTTTATCGTTAAGCCCGTCGATTATTTCAGCTTTTCTTTGAAAATGAAAAAGGCGATTAATTACGCCTCCCTCAATCGGGACAAGAAGATTTTCCTTCGGAACGGAGATATCGACGTCGTTTTGAACGCTTCGGATATTCTTTACATCGAGGTTTTGAATCACTATCTCATCTATCACACGACGAAGGGAGACTTTAAAATATGGGGCGCTCTGCACGACATTGCGGAAAAGCTCGGCGAGACGGGGTTTGCCCTCTGCAATCGCTGTTATCTCGTCAACCTTTCTTATGTGACGAGCGTCGTTAAAAATATCGTGACGGTCGGGGAGCACGAACTGACCATTTCTCGCTATAAACGGAAAGAGTTTTTGGAAAAGCTCGCGGCATTTTTGGGAGAACGGTAATGCAGGAATTTATCAACACGTTCTTCAGCGTTAAATTTATGCCTGCGCTCCTCATTGCGTCTCTCGTCTTTATGCGGAATTGTCCGAAGCGCAAGCTCTTTTGGCTTCGTTTTGCAATTTCTTTTGTTTTGGTCGGGTTTATCGCTTGGGGATTTTGGAAACTTGCAGGGATCGTATCAAACGCCTTGGGGAATAATTCTGTCTTCTTCACGATTCCCTATGTCGTGGCCGATCTCATCTTTTTCTTTTTGGTTGCGTTTGTCGCTTGCTTTTGCTTTCAATGCAGCTTTTACGAATCCGTGCTCTACACCGTGGGCAGTTGGGCGAGCGAGCATCTCGCAAACTCTCTTTGCGTGTGCATCGCGATTTGGAGCGGTATGCGCGGATGGATGTATCGAGATTATAGCCTTGAATACTTCCTCACGACGCTCGGCGTCTATATCGCGGTATACATCGCCATCTTCGTCATTACAAATTTTTTGGGCAAGGACAGGGTCATCAATCTCGACAAGAAAAAGCTAATCCTACCCTCGTTTTGTCTCTTCTTTACGGGCATGGTGCTCTCGGCGTTTACGCCGTACACGGATGGAAGCCCCCTCGTCGTCATTAAACTCTACGCCATCGCCTGCTCGGTGATCATCCTTTGCCTCATCTTTTCCCTCTTCGAAACGGGAAAATACCGCGTGCGGGTCGAAGTCCTCGAACAGCTCGACAAAAAGATGTCCGAGCAGTACGAAATTTCCAAGGATACCGTCGAGGTCATCAACACGAAGTGCCACGATTTGAAAAAGTACGTCGCCTCTGCCCTTGCTAATAAGAGCATTTTCAGCGAGGAAGAGCTCGAAGAACTCAACCGCAAGCTGAACATTTACGATTCCGTCATTAAGACGGGAAACAAGACGTTTGACGTCGTCTTGTCCGAAAAGAGCTTTTTTTGCGAGAAGCACGACATCAAACTCACCGTCATCGCGGACACTTCCCGCCTCGATTTTCTGACGGATATGGAGATTTACTCCCTCTTTACTAACATCATGGATAACGCTCTGGAGGCTGTCTCTCGTCTGGAAGAGGGGAAGAAGACGATTTCCCTTTCCGTCAAGTGCTCGGACGGCTTTTTGGTGGTACACGAAGAGAACCTCTTCTCGGACATTCAATGGGGTGAGGACGGTCAAATCCGCACTTTAAAACCCGATCGGCTCAATCACGGTTACGGGCTCGTCAGCATTCGCCGCATCGCCGAAAAGTACGGCGGCACGATGAGTGTTTCCGCAAAGGACGTCTTTAAATTGAGCATTCTCATTCCGATCCCCAAGAATCAATCCAAAACTTAAGAAAAATCTCGCCCATTTCGGGGCAAATCTGCGAAATACGAAGAGGGAGAAGCCATTTGAGAGAAAATCTTGAACGGCTTCTTCTTTTTTGTTACAATCGGTATGGTAAATATACCGAAAGGAGATCGTGATGAAAAAGAACGACAAAAAGTATCTCTGGCGGGGACTTACGGCAACGCTTGCTCCCGTCACTGCAGTTCTCATCGTGCTCACCAATCTGATGTTCCTCTATAAGGGCAACGTCGACCTCGTCATGGGGACGACGCCGGATCTGGTGGAAACGACGGATGACACCAATTATTTCCCGAGTAAGTACGGCGCGCTGAATGCCGAAAATCTCGAAAAACTGCTCGCAGACGAAAAGGCGTTCAACGTGCAGGTGCAGGAAGAGGGAAGCGTCCTCGTGAAAAACAACGGCGCGCTTCCTCTCAAAGGCGAAGAGCGCGCCGTGACGCTGTTTGGCAAATCGACGGCAGACCCGCTCTATCGCGGCGCTTCGGGCGGATCGGGCTTTTCGGCAAAGAGGGGAATTTCCCTCAAAAAGGCGTTGGAAAACGAGGGCTTCCGCGTGAACGAAACGATGTTCAAGGCATACGCTTCGAGCACGACCAAGCGCACGACCGCAGAGGCGGAAGGGGCTTCCATCGGCGAGGAGCAGATCGACTTTTATAACTCCTCCCTCAAGGATTCTTATGCTTCCGATTATAACGACGTGGCAATCGTCATGTTCACCCGCGTTTCGGGAGAAGGAAACGATATGAACGTCAAGGATGCGGACGGCGTTCCCGAATTATCCCTGCATCAACAGGAAAAAGACCTCTTAAAGATGATCAAGGATTCGGGCAAATTCAAGAAGACGGTCGTCCTCATCAATTCGGGCAATCCCATGGATCTCGGTTGGTTGGACGAGGCGGAATACGGGGTGGACGCCTGCCTTTGGATCGGGCTTCCCGGAAATTACGGCTTCGAGGGCGTCGCCAACGTTTTGACGGGCAAGTCGGACGTCACGGGACACTTCGTCGATACGTATGCGACGAATTCCCTGTCCTCTCCCGCCATGCAGAATTTCGGACACAACTACTTTACCAATTCCGACAAAAAATATCAGCGCGAGTACGTCGTCTATGCCGAGAACATCTACGTCGGCTACAAATATTACGAAACCCGCTATCAGGATCAGGTGCTCGGCATTAACAACGCAAACTCTTCCGCAGGCGTCTTCGCATCGAAGGGCGGATGGAACTATGCGGAGGAAATGGCTTATCCCTTCGGCTACGGCACGTCTTATTCGGACTTCACGCAGGAAGTTGAATCCATCACTTGGGACAGAAGCGCGCATATGCTGACGGCGGAAGTCAAGGTGACGAATAACGGTTCGGACGCTTACAGCGGCGCTTCCAAATCGACCGTTCAGCTCTACGCTCAGCTTCCCTACATAGAGGGCGGCGTGGAGAAATCCGCCATTCAGCTCGTCGGCTTTGCCAAGAGCGGAATTTTGAAGGCGGGCGAGAGTGAAACGGTCAAAGTCGAGGTCTCCGATTATCACTTTGCGACCTATGACGAGACGAGGACGAACGGCGCAGACCCTTCCAAAACGGGCTGCTACGTCTTTGACGAGGGGGATTATTACTTCGCTGTCGGAGACGACTGCCACGACGCCCTCAACAACGTGCTTGCCGCACGCGGTGTGAGCGGACTCTTTGACGAAAAGGGAAACAGCGTAGAGGGCGATCCCTCTAAGGCCGTCAAGGATACGCTTACCGCTTCGGACAACACCACGTACGCGACCTCTCCCTATACGGATGAAGTCGTGTCCAATCAGTTCGCCGACGTTAATATCAACTACTTCCAAAAGGATGCGGTGCAGTATTTGACAAGGGCGGATTGGAACACCTTTCCCAAAACTGCCGTCCTTTCCGTCACCGACGAGATGAAAAAACTCCTCGACGCCAATACTTACGTAAAATCTCCCGACGCGCCTTCTGCAAAGCAGACTTTTGAAACGTCGGCAGACAACGGACTTTCCCTCGTCGATTTGAGACAAGCGGACTTCAACGACGAACGTTGGGATCTTCTCATCGATCAGATGACCATGCGCGAGCTTGCCGCCAATACAGCGGATCAGCTCGGCTCGAATGCAGTTTCCTCCATCGGAAAGCCGAAAATGGCGTCCTGCGACGGCCCTGACGGCATTTCCGGCACGTACAAAGTCGGATCGGGCGATACGGGTACTTGCTACGTCTGCGAGGTCGTGCTCAGCTCAACCTATAACGTCGAGCTTTCCAAGGCGCGTGGCGAATTTATGGCGGAAGACGCCCTGTATCTCGGCGTCAGCTGGGTTTGGGGCCCCGGAGCAGACCATCATCGCCATCCTTACGGCGGAAGAAATTTCGAATACTATTCGGAGGATGGAAATCTCGCCTACATGATTTCCGCACCTCAGCTCAAGGCAATGCAGGATGGCGGCCTCATTTCCGGACTCAAGCATTTCGTCCTCAACGATCAGGAGATCGACAGGCACGGAATTTCCACCTTCCTCACCGAACAGGCACTCCGTGAAAATAACCTCCGCTCCTTCGAAGGGGCGCTTGCGACCAATTCGGCGCTCGGCGTCATGTCCGCATTCAACCGCATCGGCTGTACGCCCACCATGCAGAGCGTTTCCCTTCTGACGAACGTTTTGCGGAAGGAATGGGGCTTTATCGGCGTCTGCATCACCGACGCTTCGCAGGACGGCGCGGATTATATGCGCACGTATGAGGGCGTTATCGCGGGCTCGGACGTATGGTGCATGGATCAATTGCGCATCGATCCGCTTCTGACGCAAATCAGAAACAACGACGACGGCACGGTGATGGAATACCTTCGCCTTGCCAACAAGCGATTCCTCTACGCCGCTTCCCGCTCCAACGCCATGAACGGACTTTCTTCTCATACCAAGGTCTCTTCTTCCGTTTCCTGGTGGCAGCCTGCGATGATCGTCATTGACTGCGTATTCGGCGCGGTGGCGCTCGGCTGTCTCGTCATGACGGTGCTTTCCGCTCACGTATTTTCGCGCAAGGAGGGTTAAACGATGAAATTATTACAGCATAAAACGAAATTTTGGTGGATCGGATTTGTCGGGGCAGTGCTTGCCCTGCTCGGTTGCGCTGCTTACGTTATCACGGACATCGGGGACAGAACGTTCTCCTGGGCTGTCTTTGCCCTTGCGATTGTAGGCTCTGTCGTCTATTTTCTCTCCCTTTGGAAGGATTGCTTTTATATCCCTTTGGCGGCTTCTTTCCTGTTCGGGGCGGCGACCGCTTACGAGGTTTATCTCATGCTTCCCACCCTTTCGGACATCTGGAACAACGTTCACTTCATCGGCGGAAACGCCGTGCAGTCCATCGTCTTTTCCGCGCTCTTCCTCGTGAGTACCGCGCTGTGCATCGGGGCGAGCTTCGGCGCTACAACCAAAGAATAAACGAAAGTCCGAGATTTTTCTCGGGCTTTTTGCTATTCGCGAAATCAAAAAAGCGACTTAAGAATAACTCTTGAAATGCCTTTTTTCATGCGTTATAATGGCTTCACAACAAAAATTTGGAGGAATTACTATGAAAAAAACTACAAAAGTGTTATTGACCCTTGGCTGTGCAGCAGCTATGGCAACTTCCGCAATCGGCTTGACGGCTTGCGGCTCGGCAGCGGAGACAACGGGACTCTATACGTCCAGCAATAAGATGAGTTGGTCGAATATGCTTCCCACCTACAACTACTTCACGCTGACCTATTCGACCGAGCAGATCGAGACCCTTTCCGACGGAACGTACGTCCTTACGGTCAACACCGTAACTTATTCCAACGTCTGCGTTGGCCCCGAAGTTCCCAACGGCGAAGAGACGGGCAACGACAGAGGTCAGACCACCACGAAGTATTACGGCACCTATACCGCAGAGGAGGATGAGGGCGACATCAACCTTACCCTTTCCGCTCCTACGAAGGCGATTTACATCTCCTCTTCCACCCTTCCCATGGACAGCACCGTCACTTACGGTGAAGACCTTGTCGTCGCAAATCCCGGCGGCGGAGACGGCACTTCCTACAACGATTACATTGCGGGCGTCCTTGCAAAGTTCAACGGAGCTTCCGTATACGTATCCGGAACTTCCGCATCCTTTAAGTATTTCGAACTCAAGTAATTTCAGACAAGCACTGTAAAAATCATTCCTCGCCAAAACTCAATCTTGGTGAGGAATTTTGATAAAGGAGAAATGGTATGTTCAAAAAAACGAAACTGTGGCGTGGACTCACTGCTTTGTTTGCATTTTTGACGGCGCTGTTTCTCGTTCTGACCAACCTTGGTGATCGCTATGCCGGATTTATCAACGATCGATTCGGCATTGTTCCTCCGACCATCGAAACGAACGAAGAGACGGAGTATTTCAAAAGTGCATACGGTGCGCTCAACGCCGAAAACTGTGCTAAACTGATTGCCGATGAAAACGCGTTCAACGTTCAGGCAATGGAAGAGGGCGCTGTTCTTCTTCGCAACGAAAGGGGCACGCTTCCCTTGAAGGAATCCGAGAGGGGACTTACCTTCTTTGGAAACAACGTGGCAAACCCCGTGTACGCGACGAACGGCGGCGGCTCTTCCTTTAAAGCTTCGCGCGGCGGCTCTCTTTACGACGCCTTCAAGGGCGCAGGTTTCAAGATCAACGACACCATGTTCAACGCCTATAAAAACAGCGGCGTCAAGAGGGTTTCCTCTTCCGAACCCGGCAAGTCCGACATCGGTGAAGTCGATCAGTCTTTCTATACGGCAGAGCTCAAAAATTCTTACGCAAACGATTACAACGACGTAGCAGTCGTCCTCTTCACCCGTTACGGCGGTGAAGGCGTTGACCTCGATTCCGTCAAGGACGTGGACGGCGTTCCTCTTCTTTCCCTTCACAAAGAAGAAGCCGATCTTCTGAAGATGATCAAGGCTTCCGGAAAGTTCAAAAAGACGGTCGTTCTCATCAACTCTCCTTTCCCGATGGACGTCGAATGGATTGAAGATCCCGCATACGGCGTTGACGCTTGCCTTGCGTTCGGCGCGGCGGGCGATACGGGCTTTATCGGAATCGCAAACGTCATGACAGGCAAGGCAGATCCTTCCGGACACCTCTGCGATACCTATGCGACGGATTCTCTTTCCGCTCCCGCCATGAGAAACTTCGGCGATTTTACCTATTCCAACCACGCCAAGAAGTACGAGAGGGAATACGTCGTCTACGCCGAGGACATCTACGTCGGATACAAGTACTATGAATCCCGTTATCAGGATCAGGTGCTCGGCATCAACAACGCGACCTCTTCCGCAGGCGTGTACGCCTCCAAGAACGGCTGGAATTATGCCGAGGAAATGGCGTATACCTTCGGTTACGGACTGACCTATGCGGACTTCACGCAGGAGCTACAGTCCGTCGAATGGAACAAAGACGCGCACGAGCTCGTTGCAAAGGTCAAAGTCACCAACAACGGCAGCGCGAACTATGCGGGTAAATCCAAGTCTGTCGTTCAGCTGTATGCTTCCCTTCCTTACGAAAAAGGACAGGCGCAAAAGTCTGCCATTCAGCTCATCGGATTCGGCAAGACGGATTATCTCGCAAAGGGCGAATCGGAAACTGTGGAAGTCAAAGTACACGATTATCTGTTTGCAACCTATGACGAGAACACGCAGAACGGAAAAGATACCTCCAAGATGGGCTGCTACGTGTTCGACGAGGGCGACTATTACTTTGCAATTGGCAACGACTCTCACGACGCGCTCAACAACGTATTGGCAAAGAAAAACGTGAGCGGTCTCTTCGACGAGAAGGGAAATGCCGTTTCGGGAGACAGCGCAAAGGCGGTTATGATCAACCTTGCTTCCAAGGATAACACGACTTATGCGACTTCCTTTACGACGGGCGCGGTCGTTTCCAACGCCCTTCAGGAGATCAATTACAACTATTTCGTCAAAGACGCGATCACCTATCTTACGAGAGACGATTGGAACACCTACCCGAAGGCTTATACGGGACTTTCCGCAACGGACGAGCTCAAGGTTCTCCTTGCAGGCAAAACGTATGAGAATAAGGGTGAAACGGATTATAACTCCATCGTTACGGGAAAGGATGCGGGAATCTCCTTCATCGAGATGAAGGGCGTGCCCGCCGACGATGCGAAATGGGATACTTTCGTGCAGCAGCTCACGACGGCTGATCTTGCGACCATCATCGGCGAGACGATGGGCAACGCGGCGGTCAAGACCGTCAACAAGCCCGCAAACGCGAACACCGACGGCCCGAAGGGACTGGGCAGCACTTACGCAAAGGGCGACAAGAGCGGCATCACGCTTTACGTCGACCAGGTCGTCATGTCGTCCACCTTCAACACCGAGCTTCTCGCAAAACGCGGTTTCTTCTTTGCGGAAGACGCGCTCTACGCGGGATACTCCATGATCTTCGGCCCGGGCGCAGATTGGCACAGAACCCCTTATTCGGGCAGAAACTCCGAATACTACTCGGAAGACGCCGTGATGTCCTATTACATGGGCGCGGCACAGTGCCGGGCAATGCAGGAAGGCGGGCTTATCTCTGCAATCAAGCACTTTGTCGGCAACGATATGGAAACCAACCGTCACGGCGTTTCGACGTTTGCGACCGAGCAGGCGTTCCGTGAGGGCTCTCTCCGTTGCTTCGAGGGCGCGCTTCGCGACGACGTTGGCGGCGCACTCGGTACGATGACCTGCTTCAACCGCGTCGGTGCGACCGCAGGTGCGGCATCCGCTCCCGTCTTAAAGACGATTCTCCGCGAGGAATGGGGATTCAAAGGGGTCAACCTGACCGACTCTTCCAAGGACGCTTCCGATTACGTTCATACGAAGGAGTGCGTCATCAACGGAACGGATATGTTCAACAACGACGCGGACAGAAAAGCTGAGCTGACTTCCATTGTCAAACAGGAGAAGGAAGGCAACATCCTTTCCGCAATGCAGACCATCAACAAGCATTATTACTATGCTTACGTCAACTCCAACCTCATCAACGGTCTCGCGCCTCATGTCGAGGTTCAGGACTTCGTTCCTTGGTGGAAGATGGCGCTTCGCGCTGCCGATTGGACGCTTGGCGTACTGACGGTTGCATCCGCTGCGATCTTCGTCATCAGCGCTTATATCGTAAAAAAGGAGGACGTGGCATGAAAAAATTCTTTGCGGACAGAACGGTAGGCTTTTGGCTCGGGCTTGCGGGAGCGGCGCTTGCGCTCGTTTCCGATCTCGTATGGTTGATCATCGATCATGCGGACAGAACCTTCGATCTTTTGGCATTCATTCTCATTTTGGTAGGAGCGCTTTCCTTTGCGCTCGTCGTCTTCACGAAGTTTGAGTTTGCGCCCATCCTCCCCGCTATTTTTCTCAGCGTGGGACAGGCGCTCGCTTTGAACGTCATTCTTCCCTCCGTATCCGATCTTTGGAACGGCGTCAACTTCATCGGCGGCAACGGCGTTTTGGGTGCGATCTTTGCGGTGATTTTCATCGTCTGCACCGTTCTTGAAATCGTCAGCTGTTTCATGAAGGAAAGAAAATAACCCAAGACAAAAGGGCGGAGCTCGTCTCCGCCTTCTTGCGCGTGAAATCCTTGACAAACGAAGGACGGTAGTTTATAATAAAGGACACCAATTGATTGCATGGGCAGGAAGGTCAAAGGATGCGGAACAAAGAAAAACTTTTCAATTTGACGATAACGGGAACGTTTGCCTTTTCGGCATTTGCATTTTCACTGTTTACCGCGAGGTCGGTTTATTTTCTTTATCAATTTTCGGGCGCGCTGATTGCCTTTTTCGGCTTTTTGATGCTGTTTTATCGCTTGCGCCTCGTAGATCGCCTTGCGGAGTTTTCCGTTCCCGAGGCGATCGTCTCTTCGCTATTGACGTATTTCTCCCTCAACCTTATGGTGGAATACGCCGTTTGGACGTGGTGGAAGGCATTTCTGTTGGAGTGTGCCGCCGTTCCTTTTCTCTTTGCTCTCTATTACCTCATTTTCCGCTATCTGAAGAAACGCAGTTTTTTTCGTCTCTGTTCGCGAACGGAATTTTTTGTCTTCGGTATTTTATCGTTTGCCGTGCTCGTGCTTCTCTCTTTGCTCTATCAAAAGACGTACGTCTTTTTCATGGGCAAGAAATCGTATGATATTCTCTATACGACGGATTCGGGAGCGATCTACTTTGAAAATTCCTTCCTTAATTTTACTTCCGCCGAAAACGATATCCGACAGCCTTATTATGCCATGATTTCCCTTCCGTTCGCCGTTTTGGCAAAGGGAGTCGCGCTCCTGTTTCCGGGGTATGTTCACGCTTATGCCATCGGCTTGCAGTTCGTGCAGTGGCTTGTCGTCGTGGCAGAAGGCTATATGCTGCTTTCCGTTTGCAAAATCCGATCGGGTTTTGCAAGGTATGCCTTTATGGCGATGTGGCTTTTTTCCTATTGTCAGTTCTTTTTCGTCCTGTTAATCGAACAGTACGTCTTTGGCGTGTTTTATCTTCTTCTGACCGTTTTTTTGGTGGTAAAAGGGGAGGGTGCGGCTTTGCCCGTTTGTGCGCTTTCCGCAGGCGGGCTTTTGACGAGCCTCGCCCTCGCGCCTTTTGTCGTCTTTCGGAGGAAATGCACGGTAGAAAAAGTGTTGAAAAGAGGAGTCGGCGGGCTTTGCTATGTCCTGTTATTCCTCGCCGTTTCGGGACAGTTTTCACAGTTGTCACCCGATTTTCTCGAATACTGCTTCTCTCAGTACGGGGGATTCGTCAAGAATTCCGTTATCGAGAATTTGCAGCAATATACACACTTTGTTGCCAATCTCTTCCTGCCTTCGGAGTCGGACTGCGTGTTTGAAGGATTATATCGCTATATTCTTCTGCCCGTCACGTCCTTCCGCTTTGAGGGAATTGTTCTTTTCCTCCTTGCGGCAATTTCCTTTTTTTGCGTCAGGAAAAATCGTTTGGCGCAAATTGCCGCCTATTGGATCGCATTCAGCTTTGTGCTGTTCGTCTTTGCGGGATATGGCACGGCGGAAAACGGACTCATTCTGTACTCTCACTATTTCGGTTGGGCGTTTCTCCTTTTGTACGCCCTGGCGATTCAGAAGCTTTGCGCCCGTTGGAAAAAGAGGGGAGAGGTCGTTTGCGGCTCGGTGATTTCGATTTTTGCGGCGGGAGCGTTGGTTTGTTCCGTGTATTCCCTTTCCCGAATTTTGCTCACCGTTGCCCATTATTATCCCGGCCCGTTGATGAACTGATCACCAGCGATCCATACCGAAAAAGAGGATAGGACAGCCCCTGACTTTGAAACAAAGTCGGGGGCTGTCCTTTTGCGAAAAGGGGGGCGGCAAAGCTTGCTTTGCCGCCCCTCGCGATTTGAATGAAGCTCAAATTAAGTGTTCGGTTTGGATTAATACATTCCGCCCATGTCGGGAGCAGGAGCTGCGGGAGCGGGAGGGGTGGGAATATCCGTCACGACGCTCTCGGTCGTAAGCAGGGTAGAAGCGACGGAAGCAGCGTTCTGCAGAACAGATCTTGTCACCTTGGTAGGGTCGATGATGCCCTTTTCCACAAGGTCGCAATACTCGTTGTTGAGTGCGTCAAAGCCGTAGTTTGCCTTGTTTGCGGAAACGATTTTGTCTACGATGACGGCGCCGTCAAGACCTGCGTTCTTTGCAATCTGACGAAGAGGCTCTTCGAGAGAGCGGAGGACGATGGTTGCACCCGTCTTTTCGTCTCCTTCGAGAGAGGAAACCAGCTTTTTCACTGCGGGAATGCAGGAGAGAAGGGCAACGCCGCCTCCCGGAACGATTCCCTCTTCCACAGCGGCTCTGGTTGCCGCGAGGGCATCGTCGATGCGGAGCTTTTTTTCCTTCATTTCGACTTCGGTTGCCGCGCCAACGTTGATGACCGCTACGCCGCCCGCAAGCTTTGCAAGGCGCTCCTGAAGCTTTTCTCTGTCATAATCGGACGTGGTTTCCGCAATCTGTGCCTTGATGGCGTTGACCCTTGCCATGATGTTTTCGGGGGAGCCTGAACCGTCTACGATGGTGGTGTTGTCCTTGTCGACCTTGACCTGACCTGCGCGACCGAGCATATCGGGGGTTGCGTCTTTGAGCTCATAGCCGAGATCGGAGGAGATGACGGTTCCGCCCGTCAACACTGCAATGTCCTCGAGCATGGCCTTTCTTCTGTCTCCGAATCCGGGAGCTTTGACGGCAACGCAGTTGAATACGCCCTTGAGCTTGTTGACGATGAGGGAAGCAAGCGCGTCGCCTTCGACGTCTTCCGCGATGATAAGAAGTCTCTGACCCTGCTGTGCGAGGGGTTCGATGACGGGAAGAATTTCTTGCAAAGCGGAAATCTTTTTATCGGTGATAAGGATATAGGGGTTGTCGAGAACTGCCTCCATCTTGTCCGTATTCGTCACCATATAGGCGGAAGCATAGCCTCTGTCGAACTGCATACCGTCAACGGTGGTCAGCTCCGTGGTCATGGATTTTCCTTCTTCCACGGTAATGACGCCGTCTTTTCCGACTTTTTGCATTGCTTCGGAGATGAGTGCGCCGATCTTATCGTCTCCCGCAGAGATGGAAGCGACTTGAGCGATTGCCTTTTCCGATTCGACGGGCTTGGAAATGCTCTTAATGTTTTCAACCGCCGTGTCGACAGCCGCTTGAATGCCCTTTTTCAGAATGATGGGGTTTGCGCCTGCGGCGAGGTTTCTCAAGCCTTCCTTGATCATGGACTGCGCAAGGACGACTGCGGTCGTCGTTCCGTCGCCTGCAACGTCGTTGGTTTTGGTGGAAACTTCTTTTACGAGCTGTGCGCCCATGTTCTCGAAAGGATCTTCCAGTTCGATTTCCTTGGCGATGGTGACGCCGTCGTTGGTGATGAGAGGTGCGCCGAACTTTTTATCGAGAACGACGTTTCTTCCCTTGGGTCCAAGGGTAATTTTTACGGTGTCGGCAAGTACGTTGACTCCCGTTTCCAAAGCTTTTCTGGCGTCTTCGCCGTATTTAATCTGTTTAGCCATAATACTCTCCTTATTCTACGATTGCGAGAATTTCGCTCTGCTTGATGATGGTAAATTCTTTTCCTTCTACCTTGAAGTTAGAGCCTGCATAGTTGGCGCAGAGCACTTTGTCTCCCACCTTTACCTGCATGACGACCTCTTTGCCGTCAACCATACCGCCGGGGCCGACTGCAACCACCACGCAGGTCTGGGGCTTTTCCTTGGAAGCCGCCGTCAGAATAAATCCGGAGGCAGTTTTTTCTTCTGCCTTTACGGGTTCGACAACTACCTTATCGAATAACGGTTTGATGTTCATAAATCATCCTCCATAAATTTTACGACGAATGTTTTTCGTTCCTCTTTATTATAAACAGTTCGGACGGGAAATCAAACAGGAAAAGAAAAGTTTTTTGGAAAAAATTGCCGCCTTTTTTTCGGAAGGCATTGCAATTTTTTCCTCCATGTGGTAAAATGTAAAAAAAGGACAGAGGAACGCATATGGATAAATGGGATTTGCGCTTTATGGGGCTTGCCGAAACGGTAGGAAGTTGGTCCAGCTGTTTTCAGGACAATCGCCATGTCGGCGCGGTGATCGTCAAGGGGAAGCGGGTCATGACGACGGGCTACAACGGTGCGCCCGCCGGAATTAAGAGCTGCAAGGAAAAGGGGGAGTGCCTTCGGAGAAAACTCGGCATTCCCAGCGGCACGCAGCATGAGCTTTGCTATGCCGTCCACGCCGAGCAAAATGCCATCATTCAGGCGGCGAAGTATGGAATCTGCGTCGAAGGCGCAACCTTATATTGCACCCATCAGCCCTGCGTCATCTGCGCGAAGATGATCATCAATGCGGGGATTTCCCGCGTCGTGTATAAATATGGCTATCCCGACGCCTTTTCGCTGCAACTGTTTGCGGAGGCGGGCGTAGCGCTTGAAAAATTCGAGGAGGAAACAAAATGAACCCGATTGTCACCTTTGAAATGGAAAACGGCAAAATCTTCAAGGCGGAGCTTTATCCCGAAAAAGCACCCAACACGGTCAACAACTTCGTCGCTCTTGTGGGTCACGGATTTTACGACGGACTGACCTTTCACAGAGTCATCGAAGGCTTTATGATTCAGGGGGGAGACCCCGTCGGCAACGGTACGGGCGGGCCGGGCTATGGCATCCGCGGCGAGTTCTATGCCAACGGATTTGAAAAGAACGACGTCAAGCATTTGCGTGGCGTCCTCTCCATGGCAAGGGCGATGAATCCCGATTCCGCAGGCTCGCAGTTCTTCATCATGCACCAAAATTCCGCTCACCTCGACGGGCAATACGCCGCCTTTGGCAAGATTATCGAGGGGATGGAAGTCGTGGACGAAATCGCAACGACGAGAACGGATTTCCGCGATAAGCCCTTGAAGGCGCAGGTCATGAAAAAGGTCAAGGTCGAAACCTTCGGCGAAACTTATCCCGAGCCGAAAAAGACGTCCAGATTTTGAGGTGCTCGCATGAAAGATTATGAAAAGCGCGAAATAGAGGCTTTGCCCGAACGGTACAGGACGGTCGGCGCGTGGACGTATTTCGGTTGGACGATCGCCTTTTCCATTCCGGTCATCGGCTTTATTCTCCTCATCATTACCGCTTGCGGCGCGCTCGGCGGAAGCAACGTCAATGTCAGGAGCTTTGCCCGTTCTTATTTTTGCGTCTCAATTATCGTTTTTGTCGTCCTTTTGATTCTGATCTTTACGGGGGCGATATACGCCATCGTCGGGCCGCAGTCTTAGCGCATCGAGAGAGGAAGCGCTTCGCTTTTTTGGCAAGTTTTTTGAGTAAACAATGATAGCCCTTCTGCAAATTCCATTGCAGAGGGGCTTTCCTTACGCTGTTCGAAGGCAAATGACGGGATGTGAAAAAATATTTGAAAATGGATAAAATTTTCTTTGAATTTTCATAGAAAAGTTGATTTCATTTCGGGCAAAGTGTGTTATAATGTATGTGTATAAAATTCTCAGAGGCTGAAAATGTTAGAACTCAGACAAATCACCAAGCAGTACCAGATCGCGGATCAAACGGTAGACGCTCTCAAGGGCATCGACGTCGTGTTCCGGGAGAACGAGTTTGTCTCAATTTTGGGGCCATCCGGATGCGGTAAAACCACGACGCTCAACATTGTGGGCGGTTTGGATCGCTATACGAGCGGCGATCTCGTCATCAACGGCATTTCCACCAAACAGTACAAGGACAAGGATTGGGATACATATCGCAACCACAGAATCGGCTTTATTTTTCAAAGCTACAATCTGATTCCCCATCAGACGGTTTTGGAAAACGTCGAGCTTGCGCTCACCATTGCGGGACTTTCCAAGGCGGAACGCAAACAGCGCGCTAAGCAAATGCTTGAAAAAGTGGGGCTATCGGATAAGCTCAACAATAAGCCCAATCAGCTCTCCGGCGGTCAATGCCAGAGGGTCGCCATTGCGCGCGCGCTCGTCAACAATCCCGATATTCTCCTTGCGGACGAGCCGACGGGCGCGCTCGATTCCAAGACGAGCGTGCAGATCATGGATCTTCTCAAAGAGATCGCCAAGGATAAGCTCGTCATCATGGTCACGCACAATCCCGACCTCGCGGCGGAGTATTCCACCCGAATTATTCGCCTTTTGGACGGCATGATCGTGGACGATACCAAGCCCGTTTCCGAGGAGGAATATTCCCTCCTTTTGAAGGAGCAGGAAGAAAAGATTGCGCAAAAACAGGCGGATGGCAAGGGAAAAAAGGTCAAAAAGGAAAAGGCTTCCATGTCGTTCATGACGGCGCTCTCCTTGTCGTTTAAGAACATGCTCACCAAGAAGGGAAGAACGACTCTCGTTTCCTTTGCGGGCAGCATCGGAATCATCGGTATCGCCCTCATATTATCC
>JAGATP010000013.1 GCA_017621155.1 Clostridia bacterium
CAAGCTCCTCGTTGCGACGGGTTCTTCTCCCTTTGTCCCCCCGATGAAAGGCTTGGAACAGGTGAAGGAGAAATTCTTCTTTATGACCAAGGACGACGCGCTTTCTTTGGAGCGCGCGCTTTCCAAGGACAAAAAGGTGCTTGTCGTCGGCGCGGGACTCATCGGACTCAAATGCGTGGAGGGCATTTTCGAAAAGGTCGGCTCGGTTACAGTGGTCGATCTTGCGAACAGAGTGCTTCCCTCCATTTTGGACGAGGAGGGCTCTGCGCTCGTAAAGAACTTCCTCGCGGAAAAGGGCGTGAAATTCTATCTCGACGACTCCGTCTCCGCGTTTTCGGCGGACACCGCCCTTCTAAAGAGCGGGGAGAAGGTGGAGTTTGATCTCCTTGTCCTCGCGGTCGGCGTGCGCCCGAATATTTCCCTCGTCAAAGAGGCGGGCGGCGAGATCGATCGGGGCATCGTCACGGACGACACTTCGCGCACTTCCCTTCCCGACGTGTATGCGGCGGGGGATTGCGCCACGAGCGTCGATTCGCTGGACGGAAAGCGAAAAGTGCTTGCCATCCTTCCTAACGCCTACTATCAGGGCAGGACGGCGGGCAGAAATATGGCGGGGGAAGAGGCGCACCTCACCGATAGCATTCCCGAAAACGCCATCGGCTTCTTCGGACTGCACGTCCTGACGGCAGGGGCTTACGAGGGCGAATCGTATTTCGAGCGAGGGGAAAATTCCTACAAGCGGCTCTTTGTCAAGGACGGCGTGCTAAAGGGATTTATCCTCGTCGGCGAAGTGGAGCGCGCGGGCATTTACACCGCGATGGTGCGGGAAAAAACGCCCGTCTCCGAGGTGGATTTTGCAAAAATGCGCAAAGCGCCGACCCTTTCCGCCTATCCGAAGGAAACGAGAACAAGACAGCTTGCACGGGAGGTTTGAAGATGCAGAGAATCAGAGTGGACGAAAACGTCTCTTTTCAGCTCCTCAACGAGGCGGTGCGCCGTTCTCCCGAAGGGGAAATTCTTCTCGACGGCTGCGTGGGGCAGCGCTATATCGCGGCGGGGCTTTCGGGAAAGCACATCGTTATCAACGGCGTTCCCGGCAATGCGCTGGGCGCATATCTGAACGGCTGCGACATCGAGGTGTTCGGCAATGCGCAGGACGCCACGGGCGACACCATGAACTTGGGTGAAATCGTCATTCACGGCAACGCGGGCGACGCCACGGGCTACGCCATGCGGGGCGGAAAAATTTACATTCAGGGCAACACGGGCTATCGCACGGGCATTCACATGAAGGCGTATCGGGATCAGAAGCCCGTCATCGTCGCGGGCGGCAGAGCGGGCTCTTTCCTCGGCGAATATCAGGCGGGAGGGATTATCGTTCTCCTCGGACTGCACACGGACGGACTTCCCATCATCGGCAACTTCTGCGGTTCGGGCATGCACGGCGGGGTCATGTACCTTCGTTGCAAAGACCTTCCGCACGGCGTGCCGGAGCAGATCTCCGTGGAAAAAAAGAGGGGAACGGACATTCCCGAAATCAAGGAGATCGTAAAGGACTACTGCGGAAAGTTCGATCTCGACGCAGACGCCCTTCTCGACGCCGATTTTTGCATTCTGACGCCGAATACGGCGAATCCCTACCAGAGAATGTATACGAATAATTGAAAAATTCTCGGCATATCATAGGGTATGCCGAGAAAATTTTGTAAAATGCAGGGTGCGGGAAACGATTACATTTACTTCGACTGTCGAAGAGAGGAATTCCCGAATCCCTCTTTTTATGCCAAAATGCTCTCCGATCGGCGTTTCGGAATCGGCGGGGACGGGATTGTTCTCCTCCTTCCCGACGAAGAGGCGGATATTAAAATGCGCATGTTCAACGCAGACGGCTCGGAAGGCAAAATGTGTGGCAATGCAGTCCGCTGTATCGGTCGTTTTTTGTTTGACGAAAGCGGAAAAACGTGCTATACTGTAAATACGGGCAGCGGCGTCAAGACCGTGACGGCGGAAAAGGACGGAACGTTCACCGTCAATATGGGACAATACGACTTGTCCCCCCGTGCGATTCCCTCCCTCTTGGAAGGAGAGGCGATCGATTATCCCTTTCAAAATCACCTCATCACCTGTCTTTCGATGGGGAATCCGCACTGCGTGCTGTTTGAAGACCCCTCTTTTGCCGACTTACCCAAGCTTGCAAGGGAAGTGGAAGAAAGCGGGCTTTTCCCCGAAGGCGTCAATCTGGAAGTCGCTTCTATCCTGGGAGGGGCTGTCTTTATGCGGGTATTCGAACGGGGGAGCGGAGAGACCTTATCCTGCGGGACGGGGGCTTGCGCCGTGGGCGTCGCCGCGTACCTGACCGGTCGGACGAGGGAAAAACAATTGCTCATTCGCTGTAAGGGCGGATGGCTCAAGACGAAAATGACCGATGACGGCGTCCTTTTAAACGGGCCTGCCGTCGCGGTGTATACTGGAGAGATAACATTATGACAAAGTACATTTTTGTGACCGGAGGCGTCGTTTCCGGTCTCGGCAAAGGAATTACGGCTGCATCGCTCGGACGGCTTCTCAAGATGCGCGGCTATAAAGTCGCGTCGCAAAAGCTGGATCCCTACATCAACATCGATCCCGGAACCATGAGTCCCTACCAGCACGGCGAAGTGTTCGTCACCGACGACGGTGCGGAAACAGACCTCGACCTCGGTCACTACGAGCGCTTCATCGACGAAAATCTGAATAAGTATTCCAACCTTACCACAGGTAAGGTCTATTGGAATGTTCTCAACAAAGAGAGAAACGGCGAATACCTCGGACAAACCGTTCAGGTCATTCCCCACATCACCAACGAAATCAAGACGTTTATCTATCAGGTCGGAAAGACTTCGCAGGCGGACGTCGTCATCACCGAGATCGGCGGCACGATCGGCGACATCGAGAGCCAGCCCTTCATCGAGGCGATCCGTCAGGTTTCGAGAGAGGTCGGAAGGGACAACTGCTGCTTCATTCACGTCACCCTCGTTCCCTTCATTTCCGGCTCGAACGAATTTAAGTCCAAGCCCACCCAGCACTCCGTCAAGGAAATGCAGGGCATGGGCATCAATCCCGACATCATCATTCCCAGAGTGGACATGCCCATGCCGCAGTCCATTCGGGACAAGATCGCCATGTTCTGCAACGTGGCGCCCGATTGCTGCATCGAAAACCTCACCGTTCCCGTCCTTTACGAAGCGCCCGTCATGCTCGAAAAGAGCAACTTCTCCTCCGTGGTCTGCCGCATTCTGCACCTCGATCCGAGGACGCTCGACATGACCGTCTGGGAGGAAATGCTTCGTCGCGTGCATTCGAGGACGAAGGACGTCAACATTGCCCTCTGCGGAAAATACGTACAGCTTCACGACGCTTATCTTTCCGTCGCGGAAGCGCTCGCGCACGCGGGCTATGAAAACGGCGCGGTCGTACATATCAAGTGGGTGGATACGGAGGCAATCACCGAGGCGAACGTTTCCGAAGCGCTTGGCGACGTAGATGGAATTATCCTTCCGGGGGGCTTTGGCAACCGCGGAATCGAGGGGATGGTCGTCTGTTCGAGATATGCCCGCGAACACAACGTGCCTTACTTTGGAATCTGCCTCGGTATGCAGATCGCCGTCATCGAATTTGCGAGAAACGTTTTGGGCTTGAAAGACGCCAATTCTTCCGAGTTCAATCCCGAGAGCAAGCACCCCGTCATCGACCTGATGCCCGATCAGTACGGCGTCAAGATGGGCGGTACGATGCGGCTCGGCGCATACCCCTGCAAGGTGCTCGGCCCGATCATGAAGAGGGCGTATCGTGCGGAGGAAATTTCCGAACGCCATCGCCATCGCTTCGAGTTCAACAACGACTACCGCACGGCGGTGCAGGAGGCGGGCATGGTGATTGCCGGTACGTCTCCCGACGGAACGCTCTGCGAGGCGGTCGAAATTCCTGCCAACGACTTCTTCATTGGCGTGCAGTTCCACCCCGAATTTAAATCCCGCCCCAACAGCGCGCATCCTATCTTCCGCGAATTTATCGCCGCCGCGGTTGCTTACGGTGAGAAAAAATAAGAAAACCATGAAAATCAATCAAAACTATCAAAACGTTTCGGAGAGCTATCTCTTTTCCACCATCGCTAAAAAGGTCGCCGCCTACACGCAGGCACATCCCGATCGCAAGGTCATCAAGCTCGGCATCGGCGACGTCACCCTTCCCTTAGCGCCCGCCGTCATTCGCGCCCTTCACGACGCCGTAGACGAAATGGGAAAAAAGGAGACTTTCCGCGGCTACGGCCCGGAACAGGGCTATGCCTTCTTAAAGGACAGCCTTCAAGCTTATTATCGGACGAAGGGCGTCTCTCTCGACAGCGACGAAATCTTCGTCTCCGACGGGGCGAAGTCCGACCTTGGAAACATTCTCGACCTCTTCTCCGAGGACAACGTCGTCCTCGTTCCCGATCCCGTCTATCCCGTTTACGTCGATACCAACACCATGGCGGGAAGGCGCATTCTCTTTTCCGATGCGACCAAGGAAAATTGCTTCCTTCCCATGCCCGACCCTTCCGTAAAGGCGGACATCATCTACCTCTGCTCTCCCAACAATCCCACGGGTGCGGCCTATTCCAGGCAGCAGCTCAAGGCTTGGGTAGACTATGCGAGGGAGCGGGAAGCGGTGATTCTCTATGACGCCGCATACGAGTGCTTCGTCTCCGATTCTTCCCTTGCCGAAAGCATCTTTCAGATCGACGGCGCAAAGGAGTGCGCCATCGAGTTCTGTTCCTTCTCCAAGATGGCAGGGTTTACGGGAACGCGCTGCGGTTATACCGTCGTTCCTAAGGCGCTCAAAGGGGGCGTTCTCAACAAGATGTGGCTTCGCCGTCAGACGACGAAGTTCAACGGCGTCCCTTACATCGTGCAGAGGGGAGCTGCCGCCGTCTTTACGCCCGAAGGACAGAGGGAAATTAAGGAAAATCTCGCGATCTATCAGGCAAACGCAAAGGTCATCGCCTCGACGATGGACAAGCTCGGCGTCTGGTACACGGGCGGCAAGCATTCGCCCTATATCTGGTTCCGCTGCCCCGATTTCGATTCGAGTTGGGAGTTTTTCGACTACCTCCTCGAAAACGCAAACGTGGTGGGCACGCCCGGTGCGGGATTCGGCAAAAACGGCGAGGGCTTCTTCCGTCTGACGGCGTTCAACACGCCCGAAGCGACCAAAGAAGCTTGCGCCCGCATCGAAAAGCTTTTTTCTTGAAGCTTAGGGGCGAACTGCGGTTCGCCCTTTCTCAATAACGATGGATTACATTCTTTTGAACGAACAACTAAAGGCATTGACGGAGGATGAGCCCGACCTTGTCTGCAATCTTTCGAATGCCGCCGCCCTTCTCTTTTCCGAGCTCGATCGCCTCAACTGGGCGGGGTTTTATCTCGTCAGAGGGGAAGAACTCGTCTTAGGGCCCTTTCAGGGAAAGCCAGCTTGCAGGCGCATCCGAAAAAACAGAGGCGTTTGCGGTACGGCTTGGGCGAGAGGGGAAATTGTGCTCGTTAAGGACGTGCATTCCTTCCCCGGACACATCGCCTGCGATAGTGTCTCTGCCTCCGAAATCGTCTTTCCCATCAAAAAGGATGGAAAAGTCGTTGCGGTGCTGGACATCGACAGCCCGTACCGTTCCCGGTTCGGGGAAGAGGAGGAAAGGGGGCTTGTTTCCTTCGTCGAGACCTTGGAGACGCTTTTTGAACGGCCGGAGGGGGAAGCGATTGGCTAAGAGGGGCATTTTGCCTCTTTTCGGTTAAAAGTAATGAAAATTTTGATAGGGGCGCCTGTCCGTGAGTACGGACAGGCGCCCTTTTACGCGTTCGCAATAAAAAATCAGCCCTTTTTTTTCAAAAAAATGGCAGTGCTCTGTTGCAACTTCCCGTTTCGGTGTTATAATGCAAATAAGAACAAATGTTTGTTATAAATACGCCGCAGAGTCGGGGAGCGGCAGAATGGAGGAAAAAGTATGGTAGAAGCAATTTTTAACTGGTTGGTGCCGTTTGTCTGCGGGGGCGTGATTGCGTGGCTGACGACGGCGGTGAAGAAGGCGACGAGTCGGGAGCAGGCAGAGCGGGACGGGATTCAATGTCTCCTGCGTGCAGAGATCATTCGTCAGCACGAGA
>JAGATP010000014.1 GCA_017621155.1 Clostridia bacterium
ACTTTTAAATAGAGTGGCAAGCAAGCTCTCTCCCCTCTTTCGCCTTCTCTTCGGCGTATCGGGAACGGGCGGGTGCATCTTCGTCCTCTCCGCCCTTTCGGGGTATCCCGTAGGCTCGAAGCTGATTGCGGAGAGCGTGAAAGCGGGGCGCATTTCCCGAGAGGAGGGAGAAAAGCTCGCCCCCGTCTGCTCTTCCTGCTCGCCTCTCTTTCTGCTCGGCTGCGTGGGGAATTTGTTCTCCTCAAAGGCAGTAGGATGGCTTCTCGTCCTTGCCAACCTCTTGGCGGTGTTTTTAAGCGGGATCTTATTCCGCTTCCGCAGGGGAGACGAATGTTCCCGCCCCCTCGCCGTGCAACAAAGCGGACTTTCGGAGAGCATGACCTCGTCCGTTCTCTCCGTCCTGTTCGTGGGAGGGTACATCGCGCTCTTTTCCTGTCTGTCCGCCATGCTGACGGACTTGCCGTTTTTAACCCTCTCCCCCATGGGAGAAGGCATTTTGCGAGGGCTTGTGGAAATGACGATGGGGTGCAAATGCGTGGCAACCCTTCCCTTCGGCATTCCGCTCTGCGCCTTTTTCACGACCTTCGGGGGCGCGTGCATTCTCTTGCAGCAGGCGACCTTTCTGTCCTCTGCAAACGTCAAGCTTCTGCCCTTTTTGGGAATCAAGCTCGTGCAGGGCATTCTCGCCCTTCTCATCGCCTCAATAGGCGCCTATTACCTTTAACCTTCGGCAATACCCTTCCATTTGGCGAAGGGTGTTTTGCACCCATTCGCTTTGGTAATCCCCTTCAAACTCGATGAAGAAGCTGTATTCGCCGGGGGTCTGCTTGATGGGGCGGGACTCGATTTTCGTCATGTTCAGCCCCGCGTCGCCGATGATTTGCAGCAGTCCCAACAAAGAGCCGGGACGGTTGGGACAGACCGCCGCCATAAAAATGCGTTCCGTATGGCGCGGCACGTCCTTTTCGGAGGGAATGAGGAGCAAAAAGTGGGTGTAATTGTTGGGTTCGTCCGCAATTTCCCCTTCGTACGCCTCTAGCCCCTCGCTTATGAGGTGTTCTCCGCCGATGCCCGCGTCGGTGGGAAGGGAGATCATGGAGACTCCCTTTGCCGTGCTTTCGACGGCGACGACCTCCGCATGGGGAACGACGTCGAGCAGAAAGCGGGTGCATTGTCCGATCGCCTGCTCGTGCGAATAGATGCGCTTAATGTCCGAAAGCGCCGCCCCCTTCTTGTAGATCAAGCGATGGCGAATGCGCAAAAGCCGCTCTTTTACGGCGACGAGGGGAAGCTCCTGCAAGAGATCTAAATTTTGCAGCACGCCCCCCTGCAAGGAATTTTCGATGGGCAGGACGCAGGCGTCGCACGCCCCCGAAAGGGCGGACAGAGCCACTTCCTTGAAATTGGGGCAGGGAATGCCCTCCGCGTCCCGATCAAATTGTTTGACTACCAGGTGGGAATAGCTCCCCTCCGGCCCTAAATATGCGATCTTCATACCTTGTCCGCAATGTCGAGAATGAGTCTCTCGGTGTCCTCCCAGCCGAGGCAGGGATCGGTGATGGATTTTCCGTACACGACGTCGGAGTGCTGATTTCCCTCTTCGATGAAGCTCTCGATCATAAAGCCCTTAACGATGGACTTGAAATCCCTGTCGTAAAGGCGGTTCTGAAGCACCTCTTCCACGATGCGGATCTGCTGGCGGAACTGCTTGCCGCTGTTGGAATGATTGGCGTCGATGACGATGGCGGGGTTTTTCAGTCCGCTCTTCTGATAGCCCTCAAAGACCTGCATGACCGTTTCGTAGTGAAAATTGGGAATGTCGTTGCCGTAAGAATCGACGAGTCCCCGCAAAATCACGTGAGCAAGGGGATTGCCGCTCGTTGACACCTGATCGTTGCGGTACTTAAAGACCTGTGCGCTCTGCGCCGCATACACCGAGTTGAGGGTGACGGGAATGGAGCCGCCCATGGGATTTTTCATGCCGACGGGCACTTCCACACCGCTCGAAACCAGGCGGTGCATCTGATTTTCGCACGAACGCGCCCCCACTGCGACGTAGGAAAGCAGATCGTCCACGTAGGCGTAATTTTCGGGGTAGAGCATTTCGTCCGCCGCCGAAAGTCCGCTGACCTCTAAATTTCGGTTGTGCAGCTCGCGAATGGTGAGAATGCCCTTTAAAATATTTTCGCTCTTTTCGGGGTCAGGCTGGGAGAACATTCCCTTGTACCCCACCCCCTTGGTGCGGGGCTTGTTGGTGTAAATTCTGGGGACAATGACGATTTTGTCCTTGACCTTTTCGTTGAGCCGTCCGAGCCGCTCGGTATAGTCGAGGACGGGGTCGATCTCGTGGGCGGAGCAAGGCCCTACCACGAGGAGAAATTTGTTGCTCTTGCCCGTGATGACGTCGATCACCAGCTTGTCCCGCGCTTCCTTGATCTTCCTGAGCGAAGGCGGAAGGGGGCACATCTGCTTGATTTCCTCCGCGGAGGGGATTTCCATCTGTTTTTTGAACATGTTAAACTTCCTTTGTAGCGATGAGTGAATTGAGATAAGGCAAAACGGCGGCGGGAACGTAAGGCTCTACCGACGTGTGAAAGCGAATGGAATTGCGCACGAGCGAAGAACTGATGTGCAAATGCTCCTGCGTGGTGGGCAGATACAGGGTAATCAGCTCCGGATAGAGGGAGCGGTTGATGTACCCCGTCAGCGTCTCGTAGTCGTAGTCCGCGCCGTTGCGGATTCCCCGCACGTAAAAGGGGGTCTTTTCCTCTCTGAGAAGCTCCACGACGAGCCCCTCGTGCGCCCTGATTCTCACCCGCTCCTCCCCCTGAAAGGCGAGGGAGAGCATCTTTTTGCGTTCCTCTAAGGTGAAAAAGGGCGTTTTTTCGGGATTAACGAGGACGGCGACGACGACCTCCTCAAAGAGCTGCAAGCACTGCCGAATCATATCGACGTGTCCGATGGTGACGGGGTCGAACGACCCCGCAAAGACGCATTTTTTCATGGCGTTCCTCGATAAAAGTGCAATTTGGTTCTGCCGTAAGAGCGCGAATCGTAGCATTCGAGCCCGGGCACGACAAGGCTTTCCCCTTCGTTTTCCAGGACGACGATTCCCCCATCGCTCAGCCTGTCCCCTGCAAGGGCAAGTGCTTCTTTCGCGACGTCCGAAGCGTAGGGCGGGTCGATGAAGATGATGTCGTAGCGATCGGGAAGGGACAAGCAGCTCCGAAAATCCGCTTGTCCGATTTCGTAATGTTCGCCCTTGACAAAGGCGAGATTTTTTTTGACGAGGGCAATTGCCGCCTTCGAATTGTCGTTGAAGCGCACGAACGACGCCCCTCTCGAGAGGCTCTCGATGCCGAGATTCCCGCTCCCCGCAAAGAGGTCGAGCACCCTCGCCCCGACGATGACGGGCGATAAAATGCCGAACAGGGATTCCTTTACCCGATCGGACGTGGGGCGCACGCCGATTTCCTCGAACGAAGCGAGCGTTCTGCCCCGATATTTTCCTGCAATCACGCGCATACGATTATCCTTTTATTGGTATCCACCCTTCTTCCGTGCAGACGCGGTGTACCCTTTCGTCGTGCGCTTCGAAGGGAAGCTCTTCCACCACCTGAAAGGAATAGCAATAGCCGATCCGTTCGGCGGAACAGTTTTTTAAAAATCTGTCGTAGTAGCCCCCGCCGTAGCCGAGGCGAACGCCCCGCTTGTCCACGGCGAGAAGGGGCAATAGGACGACGTCGATGCCTCCTTCATAGGGCGGGGCAATCCGTTCGGGAATGCCGAACGCCCCCTTTCTTTCTTCCCCCTCGTCGAGGACGGCGAACAGTTCGCCGTTTTCCACTTTCGGGGTTAAAACGGTCTTGCCCATCCCCTTTAAGCGGGCGATGAGCGCGGAAGTATCCGCCTCCGAGGCAATCGAACGATAGACGAAAAAGGTGTGCTTTTCCGTCCAATCGGCTTCGAAAAAGCGTTCGCAGGGAGAGGGAAGAGAAGCGTTTTTCCTGAGCTCCTTCATCTTTGCCCTGTACTCAGATTTTGTACACATAAGTCCCTCTCTTTCCGAACGCCGTCAAAATTTCATAGGGAATGGTGGAATTGCGCGCCGCTTCTTCCTCGGCGTTCTCCATGAGCGGCACGATCATGCCGTTTGGAAATTTTCCTTCCTTGACGATGGCGTCCATGCAATAGCGATTGTTTCGAAAAAAGCCGTCCCCGTATCCTGCCCGAAGGGTGGTGACGTAAGGCGTCTTTTTGCCTGCAAAGTAGCCAAACCCTCCCCTTTCGTACCGCCTCGACTGCACGGACAGGGCATACACCTTCATGGCGGGTTTCAGCGCCGGTGCGCCGTAGCCGTACAGCCCGATGCCGATGCGCACCATGTCGAGATGATACCGCCGATCGTGCAAAAAGCCCTTCGTCGCACTCAAGTGAAGCTTGGCATTCGGATAGTCTTTCTTCCACGCTTCGGAAAGGCGCATAAAATCGGCGTATTGTTCTTCATGGGGAAGGGCGTCGGTGAAGTGCGCATAAATGCCCTCCACCCGAAGGGGCGGCAGGGTTTCCCTTTGATCGAAGCCGTAGCGATTCATGCCGACGTTGAGGGCAAGGTGTACCCTTGCGTCCTTGCAGAGTGCCGCTCTGTCCGCGTCGGGAACGGTCAGGATGAGATCGTAAGCGTTCGCCCGCTCGACGTCGTAGCGATCGACGGGGGGCGTCAAGACGAGAATGTCCCCTTCAATTCCGCCGAGGCGAAGGGCAACGCCTTCGTCCACGAGGGAAACCGCATAGGAAGAAGCGTAGGGGCGAAGGGCTTCGGCGATCTGGAGCGCGCCGTGTCCGTAGGCGTTCGCCTTGACCACGGCGCAGAGCTTTGCGTTCGTTCCGCTTAAAAACCAAGCCGCGTTCTGACGGATATGCGACAAGTTGACTTCGATGAGAATGTTCTGCACCCTATATTGTATGCGTCAACCCTTATAAATGAACCTGTGGCAGCTGTCGCACTCGATGACTTTCCCGTCGGACAGCCTGCTCTGCAAGGCGATGGGAAGATCCATGCCGCAGAAGGGACAGCGATTATCCCGAAGCTTTCCGATGATGGGGAAAATCTTCTCCCGCCGCTTTGCCTTGTATTTTGTCATGATCTGAGGATCTGCGCCCTTTTCGATCTTGGCAAGCTCCTTTTCGAGCTTTGCCATCTCTTCGGCGTTGCCCTCTTTGACCTCGTTGTACTTGACCTTGTACTCTTTGAATTGCTTTTGCGCGGTAATCGTCTGCTGCTTCAATGCGGCGTATTCCTTCTGAATTGCCTGCACGGCGGAGACGATCTGACTAAGCTCGCCCTTGATACCCTTGAGCTGTTCGGAAACGGAAAGCGCCTGCTTTTTGTAGAAGGAGATGTCCGCGCCCTGCGCGACGAGGTCGTCCAGTCCCGCAAATTCGTCAAGACTCTTTGCGAGCGCGATGTATTTCTTGGTGAGCGCGGTGGCGGAACGCTCCAGACTCACCGCCTTGTTGTCGAGAATTTCCAATTTCTCCGAAGCCTTTTCCAAAAACTTCTTGGCGGAAAAGTACTTTTTCCGCTCGTCGGAAGAGGAGATCTTCTGTTCGATTCCACGAAGCTTTCCGTCTACTTCCTGATACTGCAACAATACTTCTAATTCGGTCATATCTTTACTCCCGGCAATCACTTCAGCCCGTCTTCGTGCAAAAAGCACGGTGCGGGGAGAGCTGCCTGACATTTATTTACAAATTTGCGAAAGCCGTAGCTTTCGGACGCGTAGTGCGTGATGCAGACGGCATTCATGCCGTAGTCCTGACACAGCGCGATGAGATGGTGTTTCCAATCGGAGGAGAGCACGGTGTCCGCACCGTTTTCCTTGGCAAAGGAGAGCGCCCCTTCGCTGACGCCCGCGCCGCAAAACGAGGCGACGAGGGAAACGTCCCTCTTTCCGTAAGTCACCGTTCTGTCCGTTTCCAAGGTTGCATTGAGCGAGCGGACGAACGCTTCGAAGGGCTGTTTTTCGACTGCGGAGAGCTTTCCGTATCCCCCTTTTGTTAGCTTTTCCATGACGCGCAGGGTCTTTCCGCCGAAAGCATCGACGAGGCTGTCGTCGATTCCGCCCTCGGCGCAATCGAGATTCAAGTGCATGGATATGACGGAAATCTCTTCCCTTGCGCATTCGAGCAGCTTTCGCTCGACGGGCTGTTCCACGGAGAGGGAAGAGAGCTTCCCGTAGATGGCGGGATGGTGGGTCACAATGAGATTCGCTCCCTTTTCCTTGGCGAGCGCGATCGCCCCCTTGGACAAATCGAGGGAAAACACGATCGCCTTAACCTCTCTTCCCACGTTTAAGAGAAGTCCGCTGTTGTCGTAAGCGCCGTATACGGCGCAATATTCGTCGCTGATCGCCTTGGGGACGAGCCCGTCGACAATCCGATAGATTTCAACTGCATCCACGCAAAACCTCCTCTCTGCGGCGAACGCGAGCGCAAATCTCCTCCCGTGCCGCAGCGGGAAGCTCGCCCTTTAACAGGGCAGCGTCCCTTTTGTTCTTTTCGGCGAGAAAGGCGAGAAAATCCGCGCTTCTCTCCCGTAAATTCTCCCTGCCGAACTCGTATTCGAGGGGAGAATAAATCGTATCCCCCTTCCGCGTTCCGCAGAGGACGTCGTAATACTTTTCGTCGAAAAAGGTGAAATCCCGCTCAATTCCCGCTCCGTTTGCAAGGAGAAACTGCCTCAGCTCCTTCGTGTTTTTCATGGGCTGAAACACGAAATTCTTGGGGAGAAAGCCCTCTTTTAAAATGGAGACAATCTCCATACCGCCCATGCCCGCGATGAGGACGAGCTCCGTCTCTTTGGGGATTCCCCGAAGTCCGTCGCCCAAATTGGAGCGGCACTTTCCCTCTTTCACGTACCGAGAAAGAAGGGTCTCCGCCTTTTTGAGGCTTCCCCTGCTGACGTCCGAAATGATGACGTCCTCGCAAAGCCCGTTGGAGAGCATATACTCGCTGCAATAGCCGTGGTCGCACCCCACGTCGGCAAACGAGGAGACGGGAAAAAGGAGAGAACAGAGAAGCTCTATCCTTTTCTTCATTCGATAAAATCCTTCAGCCGCTTGCTCCGCGAAGGATGGCGGAGCTTTCTCAATGCCTTTGCCTCGATCTGGCGGATACGCTCCCTCGTGACGTTGAACTCCTTGCCGACCTCTTCTAACGTGCGGGGTCTGCCATCGTCGATTCCGTAGCGAAGGCGAAGCACCTTTTCCTCGCGGGGGGTGAGGGTATCGAGCACGCCGATGAGCTGCTCCTTGAGCATCGTGAACGCCACGGAGTCGCTGGGCGTCGTGGTCTTTTAGTCCTCAATGAAATCGCCGAGGTGAGAGTCCTCCTCCTCGCCGATGGGCGTTTCGAGGGAGACGGGGTCTTGCGCGATCTTCTGAATTTCCATCACGCGCTCCTCCGAGACCCCCATTTCCCTTGCGATCTCTTCGGGGGTCGGTTCGCGTCCTAATTCCTGCAAGAGAAGGCGGGACGTCCTCGTCAGCTTATTGATGGTCTCGACCATGTGCACGGGAATGCGGATCGTCCTTGCCTGATCGGCAATGGCGCGGGTGATGGATTGGCGAATCCACCAGGTCGCGTACGTCGAGAACTTAAATCCCTTCTGATAATCGAATTTTTCCACCGCCTTCATGAGCCCCAGGTTTCCCTCCTGAATGAGGTCGAGAAAGAGCATCCCCCTGCCCACATAGCGCTTGGCGATGGAGACGACGAGACGAAGGTTCGCCTCGGACAGTCTCTTTTTTGCCGCTTCGTCCCCGTCCTGCATCTTCTTCGCAAGCTCGATCTCCTCGTCTGCGGAAAGGAGGGGGACTCTGCCGATGTCCTTGAGGTACATCTTGACGGGGTCGTCCAGCCCGATGTCGGAGAGCGCCTGCTCGAACAGCTCTTTGTCGCGCTCCGCCTCGTTGTAGACCTGAATGCCCGCTTCTTCCACCGCCTTATAGACGGATTCGATCTGCGTGGGATTGGTGTCGTACTTTTCGAGAATATCGCAGAGGGAGTTCGTGGAAATGCTGCCCTTGTTGCGGTAGTTTTCGATGATGCTCTTGGTGATTTCGGCTAACTTTTGTTCGGAAATACTCATGATTTCACTCCGTTTTTATTTTTTCAATGCTTTGGTAAGTTCTTGAATCTGATAGGCAATGCGCTTGCGCTCTTCCACGTCCGCGCTTTTGGCATAGTCATCGTTCAATCCCTTGATTTGTTTCTCGAGTTCATAGCGTTTGAGAACGCGAATGCTGTCGTTGAAGTACTTTTCGCCCTGCTCCCCTTCGAGGGTGACGCCGTCGTTGAGCTGCAAAATGGCGTTGATTTCCGGCTCTTCCCCGTCGAACAGATCGAAAATCTGCGAGGGAGAGGGCGTTTCACCCGCGTCCAGCTTGTCGCAGAGGTAATCGAGGAGATCGAGATGGACGGGGTCTTCAAAGGGAATCCCCTCCAAAAAGACGTCTCTTGCATACCGCTTGGAAAAGAGCACCGCCGCGAGGATAAAGCGCGCCGCCTTTTTCAGATAGTCGGCGCCATCTTTTCGCTCGATGACGGGAACGGACTTGGGGGGAACGACCGTCGGCAAGCCTTCGAGATCCCGCTTTAAGGATTCGTACGTAATGCCCGTCTCCTCGCGCAAGCGCTTCAAGAGGGTCTCCCGCTCGCTCTCCGTATTCAGTTCCCGCGCAATTTTTAAAACGGCGGCGATGTAGGCGTTTCGCTCCGCGGGATTCTTGGGATCGTGCTCCCGCGCCGCGACGCTGACTTTAAAGTCCACGAGGGGCTGCGCCCTGTCCAGACAATCCTGATACCCCGCCGCGCCAAACCGCTTGCACACGTCGTCGGGGTCGAGCCCTTCGGGCAGGGGAACGACCTTGACGTTCACCCCTTCCCCCTGCATGATTTCAAGCCCGCGAATGGCGGCGTGCTGCCCTGCGGCGTCTCCGTCATAGCTGATGTAGCAGTTCGAGGCATACCGCTTGACGAGGCGCGCCTGCTCCTGCGTGAGAGAAGTGCCCATCGAGGCGACGACGTTTTTAAACCCCGCCTGATAGAGGGAGATGACGTCCATGTACCCCTCCGCCATGATGACGGAAGTGATCGTCTGTTCCTTTCTAAGCTTTTTTAAAAGATTGATGTTATAGAGGGTCGTCCTCTTGTTGAAGACCATCGTCTCCTTGGTGTTTTTGTATTTTGCGAAGTTGGGCTTTTTCTCCATCAGCCGACCGCCGAAGGCGATGACGTCGCCGAAGGCGTTGATGATGGGGAAGATCAGCCTGCCCGCCTCGGCGTCGAAAATGCGCCCCTTCGATTCGCCGCACACGCCGCTGTCGAGCATATCCTGCTCCGAATACCCCTTTCCCCGCAGATAGCGGGGAAGGGAATCGAAGTCGAGGGAAGCGCCGATTCCGAAGCGTTTGACCGTTTGAGAGGTCATTTTGCGCTCTAAAATGTAGCCGATGTGGGCATCTGCGTTGCCGCTGTTCAAATTATCCCAATAAAAGCGCGCCGTGTCCTTTAAGATCTTTAAAAGGGTATCCCGCTTTTTCTTCAAGGCGAGCGTGCGCTCGTCGGAGAGATCGTCTTTGGGCATAGGCATTCCCACGCGCTGCGCGAGAAGCTTGACGGCGTCGGGAAAATCGACGTTTTCCATGCTTTGGACAAACTTAATGACGTCCCCCGATACGCCGCACCCGAAGCAGTGATAAAACTGCTCGGAGGCATTGACGGAAAAGGAGGGCGTCTTTTCGTGATGAAAGGGACAGCAAGCCCAATAGTTCTCTCCCCGTTTGTCGAGAGAGACGTAGCTTGCGACCACGTCGACGAGGTTATTCCGTTGTTTGAGTTCCTGCATGAACTCCGGTTGATAAGTTGCCATTGGATTGATGGAATCGATAGACCGTTTCGACATAGCGGTCGGTCATGCCGGACAGGTAGTCGCAGACCGCCCTGTCCGTCCCGAAGATTGCCCCGATGTCAAGATAGGACGCGGGCATGAGATCGGGTTTTTGCAAAAACAGCCGATAAAGGCTCGTCAGCATTTCCTCCGCCCGCTCCTGCATGTTCTTGTTGGCGGGATAGTACACCCGTTCGAACATAAAGGCGCGGAGGGTTTCGCTCGCGCTCTCCACCCGCTCTTCCATGCGGACGAAATTCTGCCCCGTCGATTCCCGCACGATGGAGGAAATCGCCGCGTTGATGCGCTTCGAGGGCGTGTCCCCCAGAACGGAAACAACCTCGCGGGGAAGATCGTCTTCCCGAATGACCCCTGCGCGGATCGCGTCCGTGATATCGTGATTGATGTAAGCAATGCGGTCGGCGAGAGACACCGCCTTTCCCTCCAGCGTGGCAGGAGTACCCTGCTTGGTGTGGTGAAGAATGCCGTCCCGCACCTCGAAGGTGAGATTGAGTCCCCTTCCGTCGCGCTCGATGCTTTCCACCACGCGGACGGATTGTTCGTTATGGCGAAAACCGAAGGGAGACAAACCGTTTAACACCCGCTCGCCGACGTGACCGAAGGGCGTATGTCCGAGATCGTGTCCGAGGGCGATCGCCTCGGTCAAATCCTCGTTCAAGGAAAGCTCCCGCGCAATGGAACGGGCGATTTGAGAGACGTCCATCGTGTGCGTCAGTCGGGTGATCGTATGATCCTCTTCAGGCGCAAAAAACACCTGCGTCTTGTTTTTCAGACGCTTAAAGGCATTGCAGTAGACGATGCGGTCTCTGTCCCGTTGATAATCCGTCCGCATCGGACATGGATCTTCCAAAAAGTCTCTTCCCCTCGTCCGCTCGGAAAATGCGGCGAAGGGGGACAAAAACTGCCGTTCGATGGCATACGTTCTCTCTTTCATTTCACTATACTTTATTCGACGAAAACCTCTCTTTTCCTTTTTTTTCGCGAAAAAATCAAAATCCGCCGTTGACGGACAAAATCGTTCCGTTGCAATAGCCGTTTTCAACGAGGAAGAGGACAGCCGAGGCGATTTCTTCGGGAAAGGCAACCCTTCCCAAGGGGATTTCCGCCTCGAGGGAGGCGCGCTCCTCCTTCGTGAGATGCGCGTTCATCGAGGTTTCGACGACGCCGGGAGAAACGGCGTTGACCCGAACGCCCGAATAGCCCAGCTCGGAGGCGAGGGCTTTGGTAAAACCGATCATGCCCGCCTTGGAAGCGGAATAGGCGCTTTCACAGCTCCCCCCGCGCTCTCCCCAGACAGAAGCGACGTTGACGATGACCCCCTTCCCCTCCTTTAACATCCGCTTCGCGCCCTCTTTGGAGCAGAGGAAGCAAGAGGTCAGGTTGCTGCCGATTACGTCGTTCCACTCTGAAAGGGTGGTGTCCTGCAATTGCCGATAGAGGGAAACGCCCGCATTGTTGACAAGGATGTCAAGCGTTTGGAATGCCGAAAAGAAGGCTTTGACCTCTTTCTCGTTCGAGCAATCGACTTTTTGGGCGAAAATTCCCCTCTCCCGCGCCTTGTTTGCGCTCTCTTCGTCCTTTCGATAGGTTGCAAAGACGGTATAGCCCGCTTTGAAAAGGGCGAGGGAAACGGCAAGCCCGATTCCCCTCGTACCGCCCGTGACGACGGCTTTTTTCATACCCGGATTCTCCTTTGAATTTCTTCCGCCACCTCTTCCGCCGTCTTGCCGTCCGTATCGACGACAAAGGAAGAGACGCGCTCGTAAACAGGATAGCGCAGGGGGATGAGCTCCTTCAGCTTTTTCTCCGCTCCGCCCTTGAGAAGAGGTCTGTCCTCCGCCGTCACGCGGGAAAGAAGGGTGGAAAGGGAGGCGTTTAAAAAGATGAGAACGCCGTTTTCCTTGAGCGCCCTTGCGTTTTCCTCTCTCAGGACGAATCCGCCGCCCGTCGAGATCACCGCGTTCCGATCGGCGGAAAGCTCCTCTCCAAGCCCCCTTTCGAGGTCGCGGAAATACCCCTCTCCCCTCTCTTCAAAGAGCTTGGAAATGCTCCCGTGACGGGACACAATGACGGAGTCGGTGTCGATCAATGTCATATGTAGGTGCTCGGAAAGGAGCTTGCCCACGGTGGTCTTTCCCACGCCCATCATGCCGCAAAGGGAAATATTCATAGGCGGAAGCTCTCCACGGCGAGGAGATAGCTCGCCTTCCCGAAGCCGAGAATCGTACCCTTGCACACCTCGGAGATCACGGAAGTATGGCGAAATTCCTCTCTTTTGTGCACGTTGGACATATGCACTTCGACGACGGGCACGTCGACGGAGGCGATGGCGTCGCGAATGGCGTAGGAATAATGGGTAAATGCGCCCGCGTTTAAGATAACGCCGTCATACCCATTCTCTCCCGCCTGCTGCAAAACGGTGCAGAGCTCCCCTTCGAGGTTGCTCTGGAAAAAGTCGATCTCCATGCCCCGCTCCTTGGCGTAAGCCTCGATTTCAGCGTTGATTTCCGCCAAGGTCTGCGTGCCGTACACGCCCTTTTCCCGCATTCCCGTGCGGTTTAAATTGACTCCGTTGATGACGATGAGTTTCATACTTATAACCATGATTTCCTATCACAAAATTGTTTGGAAAACAGACGCGCGCAAGACAAGGAGTGTGCGGATTTGACGACGGGAGCGTACTTTTCCGTACGTGACCGAGGCAAAACGCAAGCACGACACAGTATTGCACGATGTATGTTTTTCAAACTTCCTCCGTATAAGAGACAAAGAGTACCTTCGCCTCTTTTTCGTTGACTTCTCTTCCGAGAAAGATGCAGTCGGCATAGTACGCCTGATAAAAGAGCATGCCCACGCCGTTGATGATCTGCTTGCCGAGCGATTCGGCAATGCGCAGAAATTCGGACTTTTTCGGCTCGTAGATCAAATCGTAAGCCACTTCGCAGAGGGAGAGAAGCTCCGCGCCGACGGGGCTTTTGCCCTCCGTCTTGTGCATTCCGACCCCCGTGCAGTTCAAAATCAAGTAGTACGGCTCTGCTTTCAGCTCCTTCAAGGGGGTAAAGCAGCGGAACTCTTCGTAAGCCGCATTCAGCACCTCTTCGTTGAGTTCGGTGGCGTAGACGTCCGCGCCTGCGTCCGCGAGCTTTTTGATGACGCTCCTTCCGACGCCGCCCGTGCCGAGGACAAGCGCTTTCTTGCCCTTGACCTGCACGCCGTTCGTCGCAAGAGATAAGAGAAATCCCTCGCCGTCCGTGTTGTAGCCCTCGCGCGCGCCCGCCTTGACGGTGTTGACCGCACCGAACGCCTCGGCGTCCCCCACGATTTTCGCAAGGTGGGGCATGATCGAACGCTTGAAGGGAATGGTGACGTTTAGGGTATCGTAAGAAGCAAGAAGCTCCTCGATTTTCTCTTCAAAGGCTTCGGGAGCGATAGAAATCGCCTCGTAGGTGCATTTTTCGCCGAGCTTTTTCATGAGATAGGTGTGCATTTGGGGACTTAAGGACTTGGAGACGTCCTTCCCCACGACTGCCATTTTCATTTGCGTTCCTCCATGGCGGAAAACACCGCCTGTCTGTATTCTTCGTAAGGGAGCTTGACGACGTCGAACACGCCCTTTAAGATGGGAGCGATAAACGTGACCGTTCCCGCCGATTCGTTCTTTTTATCCATGCGCGCGGCGGCGAGCGCCTCTTCCTCGATAGGCGGCACTTCGCCGATGAGCTTTGTGACGAGCTCCTGAAGGGACTTGCCGTAATCCTCGCGGCAGAGCCCCATCTTCATCGCGATCTGCGTCTCGTACCAAAGCCCGATGAGGACGTATTCCCCGTGCGAACGCTTTTTGTCGTAAAGCTCGATGGCGTGCCCCGTCGTGTGCCCCATGTTGAGGGACTTTCTCAGCCCCGTCTCCCGCTCGTCCTTTCTCACGACGTTTGCCTTGTGGTCGATGCAGAGCGGGGTAATCTCGGCGAGAAAGGAAAGGTCAAACAGATTCTCCTTGTGTTTTAAGAGTTCGCGGTAGATCTCCGCGTCGAGGGCGGTGTATTTGACGATTTCGCCGAGCCCGCACTTGATTTCCCTTCCCGGAAGGGTACGCAAAAACAGGGGATCGACGAGAACGATTTCCGGCTGATAAAACGTGCCGACGAGATTTTTGACGTTTGCCATATCGACCGCCGTCTTCCCGCCGACGGAGGAATCGACCTGCGCTAAAAGGGTGGTGGGAATCTGAATGCACTTGATGCCCCGCATGTAGAGGGCGGCGGCGAGCCCGCCGATGTCCCCGACGACCCCGCCCCCCATCGCGATCAGCGTGGAGGTACGCAGAAGTCCCGCTTCTCCCATGGCGGCGAGGATTTCGCCGAGATGTTCGAACGTCTTGTTTTCCTCCCCTGCGGGGAGAATGTAGCGGGGAATACTTCCGAAGGTCTGTTCGATAAGCCCCCCGTAGAGCTCGTAGACGTTGCTGTCCGTGACGAGAAAGCACTTCTTATTTTTTTGTAAGCGACGCCGCCTTCTGAAAGGCGCCCTCGCCACAGTAAATGGTGCTCTTGATCGATGCGTTGAGAACAATTTCTTTCATAACACTCCCCTAGGATAATTCATGATACCGCTTTATAACCTCTTCCATGGTATCGCCGCCGAGGCGGTGCAATACTTCCCCGCAGAGGACGGTCGCAACCACGCTTTCAAGGATGATCTCGCAGGCGGGGACGGCGCAGACGTCGCTGCGCTCGGTGTCCGCGCGCCGCGGCTCGTGCGTGAGATAATCGACGGTCGCAAGCCCCTTCATCAGGGTGGGAATGGGCTTCATGGCACAGGTGAGGACGATCTCCTCGCCGTTCGACATGCCCCCTTCGATTCCGCCTGCGCGGTTTGTTTTTCTCTTAAAATCTTGATCGAAGTAGATTTCGTCGTGCACTTCGCTCCCCTTGCGGGAGGCGACTTCCATGCCTAAGCCGACTTCGACGCCCTTGATCGCCTGCACGCTCATGAGCGCGCCGCAGAGCTTTCCGTCGAGCTTGTCCTCATAAGTCATGCAAGAGCCGAACCCGCGCTTGAGTCCCTTGGCGACGACGACAATTTTTCCGCCCGCCGTGTCGCCCTCTGCCTTGATCTCGTCGATTTTTTGAATTGCCCTTTGCTGGACTTTTTCATCGAGCATAAAGAGGGGCTGTTCCTTTGCCCGTTTGAGCTCTTCAAACGAATGGCCCGCTTCGTCCTTGACGCCGCAGATTTCCTTCACGTAGCCGGAAATCTCCACGCCGAGCACCTTCAAGAGCTGTCTGCAAATGCTGCCCGCCGCCACGCGGATTGCCGTCTCACGCGCAGAGGAGCGCTCCAAAATATTGCGCGCGTCCTCTTGTCCGTACTTGATCAGCCCCGTCAAGTCTGCATGACCGGGGCGGACTTTCGTCACCGTCCGAAGGGAGAGGTCGGCTTCTTTTGCGCCCATAATCTCTTCCCAATTCGAATGATCGATGTTTGTTACCGAAAAGCAGACGGGAGAGCCGAGCGTCTCTCCATTTCGGACGCCTGCCAAAAACTCCACCTTGTCCCGTTCGAGCTTTTGCCTTGCGCCCCTTCCGTAGCCGCTTTGGCGGAGGGCAAGGAAATAATCGATTTCATCGAAATTTATCTTAAGGTGTGCGGGCAATCCTTCTAAAATTCCCACCAGCGCTTTTCCGTGCGATTCGCCTGCCGTCGTAAGTTTCATAGGTCACTCCTGTGTCCGATCGAAAAAGTCGATCGAAGCCTATATCATTCCATGTTTTATTGTATCGCAAAAAAGAGGAAATGTAAACCCATTTTCCTCTTTTTTTCTCAATTTTCGAAAAGTTATGTGCGAAAACGGAATTCTCCGTCCTCGAAATCAACGATGACGGTAGAAGAATCCGCAATGTGCCCCATCAAGATCTCCTCGCTGAGCTTATCCTCGATGCGGTGCTGAATCGTCCTCTTTAACGGCCTTGCGCCGTACTGTTCGCTGTAGCCCTCCACGGCGAGCTGTTCCTTCGCCGCCTCGGAGATGAGGAGCTTGATGCCCCGAACGCTCAACCGCTTGGTGAGGGAAGAGAGAATTTTATCGCAGATCTGCTTGGTCTCTTCCTTGGACAGCCGCTGGAAGACGATGATGTCGTCCAGTCGATTCAAAAATTCGGGCTTGAATTGCCGCTTGAGCGCCTCGGAAATGCGGTCTTTTTCCTCCTCGTACTCGTCGTGAGAGGCAAACCCCAAGGAAGCGACTTTATCCACGCTGTTTGCGCCGACGTTGGAAGTCATGATGAGGACGGTGTTTTTGAAGCTGACCACCCTGCCCTTGTTGTCCGTGAGCCGACCGTCGTCCAAAATCTGCAAGAGGATATTGAAGACGTCGGGGTGCGCCTTTTCGATTTCGTCGAAGAGGACGACCGAATAGGGCTTCCGCCTGACCCGTTCGGTGAGCTGACCGTTCTGGGTGTCGTCGTAGCCGACGTATCCGGGCGGCGCGCCGATGATTTTGGAGACGGACTGCTTTTCCATAAATTCACTCATATCGAGGCGAATCATGAGCTTTTCGTCCCCGAACACGCTCTCGGCGAGCGCCTTGGCAAGGTCTGTCTTTCCCACGCCGGTAGGCCCCACGAAGATGAACGAACCAACGGGCTTGGTCGGGTCTTTGACGCCCGCGCGCGCCCTTCTGATCGCCTTGGAAACGGCGCTGACCGCCTCGTTCTGCCCCACAATGCGCTCGTGCAGGCTCTCTTCGAGGTGAAGAAGCTTCGCGCTCTCCTCCTCGGTGATCCGAAGGACGGGAATTCCCGTCCAATTGGAGACGATGGCGGCGATCTCTTCCCGCCCGATTATGGGGCGGACTCCCTCGTTTTTCTTCGCCCATTCGCTGCGAATGGACTTGATTTCCGCCTTTAAATTCTCGTAGCGAACTTGCAATTCCTGCGCTTTGGCGTATTGGCGGAGCTTGCCCGCCTGATCCATCTCCTGTCGGATGGAGACAAGCTCCTCTTCCTTTTCCCGGACGCCCTGCGGGCCTTTGTAGTGATCGAGCCTTGCGCGGGACGCCGCTTCGTCGATAAGATCGACCGCCTTGTCGGGAAGAAAGCGATCGGAGATGTACCGATCGGACCGCGTCGCCGCGGCGACCATCGCCTCTTCGGTGATCTCGACGAGGTGGTGCATCTCGTACTTTTCCTTGATTCCGTGCAAGATGGCAAGGGTGTCCTCGACGGAGGGCTCTTCCACGTTGACGGGGGTAAACCGCCTCTCGAGGGCGGAGTCCTTTTCGATAAATTTGCGGTACTCTTCGGGGGTCGTCGCGCCGATCGTCTGCAAATCGCCGCGGGCGAGCATGGGCTTTAAGATGTTGGCTGCGTCCATGTTCGAATCGGAAGTCGCCCCCGCGCCGACGATGGTGTGAATTTCGTCGATGAAGAGGATGACGTCGCCGTCCTTCTGCACTTCGGCGATGACGTTTTTCAATCGTTCTTCAAAGTCGCCCCGATATTTCGAGCCCGCAAGCATTCCGGGCAAATCGAGGGAAAAGACGGTTTTCCCCCGCAAAAGGTCGGGAACTTCCCCGCTGACGATGTTCTGGGCGAGCCCTTCGACGACCGCGCTCTTGCCGACGCCCGGCTCG
>JAGATP010000002.1 GCA_017621155.1 Clostridia bacterium
CGACCATGGAAATGGGCGTGCCGGAGATCGCCTTGGGCAGCTTGAGCCTGTCAACCCGCTCGCGCACGCCGCTCATGAGCACGATGGCGATGGTGAACCCGACCCCCGCAAACAGCGCGTAGAGGAGGGCGATTCCCAAATTCATGGACTCCACGCCGAGCGCGGCGATCATTCCCGCCTCGTCGATGACGAGCTCGGCAACGCCGAGAATCGCGCAGTTGGTCGTGATGAGGGGAAGGTAAATTCCCATCGTCTTGTACAGAGCGGGAAGGAACTTGCGAATGAGGCTCTCCAGCATCTGCACGAGTGAGGCGATAACGAAGATGAAGAAGATGATTTCGAGGTACTTGATGTCGAGGGGTACCAAAATCAAGGTGTACAGGGGATAAGTGACAAGGGTGGCGAGCACCATGACGAGGGTGACGGCACAGCCCATACCGAACGCCCCTCCCGTCTTTTTGGAGACGCCGAGGAAGGGGCAGATTCCGAGGAACTGCACCAGAATGAAGTTGTTGACAAAGACGGCGGAGACGAGAACGGCTACGAATACGGTAAAGAAGTTCATGCGTTTACCTCCTTGGAAAGAAGGGTGCTGCGAAGTTTAGCGCCTTCCTTCTTTTCTGTTTCAGGGAGACGGCGTTGACGATTGCCGTAAAGATCGCGATGCAGATGCCGTACACGAAGAACGCGCCCGCTGCGGAGGAGAAGAATCCGATGGAGAAGGGCATGATCTGAATGCCGAAGAGGCTGCCCTTTCCGAGGAACTCCCGAATGATGCCGAGGATGGTGAGCGCAAGGGTGAATCCGAGCCCCGTCGCGAGTCCGTCCAAGGCGGAGTCAAACACGGGATTCTTGGAGGCGAACGCTTCCGCTCTTCCCAAAATGATGCAGTTGACGACGATCAAGGGGAGGAACACGCCCATCGCTTCGTAAAGGTCGGGGATGAATTTGTCGAGCACCATGCGGACGATGGTAACGAGGGTTGCAATGATGACGACGAAGGCGGGAATGCGGACGGAACCGGGAATGACCTTTCTCAGCAGGGAAATGATGGTGTTGGAGAGGGTCAGAATGATCGTGACGGTCAGTCCCATGCCGACGCCGTTCATCGCGCTGGTGGTGAGGGCGAGGGTCGCGCACATGCCCAGCATCAGCTTGAAGGTAGGATTGTTCTGAATCAAACCGTTGAAGGTTATTTTTGCATATTTATTCATAATTCACCTCAACCGATAAAGGTAGCGTAGTTGGCTGTCGCATAGGCGGCGGCGATCAGGCACATCGTGTTCGATTCGGTCGCGCCCGTGGTGAGGGAAGCGTCCGTGGAAGAGATGTCGGTGATCTCGAGTGCGTCCGTGCCGAGCAGGGCTTTGATCTCTTCGTAAGTTTTGCCGACGAGGAGGTTTGCCATGTCCGCCATCTTGTCGGCGTACTTCGTGTCGCCGACGACGCTGCTGCCGTTGGTTTTGATTTCGAAGGCGCTGATTTTTGCATCCTTATCGACGGAAATATCGATGACGAAGTTGTCGTGGACGTTGCCGATCTGCTTGACCTCGATGGAATAGTCTACTTTCTTTCGAGAGACGGTTGCCGTCACGCTCTTTACGTTCTTGGTATAAGCGCCGCTGTTGACGTACCAATCGTAGTTGCCCGTTGCATAGGCGGCGGCGATCAGGCACATCGTGTTCGATTCGGTCGCGCCCGTGGTGAGGGAAGCGTCCGTGGAAGAGGTGTCGGTGATCTCAACGGCGTCCGTGCCGAGCAGGGCTTTGATCTCTTCGTAATTTTTGCCGACGAGGAGGTTTGCCATGTCCGCCATTTTGTCGGCGTACTTTGTGTCGCCGACGACGCTGCTGCCGTTGGTTTTGATTTCGAAGGCACTGATTCTAGCATCTTTATCGACGGAAATATCGATGACGAAGTTGTCGTGGACGTTGCCGATCTGCTTGACTTCGATGGAATAATCGACCTTCTTTCGAGAGACGGTTGCGGTCACGCTCTTGATGTTCTTGGTGTAGAGGAGAGAATCGGAGGGAGTGACGGGAGTTCCGCCCTGACCGAAGATCGCCGCGTTGACGTAATCGATTGCCGCGTTGACGGCGTTGACGATGGCGTTGGACGATTTGGTCGTTCCCGTGACGACCGTTTCGATGACGCCTTCCTCCTCTTCGATGCCGAAGAGTGCGCCCGAAGCGATCTCGTCGTTGTGCTTGGTAAATTCTTCGTAATAGGAAGCGTTGAAGTTCGCCATCAAAGTCTGCGCGGTGTTGGACTCGTACTGCACCTTTCCGATGCCGGCGAGCGCGCCGTCCTCGCAGTTGACGAGCACCCAAAGGGTGACGGTGCCGCCCTTATAGCCGCCCGTTCCCGTCGCCTGTACGAGGTAATTCCCCTTTTCCGTGAGGCAGACCTTGTTGACCGAGCCGTCCGAAAGGGACACGGTCTGGTCGATTGCGAGCTCTTCCTTGACGGAGTCGTCGGTCAGGAGCTTGGAATAAGCGCGCAGGTTTCTCTCTTCGTCCGAGACGAAAAGGAAGTGGTTGCAAACGGACAGCACGCCGCCGCAGAGAATGACGATGATGAGGAGTACGACAAGGCTTTTAAAGGCGTTGCCCTTCAAAAACTGTTTGACGGTCATTTGCTTGTTACCTCCTTTGCTTTCTTTTCCCGTACGTAGCCGAAGGGACGGCGGGGGACGAATTTATCGATGAGGGGAACGACGATGTTCATGAGGAGGATGACAAAGGATACAACCTCGATGCCCGTCGCCTTTCGAAGCCCTGCGGTGATGAGACCCAAGGCGACGAAGTAGATGATATTTCCTAAATTCGATTTGGGTGACGTCACGTAGTCGGTCGCCATGAAGATCGCGCCGAGCAAAAGTCCGCCCGTTAAAACAGAGGGAAGGAATGCGGTAAAGTCAAAGCCTTCCAGGCAGACGGCGAAGAGTCCCGTGACGGCGATGTACAAAAGGGGCTGCCAGAACTTGATGACCTTGCGGATGACGAGGTAGAGATAGCCGAGAAGAAGGGCGATCTTGCACGTTTCGCCGATGCAGCCCGTCATGCCGAAGCCGAAGAGCCAATTGCTGATCATGCCTTTCGTCACCTGTACGGTGTTGCCTGCAAGGTATTCGGTGAGGGGCGTTGCGCCCGTCACGATATTGTCGGGAGCATAGACGGCAAAGAGTCCGAAGTCCTTGCCTACGGGATAAGCCGTCATCGCCGCAAAGGAGATGAACAGGAAGACTCTTCCCGCAACGGCGGGGTTGACGACGTTTTTGCCCGTGCCGCCGAACAGCATTTTGACGACGGCGATGGCGAAGACTGCGCCGAGTACAGGCAGATACCAGGGGACGTTTGCGGGAATGATCATGCCGAGCAGAAGTCCCGTGACGACGGACGTAAAGTCAAAGCCTTTCCAGAAGTCCAGAAAATACGAGGGGGATTTCCACGCCTTGTGCGCGACGATCTCGTAGACGTATTCGGTGAGGACGGCGGAGAGGACGGAGAGCGCAAGAATGAGGAGCGCGTAAAGTCCGAACAGGACGACGCCCATGATCGCCGCGGGAAGAAGCGCGATGACTACGTCGATCATGATGCGCTTGGTCGTGCGCGGGGTCTTTAAATGCGGGGGAGCGGAAACGACGAGTTGTTTCATTTTTTGCCTCCTTTTCTAATTTCCGCTTTCGCCTTGCGGATGCTCTGAATGAGGGGACGGCGCGCAGGGCAGATATAGGCGCATGCGCCGCATTCGATGCAGTTCATAACGCCGCCCAATTTCGCGGCGAGGTCGTATTCCCCCGCCGCCGTGTAGAAGGCGGTGTTCATGGGCATGAGATCCATGGGACAGACGTCCGCGCATTTGCCGCAGCCGATGCAGGCGGTGGGCTGTTCCACGTTGGTCTCCTTCTTTGTCATGGCGACGATTCCGCCCGTCGTCTTGGTGACGGTGCGGGACAGGGATGCAAGGGCTGCTCCCGTCATAGGCCCGCCGCAGACGATTTTTTCGGCGTCCTCGGTGAGGTTGTCTTTGAGGAGAAGTTCAAAGGGCGTGCCGATCTTTACGACGTAGTTCTTGGGTTCGACGACCGCTCCGCCCGAAAGGGTGAGGATGCGCTCGATGAGGGGCTTGCCCAATACGACCGCTTCGTAAACGGCATAGCACGTTCCCACGTTCTGCACGATGCAGCCTGCCGAGGCGGGAAGCTTGCCGGGAGCGACCTTTCTGCCCGTGCAGGCGTAGATGAGGTGTTTTTCGCTGCCGACGGGGTATTGCTTTTTGAGAATGACGGGCTGGATGAAGTCAAAGGCTTCGAATGCGGCGATGGCGTCGGGCTTGTTCGCCTCGATGCCGATAAATACCTTTTCCACGCCGAGCGCTTTGGAGAGAAGCCGAATGCCCTCCGCGATTTCCTTCGTCCGTTCGATCATGAGTCTGTGGTCGCAGGTGAGGTAGGGCTCGCACTCCGCGCCGTTGATGACGAGGGTGTCCACGGGATCTTGCGGATTGAGCTTGACGAAGGCGGGAAAGCCCGCTCCGCCCATGCCGACGATTCCCGCATCCGCGATGCGCTGTTTGATCTCCTCGGGCGAGGGATTCGATAGGGCGGGCATGTAGTCCGTCTCGTAGGTGTGGTCGTTTTCGATGACGATGGCGTCCGAAACGCTCTTTACCGTTCCGCTCGCGGGGGAATGGATCTTTGCGCCGATGAATCCGCCCGCGTCGGCAATGAGCTGACCTTGTTTGACCGCATCCCCCGCTTTTACGAGGGGAACGGAGGGTTTTCCCAGACACTGCGAGAGGGAAACCGTAAACAAGTCCACCTCGGGTGCGTTCTCGATCGGCTTGCCCGAGGCAAGCGCCTTGTGATCGGGAACGTGTACGCCGTGAAAGAGATGTTTTGCTTTGATTGCTTTCACTTCTTTGCTCCTTGTAATGTTGTTTGCTTTTTATTAAATCCTTCGATCCGGCGAAAGAGGGATTTTCTTGATGAGAAAGAGAAGGGTTGTACCTACGATCGTCCCCGAAAGGACGCCCGCAAGGGCTAGGTAGGGGGCGTAAAGGACGAGCTCTTTGGTCTCGGAAATGACGAGATAGACGGTCAGCTGAACGAGATTGTGAAAGACCCCTCCCGCAACGGAAATGGAAAGGAGAGAAAGCTTCGGGAAGACGAATTCGTACAGGAGAACGGTCAAGGTCAGAGCGAGTACCCCCGCCGTAAAGGAATAGAGAAGGGCGAAGGGGTTGGAAAAGAGCGCGCCGAGAAGCGTTCTCGCCACGATGACGGCAAACGCTTCGAGCGGGCCGTAGAGGACGAGAGCAAGAAGGGAAAAGAGGTTGGAAAGTCCCATTTTCGCTCCCGGCAGAAAGAGGGGAGGGAACTGCGACTCGATCAAAAACATAATGAGGCTCATCGCCGTAAACAGGGCGAGGGAGGCGAGCTTCTTTGTTGATGTTTTTTTCTTCATGGCTTTTTCCTTATAAAATGATTATAACATAGATGAGAGATAAAAACAATACCTTTTTTGAAATTTTTTTCACTTTGTCAGAAAAACAGATGACAATTGTCCCATGCAGAGGGGGAAATGGCATAATTTGACGAATCATGGGGAAACTATTAAAAAAACTAATCGATGCTATTAGTGATTTAGAACATAAAATTCGCATTTTTTCATCACGAATTGCCCACAATTGTTTGACAATCGAGGCGGATAATGATAAAATAATGAATAAAAACAGGGGGAATCATCGTTCCCTTCGATTGGCAAACGAAAAAACGAGGAAAAAGCGTTTTTCATCCGATGATTTGTCGGAAGCCAATCCGGTTTCATTTCGTCAAAGTTTTTTATTGTTCCGAGGAAATTCGGGAGATAAAATGAGTTTGAATTTGTTATATTTTATGGAGGTTTTATTATGGCAAAAAGATTTATGAAGCTCGCCGTAGTTTCTATGCTCTGCTTGTCCATGGGTGCTTCGATGGTTGCCTGCGGGCCTACGACCGACGTCACGACGAATCCGCCGACGACGAATCCCACGACCACGAACCCTTCGACGACGAAGCCTACTACGACGCCTACGACGCAGCCGCCTGTGGCTGATAAGTATACCTATCGTTATACCCTTAGCGTAGGCCCTACGGCATGGAACCCGTTCACTTATGAGACGGCAGGAGATGCGGAAATTCTCGATTATACGCAATCCGGTTTTTATACCTTTGATTATAACGAGAAGAAAGACGGTTATCGCGTTATCTGCGACATGGCATCCGATTTCCCCATTGACGTCACCAAACAGTACGTTGGGAAATACGGGATCAAAGACGGAGACACCGCTCGCGTTTACGAAATTCCTCTTCGTGACAACCTTGAATGGGAAGACGGTACCAAGATTAACGCTCAGTCTTTCGTAAACTCCGCAAAGCTCTTGTTGGATCCTCAGGCACTCAATAGCCGTGCCGACGACTATATGTATTCCGGCAACCTTGTCATTCACAAGGCGCAGGATTACCTCTATGGCGGAACGACCCGTAACGTCGCTGCCGATAGCAGCTTCTTCGAGGACGTTTACAGTGAGGACATCGACAATCAGTTGATTTTCAGCTGGGATATCGATTCCACGAATGCCGATTATCCTTCCTTTATCAGCCTTATGGGATTCATCGATGCAGGATATGATACGACTGAGATGATTGTTAACTATGTAGCGCAGAATTTTGTCGGCGATACGACGGTCTTCAATATGGACGTCTATAATTCGATGAACGGCAAGACGCTTGCGGAAATCAAAGCAAATCCTGCAATGAAAGCTGCATGGGATGCAATCATCGCCGCTTGGAAGACCGAGCCCAACGAGGAACTTGACTTCTTCCTGAGAGCTTATACTTATCCCGAAGTGGATTTCTCCGAGGTCGGCTTAACGGTTGCGCAGAACGGCAATCTTGTGATTGCACTCGATAAGGAACTTTCCGGCTTCTATCTCAACTATGCTCTGACGGGCGCTTGGCTTGTTCACGAGGATACTTATAAAGCAAATAGCAAGGTCGAGAACGGCGTATTTACCTCCACTTATGGACACGGCGTCGATACCTATAAGAGCTATGGCCCTTATAAGCTTTCCTATTTCGAACTCGATAAAGAATTCCGCTTTACCAAGAACGAAAATTGGTACGGCTATGACCTCCCCGAATATAAGGGACAGTATCAGACGACGGACATCACTTGCACCATCGTCAAGGAAGCTTCTACGAGCCTCGAAATGTTCTTGACCGGTAAGACGGACAGCTATGGACTTCGTGCAGAGGATATGGCTGATTATCAGTCTTCCGAGCACACCTATTATACCGATGGCGAATCCGTTTGGTACATTGCGTTCAACCCTGATATGGAAGCTTTGAAGGCTCAGCAGGAAAAGGCAGGCGCCAATAAGAATAAGACCATCCTTACCATCAAGGAATTCAGACAGGCTATCGCTTACGGTCTTGACCGTGCGGCATTCTGCCTTGCAACGACGCCCACTTCTTCCGCAGGAAAGGCGCTCTTCTCCGATATGATCGTCTCCAACCCCGATACCGGTGAAAAGTATCGTTCGACCGAACAGGCGAAAGATGCAATCCTCAGCTTCTGGGGCGTTGCCGATGAAGTCGGCCCCGGCAAGAGATATGAAACGAAGGAAGAGGCAATTGACGCTATTACCGGATACGACCTCGCTGCTGCAAAGAATCTCTTTAACGTAGCTTACGACAAAGCGATCGAGCAGGGCTTGATGGATGCGGACGACGTTGTTGAAATCTGCATCGGTACTCCTAACCTCACCTCCAGCGCATACAACAACGGTTATGACTTCCTCGTTAATAACTATACCGAAGCGGTCAAGGGAACCAAGCTTGAAGGCAAACTTACCTTCACGAGAGACGGTACGCTTGGCAACGGCTTTGGTACTGCACTGAAGACCAACCAGATTGATATGCTCTTCTTCGTCGGATTCTCCGGATCCGCACTTAACCCTTACGGACTGGTCGAAGTTTACACGACTTCCAACCTCAAGTATGATCCCAGCTGGAATACTTCCCTTGCAATGCTGACCGTTCAGAACGAGAAGGGTGAAGCTCTGACCGCTTCTTTGGACGATTGGACTTACGCTCTCGGCGGTGAAGTCATTACCGCTAAGAATGCAGCCGGCGAAGCTGTAGAAGTTAGCGCAGGTACGACTGCCGATGCAGGATTCCGTCTGAATATCCTTGCAGGTATCGAGCGTGCCGTTCTCGAACAGTACGATATCATTCCTTTGACGACGGATTCTAGTGCTACTTTGAAGGGTATGAAGATTCAGTACGGTACGGAAGATTACGTCTTCGGTGTTGGCCGTGGCGGTATCCGCTATATGACCTACAACTATTCCGATTCCGAATGGGAGAAGTTTGTTGCCGATCAGAAGGGACAGCTGAATTACAAATAATCTTTTTTAAATTTGAATGAACACGCGCAAGCGCCGACGAAAGAAGGCGCTTGTCGCCGTCCATTCGAAAACTTTAAAGATTTCAAAAAAATCAAGTCCGCTCCGAGCGGACTTGTCGTGTGGAGAACGAAACGTTCTCCACACGACAAGAAAACTAACCAAAGGGTTAAATTTACGGAGGTTTTCATGCTCAAATATACCTTAAAACGAATAGGGCTCATGCTTTTTACGTTTTCCGTTATTTTTGTCATCTGCTTCGTACTGATCAAATTGCTGCCCGTTACGGAAGCTGATCAATTCGGACAAGATATGCAGTTGGTTTTGCTCAGAAGAGAGCAGCTGGGATATAACAAGCCGATTTTTATCCAGCTTTTTATCTTCTTGGAACGCGCTTTGTTCCATGGGGATTGGGGTATCAGTGAGAAGCTGTATTTCGGAAGAGACGTTTGGACGCTCTTCGTGACGAAACTTCCCAACACCATTTTGGTTAACGTCTATGCAATGCTCCTCAGCGTTCCTATCGGACTCGCGCTGGGTATTTTTGCTGCAATGAAAAAGAATAAATGGCAGGATCATTTGATTTCCACCCTCACGATGGTGGTTATCTCCGTTCCCAGCTACGTCTATGCGTTCCTTTTACAGTACTTTTTGTGCTATAAGCTTCAGTGGTTTGATTTCCGCGTCTTGCCTGTCGATCCCGAAAACGGAATCACCTTCTTCTCTTGGCCGATGTTTAAATCTATGTTGCCGGCGGTATTTTGTCTCTCGTTCGGTTCTATCGCAGGATTCACGCGTTATACGCGTGCGGAGCTGACCGAGGTTCTGACCAGTGAGTTTATGCTCCTTGCCAGAGCAAAGGGCTTGACCAAAGGACAAGCGACGGTTCGCCATGCGTTGCGAAATGCGATGGTTCCCATCTTCCCGATGATTTTGGGTGAATTTGTCTCCATTCTTTCCGGTTCCCTGATCATCGAATCGATCTTTACGGTCGGAGGCGTCGGTAGTTTGTACGTCGATTCGATTAACTGTACGCCTCCCGACTATAACATCTTCTTATTGTTGACGGCATTTTATACGCTTGTCAGTTTGACTGCCGGTATTGTTGTTGATTTAAGCTATGGCTTTATTGATCCTAGAATTCGTATGGGGGCAAAAAAATGATGAACGACGTTACTAATATCAAAATCGATCCTTCAAAGTTTCAATTTGCGCACAAAGAAAATATCCACGACAAAAAGCTTGAAACCAAGCCTATCGGCTATTTCCATGATGCGTGGAGGCGTTTCCGCAAGAATAAGGCTTCCGTCGTTGCAACGGTTATCATTATCTTCTTGCTCCTGTTTTCCTTCCTCGTTCCTATTTTCTGCTCCAACGCTTATACCAGATCGACGAACGACACCGAACGATTGAAGTATCAAAAGCTTCTCCCCAAGGTGGAATGGCTGTCTTTCATGGGAGTAAACGGTTGCAAGGATACGAAGATTAACGAAGCGGCTTACAACCAGTATCGCGCCATGGGAATAGAAACGGGAATGAGTCCTATTCATGAAGTGAAAAAAGGCTCGCCTTACACGGAAACGGTTGGTGGCAAAGAATCTACTTACTATGATATTTCCCTGGATACGTACTATGCGCTCGGCATGAATTATTTCACCTTGACCGAGGAGCAGTATTTGAACATTCAGGCTTGGCAGAATGAGAGCAAAATCCAGGTTATTTATCCCGCAGTCGTTACTTCCAAACTTCCCGTGTCGAAGAGGACGGATGCCAATATTTGGTATATGGCAGACCAAAAGGGAATTCCCAAGCTCGACAGCGACGGAAACTTCGTCGATATTTATAAGACTTCCGGCAGCGATAAATACGACTCCATCAGAGTCTCCTGGGACGACGGTACGCTGCGTTATTCCAACCCTGCGGGTACGTCGGCTGCTCCCGGCTATACAGTCAGAATTAACCTTTACAACTATTTCATTTACAAATATGGCTTTGAGCCCTGTTTTGCTTTCGGAACAGGTGCGGACGGCTTGGACATCTTGACGCGTTTGGCATCCGGCGCTCAGTTTTCCTTCCTGTTTGCAATTTGTATTTCCGCGATTAACCTCGTTCTCGGCGCTATATTCGGCTCAATCGAAGGCTTCTTCGGCGGCGCGATCGACCTGTTTATGGAGCGTGTTTCCGATATTCTATCCGGCGTTCCCTTTATGGTCGTTACAACGCTGTTCCAGTTGCACCTTGCAAAACACGTCGGCGTCGTGCCATCCCTGCTCTTCGCATTCGTTTTGACGGGGTGGATTGGTACGGCAAGCACCGTTCGTATGCAATTCTATCGGTATAAGAGCCAAGAATACGTCATGGTTGCAAGGACGCTTGGCGCTAAGAACGGAAGATTGATGTTCCGACACATTTTCCCGAACGCAATCGGTACGATCATCACCTCCTCGGTTCTTGTCATTCCCAGCACGATTTTCTCCGAGTCTTCTTTGACCTATTTGGGCATCGTAAACCTTGAAAGTAGCGGAATGACAAGCGTCGGTACGATGCTTGCAAACGGAAGAGGATTCCTATCAACCGATCCGCATATCATACTTTTCCCTGCAATTTTTATCAGTTTGCTTATGATCACGTTTAACTTGTTCGGCAACGGACTCAGAGACGCATTCAACCCCTCGCTCAGAGGCTCGGAGGATTAAGCTATGGAAAAAAAATTAGCGGTGGATAACTTAAAAATTTCTTTCCGTACCTCGAACGGTAAGGTGCAGGCTGTTCGCAATGTCAGCTTCGACCTTTACAAGGGCGAAACGCTCGCCATCGTCGGCGAGTCCGGTTCGGGCAAATCCGTCACTTCCCGTGCGATCTTGGGCATTCTCGCCAATAACGCCATCGTCGAGAGCGGAAAAATCGTCTACGACGGTCAGGATTTGCTGAAAATCGACGAGGAGAGCTTCCACAAGATTCGTGGCGATAAAATCGCCATGATCTTCCAAGACCCCATGTCCTCGCTCAACCCGATCATGCGAGTCGGAAAACAGCTGACCGAGGCTATGCTTCTCAAAAATAAGGCGAGAAGACGCGAAAGCCGCAAAACCTTCAACAAATACGCCGCCGTGCTTCTTCAGAATATGAATGAAGCCACGGCGCTCGGCAAGAGCAAGGCAAGCGTTGAGGAAAATAAAAAACTCATTCACGACTTCAACAAATTCGAGATTCGCCACATTCACTTGGAAGCGGATTACAACGTCTGCCGCGAGGCGTGCAGAAACGCCATTGCCGCCATTGAGGACTTGCTCTTCGAAATCGAGAAGAACGCCGTTTCCAATCTCGTCGTTTCCTGCAACGAGATCGCGGGCTATGCGGTGCATACCATCGGCAAATTCGTCGTCGAAGATCTCTCCTTCCGCGAGGAAATCAAGCAGTTCAAGCGCGACTATCACGCTGCCGCCAAGAAGAAGGACTATTCCGTCGTCCGCAAGGATTTGGAGGCGATGTTAAAGAGGCTTTCCGAGGCGTTCGCCAAGGAACAACCCAACTTCTTCGGGCTTGGATTCTATCTCGAGTTTGTCGGGAAAGAGATTCCCGATATGCCCATTTCCGAGCTCAACGCCTACACGCATAAAATTCTCGACGAGAAGTTCATGCTCCACTTCATCGAGGTGGCGAGAATCGCCCTCGAAAACAGCGCTTTGAAATCCTTTGATGCAAAGAAGCAGGCAATCGAGGTGTTGAAGCAGTACCTTCCCGTCTTTGAGAAGGAACAACTCGATAGAAAGGAAGGGGAGAACGCCATCAAACAGATGAACGCGGCAGTTCGCTTGACGATCGATCCGCTCGTCCTCTTAAAGGATAGCCGTTCGTACATTTTCGAGTCTTCCATGAAGAGCGGCTTGGAAAAGTATTTCCGTCAGATTCAGAAGAACGAGTCGGAAGTCAAACGATTTGAGAAGCAGTCGCAAAAGCGCGCGGCGCTGGTCGCAAAGGGCAAAGAGCCCGATTGGCAGCTCATTCCCGCCGACGTCATCGATCTGGAAGTGCTCCGCGCCGAGCTTACGGATACCGTCAAGGAGTTGATTTCCTCTTACGAGCAGAGCGTGAATTGCGGATTCCAATCGATCAAAGAAGAGACCGTCGTTCAAGTCGTCGATTTCCTCAAGGAAAAGGCTTCGGGCGCAGTTTACAGAGTCACGAAGGATATGGCAAAGACAAAGGCGCTTGCCCTCATGAAGGAGGTCGGTATTCCCGACGTCAGAAAGAGATTTCGGCAGTATCCCTTCGAGTTCTCCGGCGGTATGCGTCAGCGTATCGTCATTGCAATCGCTCTTTCGGCTGACCCCGATATTCTCATCTGCGACGAGCCGACCACTGCGCTCGACGTTACCATTCAGGCGCAGATTCTCGAACTCATCAACAAGATCAAAGCGCAAAGAGACCTGTCGGTCATCTTCATCACGCACGATCTGGGCGTCGTCGCCAATATGGCGGACAAGATCGCCGTCATGTACGCGGGCAAAATCGTCGAAAGCGGCACGGCGGACGACGTGTTCTACGATCCGAGACATCCCTATACCTGGGCGCTCCTTTCTTCCATGCCCGATCTGGATACGAACGAAAAGCTGGAAGCAATTCCCGGAACGCCGCCCAACATGATTTACCCGCCCAAAGGGGACGCATTTGCCGAGAGAAACAAGTACGCGATGCAGATCGACTTCGAAATGCAGCCGCCTATGTTTACGATTTCCGAAACGCACAGTGCGGCAACTTGGCTTTTGCATCCCGATGCGCCGAAGGTGCAACCTCCCAAAATTGTGACGGAGCGCATCGAACGCATGAAGAGAGCAGGAGGCGAACAGAATGGATAATCGCGAAGAAAGAGAGGTTCTCCTTAAGGTAGAACATTTGTGCCAATATTTTAAATCCGGTTCTTTCGAATTGAAAGCCGTTGACGACGTTTCGTTCGACATCAAGAAGGGCGAAGTGTTCGGTCTGGTCGGCGAATCGGGTTGCGGCAAGACGACGACGGGTCGTTCGATCATCAAGCTTTACAACGCCACTTCCGGAAACGTCTTTTTCAAGGGAAGACGCATTTGCGCAGGTCTGCGTTCGTACAAAGAGGAATTGAAGGCAGAGCGCAAAAAGCTCAGGAGTCCCGATGCGGACAAAGAGGCAATCGAAGCGCGCATTGCGGCCTTGAAGGAAGAGATCAAGAAGGCGAAAAAAGATCAGAAAGACTGCGACAAGATGTACAAGGAGGCTCGCGTTCACGAGCTGACCGAGGAGAGAGATCAGAAGCTTTCCTCCGCATCCGAATCGGAAAAAGAGGCGATCACGGCGGAATACGCCGAGAAGATCAAGCGTGCAAAGCGCGAAAATCTCGTCACCAAGATTCAGATGATCTTCCAAGACCCCATTGCCTCGCTGAATCCCCGTATGACGGTGCGCGAAATCGTCTCCGAAGGTCTGATCATTCAGGGCGAAAAGGACAAAAAATACATTCAGGACGAGGTCTATAAGGTTCTCGAGCTCGTCAGCTTGGTGCCCGAACACGCAGACCGCTATCCGCACGAGTTCTCGGGCGGTCAGCGTCAGCGTATCGGTATTGCGCGCTCCATCATCATGAAGCCCGATCTCATCATTGCCGACGAGCCCGTCTCCGCGCTCGACGTCTCCATTCAGGCGCAGGTCATCAACCTGTTGAACGATTTGAGAAGTCAGCTCGGACTGACCATTCTGTTCATCGCGCACGATCTTTCCGTCGTCAAGTATTTCTCCGATAGAATCGGCGTCATGTACTTCGGAAAGATGGTTGAGCTCGCCTCCTCGGACGAGCTGTTCAAACACCCCCTGCATCCGTATACCAGGTCTCTGCTTTCGGCAATTCCCTTGCCCGATCCTCATTACGAGAAGAAGAGAAAGAGAATTACCTATAACCCGCTTGCCGAGCACGACTATTCTCAGGAGCAGCCCACCTTCCGCGAGGTGTGCCCCGGGCATTTCGTCCGTTGCAATACGGCGGAGTTTGAACGCTATCAAGAGATGTTGAAGAATGAGTAAGAAGGCGTTTAATTATCTTTTCGCCGTCGCATTCGGGTTGGTCGTTTCCTTCCTCGTGATGTGGCTGAGAGGTATTTTTACAGCCGAGGACGCTCTTTCCGTCATCAAATATCTCTGCGACGGTTTCTTTGTCGCAGCGGTTTTGCTCGGTGGAGTCGGACTTTTGTCCTGGTGCTCCAACGAAGGCGCGTTTGATATGCTGTCGTACAGTATGTCCACGCTTTGGCGCGTCACGTTTGCGCGAAAGGACGGTTGGAAGAAGGAGTCATACGGCGATTACAAGGAAAGAAAACATGAAAAGTCCAGAGAATTTTCCTATTTTCTCTGGGTGGCATTGGCGTATCTTATTTTGTCCGTCGTGTTGACTGCCGTCTATTTGTCGATGTCTTCGGGCGCGTGAACTTCATTTCAGATTAAAAAACAGTCCCTTGTCGAACAAGGGACTGTTTTTACTAGAGGATAACGGCAAGGCTCGTAGAGGATTGCCGTTAAAAAGCCACCGGCTATGCCGGTGGATCTGAAAAAGCTTTAGCTTCAAGCCTTGTAACAATATACAAAAAAGCTCCTATGTGCTAAACTGAATGTAAG
>JAGATP010000015.1 GCA_017621155.1 Clostridia bacterium
CATTGTCCCGGTGATTGAAGCCATGACATCCCAATCCTCTACGCCCTCCGCCTTCACGACGTGTCTTTCACCGCGTCCCAAAGAAGTGTCGAGGATGCCGCCGAAAATACCGGCGGCGACGTTTGCGCCCAGCGTAACAGCCAGAGAAACCGAAGCGATGGGAATCCAGATTGCCATGAATTTCCCGTTGCGCATCTTCTTTTTTGCCATACTTTTCTCTCCTTGCATTTTTTACAACTTTTTGTTGTCGAGAGAATTGTAGTCAAAAAAAGACCGTTTTTCAAGGGCGTCTGCCCAAACGGTCGATTTTCTGCTTAAACTGCACGTTCTGTTTTTTGCACGGGAATGAGAAGGGAAACGCGGAACACGCCATCCTCCGCCTTGATATAGAGCTTCCCCTTGTATTTCTCCACGATGTATTTTACACTCTTAAGTCCGTACCCGTGATACAACCCGTCCTCCTTTGTCGTGAGCGGCAGCTCTTTTTCAAAGACGAGGTTGCCTGTATACGGATTTTCAACGAGGACGAAGAGCATTCCCTTGGACTGCTTAACGGTCACGCGAATCCATTTTTGCTGCTCCGCAAATTCAGACAGGGCGCGGTTTGCGTTGTCCATCAGATTTCCAAAGAGAATATACACGTCCGAATCGGACAAAAAGGCTATTTTCTCCGCGTCCGCAAGACAGGTAAATTCGATGCCGTGAGAAATGCAATATAAATTCCAATCCTCCAAAATGACGTCCAGCGTGTTGTTGCCCGTTTTTACTTTGGAAGAAATGACGTCGATAGAGTGCTTCATTTCCGCAAAATCCGTTCCGTTTAAGGAAAGCTCCCTCTTCTTTGCCGATTCTAAAATGTACTTCAAATCGTGGCACTTGCGGTTGATGACCTCCATGCTCTCCTTGCGGATTTCGAACTGCGTTTTGCTCTTTTCGATGAGCTGTTTTGCGATGATCATTTCGTTGCGAATGGAGTTGCGCTCGAAAATACCCATGCGGATAAACACGATGAAAAAGCAACAGCAAAGGGAAAAGAAACGGCAGAGCACGTCCAAGGAATAGCTTTCCGACTGATGATGAATGCGAATCTCGTTGAGAAACAAAACGATGGTGAGCGTGACGATACAGAGCACGACGGACATAGTGCGCAGCTCGCCGAGCGGAGCATAGCGGTTTGCGATCCTCGCCAAGAAAAAATAGGAAAACAAATACATCCCGATTTCGATGCCGTACTCGATGACAATATAGCAAAGGTAAGTTTCTTGCGTTATTTCGAGGGCGTTGGGAGAAGAGAACATGGCGGAAAAGACGATTCCGGAAAGGATATAAATCACGTGCTGAACGGCATAAGAGGTCACGCCGCAAATGAGATAACTCCAAAAGCTTTCAAAATAGCAAAAATACATCCCCATTACGGTAACGAGAAAGGCGACGATATAACTCGATATGTTAAACGCACCGCTCCAAAAAGAGCCTTCGAGCAGAGGACGCACCCAAAACACCAACGCGGAAATTCCGCCGATGAGCACCGCCTCGCCCGCGAGCGTAAGCACATAGCGCAGGACAAATTTCTGTCTTCTCCTGTAATTGCCCGCGAAAAAAAACTCGACGACGGTCAGCGTCAGCAAAAAGCGGAAAAACTCCAAATATTTCAGGTTTGACAAAAATTCAATCATCTCTTCCTCCGTTCATAAGCCATTGATTGATGTCTTCGATGAAGGCGTTGCGCCTTGCACGGCTGATCTGAAGCTCTTCCTCCCCGATCCGGAGGACGTTTCCCTTCACCCATTTGACGTGACGAAGGTTGACGAGATAGCACTTATTGCATCGGGAAAATCCATACGGTCGAAATTTTTCTTCCAGCTCACCCAGAACGCCGTGCGACTCGATCACACCATCCGACGTATGATATAAAATTTTATGTCCGACGACTTCGACGTAAAAGAGCTTTTCCGAAGAAACGCAGTAAACGCCCGCCGTAAGGGGAATGACGACGTCCGTTCCGCTGTTGAGCGAAACGGCGGAGAGAACGCGGTTAAGCTTGCGGGAAAACAATTCGTAACTGTAGGGCTTGATGACGTAATCAAGTGCATCCACCTCATAGCCGTCGATTGCATACTGCGAAAAGCTCGTCACAAAGACGAGAGCTACCTTTCTGTCCGCTTCCCTCAGCTTTTTGGCGATGCGAATTCCACCCGGTTCGGGAAGACCGATATCCAAAAAGACGACGTCGTAAACGGGCGCATAATTTGTCAAAAAGGATACTCCTTCCTCGAAATGCCTGCAATCGAACGCAAGCCCCTTTTCCCCTGCATACCGCACGAGGCATTCTTTCAGGCGGCAAAAATCGCCCCGATTGTCCTCGACGATTGCAACCGTATATTGTTTCTTGTTCATGCGGGCTTCCTCCTCGCTTTATTATAAAAGTTCTCCCCCCTTCTGTCAATCCCTTTTGAAAAAATTCCCTCCGAAAACTTTCGGGGAAATGATACGAAAAGTGCTCTTCCCTGTGCAAACCAATCTTCCAAAAGCACGGTTTATTTCCCCTCAAAGTACGCTAAGAGAAATCGGATGTCCGCGATCACGGCGTCAAAGCGCTTTGAAGAAAGATCGTATTCTCTCCTCTTTTTGCTCCAATGTGCGCAACCCCCTTTCGCCTTTGTCATCTCCTTTATGAGGCTGCAATAGAGCATTTTGTTCTGCCAATAGGAAAAATTGCCCCGCTTATAAATGCGCCTGCACGCATTGCAATTTTTGCAAGCCTTAGGATTCATCGTTCTTCTCCTCTTCGTCCTTCTCTTCAAGGATCGCCCGAATATGAGAAATCTGCGTCAACAGACCGTCCAGATAATAGGCGAGAAATCCGTTCACCTTGTTTTTGCGGACGGGCTTGCAGGAAAAGTCCTCGCAGTTTTCTTGAATGCGAATCGTTTCCTGCCGTTTCCGGCACCACCCGAACTGCGTCTTGCAGAACTGCTTTTCCTCTTGGGTGTAATACCTATCCATATGCCGACACCGATAACATTTTCCTTTGCTTTCCATAAAACACTCCTTATAAACACAAATATGTGTAATAATACTATCACACATATTTGTGTAAGTCAAGCAAACGACACAATTTTGTGTTAAAATTTTATCAGGAGAAAAAGGAATGAATTTCGGAGAAGAATTGAAATTTTATAGACAAAAGGCAAATTTAACGCAACAGGACTTAGCGAAATTTATAAATACCTCACAACAAAACATCAGCAGATGGGAGAAAAACGAGGTCGAGCCTAGCATTTCTTTTTGCGTCGCTCTTGCTGATTTTTACGGAGTTTCTCTCGATGAACTGATTGGAAGAAACATCAAAAACGATTGATTGTGCAGAAAAGGCGCGCCGCCCTAAGAAAAAGGGCGGCGCGCCTAATTTCAGGGCGTTACGATTGTCGCAACGCCCCTTCCGTTTTTTGTTATCGAAGCGAAATTCCGAGCTTTTGCGAAAGCTGATCGAGAATGCGCTTGACGTTTTTATCCACGACTTCGGGCGTTAAAGCCTTTTCGTCGGGCGTAAAGGTGAGCTTGAACGCCATGCTCTTTTTGCCCGCGCCGAGCTGCTTGCCACGATACACGTCGAAGAGCCGAACGCTCGTCACCGCCTTGCAGGAGCGGAGAATGACTTCCTCGATTTGCGCGCAGGTCGTGCTCTCGTCCGTCACGAAGGCCAAATCCCTCTCCACGACGGGGAACTTGGGCAGCGGCTTGAATTTGAGCGCGCCCTTCGCCTTCTTTTCGAGCGCCGCATAGTCGAGCTCGGCAAGGTACACCTTCTTTTCGAGCGCGAGCTCGGCGCATAGGTCGGGCGCAAGCTCGCCGATATAGCCGACTTCCTTTTCTCCGAGATAGACCTTTGCCGTCACGCCGGGGTGCAGGAAGGTCATCGCCTCCGCACGGTAGGTGAGCTTGACGCCCAGCGATTCCGCCAAGGTCTCAACCGCACCCTTCAGATCGAAGAAATCATAGTTCCCCCAAATGCCGAACACGAGGCGCTTTCTCTCCTCGGGATATTCGGTGAGGGGCAAATCTTTCGCAAGGTAGATGTTCGCCATCTCGAAGAGCTTGCCTTCCTCGTTGCCTCTTCTGACGTTTCTGACCACGTTTTCGATCATGGAAGGCGCGAGAATGGTGCGGAGAATGGACAAATCTTCCCCGAGGGGGTTCATGATTTTGATGGCGTGCCGCTCGGGCGCGTCCGCGGGAAGGCGAAGGAAATCGAAGCTCTTGGGAGAATAGAAGGAGTAGTTGACCGCTTCGGAAAATCCCTGTCCGCAGAGGACGCGCTTGGTCTTTGCCACGAGCTTTTGCGCGGGCGTGAGTTTGCCCTGCGTCATCTGCGCCGCCTTCAAGAACGTCGGGGTGATGTGGTCGTACCCGTACATGCGGATGACCTCTTCGGCGATGTCGGGATAGCCGTCGACGTCGTCGCGATAAGGGGGCACGACGAGATGAAGGGTGTCCCCCTCTTCCTCGACGCCAAACTGCAAGCTCTTTAAAATTTTCACCATTTCCTCGGTGGGAACGGTAATGCCGAGCAGCGCGTTGATTTTGGAAACGGAAACGCTCATTTCCTTGCCGCCGTTGTCGGCGGGGTGCGCGTCTACGTCGATGTGCGTTTTGGAGACAGTGCCGCAGCCGAGCTCCTCGATGAGGTGAAGGGCACGCTTCATGCCGTACTCCGTCGTGTAGCCGTCCACGCCCTTTTCAAAGCGCGCGCTGGAGTCCGACTTCTGCCCGAGTGCGCGGGACGTCTTGCGGACGGAATCCCTTGCGAATCTAGCCGCCTCGAAGAAAACTTCCTTGGTGGTTTCCTTGATTTCGCTGTTCTTGCCGCCCATAATGCCCGCGAGGGCGACGGGGCGATTTCCATCGCAAATGACGAGGTTGTTCTCGTTCAATCGGAACTCTTTATCGTCCAAGGTGACGATGCTCTCCCCCTCCTTGGCGCGGCGAACGATGATTTCGGAATTTTGCAAATCCGCAAGGTCGAAGGCGTGCATGGGCTGTCCCATTTCGAGAAGGACGAAGTTGGTAATATCGACGACGTTGGAAATGGAGCGAAGCCCCTCAAGGGCGAGCCGCTTTCTCATCCAGGCGGGAGAACGACCTATTTTGATGTCGGAAACATAGTGTCCGATGTAGCGAGGGCAGAGATCGGGCGCTTCGACAAAGACGCGCATATTCGTCTCCGCCTCGTGCTCGGTATAGGAGAAATCGGGGAGCTTTAAGGGCTTTTTGAGAATGGCTGCTACCTCGCGCGCAATGCCGAGGACGCACTGACAGTCGGGACGATTGGGCGTCACGCCGATGTCGAAGATGTAGTCGTCGAGGCCCACAACCTTGCGGACGTCCTCGCCGAGCGGGGTATTTTCGTCCAGAATGAGGATGCCGTACACCTCCGCACCGGGATAGAAGTCGTCGTTGATGCCGAGCTCTTCGCCCGAGCAGAGCATACCCTCGGAGGCTTCCCCCCTCATCTTGCCCGACTTGATCTTGACGAGCTCTCCTTCGTGCTTGACGGTTGCGCCGTCGAGCGCCACGGGAACGACCGCTCCCTCAAAGACGTTGGTCGCCGCCGTACAAATCTGACGCTTGCCATGCGCTCCGCAGTCGAGCAGGCATACCTGCAATTTATCCGCATTGGGGTGTTTCCAAAGTTTTTCGATTTTGCCGACGACGACGTTCTCCACGCCCGCGCCGAGGTAGATGAGTTCCTCCACCTCAAACCCGCAGGAGAAGAGCTTTTCCTGCAATTCCTGCGCCGTCACGTCGATGTCAACGTAATCCTTGAGCCAACTGAAAGGTACTTTCATAATCTCCTCCTTAATCCTTGAACTGTTTGAGCGCTCTCACGTCGTTTTCGAAGAGAATCTTGATGTTGTTGATGCCGTACTTGAGCATGGCGATGCGCTCCACGCCGATGCCGAAGGCAAAGCCCGTGTATTCGTCGGGATCGATGCCGCAATTTTCAAGGACGTGCCGATTGACGATTCCGCCGCCGAGCACTTCGATCCAGCCCGTTCCCTTGCACAGTCTGCATCCCTTGCCGCCGCACTCGAAGCAGCTGACGTCCACCTCGACGGAAGGCTCCGTGAAGGGGAAATAGGAAGGACGAAGTCTCGTCTTTACATTGTCCGAAAAGATGTTCTTGGCAAAGGCTTCGAGGCTTCCCTGCAAGTCGCAGAGGGTAATCCCCTTGTCCACCACGAGCCCCTCCGTCTGCGAGAACATGGGAGAATGGGTGGCGTCGTCGTCCGAACGGAACACCTTGCCGGGCGACAGGATTTTAATGGGCGGCTTCTGCCGTTTCATGACGCGGATCTGCCCCGCACTCGTCTGCGTACGAAGCAAGAAATCCTCGGAAAGGTAAAAGGTATCCTGCATATCCCGCGCAGGGTGATCTTTGGGCGTGTTGAGCGCCGTGAAGTTATTGTAGTCGTTTTCGATTTCAGGGCCTTCGAACACCTCGAAGCCCATGCCCATGAAGATGTCGATGAGCTGATTGACGACGAGGGTGTTGGGATGAAGCGCGCCGACTTCCGCCTTTTTGCCGGGAGCGGTCACGTCCACCTTCTCCTTTTCATAGCGAACTTTGAGTTCCGCCTCTTTGATCTTCTCTTCCGCATTTTCGAAGGAGAGCTCGGCAGACTCTCTCAATGCGTTGATCTGCTTGCCGACCAAGGGTCTGTCCTCGGGGGGGATGTCTCTCATCGTCTTCAGAAGAGACGTAATCGCTCCCGCCCGTCCCAAGAACTTCATTTTGAGCTCGTAGAGCGCCTTGCTGTCCTTGACCGCCGCAAGTCCCTCCGCAATCTGCGCCTTGAGTTCTTCGATTTTGCTTTGCATAGTTTACCTCCGGAAAAAAATAAAACGCCCCATGAAAACCATAGGGCGTGAAACGTACGCTGTACCACCTAATTTCGCAAAGAAACCTTTGCCTCTATGCCCTTTAACGGAGGCGACCCGATTTCCTCTACTGAAAATGTTCGAAGAAACAGCTCGAAAGGGAATACCGCATTCGTCTTTTTGGAAAAATCTCTCAGCCGTGTCCGAATTTTTCTCTCTGTCAAAAGCCCTTGAATGCGTCTGTCTTTGTCAACGCTTTTGCTTATCTTTCCCTATTATAAGGGGTTTTTTTGCGCTTGTCAATCGTTTCGGGGAGCTATTTTAAAAGTTCCCGCAAAATGACTTCCGCCTTTTTAACGTCCGCCTTGCCCCTCGATTGCTTCATGAGAAAGCCGAACAGCGAGCCGATCGCCTTTTGCTTGCCCGCCTTGAAGTCTTCGACCGCCTTGGGATTTGCCGCAATCGCGCCCTCGCACAGTTTTTTAAGCTCCTCGTCCGAAAGCCCCTTCAAATCCTCTTCCCGCACATACGCGGAGACGGGCTTGCCGCTCTCCAACATCTGCAAGAGGATGCTGCCCGCCTTGCTCGCCTGGAGCTTCCCGCTATCCACGTAGGAGACGAGAAGGGCAAGCTCCGCTTCGGGCACGGCGATGGAAAAAGCTTCCTTTTCCTCTTCCGTCTTTAAAGTTGCGTACACCGTGCCGACGATGAGATTTGCGCTCGTCCGAGGAGATACTCCCTTCGAAAGGACGGTTTCATAGTATCTTGCGACGTTCCGATAGGGGTAGATGAGCTTGGCAGTCGATTCCGAAAGTCCCAACTCCCTTACGTACCGACGGAATTTGTCGGTGGGAAGCTCGGGAAGAGAAGCTTTGACCTCTTCGATTTTCTCCTTCGGGATATGGACGGTGAGAATATCCGGTTCGGGAAAATAGCGGTAGTCCTGCGCGTCCTCTTTGCCCCGCATCTTGCTCGTCGTGTTCTCGCTCTCGTTGTAGCGAAGGGTCGCCTGCTCGATCTCCTCTCCGCGATCGAGAAGCTCCGCCTGCCGCTCGTATTCGTACTGCATGGCTTTCACAATGAAGGAGGGAGAGGACATGTTCTTGATCTCCGTGCGCGTGCCGAGCGTTTTCGAGCCGACGGGGCGAAGGGAAATGTTGACGTCCGCACGCATCGAGCCCTCTTGCATTTTGCAGTCGGAAACGCCGATGTAGCGCATAATCAGTTGCAATTTTTCGAGATACTCCTTCGCCTCTTCGGGAGAGGAGATATCGGGCTCGGAGACGATTTCGATGAGCGGAACGCCGCCCCGATTGTAATCGACGAAGGTAAAACCCCGTTCGTGGACGAGCTTGCCCGCGTCCTCTTCGATGTGAATGCGCGTAATGCCGATTTTCTTGCCGCTGTCGAGCTCGACGTAGCCGTGCTCGCAGACGGGCTCGTCGAATTGGGAAATCTGATACGCCTTGGGAAGATCGGGATAGCAGTAATTCTTGCGATCCATGTGCGTGATCTCGTTGATGGTGCAATGGGTGGCAAGTCCCGCGCGAATGGCGTACTCCACGACCTTTTGATTGAGAATGGGAAGCGCACCGGGCATTCCCGTGCAGACGGGACAGCAATGGGTGTTCGGCGCGCCGCCGAACGCCGTCGTACACGAGCAGAAAATTTTCGTCGCGGTCGAAAGCTCGACGTGCGTTTCGAGACCGGATACGAGTTCGTACTTCATAACACTCCTCCTTCCAATTCTTCAACTTCCTGTCTCTCTCCCCGCTCGTAGGTATAGGCGGCGCGGAGAATGGTCGCTTCGTCGAACTTCTTGCCGATGAGCTGCATGCCGACGGGAAGCCCCTTTCCGTCCTTGCCGCAAGGGAGAGAAATTGCCGGAAGCCCCGCAATGTTGACGGGAACGGTACAGATGTCCGAAAGGTACATCTCGATGCGGTTCTGTCCCGTATAGTTTAAAGGAAATGCCGTGTTCGGCGAAGTGGGGGCGAGCAGCACGTCGCAGGAAGAGAACAAACCGTCAAACGCGGCGACGATCTGCTTCCGCAGGGTGCAAGCCTTTTTGTAATAGGCGTCATAATAGCCCGAACTGAGCACGTACGTGCCGAGCATGATTCTGCGCTGCACCTCTTTTCCGAAGCCCTCAGTGCGGGAGCGCGCAATCATATCGTCCACGCTCTCATACTTTGCAGCGCGATGTCCGAAGCGAATGCCGTCGTATCTGCCGAGGTTGGAAGAAGCCTCCGCACATGCAATGATATAGTAAGCGGGAAGGGCAAGCCCGAGTGAAGGCATGGAAAGCGGGACAATTTCCGCCCCCTCCTTCTCATAAAAGGCGATCGCTCCTTCCAAGCAACCCTTCATTTCGGGAGAAATTCCCTCGAAATACTCCTTTGCGACGCCGATCTTCAAGCCCTTGCCCCCGCCTTCAAGCTTGTCGGAAACGGTGTAAGGGGTCTCCTCGCTCGTCTGATCGCGAAAATCCCTGCCCTTGATGGAATCAAAGACGATGGCTGCGTCCTTGACGGAATTAGCAAGCGGCCCGATCTGATCGAGCGAAGAGCCGTAAGCGATGAGTCCATACCGTGAGACTGCGCCGTAAGTGGGCTTGAGTCCCACCACGCCGCAAAAGGAAGCGGGCTGACGGATCGATCCGCCCGTGTCGCTTCCCAAGGCGTAAGCGGCGAGATGCGCCGCCACGGCAGCCGCGCCTCCGCCCGAACTTCCGCCCGTCACCCTCGTCTTGTCCCTGGGATTGAGGGGAGCGCCGTAATAGCTCGTCTCCGAGGTAGAGCCCATGGCGAACTCGTCCATGTTGTTTTTGCCGAGGAGCACCGCGCCCTCCGCACGGAGCTTTGCATAGGCGGTCGCGTCGTAAAAGGGCTTGTAGCCCTCCAACATCTTCGAACAGCACGTCGTCTCGAGCCCCTTGGTGGAGATATTGTCCTTCACGGACATGGGAATACCCGTAAGAAGAGTCGCAGTCCCCTCTTTTAAACGCTTGTCCGCCTCTTCCGCCTGACGGAGCGCTTCGTCAAAAGAGGTGTGCACGTAGGCGTTTAAATCGGAGGAAGAGATCGCATCGATGTACGCTTTGGTGAGCTCGACGGAGGAAATCTCCCGCTTTTTCAGCCGCTCGGACAGAATGGAAATCGTATCTCTCATAACGACCTCCTTCTGACGGGGAAAAAGCCGTCCTCCGCCTCGATGTTGGAGGTGACTTCCTCGCTCAAATTGCTTTCTTGCACCTCGTCCTTTCTCAAATCGTCAAATTCGCAGACGCGGGCAAAGTCGTTGCCCGCGGGGAGCGTGCCGACGGAAGCGTTGATGGTATCGGCAAATTCGATGATCTCCGCCATATCCTCCGTCAAGACGGCAAGCTCCTCCTCCGTGAATTTTAATTTCGCAAGCCACGCCAAACGCTTGATCTCTGTTTCGGTTAAAGCCATATCCTTTCTCCTGTTTTGCCTAAACAAACCTCTCATCGGTTTTCTTATCCGTATTTTAACACACCTTTCCCGATTTTGCAAATCTTTCGCCCTTCCGTCATTCATTTTTTGCATAAATTAAGGCGCAACCTTCTCTTCGCAAAGCAAAAGGGCGTCTGCCCAAAGAGCAAACACCCCCTTTCTTGTTTTCGATTCCCTTTTCTTATTTTCTGCGCCGCCCGGTAACGGAAAGCACGATGAAGAGAAAACGCAAAAAATATACGAGCGAAGTCATCAGCGAAGCGACGTAAGTCAACGCCGCCGCAGAGAGCACCTTTTTTGCCCCCTTTGCCTCTTCCCTCGTCAAAATGCCTTCGGAAACAAGCATTTCGTTCGCCCGCCGCGAAGCGTCGTACTCCACGGGGAGGGTGACGAGCATGAACAGCGTGGACAGTCCGTAAAGGACGATGCCGCCGTAGACGAAATACTGTCCGAACGAGTAATTGCCCAATAAGTCGAGGAACATACCCACGAGGACGAGGGGCATTGCGAGGCGAGAGCCGAGATTGGTAACGGGCACCAGCGCCGTCCTGATTTTATAGAAAAGATACCCCTTCTGCTTTTGTACGACGTGTCCGATTTCGTGCGCGGCGACGGCGACCGACCCGACGGAGGCGTAGCCGTACGTCGTTTCGGAGAGGTTGACAATCCCCTTCGCGGGGTTGTAGTGATCGGAAAGAGAGCCCGAAACCCTGCCGACCTGCACGTCCCGAATGCCGTTTCTCTGCAAGAGCCGCGTTGCGGTATCGTAGCCCGTCATACCCGAGCGGTTTTGCACCTTGCTGTACTTTTTAAAGGCGGAATTGACCCGAAAGCTCGCCCATGCGGAGAGCAGGAAACAGACGAGCAAAATGGGGAAAAAATAAATATAGTAATACATAGCCACTCCTTTTCTCGTATTATAACACAAATACCGCCGTTTGTCTCGCTTTTTTCCTTTTTTTCACAAAACTTTTCAAAAGGGAAAGGGGCATAAAGAGGCATAAAAGTCCGTTAACGACACCGGTCGGGAAATCCCCGATGAGAAAGCCGTAAACCGACCAGAAAAAGAGATTGAAAAAGAGGGCGATTTTATTCCCCCTCTCCCCCTCGATGAGCTTGCCGCAGAGGGTAAGCTGCACGGAAGCGAGCACGGGAAACAGCCCGATCCAGCCTAGATTGTTGCAAAAAATGCCCAAACCTACCGTCAGAATCAAGGTCAAAACCAGCCAAAAGCCGTTCATTTTTCGGGCAAAAATGAGGTAGTTCCGAAGGGCGCAGACGAGCATAACGGCGACACCGCCAAAGGCGCGAAAGCAGACGGAAGCCGCCGCTAAAAAGAGGCACTCAAAGCACTGAAATAGGTAGAGCCTCTCCTTCTTGTCGGAAAAGCACGCCGCCGCGAGAAAAAAATTGCCGACGGCAGAAAGACAGATTCCAAGCCACATAACTTATTGTATGCGGCTCTTTGTCCCCGATAGAAGAAAAACGCCGACGCTTTCGCGTCGCTCCCATAGAGAATTTTATGGGAGCGCGCAATGGATCGTTTGGCTACCGCCAAAGTGCTATTTTATTTGCCACAAGGCGTTGTGGCAAATAAAACTGTCGCCCTTCCCACAGGGAAGAGCGACAGTCGGAATACTTTTTTAATCGCAGCAAGGATCATCCTTTTTGGGAGGAACTTCCTCGGGAGCGGGCTTCGTTATATCGCCGAGTCCCGTCGTTTCGTTTGCCGTAACGCTCTTTTTGACGAGCTCGGTCAGATCGGTGGGAACGATGATCTTGGCCGCCTTCCCGTCGGCAAGCTTTGCAAGCGCTTCGTAGCGTTTGAGTTCAAGCACTGCCGCATCGGGGCAAGATTCTCTCAAAAGGCGCAACGCATCAGCCTCCGCCTGTTGCTGCAACAGTCTTGCCTTTGCTTCACCTTCCGCCCTAGCGATTCTCGCGTCCCTTTCACCTTCCGCTTCGAGGATCATCGCCTTTTTGTCACCTTCCGCACGGGTGATGACTGCCTGCTGATGTCCTTCCGCCTGAAGAAGGGTTTCTCTTCTTTCACGCTCTGCCTTGAGCTGCTTTTCCATCGCCGTACGGATTTCTTCGGGCGGCATGATGTTTTTCAGCTCGACGCGGATGACCTTGATACCCCAGCGATCGGTCGCCTGATCCAAAATTTCGGCGAGCTTTTCATTGATGGTATCGCGGGAAGTGAGCGTTTCGTCAAGATCGAGGGCGCCGACAAGGTTTCGAAGGGTGGTCGCAGCCAAATTTTCAAGGGCGTTGATGGGGTCAACCGCACCATAGGCGAACATCTTGGAGTCAAAGACTCTGAAGTAGACCACGCTGTCCACGCTGATCGTAACGTTATCCTCGGTGATGACGGGTTGCGGACGGCCGTCGAGTACCTGCTCCTTGAGCGTTACCTTTGCGGCAACTCTCTGCAAGAAAGGAATCTTGAAATGCAGTCCCGCATGCCAGGTAGTATGGTACTTACCGAGCAATTCTACGACGTATTCGGTCGCCTGCGGTACGATTTTCAAGCAGGTTGCCAAGACCGCGACAATGATAGCGATGATGACGAGGGGCACGATGATTGCCGCAGGATTGACGGCGTCCAACAATGCATAGTTCATAACAATTTCTCCTTAATTTTTTCGATTGAAAGATCTCTCTGCCATCATATATACACAGAAAGAGCACTTTCCAAACATATTTTGAACGAATTCCTCAAAAAATCAATCGATAGATCGGTATTCCATGGGATAAATCGCCTTGACATGAATGTCGTCTCTGTCCCGAAGAACGACGGGTCGCTGAGAGAGCTTGCGGATGGCGATGTCCTCGGTAGACAGCTCGACCAAAGACCCGTCCTTGTTCTCCACCGCGAGCATATACGGCTCTCTCACGTACGAGGCAAAGACGATCTCCTCATCGTCCCCGAGCGGGGACACGCGCACGCCCTTCCGATAGCGCGTAGAAGGTTCGTTGACGGAGGGAATGATCCGCTTAAAGGCGTTTTCTGAGGTTGCCAGGACGATTTCTCCCTCCTCGGAAATCTGTTTGACGAAGACGATTTCGTCCCCTTCCGCAAGCGCCATTCCCTTGACGCCTCCCGAAATTCTGCCTTGCAGGGGAATATCCGTCATTTCCGCATTCAGGCACATGCCCTTTCGGGTGACGAAGAAGATGGAACAGCCCTCTGCCTCATACGGCACGACGGAGACGATTTCATCCCCCTCTTTGAGCTTTGCCGCCTGAAAGACGTTCTTGGCGAGGTTGTACTCGCTCCATACGGTGCGCTTGATCATGCCCGCTTTGGACAGGAACAAAAGCTCGCCCTCGGGGAAGGTCTCCCCGATCGCAAAGAACGCCACGGGATACTCCCCTTCCTCCGCAGCGGAGACGATTTCGTCGTAATCGATGCCCTCGTCGGAGAGCTTCGTCTCAGGAAGATCGTCAAACGAGAGCTTATGGCAATTCCACTTGTTCGTAAAGGCAAAGATCTTCTGATCGGAATTGGCTTCCAAAAGGGTGACGAGCACGTTGTCGAGGGTAGAACGCCTGCCGAGCTCCTTGTTCGAGAGGTTGAAGTTCTTCTTGGTCACGCACTTGAGCTTGTGATCCGCCGTCATGGCGAGCACTTTCTGCACGACGGGCTTGACGTCGTCGAAGCGCTCGATGCGGATTTCCTCTTCGCTGCCGATGATGACGCTTCTTCGATCGCTCTTGTAGTTTTTCTTGACCTCGCGAAGCTCTTCCTTGACGACTTCCATTTGCAGTTTTTGGCTGCCGATGATGGCGGTCAGCTTTTTGATCTGCTCTTTGAGCTCTTTGAGCTCGTTCTCGAGAGACAAAATTTCCAGCTTAGTAAGCCTTGCAAGGCGCAAATCGAGGATTGCCTGCGCCTGACGGTCGGTAAGGCTGAAGCGATTTTTGAGCTTCGTCCTCGCGTCGGCGACGTTGTCCGCATGGCGAATGATGTAAATGACTTCGTCGATGTTGTTCACGGCGACGATGAGCCCTTCCAGAATATGACAGCGCGCCTTGGCATTGTTCAGATCGAAGCGGGAACGGCGAAGGACGACCTCGCGCTGATGCTCCGCATAGTACTTTAAGATATCGAGCAGTCCGAGCTGCTGAGGCTTGCCCTTGGCGATCGCAACCATGTTGATGCCGAACGTCACCTGAAGATCGGTGTACTTGAAGAGGTACTTCATGATCTTCTCTTCATCCGCCTCTTTTTTGAGGGAGATGACGGCGCGCATGCCGTTGCGGTCTGATTCGTCCGTCACCGAAGCGATGTCGCCGAGCTCTTCCTTTCGCTCGTCGCAAAGCTCCGCGATCTTTCTCAGAAGATTGGACTTATTCACCTGATAGGGAAGCTCGGTGATGACGATGTTCCGCTTTTCGCCCGTCCCCTCCTCGATCGCATACTTGGCGCGGAGGTAGATTTTTCCCTTGCCGGTGCGGTACGCCTGTTCGAGCTCGTTTTTGAGAATGTATCCCCCCGTCGGAAAATCAGGGCCGGGAATGATCTTCATCATGTTCTCGAGGGTAATTTTCGGATTGTCGATGTAGGCGATGACGGCGTCGATCGCCTCGCCCAAATTATGAGTGGGAATGTTCGTCGCTAAGCCCACGGCAATGCCCGACGCGCCGTTAACGAGAAGATTCGGAAATCTCCCGGGGAGAATGTCCGGCTCTTTCAACGAGTCGTCGAAATTCAGGGAAAAGGGAACGGTGTCCTTGTCGAGATCTCTCAAAAGCTCCAACGCAAGGGGCGCCATGCGCGCCTCGGTGTAACGCATGGCGGCGGCAGGATCGCCGTCCACCGAGCCGAAATTGCCGTGTCCGTCCACGAGGGTCATGCGCATATTGAAATCCTGCGCCATTCTCACCATGGCGTCGTACACGGAGCTGTCGCCGTGCGGATGGTATTTACCCATGCAGTCGCCGACGATTCTCGCGCACTTTTTGTGCGGCTTGTCGGGCGTCAAGCCCATCTCGTTCATGGTATATAAAATTCTGCGCTGGACGGGTTTTAAGCCGTCCTCCACGCGGGGAAGGGCGCGATCCAGAATGACAAATTCCGCATACGGAAGCATGGAATCGGGCAACACCCGCTCTAGGGGCGTCGCAAAAATTTCACCCTTTTCTTCGATCGGTTTCTTCGCCATTATACTTCTCCTTTGCCCTTATTGACGTCTACTTTATCGATAAAAGTATCCACTTTGTTGAAATTCGCATTGCGCGCCAAAAATTGCTTTCTGCCCTCGACGTTTTCACCCATGAGCATGGTGATCATGCGGTCTGCCTCTGCGGCGTCCTCGATCGTCACCTGAATGAGGTTGCGGGTTGCGGGATTCATGGTCGTCTCCCATAGCTGCTCCGCGCTCATCTCGCCGAGTCCCTTGTAGCGCTGAATCTGATAGCCCTTGCCGACCTTTTCGATCTTTTGGGCAAGCTCGGTGTCGTCGTAGGCGTATTCCACGACGTCCTTTTTATAGACTTTATAAAGGGGCGGCATACCGATGTAGACATATCCGCCCTGCACGAGCTCGCGCATGTAGCGGAAGAAGAAGGTGAGCAGGATACAGCGGATGTGCATGCCGTCCTGATCGGCATCGGAGAGAATGATGACCTTGTGATAGTTGATTTTGGCGACGTTGAAGTCCCGCCCAAGCCCCGCGCCGATGGCGGAAATCATCGTCCGGATCTCCTCGTTGGCGAGAATCTGATCGAGCCGCTTTTTCTCCACGTTCAAGGGCTTGCCGCGAAGGGGAAGAATCGCCTGATATTGGCGGATTCTCGCCTGCTTTGCCGTGCCGCCCGCGGAGTCTCCCTCGACGATGAACATCTCGTTGAGCTCCGCCTTTTTGCCCGAACACGCCGCCAATTTTCCAACGAGCATGAGGCTGTCGATGGAGTTTTTCGCGCGCGCCGCTTCCTTTGCCTGACGGGCAGCCATACGCACCTTCATCGCGCCCATCGCCTTTTTGACGATCTCGTCAAAGCATTTTTTGTTCTTCTTTTCTCCCATCAGGGCGTTCAAGCCCTCGACCGTCGCCGCCTCGACGGGCACTCTCGCTTCGGGATTGCCGAGCTTGCTCTTGGTCTGCCCCTCAAACTGCACGTTCTTCATCTTGATGGAGAGAACGGCGGTGAGTCCCTCGCGGAAGTCGTCGCCGAGAAGGTTCTGATCCTTTTCCTTCAGCGCCCCCGAATTTCTCGCGTAGTCGTTGAGCGCCTTGGTAATACCCGAACGGAAACCGACCTCGTGGAAGCCGCCCTCCGCCGTGGGAATGTTGTTGACGAAGGAATAGACGCTTTCCGTAAATTCCTTGGTGTGCTGAATGGCGAACTCGACGAGGACGCCGTTCTTTTCCGCCGTATAGCAGAGGGGCTTATCATAGAGAGTGTCCTTACCGTCGTTGAGGTATTTCGCAAAATCGGAAATTCCGCCCTCGTAGCAATACGTCGCTTCGAAGGGAAGGAGCTTCGTCTCTTCCCCCTCCTGCACCTCCATAGTGTTCCGCTCGTCGCGGAGGGTGATTTTCAATCCCTTGTTGAGGAAGGCGAGCTCGTTGAGCCGCGAAGAGACGGTCTCTAAATTAAAATCGTGCGCAGCAAAGACGGCGGGATCGGGCTTAAAGCGAACGAACGTGCCGTGCTTTTTCGTCTTTTGCTTGGTATCCTGCAAAGGCCCGTCGGGAATGCCCGACATATACTTATTCGCCTTTTTGTCAAAATAGCTCCGAAAGGACATCTGAAAGACCGTCTTTCGGTACACTTCGACCTTGAGCCATTCGGAAAGGGCGTTGGTGACGGAAGCGCCGACCCCGTGCAAGCCGCCCGAAAAAGAGTAGTTGTGCTCGTCGAACTTACCGCCCGCATGCAGTTTGGTAAAGACGACCTCAACCCCCGACTGCTTGGTCTTGGGGTGAATATCGGTGGGAATTCCCCTGCCGTTGTCCTCGACCGATGCAGAGCCGTCCTCGTAGAGGACGACGTCGATTTGGTCGGCAAAGCCGTTTGCCGCCTCGTCGATGGCGTTATCGACGATTTCCCACAAAATATGATGCAGTCCCTTGACCCCCGTCGAGCCGATGTACATACCGGGACGGAGACGAACGGCATCCAATCCTTCCAATATTTTCAGATCTTCCGCGCTGTATCTTTGTTCTGCCATAATACTCCTATTTTTCGCATTATTTGCCATTGTATCTCAATCAGTATACCATATTTTGTGGTTGATTGCAAGTTTTTTGCAAAAAAAGATACGCCTCGGAACATTCTTTCCGAGGCGCACGCAAAGTGAAAAAATTTTTCGATCAGAGCATAATTTTTTCGCTGCCGAACAACTTGGCGAGCAGCAGGCTCAAAAGTCCCACGTAGACAAAGTTCATGCCGATGGTGGCGAGAATGAAGCCGATGCTTGCCGTTCCGCTCAAGACGGAAGAAATGGCGATGGCGACGTTTAAGATGGGGACGAACGCCGCCCACAGGGAATCAATGCCGAACATGGAGGAAAGCCCGACCAGCATGGAGACGATCATGACCGCACTCGAAGCGGAGGTCGCCTCTTTGACGCTCTTGGAAAGCGTCGAAATGAGGGAAAGCAGTCCTACCATGACGGGAACGAAGTAAAGGACGATGAACAAGAGCCCGACGATATCCCCCACCGAATAGAGCTCGAAGAGGTTAAACGAGATGCCCGCTCCCTCCAGAACGCCGCCCGAAGAGCCGTTGATGAGCATGGGAAGGGAGAGCATCGTTCCCAAAAAGCTGGAAAGCGCGCCGAGCGAGGCAAACACGCTTAAGGAAATAATTTTGCCGAGGGCGACGAATCCCCGCTTGACGGGCGTCACCAAAATGGTGGCGATCGTGCCCCTCTCCTTTTCTCCCGCGATGGATTCGGGCGTAATGGAGAGCGCGCCCGTCACGACGAACATGATGAGGAGGAAGGGAACGAGCATGGAATACATCATCTCCATGATTTCGTCGAGATCTGTTTCCGCAAGGTCGTAGTTCGTCATTCCGCTGTTGACGTTAAAGCGATTGACGAGCCCTTCTTCGTACTGGCGGAAGCATTCCGTGAGCAGAGAATAGCAGACGCTGCTTGCGGTATTGTCCGAATTGTAGAAGATTTTGACTTCGGGAACGACTTCCCTGTCCTCCTTGACGAGCTCGTCAAAGTCTGCGGGGAGGGAAAGATACGCCTCGTACGCCCCTTCCGCCACTTGAGTTTTCGCGTCCTCTTCGCTCGCGGAAGTGGTAATAAACTCGACCTCATAGCCCGAATGCGCCGTGTTGCGAATGACGAGCTGTTCGAGCCGATCGGAGGGATTTTGCGTGAGTACCCGCATTTCCGTAAAGGATGCGCCCGTCTCCTCCTCGATGAAGCTGTTCATGACGGTTCCCATCACCGAATAGATGGCAAAGATGAGAATGCCCGGGAAAATCATGGTAAAAATCAGCTTTTTATCCCGGAAAAAGCGGCTGAATTCCTTTTTAATGATTGTCCAGAGTCCCTTCATACTTCCTCCCCCTTCACCTCGCGGTAAATATCGAAGAATTTATCTTCGAGGTTCTTTTCTGCCGTCAATTCTTTGAGCATGCTCTCGCAGACGACCTTTCCGTCGATGAGAATGCACACCCGATCGCAGATTTTTTCGATGAGGGAAAAGATGTGCGTAGAGAGAATGATGGTCTTGCCCTGCGCCTTAAGCTCGAGAAGGAAGTCCGTGACGACCTTCGCCGTGAGGACGTCCAATCCGTTCGTCGGCTCGTCGAAGATGATGATGTCGGGATCCTGCACGATGGAGATGACGAGGGAAACCTTCTGTTTCATACCCGTCGACAAGTCCCCTACCTTCGTAAAGGCGTATTTGTCAATGCCGAATTTTTCAAAGAGAGCTTTTTTTCGCTGTTCTCTGACGTCTAAGGGGACGTTATGTAAGTCGGAAAAGAAGTTGAAGAGATAGTCTGGGGAGAAGAACGCCTCCAATTTCAGCTCGCTCGTCAGAAAACCGATCTGCGCGCGCACCGCTTCGGGCTCTCTCCGCACGGACTTGCCGTTGATGAAAGCGTCCCCTTCGTCCGCCTTGATCAGGGTAGACAGAATGCGGAGCGTGGTCGTCTTGCCTGCGCCGTTCGGGCCGAGAAGTCCGAAGATCTCCCCGCGGTACGCCGAAAAGGACGCACCTGCGAGCGCCGTTTTCCTCTTTTCCTTTGTGTTTTCCGCCTTCCGCTGTTTTGCGGAAAGGGGGAATGTCTTTTTGAGATTCTCTACCCGTAAAATTTCTTCCATTTTCTTTCTTACGCGCAGCCTCCTTTTTGCTGTTTTATCCGATTCTATTATACCCCCCCCCGCGTGAGAAATGTCAAGCGTTTGGCGGGAGTTTTTTCTTTATTATTCGGGAATAATCGCCAAAGTTTTCAGCGCCCGCGTGTAGGCGATGTACTTCTCCTGTTCACTCATGCCCTCTTCCGCCACGACGACGGAGGAAAATTCCAAGCCCTTGGATTCGTACACCGTCATGTAGTTGATCTTGGTCTTGGAGACGTTTCCCTTTTTGCCGATGGGGTGATAGCTCTTTTTGAAATACGTTTCCCATGCCGATTCGGAGACGATCACTGCCTTCAAGCCCTTTCTGTTTGCGAAGAAGGAGGAAATCCCCTTCCTGGAGATGACCTGCACGTCGTCCCCCTCAAAGCCGATCGAAGTCATGGAAATGCCGAGCTTTTCCGACACGAACGCCACGATCTGATTGACGTTGCGGTAATTTTGATTGAGGACGTAGGGCTCAACCGCGAGGGCGTCCTGCCAGCGCTTGATTCCCCTGTACGGCGTCATGTTCTGGAGCAGATCGCCAAAGAGGTTAAAGACCGCCGTGGGATTGTTCTTCCTGACGACTTCGTATTCGACGGGCGAGACGTCCTGCCCCTCGTCGATGAAGACGAAGCCGTAATGGGGGTAGAGCGGGACGCTCAAAAGCGTTAAAATGAGGGAGATTGCAAAGCCGTCCGAGCGATAGAGTCCCTCCATGCCGTACTTTTTCTTGACCTTTTTGACGGTTTCCCGATAGAAATAGCGGGCAAGCTCGATGTCCGAATGGCAGGAAGCGAGGGAAACGAGGGTTTTGTCCCCGTGCACGACCTGATAAAAGTCGAGAAACACGTCGAGTCCGTCCCCGATCTCCTCCACCCGCACGATCGTCTTTTCGATTTCCTTGAGAAGCTCTTCCCTTCTTTCGATTCTGTCCGCATAAGTCAGAATTTCCTCGCCCCCCTGACGGTACTTGTAGCGGCGAAGATCAACGATCTCCCGCTTCACCGTATCGTTTAAGGTGTTCAATGAGTGCAGGGTTTCCGAAATGACGCGGTCTGCGTTTTTGTAGACGTGGGTTGCCGACGCGAAGAACGGCGCGAGCTGACGAACGAAATACTCGTCGTTTTGAAGCTTTTCATCGTCGAAATCGAGGGATAAAAACTCGTTCATGCCCGAAACCGCATTCATAAATTCGCGGAAGGGCTTGGTGTAGCGAAGCCCGCCTTCCGGTCTTTCCTTGATCTCTCCGAGCACGGCGCGCCGCACCCGCAAGGAGGCATTTTTGATGGCGGTGTAGTGCGCGACCTGCCGCTTGCAGTTTTCCTTAATCTTCCCTACGATCTCCTGCACTTCGTCGGAGGCAAACAGCCCCTTGACGTTTGCGAACGTGCGGTCGATGACCTTTTGCACGCCTTCCTTCATGCGGAAGGAATAGAGATATTCGAGGTAGTTTCTATCTTCCCGCTTCTCCGTGTCAACGGGAATTTCAATTCCCTTTCCCTTTAAGAGGAGGGCAAAGTACTCGTCGATGGTCATGGTCTTTACGCTTTGCAGCTCCAAGACCTTGGAAAGCTCGTCGATGAATCGATTGAAGGAGGCGCTCGGCGTGATGACGAGGACGTCCCGCGTCTGCAACTTCTCGTTGTTGTAGAGAAGGTAGGAAAGGCGATGGAGCAAAATCATCGTCTTGCCGCTCCCCGCACAGCCCTGCACGACGAGATTCTCCCGTTCGGGGCGGGTGATGATCTCGTATTGCTTTTCCTGTATGGTGTGGATGATGTCGCGGATCTCCGTCTCTTCCTTGCGCTCGGCGATGATCTGCTTTAAGTACGGGTCGAAGAGAATTTCCTCGTCCCTGCCCGCAATTTCCTCCTGCGAGAGATAGTCCTTGACAGAAAGATATTCGTTCTTAAAGTCGAGAAGTTTCCCGTGTTCCGCACGCACGGCGCGGCGCAAGACCGTCTTGTAGCGATACTCGCGAATGGAGAAGCGCACCTGCGATTTTTGATAATACTTCTTGGCGACGGGGGCGCGCCAATCGACGATTTCGAGGTTGATGTCCCCCTTTTTGCCGATGTAGTAGCTGTTGTACCCTTCGATCTCGTCCACGAGATCCATTCTGGCAAAGTACGGCTCGTCGAAAAAGGGACGATAGGTGTCCATCTCCGCCGTCTCCGCGGCGATGAGCGCGCGCAGCTCCTCCGAGCGCCTGACCCCCTCCGCGCCGTAATCGCCGCTCCTTGCGATTTCCGCGATCTCCTCCTTCGCCTTTTTGATCTTTTGTTTGTATCGGTTGATATAACGGACGCGAAGGGCATAGAGCACCGCTTGCAGGTGGTCGTCTTCCCATTCACGCTGTTTGCATTCGTCGAGCAAATCGAGGAAAAACTCTTTATCGATCTCCTTTTTGGGATTGAGAATTTCCCGATAATGCTCCAAAATTTCTCTCTTCATACCTCACCGTTTACCCTGATTCCGACGCCGAGGTCGGCAAATCTTATTTATTATACCATAACCGTGACAAAAAAGAAAGCAAATGTAGCAGATTTCTTCGGGAAGAAGGGAGAATCATGACAAAACCCGAAGGCAAAAGCCTTCGGGCAGAAAAATTACCGTATCATTTTGGCGAGAAACACGTTATGAGCAGGCACGATTACGCTGCCCTCCGTCTCCTCGGAAAGGTCGGTACGATCGATATCGGCAAGCCAAAGAAGCTTTCCGTACTTGGATAAATCGATCTTCGTCTCCGCTTCACTGTTGTTGAAGCAATAGATGTAGTCGCCGATCGCGTAAGCCGCCGCGTCGGGGTTGGACGAGGGAATCCACGCAAAATCCGCGCAGTTGGGCGAGAGGAACGCCTTGTTGCTCTTCCGAATGGCGATGAGCCCGCGATAGTAGCGAACGACGCCGTCGAAATAGTCCCTCCGCTTCCAATCGAGGTGATTGACCCTGTCCCCCGCGTTGTAGCTGTTCTTCCAGCCGCCCTTGGTGCGGAGGAACTCCTCTCCCGCCTGGAAGAAGGGAATCCCGAGACAGCTTAAAAGGATAAAGGCGGACATCTTGTGAGCACGCACGCCGTCAAAGCCCGGCCAGGTCGTGTTCATAAGCTGATCGAAGAGAGTATAGTCGTCATGGCTCGCGCAATAGGCAATCTGTTGGGAGGGCTTGATGCGGAATCCGCCCCCGAATTCGTTGATGCACGTTCCCCCGGCAATCCACGCCTTGATCTTTCGAAGGCTCTCCATGTTCCCCTGCAAATAACCGGGGCGGGAGTTTCCGAAATGCGCGCCGCGAATGCCGTCTCGAAGCTCGGGATTGAAGATGGCGATTCTGTCGTTTAAAAGGTGGATATGGCTCAGATCTGCGGGGAAAATGCCGCGGGGACACTCGCAATACCACGGCTCGCCGTACATGAGAACGTCCTTGCCGCCCGGAAGCGCGTCGATGGATTCCCGAATGCGGTTCATGGTCTGCACGTCGTGCAGTCCCATCAGATCGAAGCGGAAACCGTCTACGTGGTATTCTTCCACCCAATAGCGGGTGCTGTCCAGCATGAGGTTGCGCATGGGGGTGCGCTCGCTCGCCGTCTCATTGCCGCACCCCGAGCCGTTTCTGAACTTTTCGCCATCCATTCTGAAATAGCAGTTGGGCGCGAGAAGCTGAAGGTTGCTCGTCTCCACCTTATAGACGTGATTGTACACGGCGTCCAGGATGACGCCGATGCCGTTTTCGTGCAGCGTCTTGATGAGCGTTTTCAGCTCTTTCACGCGCATACGCCCGTCGTAAGGGTTAAGAGAATAGCTCCCCTCGGGATAGAAGTAAGAGGCGGGATCGTACCCCCAATTGTAGTCGTCGGGGTTCTTCTCGTCCACGCTCTTCATGTCCATGACGGGAAGGAGATGCACGTAGGTGACGCCGAGCTCCTTTAAGTAATCGATGAGGGCGGTTCTGCCTGCGGGCGTCTTAACGCCCGTCTGAAAGGCGGCATACTTTCCCTTGTTCTGCACGGAGAGAGAGTAGTCGGAAGAAAAGTCGCGGACGTGAACTTCCCAGATGATGGGCATCTTCGGCTCGAAGCAATCGTTCTCCCAGCCTTCGGGATTGGTGGTTGCGGGGTCGAAAATAAAGCCCCGCTTGCCGTTGACCCCCGCCGATTTCGCGTAAGGATCGACGACCTCTTCGCCGTTCACTTCGTAAGTGTAGTATTTTCCGTCAAAATCGCCTTGTAACGTTGCGTGGAAAAAGACGTCTTCCCGTTCCATGGGAACGGTGAGCACGGCAGGGCTATCCTCACCCCGTTCGTAAATTCGGAGCGTGACTTCGGACGCGGAGGGAGCGAAGACACGGAAGGTCGTTTTCTCTTTCGACCAAACGGCACCAAGCGCTTGTTTCTTCATAATCTGTTTCCCTGTTGTTGAAAAGAACGGGAGAGCCATCGGCTCTCCCCGATGTGACTTCAGATATTCCAGATGCGTTCCGCATAGTCCTTGACGGAACGGTCGGCGGAAAATTTACCGCTGCAAGCCATGTTCTTCAAGCACTTTGCGAAGAATTCGTCGCTTCCGTATTCCTTCAGAAGCTGACATTTCACCCTGATATAGTCCGCAAAGTCTGCCAAAACGAGATAATGATCGGGATTGTGGTTGAAGAGAAGGCTGTCGTAAATGGACTTTAGGTTGCCCGTACCGGCGTCTTGGAAGGTGCCGTTGACAAGGGTATCAACCACCCTGCGGAGGTTGGGATCCTGGTCGAGATAGCGGAAGGGATTGTATCCGTTCTTGATTTCGGGAACCTGCTCTACGGTTGCACCGAAGATATAGTTGTTTTCTCTGCCCGCCTCCTCGCAAATTTCGACGTTTGCGCCGTCCATCGTGCCGAGCGTCACCGTTCCGTTGAGCATGAACTTCATGTTGCCCGTACCGGAAGCTTCCATGCCCGCCATGGATATCTGTTCGGAAATGTCCGCCGCGCAGACGATTTTTTCCGCATAGGAGACGTTGTAGTTCTGAACGAACACGACCTTCATCTTATCGGCGACGGCGGGATCGTTGTTGACGAGCTTTGCAATTTCATTGATGAATTTGATGATCGCCTTTGCGTTGTAGTAGCCGGGCGCGGACTTTGCGCCGAAAAGGAAGGCAGTCGGCGTAAAGTCGGGCATTCTGCCGTCTTTGATCGCAAAGTAGAAGTAGAGAATGGAGAGGGCATTCAGAAGCTGCCTCTTGTACTCGTGCAGACGCTTGACCTGTACGTCGAACACGAAATCGGGATTCAAATCGACGCCCTCGTGTTCCTTAATATAGGCGGCAAGCTTCACCTTGTTCTCGCGCTTGATCTGCTTGAACTGTTCGATGAATTGCTTTTCATCACAGAAGGGAAGCAGATTTTTCAAATCGGAAAGGTTGGTTCTCCAGGACGTGCCGATCTTTGCATCGACCGCCTTTGCCATTTCGGGGTTATTGAGGAGAAACCATCTTCTCGGCGTGATGCCGTTGGTGATGTTGACGAACTTATCGGGGAAGAGGCAATACCAGTTGTGGAACGTCTCCCTCTTTAAAATTCCCGTGTGAATTTCCGCAACGCCGTTGACCTTGCCCGCGACGTAAATGGCGAGATTCGCCATGTGAATGCGTCCGTCCCGCATGATATAGTACATGTTTCTGTCCACGCCCTCCGCTTCGAGGCGATACTGACAGAGCGCGATCTGCTGCCACACGTCGGGAAGAAGCTCGCGGACGGCAAGCTCATCCCATTTTTCCAACGCCTCTGCCATGATGGTGTGGTTTGTAAAGTTAAAGACTTTATGGCAGATATTGAAGGATTCCTCAAAGGAAAGTCCCTCGTTGGAGAGAAGGCGCAAAAGCTCGGGAATGGCGATAACGGGGTGCGTATCGTTGAGCTGAATGACGATGGAATCGGGAAGCTCGAAGAGGGATTTGCCCGTCTCCTTGAACTTCGCGAGAATATCCTGCAAGGACGCGCTGACGAGGAAATACTGCTGACGAAGGCGGAGCATCTTTCCCACTAAGGTATTGTCGTTGGGATAGAGGACGTCGGTAATTTTGGTCGCTTTGAAGTTATCGGTCGCGATCTGCTCCCCTCTCATCTCGTTGAAGGAAGCGAAGTCAAACTCGCGGACGGGTTCGCTCTGCCAGAGGCGAAGGGTATTGACGACTTCGTTGTGATATCCGAACACGGGCATATCGTAGGGAACGGCGAGCACCTTCTGATCGGAGAAGGAGATGATTTTCGCATCGCGCTCCACGCGGACAGACCAAGGGTCTCCCCACTTGAGCCAATTGTCTCCCTCTTCGTGCTGGAAACCGTCCACAAAAGACTGACGGAAGAGCCCGTAGCGATAGCGGATTCCGTAACCGTCGAGGGGCATTCCCACGGAAGCAGCGGAATCGAGGTAGCAAGCGGCAAGCCGTCCGAGTCCTCCGTTGCCGAGCGCGGCATCCTCCACCTCTTCAAAATCATTGAGGTCGAGTCCCTTTTCCGCAAGCGCGTCTCTCACTTCTTCCAAGATGCCGAGGTTCAGAAGGTTGGCATAGATTGCCCGTCCTACCAAGAACTCTGCGGAAAAATATGCCCCGCGCTTTTTTCCGCTTTCCTTGTTTTTTTGCCAAGCGGGGAAAGTTTCGAGCATAACGGCTTTGGAAACGGCATTGTAGAGCTCTTTCTTGGTTGCGCGCTGCAAATCCGTCGCAAAGTCGGTATGAAGAATGAGACTAACTTCATCCAAAAAGTTTTTCCGATTAAATTGCATATATGATTCCTTACCTATAAATTTTATTCCTATGTACGTTTTTTTGCCACAGGCAAAAAACACCTTGTGTATTGTAGCATACGCCAAAAAAAATGTCAACAAGTTTGCATGAATTTCGAGGCTCAATTCCCAAGTAGACTTCTTTTCCCCTTATTTTGCACCTTCTTGAAAAAGAATAAAATTTTTTCGGAAAAAGTAGAAAAAACAGTTGCTTTTTTTTCGGAATTTGTTATAATAGATAGGCAAGTTCGGTTGCTAATATGGCTCAGCTGGTAGAGCAGCTGATTCGTAATCAGCAGGTCGCCGGTTCGAATCCGGCTATTAGCTCCAAGAAAAAGAGTTTACCGTTTTCGGTAGACTCTTTTTTCTTTGTGGTCGGATTCGAATCGGCGAAATTACCCGCTGATTCTCTCAAAGCCTGCGACAAGTCAAAAAAGCAAGCCCCTTGGGGTGCTTGCAGTTTTACGGAATTAAAATGGCATTGAGACAAAGAGTTCGAGCGCAGGCGTATCAGGCGGATACGGCAAGCGAGAAATCTGCCGTATCAATCCATTGGAAGCCGTAAAACCTTGCTTGAGTTGGCTTGGCGCAGGCTTCCCGGTCGCCGGTTCGAATCCGGCTATTAGCTCCAAGAAAAAGAGTTTACCATTTTTGGTAGACTCTTTTTTCTTTGTGGTCGGATTCGAATCGGCGAAATTACCTGCTGATTCTCTTAAAGCCGGCGACAAGTCACAAAAGCAAGCCCCTTGATACGGCATCTCTCGAAAGAGGTATGCCGTAATTTCTTTTCTATTTGCGTAACGAGAGTGGCATTTTTGTCCGCAAATGCAGTGCTTGTCAGTAAAAATGATATTGTAATTTTCACTCTTTTTCTTGAAGGTAATTTTTTATATAAAACTACTGAAAGTATTTGACAAATGGTGAAAAATGTGACATAATAGAATTGCCAAACAAATTTCATAAATCAATCATAGGGATATTTTTCTCTTTTTTTGAAAAGGGGTGAATAATACCCTTTTTCCGTGTGCACAATCATTGTATGAATTTGGTAAAAGCGCAAATTCCGTCGGTGATTGTGTAAGGAATATCCTTTTGATTGCTTGAAATTTGTTTGGCGACAATCGGGGTTTGCGTTTTTCGGAGCGTTAACTGCGGTTGACGCTCTTTTTATTTTATATTTTTTTTGGAGGAAAAGAAAATGAAAAAACTACTCACACTAATCCTTGCTATGCTCATGCTCCTGTCAGTTGCTGCTTGTAATGCTGAAACACCGCCTGATAGAACCAAGAACAATCCATCGCAAAGCCAAGACTACACGAACAATCCATCGCAAAGCCCAGACAACGATAACAATGGCGGCAACGAAAAAAATGAAATAACTTTTAATGGTCTTGTCGCAGTTGACAATGCGGAATGTACGATTAAAGTGACGGAAATCGATCCCGACAATATCTGGGGATATACATTAAAAATCCAACTTGAGAACAAATCCGCTAATAAGACTTATATGTTCTCTGTGCAAAATGCCGCTATCAACGGCGTTCAGTGCAATCCCCTCTTTGCTTCTGAGGTAGCAGCCGGCAAAAAGTCAAATGATGAAATTCACTTTACAAAAAGAGAACTTGAGGAAAACGGCATAAAAGATTATACAGATATTGAATTAACCTTCCGTGTTTACGACAGCAATGATTGGTTGGCTGATGATGTCGCCAAGGAAACCGTCCATATCTATCCGTATGGAGAGGATAAGGCTACAAATTTTGTTAGAACTCCCCAGCCGACCGATAATGTAATCGTTGACAATGAATATGTTACGGTTATTGTAACAGGGTATAAAGATGATGATATATGGGGTTACACCGTAAAACTGTTTTTACTAAATAAAACCGATAAAACTGTAATGTTTAGCGTTAACAATGCGTCCGTGAACGGATATATGGCAGATCCGCTTTTTGCAAAATCGGTATCTTCTAAAAAATGCGCCTTCACCTCTATGTCTTGGTCTGATAAAACTTTGAAAGATAACGGAATAACTTCCGTGAATGAAATCGAGTTTAATCTTCGGGTTTATGACATAGGCGATTGGCTCGGCGATGATTTTGTTAACCAATCCGTCACTTTAAAACCGTAAAATTCCTATCGGTAGGGGCGAGCTCTTCACGGCTCGCCTTTCTCTATGTAAAAAATAAAAAGTGCAAATCAAAACCTTTCGGTCAAGTCTGCACTTTTTTACGTTATATTTTTAAACTGTCCTCAAGATTTTTGGCGAACCCTTTTTTATTTTTCGCCTTTTATCCGCAATGGTCTTCGCTGTCGCAGGAAGCGGGAATGATACCCTCAAATTGGATGCCGTTTTTCTTGCAATAATCCTCGAGCGCCCTTTTGATCGCCTCCTCCGCCAGGACGGAGCAGTGCAGTTTATGAGGCGGAAGCCCGTCGAGCGCTTCCGCGACTGCCCGATTGGTCAATTGCATCGCCTCGGATAGGGGTTTCCCCTTGATCATCTCCGTCGCCATCGAACTGGACGCGATCGCGCTGCCACAGCCGAAGGTCTCGAATTTGACGTCCTCGATGATTCCGTTTTCGATTTTTAAATAGATTTTCATGATATCTCCGCACTTTGCATTGCCAACCTCGCCGACGCCGTCGGCATTTTCGATGACGCCGACGTTGCGGGGGTTGCGGAAATGATCCATCACTTTTTCGCTGTATAATACCATAATTTCACCTCATGAAAGGATAAATTGCTTTTTTCCGTTCGCCAAATCTCTCCAGACGGGAGAAATGCCGCGCAGGTATGCTACGACCTCTTTGACCGATTGCACGATGAAATCCACCTCTTCCTCCGTGGTTTCCTCCGAGAGGGAGAGCCTTAAAGAGCCGTGGGCAATTTCGTGCGGTCTGCCGATGGCAAGGAGGACGTGGCTGGGATCAAGCGAGCCAGAAGTACAGGCAGAGCCCGAAGAGGCGCAAATCCCCCGATCGTCCAAGAGGAGGAGAAGGGATTCCCCTTCGATGCCTTCGAAGCAGAAATGCACGTTGGAGGGAAGCCGTTTCTCCCGATCGCCGTTTAAAATGGAATGCGGAATTTCCCGTAAGCCGTCGATGAGCCTGTCTCGAAGAACTTTGAGCCTTGCAGACCGCTCTTCCATCCCCGCGCAAGTCTCCTCGAGTGCCGCCGCCATGCCGACGATGGCGGGAATGTTTTCCGTGCCCGCTCGCTTGCCGCGCTCCTGCGCGCCCCCTTCGATGAGGGGCATAAGGGGAATCCCCTTTCTCGCATACAGCGCGCCGACGCCCTTCGGCCCGTGAAACTTGTGGGCGGAGAGGGACAGCAAATCGATGTGCTGCGCCTCGACGTCGATGGGCAGATGCCCGACCGCCTGCACGGCGTCCGTATGAAAGAGAACGCCTTTCCTCTTGCAGATCGCGCCGATTTCGGCGATGGGCTGAATCGTCCCGATCTCGTTGTTCGCATACATGACGCTGACGAGGCAGGTATTGGGGCGAATCGCCTCTTCCACCGCTTGGGCGGAGAGGATTCCGTTTTCGGGGACGGGCAACAGCGTCACCGAAAAGCCCTCCTCTTCGAGCCGTTTTAACGAATGCAACACGGCGTGATGTTCGAAGGCGGTGGAAACGATGTGTCTTTTGCCCTGTTTCGCTCCGAGCCTTGCGGCGGAGAGAAGTGCCTGATTGTCCGCCTCGCTCCCGCCCGAGGTGAAGGTAATTTCCCTCGGCAGAGCATTGAGGCAGGAAGCGATTCTCTTCCTCGCTGAAACGAGGGCTTCCGCCGCCCTCTGCCCTGCCGAATGCAGGCTGGAAGGATTGCCGTACCCTTCGCTAAAGTACGGCAACATCGCCTCGATCGCCCGCTTGCTCATCTTCGTTGTCGCGGCATTGTCCGCATAAATCATTCCAAAGTACTCCTTTGCATTTCTTATTTTGTCTGATTTTTACACGTTTATCCGCCTCGGAAATTGTGGCGAACCCACTCCTCCAAGGCGTTTTTCATTTTTAACCTACCATTTTGATATGTTGAATAGATTTTAACACTTTTTACCTAGTTTGTCAATAGGTTTTTAGGGGAAATTGCTTGATTTTTCGAAAAAAGAATGGTATACTGAAAAAAAGGGAGGAAGGTTATGATTTCCACACGCGGAAGATACGCTTTAAGGGTGATGATTGACATTGCGGAACAGAGCAATACGGGCTACATTCCGCTCAACGACATTGCAACACGGCAAGCCATTTCGGAAAAATACCTTGAGAGCATTGTCGTCCTTCTGACGAGGGGCGGGCTCTTGGAGGGCGTTCGAGGCAAAGGCGGAGGCTATAAACTCACCCGCACGCCCGATGAATACCCCTTAAGCAGCATTTTGCGCCTCACGGAAGGGTCGCTCGCCCCCGTTGCCTGCCTCAAAGAAGGGGCGACGTGCGAGAGAAGTCCCTTCTGCAAAACCTTGCCCGTATGGAAGGGATTTTATGCCGTCATCGACCACTATTTGAGCGGCGTTACACTCGCCGACCTCCTAAATCCCACTGAAAAATGACTCTTTTGCATAAACAAGCGGGGCTGTCGCAAGTTTTTTTAACTTGCGACAGCCCCCTTACTTATATTCTCAACTCTTTCCTCCTAGCTTTGCCGAACATATGTTCGTCATAGAAATTCTTGGCTTCCGTTTAAAATCAGAGGGATATTTAAGCAGAGTCGGTTGACAAGTGGGGCGGGGCGTCTCGCCCCACTATCGATCGAAAGCAACCTACCCTTTGGGGGAACAAACACAAAAGCCTTTTTAAAGTCGGGGTGTTTTCAACCCGACTTTACGCAGAGTCGGTTGACAAATGAGGCGGGGCGTCTCGCCCCCTATTGGAAAGGGGCAACCTGCCCCCCCTTGGGGAACAAACACAAAAGCCTTTTTAAAGTCGGGGTGTTTTCAACCCGACTTTACGCAGAATCGGTTGACAAATGAGGCGGGGCGTCTCGCCCCCTATTGAAAAGGGGCAACCTGCCCCTTACAGCGAAGTCAGAGACAGGCAGAGCGTTGCGCCGATTTTCCGCACTTCGTTTGCGCGGACTGCCTTCCCTTCCAAGGACAAGAGGCTCTGCCTGCATTCCTCCGCCATGGCAAAGAGCTTTTTCCCGATTCTCCCCTCCCATTCCTCATTGAAACAGTCGAGAAGGGTGACGCAGTCGGACAGGGCGAGCCTCGCGTTTTCCTGCCCCATCGAATAATTTTCAAGCCCGTTTGCAATCTTGTACAGGAGAAGGGTCGCGCTGTCCAACACCGAAAGCCTCTTTCTGATTTCCTCCTTCTTTCCCCTGTCCTTCCCGTAGAGCGAAAGCTTCCTCAGGCAAACCGCTTTCACGGAAAGGTTGCGATCGGTCGCCGAGTTCTTCTCCTCCATTCCCTTGGCAAGGGCAAAGGAAGGATAATAATGAAGGACGCTCTTCCCCTCGTAGACGAGCCCCGCCCCACCCCGATCGTAGTCGATGACGGAGACGACTTCCACCGTCTCCTCCCCGTCGGACAGCAACAGGTAATAGGAATAGTCCACGAAGAGAAAGGCGCTCTCGCCAAAGAGATAAAAAAACGTCCCCAACAGTGTGAGGACGGTAAAAAACACAAATGCCACGCAATAAACTCTCAGCTTCATGGTATACTCTATGCCCGTTTTCGGAGTTTATGCAGCCAATCGAGAAGAAGTTTCCAAAGGATAGAAAATCCGAGTGCGAGGAGAAAGACGACGGGCGCGTAGAAGAGCTGAACGATGGGCAGCGAAAACCATTCTGTCGCGATAAACGCCCTGCGGAGCAGCGACATGACGATGGGGTGCGCGATGTAAATGGTAAGAGAATAGTTCTTGCCCGCTTCGGAAAGGAGCTTCGGAGCGTTCGGATGCTTGACGCCGAGGGTAACAAAACAGAGCGCCATGACGATCGTTCCGAGGTAGATTTCGCAGGAATTTCTATAGAAATCGGGCAGAAGCAGCCACTGCATTCCGACGCAGTAGAGCGCGCCAAGGGCGATGGCAATCCAAAGGAACAGATCGCTCCTTGCCGTGAAAAAGCGTTCGTACTCGTGCAAAAACATGCCGAGAAGGAGGAAAGAAAGTCCCGTCACGAGGAAGTTCCGATAATACTCTCTGGGAATTTCCACGCCGAAATAGGTCAGAAGCTCGTTTAAGACGAAGAGCGCGACAAGGAGAACTGCCATCAGGACGTACTTGGATTTTTTCAGGCGAAGGACTTCGATGAGCCAAAGTACGCCGTAGGCATAGAGCATGGCGTGCAGAAACCACATGGGATCGAGGAGCATGAAAAATCCGGACGGATCGTTGAAGAGCAAAAGCTTGAGCCACGACGAAGGAGAGAGGTCGAGCGCTGCGATCATCTCGGGGAAATTGAAATTGTAGAGGGACAGAAAGTAAACCCAGGTGACGAGGAAGCCCCAAAACGTCAGCCACAACAGGTGGAAAAATCCCCGCTTCGCACGCTTCTCCCTCTGTTCCCCGTCCGGCGCATAGCAAAAATAGCCCGATAGGAGGAAGAAAAAGGGCACGGCAACCCGACTCAGCGCGAGGTTGATTCCGCCGAGGAAGGAAGGATAGCCACAGTGCAGCCCCACGACCAAGAAAGCGGCGAACAGCCGCAGCATGTCGAGAGAGCGATTCCGTTGTCGTTTGCTTTCGTTCATACTTTTATTATAACGGGCGAAGTCCCTTTTGTCAAGAAGAAAAAAGGGCGTAAAAAAAACGGCTTGCGCCGTTTTTTAACCTTCGTATTCGTAATGACAACCGTTTTTTAGCCCTCGTATTCGTAATGGCAATCGGACATCTGTGTAGGGGGCATCGTTTCGCCCTGTCCGATATAAATAGTGTTGATGGTCTTGCCGTCGGCATTGACCACTTTGTACGAGCCCGTCTTGGGAGCTCTGTCGCCTGAATTTAATCTCATAGTTCTATCCTCCTTTCTTGGATAGAAACAGTATGCGCGGTTTAAAAGATATTATACCCGACGAGAATAAAACAAGCGATGGAGAGGAGTACCAAATAGACGGAAAACCACTTGTAATTGGCGGCGTCGATGACCTTGAGCATGACCTTGATGGCGAAAAAGCCCGAAAGGGCAGCCACTGCCACGCCTAAAATCAGACAGCCGACGAAATGCCCCGCAGAGGGATATGCCGCAACGCTCTCGGCAAACCCGCCGTCGAAAATAAGGTGTTTCATCCCGATGACGGCGCTTCCCAAAATGACGGGAATGCTCATGAGGAAGGAGAACTTGGAGATGTCTTTCGGCTGTGCGCCCGCAAACGTGCCTGCCGCAATCGTCGAGCCGCTCCTCGAAATGCCGGGAAGCACGGCGATCGCCTGCATCAAGCCCATGGGAACCGTCGTCCGCCAGCAGAGCGGATAGATTTTTTTCCTGCGCTTTGCCACGATTTCGCATGCGAACATGAGTGCAGCCGTGACCAGGAAGAAAATGCCGAGCCACTGTCCCCCGTAGAAGATCTCCTCGATTTTATCGTCGAAGAGAAGCCCCACCACCGCCGCGGGAATGGTCGCGACGATCAGGTATACCATCGTCTTCCAAGGACGCTTGAAGAGCGCCCAGATGTCCTTCCAAAAGACGATGAACACGGCAACCAACGTGCCGAAGTGGAGCATGATGTCGAAGAACATATCCGCCTCTTCGATGTGAAAGACGGTCTGAAAAAAAACCAGATGCCCGCTCGAAGAGACGGGTAAGAATTCCGTCAAGCCCTGAACGAGCCCGAGAAATATCGCTTGCCAAAATTCCATAATTACCTCTTAAAAAAGGAGTCTGCAATGAAATGATTGCAGACTCCGTATCGTTTTTAGTCGAGATCTTTGAGATCCTGATAGCGGGATTCATGCTTTTTGACGCAGGTATCGTTGTTGAAGGTATTGATGACGCGCGTCTGCCAGGAATTCGTCGCCGTGCCGGACGTGGAAGACTTCAACGCCTCGTAGAAATAGTAGGAGAACGTGCCTTCCTTTTCGATGTCGGCGTAGTTGAAGGAATAAACCTCACCCTCCTCGAAGACGTAGGTGCAATACATGATGTGCCAGCCGTAATCGGAAGGAGAGACGATGTAAGAACCGACGCCCTGAGACACCGCATACTTTGCCGCATACTCGAATTCTTTGACGAAGTCGGTGTTGTAAGCGGAAATCGCATAGCCGAGGTAGCTATTCAGTCCCGCCGTATCCGTGTTATAAGCAAAAGAGAGCTCGTTGACTGCCGAGAAGGCGTTGTAAGCGTCCGTTCCCTCGAGGAATACCTCGTTGGGGTTGAAGCCGAGATCGAACTTGCCCGCATAGTAGACGAACTTGGAGTAGTCCACTTCGCCCTTTTCGTCAAGGTAGCTTCTCGTATAGTAATCGTCCTGCTTGTCGAGGAGAACGCGAGGCGTCTTTCCCGTAGCGTAAGACACGTATCCTTCGAGATCTTCGATGAAGCCGTCGATGGAAATCTTATCGGGCGTTAAGACGTATTCGCCGTCCTCGTCCTTTTCTACCGTTCCATTGTATGCGTATTTTCCGAAATAATTCTTCATCGACTCATATCTGTCGCTATCGGTGAGAGAATTTTCAAAGAACAGATAGCCGGAAGTACCGGAAGCGCCGTAGTAGTCCGTCGTCTCGTAGGAATAATCCTCGTCCCCCGTGAACCACGTCTCTCTCTGATCGGTGGCAAGCACGTTCTTTAACAGCGCGCCGCGCTTTTCATAGCGCTCGTCGTTCGTAAGGGAAGTGTCTGCCTGATAGCCCGAAAGCAGGAAGGACTGCGTGGTGCTGAAGGGAAGGAGAATGTTGATGACGAATCCGTATCCGCCGGTCGGCGCATACAGCACGAAGGAGCTGTCCGACATGGAGTCGAGCGCGGTCTCGAAGTTGGAAGAGGAAGCGTTGAAGCTGTTCTGCTGTCCTGCGAGAAGCTCGTTGTAGCGCGCCGTCACGTAAGACTCGGTAAAGTTCTTTGCCGCTTCGTCCTCGATGGTATCGGCGAGCTTATTGATGAGTGCAGAAGAGAGCTGACGGGCAAGCTCCGTCTTATAATAGGAGAGCTCTTCCATCGGAAGTCCCTGCTCTTCCTTCGAATAGAGGTAGTTGTTCTGAAGGCTCAAAAGGAAGCGGTTGTACGCCTTCTTTCTCGTGGAGGGCGTGGAATTTTCGACTGCCTCGTACGTTCCGCACGAAGAAAGTGCATTCTTACCCGTATAGATCGCGTAGTCCTTGTCGTAGTAATCCTCTTCTTCGGTCTCAGCCCCCGTGGGAAGGGTACGCGCAGTGGTGGAAGAAGAAGTGCTCTCCTCTTTGAGGTATTCCTTTTCGTACGAATCAATGGAGCTGTTGATGCTCTGATTGAGGGTATAGACCGCCTTGCCGTACTCGTCGTCCGTGAGGAAATAACGATAAGCCGCAATGTCCTTGTCCTCGGCGGCGTTGACGTAAGCCTCGTAATCCGCAAGGGAGTAGTTATAATCTGCAGAAGTTTCCGAAAGCTTCAGATAATATGCCTTGGCGTACTGTCCGATGATCTTTTGGTTGACGAGGCTGGTGACGATGAGGTCAAACGCCTGACTGTAAGTGTAGCCGTAAGACTGCACGTACATGTAGCCGACGTTGACGAAGTACGTGATGAGTTCGCGCTTGACGACGGTCTCCGTTCCGACGGCGGAGGCGTACTTCGCATACGCGCCGCCCTCGGCAAATTCCGTGGACTTCGTGATGTCGATGTCCGCAACCACCTGAGCCATATCTCTCTGGTTGTCCGTCGTGACGAGTTCGCAGCCGGTCAAGCACGAAAGTCCCAGACACGCCGCCATTGTCAAAGCCAATAAGTTCTTCTTTTTCATAGCCATTATTACTCCGATGCCCTTTTAGGGAATACAATCTGATTTTATCTCCTCTTATTATACAATATTTGCGCCGTCAATGCAATTATTTTTTCTCAAGAAACGGAGAAAGATGAGGCAAATTTTAAAAATTTTGACATTGTGAGCAGGATTTTCTCCGCGCCGCCCCCGTCGCGGAAGACGAGAGTGGGTTCTTTCGTGAGTTCCAGGGTGAGGTATCTTTTGTATTCCTCCATCGCCCTTTGCATGCCGGGATGGGACAAAAGCTGCATGGAAGGAAGAACGAGCCTTCCGCCGTTCTTGTCGATGACGACCTTCGGAACCGAGAAATGTGCGGCGTAAGCCTTCAAGATGGCGATGACGAGCAGGGCGGAAACTTCGTCGGGAATCGCGCCGTAGTTCTCCTCCAGCGAGAGGCAGACCCGCTTGTAATCGGCGGCCGTCTTGATCTCCGCAATCTGCTTGTAAGAATCGAGCCTGCCCGCACTCGACTCGATGTAGCTTTCGGGAATGAACGCCGTCACCTTGACGTCGAGCTCGGGAACGATCTGTTCTTCTCCCGTCAACTCCTCTTTGAGGAGCTTGGAATATAGTTCGTAGCCCACTTTGTCCATGTGCCCGTGCTGTTCCGCGCCGAGGACGTTGCCCGCACCGCGAATTTCCAGATCGCGCACGGCAATTTTAAAGCCCGAGCCGAGCTCGGTAAACTCCATAATCGCCCGAAGCCGTTCGATGGCCTCCTGCGTCATGACCTTGTCGGCTTTGAAAGTGAAGTAAGCGTGGGCGAGCCGCTCTCCGCGCCCCACTCTGCCGCGCAGCTGATAGAGCTGTGCAATACCGAGCCTGTCGCTGTCGATGACGATGAGGCAATTGGCGTTGGGAAGGTCGATTCCGTTTTCGATGATGGTCGTCGTCACGAGGACGTTGCTCTCCCCCTGATAAAATCCGAAAATGTTGTTTTCGAGGGTTTCCTTGTCCATGCGCCCGTGCCCTACCGTCACCTTCGCCTCGGGGACGATGGCTGCGACCTTTGCCGCAAAGGTGTGAATGCTCTCAACCTTGTTGTAGAGGATAAAGACCTGACCGCCCCTTGCAAGCTCGCGGACGCAGGCGTCGCGCAGGAGGGTTTCCGTCTCCTCGACGACGTAGGTCTGCACGGGAAGGCGGGAGACGGGCGGGGTCTGAATGGTGCTGATGTCCCGAATGCCTGAAAGGGACATGTGCAGCGTTCTCGGAATGGGCGTCGCCGTCATGGTCAGACAGTCGATGTCCTTTTTCATGTGCTTGATCTTCTCCTTGTGCTCGACGCCGAATCGCTGCTCTTCGTCGAGAATTAAAAGCCCCAAGTCATGAAACGCCACGTCCTTGGATAGGAGGCGGTGCGTGCCGATGACGAAGTCGATTTTCCCGAGCTTTAAGTCCTCGATGACCTTTTCCTGTTCCTTGGGCGTCTTAAAGCGGTTGAGTCGCTCCACCGTAAGTCCGAAGGGAGCAAAGCGCTCCTTCGCGTTTCGAAAGTGCTGTTCGCTCAAAATGGTGCTCGGGCACAAAAGCGCAGCCTGCTTCCCGCCGAGGGCGCAGAGATACACCGCGCGGAAGGCGACTTCCGTCTTGCCGAAGCCGACGTCCCCGCAGAGAAGTCTGTCCATGACCTTAGTCGAGCACATATCCCCTTTGATCTCTTCGAACGAGGCGAGCTGATCGGCGGTCGGCGTGAAGGGAAAGTAGCTTTCGAACTCCTCCATCGGCTCTTCGTAATAGGGAAAGGCAAAGCCGCGCTGTGCCGCGCGCTCCGCATAGAGCTGTTTTAAATCGAACGCCATCTTGCGGATGGAGGAGCGCAGCCGCTCTTTGACCCGCTCGAACTCCCCCGTCCCGATTTTAGAAAGGGTGGGATTTTCCGCACCCATATATTTGGACAGGGTGTCCATCTGCTCGACGGGAACGTACACGACGTCGCCGTCCCGATAGGCGATGGAGATGTATTCCTTGGTGCTTTCCAGCGTCTCGATGATCTTCGTGCCGGTGATTTTGCCGATGCCGTACGTCTCGTGGACGGCGTAATCGCCGATTTCGGGGGCGACAAAGACGTCTCCCCGCCTTCTTCTGACCCGCTTTTCGCGCACCGACTTGGTATAAAGGTCTTCCGAGCCGATGAGGACGAGCTTCGCCTCGTGCAAAATGAAGCCGTGGGCAAAGTTCTCCTCCGTCACGAAAATGGTGTCGAGGAGATCGGCGTTTTCGGGTCTCTCCTCGGACAAGCCGAGATCGGACAAAAAGTCGTGCATCTTTTCGGCTCGGGAGGCGTTTCCGCAAAAGAGAATGACGCGATAGTTATTTCTTCTCCAGGCTCTGAGGTCGGAGGCGAGATTTTCAAACCCGTTGACGTACCTTCCCATCGGCGTCGCCTTCAAATCATAGCTCTTTAACGCCTTGAAGAGGTATAAATTGCTCGCAAACGTCTGAAGGGCGACCTTTCGGAAGCGATCGATTTCCTTTCCAAATACTTCTTTGGCGATGAGCTGATCTTTGGAAAAGGGAAAGACCTCTCCCCCGTCGGAGAGATTTAGAAATCGCTCAAAGTGCTCTTTGAGGATAGAATCCGCCCTGTCGTTGACGAGCTTGCACTCGTCGAATAGGACGACGGTGTCCTTTTGCAACAAATCGAAAACCGTGCCCGTTCCCTCGAGAAGGGGCAGAAGAAAGCTGTTTCCCGCGCCCTGTCCGATTCCGTTTAAAAGATCGTCCGCAATGGAGCTCATGCGAAGGTAAGCTTTGTCGCTTTTTGCGGCTTTGATTCCCCTTTTCAGCTCCGCTTCGATGCGCGATGCGTCCTTTGGGGTGACAAAGCAGTCCGTCGCCCCCAAAATGGCGATCTCGTCGATCTGGGAGAGTCGCTCTCCCGTCGTCTCGTCATAGGGCTTGATTCGCTCGATGGTATCCCCGAAAAAGTCGATGCGGACGGGATGAGAAAGGTTGATGGGATAGATGTCGAGAATGTCCCCGCGCACGGCAAAGCTCCCCTTTGCCTCTACCTCGTACTCGCGCGTGTAGCCGAGGCGAATCAGAAGAGACGGCAAAGAGAGAAAATCAAACTCCTCCCCCGTCCGCAATCGGATTTTGGCAAGAGAGGTAGGGACGCGCTGCAACAGAGCATCCATGTCGGAAACGACGACCTCCGCCCCGCACTCGATCTCCCAAAGGGCGTTCATGCGCTTGAAAAAAGAATCCTTCGAGAGGGCGTTTTGATAGAGAAGCACGTCGTCTTTGGAGGGAAGAAGGGTCACCTTCTTTCCGGAAAGGGCGCGTATGCTTTCCGCCGCGCGCTGTGCGGCGAGGGGATCGGGCGCTATGTACAGAACGGGACTTTCGATTAAAGACGCAAGGTAGTGTTTGTGCGGCTCGGAAACGCCGAAAACCGCCGTCGGCGCGCCGCGGCGGATATCCTCGGAAAGTCGGACGTATTCCTCCCCTCCCGCTCTCCAATTGAAAAAATTTCTCTTCATTTCCCGTTGAACTCGTTCATGACCTCTTCGATCTTTTTGCCCGACGCAAAGGAAGCGGCGGCTTTTCCCGCTTTGCGGAGCGCCGCGTCGAAGAGCTCGTAATCCTCACGTTTGATTTGCGCCAAGACGTAGTGAATGATGGGGATGTTCACTTCGGCGTCCCGAATGCCGACGCGAATGCGCGCAAAATCCGAAATGCCGATTTCGGCGAGGACGGAGCGCATCCCGTTGTGCGTGCCCGCACTGCCGGACGCCCGAATGCGGAGGGTGCCCTTGGGAAGGTCGTAGTCGTCGTAAATGACGAGGAGATGCTCCCGATCGACCTTATACTTTGCCATCAGCTGTTTGACCGCCCTGCCGCTGTTGTTCATAAAGGTCAGGGGGCGTGCGAGAATGACTTTTTCTCCGCCCACGTACGCCTCCGCGACCATGGATTCGCATTCCTTTTTCTTGAACTTGACGCCAAGCTCCTCTGCGACGTTGGCGACGGCAAGATACCCCATGTTGTGAAAGGTTTTTTCGTATTCCGTCCCGGGATTGCCGAGACCGACGATTAAGTACATATCTCTTTCCTTTGAAAAAGAGAAGAGAAGCGGAATCCGTTTCTCTACTCTTTGGTTTCTCTATTAGAGCGCGTTGACACAAACGCGAACGCTCTCGTTCAATCGTAAATTTTGGACAAGGGCTTATCCATATAGACGTTCTCGATTGCCGCCGCAAAGATGTCGGCTGTGGAGACGAACTTCATGATGGGAAGCTTCTTCTCCTCGGGAACGGGAATGGTATCGAGCATGACGAGCTCGGTGATGGGAGACGCCGAGAGCCGTTCGATGGCAGGACCGGAAAGCACGGCGTGGGAAGCGCAAGCGTAAATCTCCAGCGCACCCGCGTCCTTGAGCGCCTGCGCGCCCTGCACGATGGTGCCCGCCGTATCGATCATGTCGTCCACCATCAGGCACTTCTTACCCTTGACGTCGCCGATGATGTTCATGACTTCCATCACGTTCGCCTTGGGACGGCGCTTGTCGATGATCGCCATATCGACGCCGAGGCGCATCGCTACTTTTCTCGCACGGGAAACGGAGCCTACGTCGGGAGAAACGACGATGAACTGGTCGTCGATTTTTCCGCTCGCCTTGAAATAATTGTAGAGAATGGGGCCGCCCAAGAGGTTATCGACGGGAATGTTGAAAAATCCCTGAATCTGAGACGCGTGCAAATCCATCGTAAGCACTCTGTCCGCGCCCGCCGCCGTCAACAGATCGGCGACCAATTTTGCCGTAATCGGTTCACGGGAACGCGCCTTCCTGTCCTGACGGGCATATCCGAAATAAGGGATCACTGCCGTAATACGGCCCGCGCTCGCTCTCTTTGCAGCGTCGATCATGATGAGGAGTTCCATCAGATTGTCGTTGCAGGGCTCCGAGGTGGACTGAATCAGGAATAAATCTCTTCCTCTGACGGTCTCCTCAAAATGCACACTGATTTCTCCGTTGGAGAAACGGCCTACCTCCATCGCACCCAGCTCGGTATTGAGCTTGCGTGCAATGCCTTCCGCTAAAGCCCGATTCGAATTCCCCGAAAAGAGCTTTATTTCGTTACCGTGCGTAATCATTGCGTACCTTCCTTATTGAGTTTTTCTTTTGGTAAAGCTATTGTATTCTTTTTTTCAAAAGAAGTCAATCGTTTGAAGCGCCCATTTTCGTTTCTTTCTTCGTTCTTTCCCGCATCTCGGAAAAAAATCTCGTCAGAATCTCCCTGCACTCTGTTTCCAGAACGCCGCCCTCTACGGGGAGGGTGTGGTTTAAGAGGTTGGCAGAGGCGAGCTCCTTGGTGAGCGATCTGCCCTTCTGCTCGAATGCGCCGAAGTAAACCTTGGAAATGCGGGCGTTCAGCGCCGCGCCCATGCACATGGGACAGGGTTCGAGGGTCACGTACAGCTCGCATTCGGGAATACGCCAGCTCCCCTGTTTTTTACATGCCTTTTCAATCGCCTCGATCTCCGCATGCGCGGTGGCAAGCTGCAAGCGCGTCCGCTTGTTGTGCCCCCGCCCAACGATCTTTCCGTCGCACACGACGATGGCGCCGATGGGGACTTCCCCCTCGGCAAACGCCTTTTCCGCCTCTTTGAGGGCTTTTTTCATCCATTTTTCGCGCTCAGACAGCTTCATTTGTGATATTCGCTCCCCGTATTGATCATAAACGCCCGATAGAGCTGCTCCGCGAGAATCACCCGCATGAGCTGATGGGGGAAGGTCATGTCCGAAAAGGAAATGCTTTCGTCCGCACTCGCCTTCACCGAAGGCGCAAGCCCGTAAGATGAGCCGATGACGAAGGTGATCTCCCTTCCCCGATCGAGATACGATTTGATTTTTTTGGCAAACGCCTCGGACGAGAGCTTTTGCCCCTCGATGGCGAGGACAAACGCGCTCCCCCTTATCTGCCTTTGCAGGAGAATTCCTTCCTCTTCGAGCGTCCTGCATTCCGCCACTTCAACGACGGAAACTTCGGCAAAGCGGGAAAGTCGCTTCAAATACTCCGCGACGGCTTCCCGATAAAAGGATTCCTTGATTTTTCCGACTACAGCAAAACGAATTTTTATCATAACAAATAGGAAAAGAAATTGGCGAGCCATAAAATGGCGCAGACGGCGATGCCGAGCGCGGCGGCGAGGAAAAAGCCCTTTTTGTCCCCCGTTTTTTTCTCCTCTCTCCGTTCAAAAACGAGCCAGAGAATTCCGCCGACGAGGAGAATCCACCCGAGGATAATCGCGACGGGGTACCACCCCATTCCCTCGAAGGAGACAATCCCGAATTTCTGGCAGACAACCACGAAGGCGTTGTTCAAAAAGTGAGAAAGCATCGTGGGAAGGACGCTTCCGCTGCGATAGGCAACGAGCGCAAAGATACAGCCGCAGAGAAACTGATAAATGGTCTGAGCGGGATTTTCGTGAAAGAGGGAAAAGAGCACGCCGTTGACGAGGACGCAGAAGGCAAAGCCCATCTTCTTGGTGGAATTGACCATGACGCCGCGAAAGATGAGCTCTTCGCAGATCGCGGGCAGAACGGCGACGACGAAAAGCACGCCGACGATCCCAAACCCTTCCATGGGCGGAAGCTTGGTCTCCGGCGGGATATAGCCGAAGGCGTCGTAGAGAATGGAGACAAACTGTTCGTTGACGCTTCCGAGTGCAAAGAAAATGCCGACCTGCATCAAAACGGCGAGGACGAAATAGCGCGCCTTCGTCCCCTTGACCCCGATTTCCCGAAGCGGGATTTTCTCCCTCTTCAAAAACACGGCAAGGAGAAGCGCAAAGGGAATTTGCGTGAGTAAAAATTGAGCGTACAGATACCAAGGGGCATCCGTCTCGTTCTGCAAGCCCGTCGCCACGAGGATCAGGCTGAAAGCAAGCGCGGCAAAGACGGGGACTACGGCGGCAATCGAATAGAACAAGCCGCCCTTTCGTTCGTTCAATAAGGGTTCCATGAAAATATCATAACACTTTTTTTGCATTTCGTAAAGAATTTCTTTTCCTTTTTTTCGAAAATCTGCTATAATAACGGCATACGGAGGAAATCCCCATGAGAACAGTGGATACCAAAGAGATTGAAGCGTGCGTCTATCGCCTTGCCCTCGAAGCAGGGCGGAATTTATCCCCCTCCTGCCTCAATGCGCTTACCGAAGCGAGAGACAGAGAAACGGGCAGCGCGGCAAGGTTTGCCCTTGACACCGTTTTGCAAAATGCGGAAGTCGCAAAGCGGGAGACGATGCCCGTCTGCCAGGACACGGGCATGGCGTGCGTCTTTCTCTCCATCGGACAGGAAGTGCACCTTACGGGAAAAAGCCTTTCCGAAGCCATTCACGAAGGCGTAAGAAGGGCGTATTCGGACGGATGCTTCCGCAAGAGCATCTGCGATCCCTTGACGAGGGTCAACACGGCAGACAACACCCCCGCCGCCATTCACACTCAAATCGTCCCGGGAGACAAAGTCGAGCTCTCCTTTCTGCCCAAGGGCTTCGGGAGCGAAAATATGAGCAGGCTCTTTATGCTCACTCCCGCCGCAGGGCGCAAGGGCATCATCGACAGCGTCGTCTCCGCCGTCAAGGAAGCGGGGTCGAAGCCCTGTCCTCCCGTCTACATAGGCGTCGGCATCGGCGGCTCGTTCGACACCGTCGCGCTCCTCGCCAAAAGGGCGCTTCTGCGCGAAATCGGCACGCGGCATCCGAGGAAGGACGTCGCCTCCATCGAGGAAGAGCTTCTGACCAAAATTAACGCCCTCGGAATCGGAGCGCAGGGCTTCCACGGCGATACAGCCGCGCTCGGCGTCTCCTGCGAGATCGCCCCTACCCACATCGCGGGGCTTCCCGTTGCAGTCAACGTCCAATGCCACTGCGTGCGCGTCGCCAAGGAGGTGCTCTGATGAAACGGCTTACCCTTCCCCTTTCGAAAGAGACGATCGCCTCTCTGCATGCGGGAGATTCCGTTCTCCTTTCGGGAGAGATTTACACCGCGCGCGACTGCGCGCACAAGCGCATCGTCGCAGGGCTCGATTGCCTTCCCTTCCCCCTCGAAAACGAAATTATCTACTATGCAGGCCCTTGCCCTGCGCCCGAAGGAAAAGCCTGCGGCTCGTGCGGGCCGACGACCTCCGCGCGCATGAATTCCTTTGCCCCCACCCTCCTCGATCATGGACTCGGCGGCATGATCGGCAAGGGAGAGATGAGCGAAGAAGTGATAAAAGCGCTCGTCCGCAACCAAAAGGTTTACTTTGCCGCCATCGGCGGCGCGGGTGCGATTTACGGAAACGCCGTCGAACAGTCGACGTGCGTCGCCTATCCCGACCTCCTGAGCGAAGCCGTCTATCGCCTGCGCATTAAGGACTTCCCCCTCATCGTCGCCATCGACTCCTACGGAAAAACGGTCTATTGACCCTTCCTCTTACGATCAAAAGCGCCCCAAAAGCATTGGCTTTTGGGGCGCTCGTCTCTTTATCGGCGAAAAATACCTTCTCGCTTTTTCTATTCCATAGTTACAAATCCACTCTCCACGGTAATCACACAAAAATGATCGGGATAGCGCTTTGCCACTTCCTCGCGAATTCTCTTTTTGAGCTCTCCCTCATCGATCTTGCCGCCCGCAGGCACGACGAGATCAAAGACGAGATTCGTCCTGTTTTTCCCGGGAACCATGCGCAAATCGTGAAAGCGATAGCGCTTGTCGATGCCCTCGATGATGGTTTCGAGGGCGTCTTTGACCTCGGTGAGGTGCGGATCGTCCGTGACGACGGGGTCGAGGTGAAGCACCATGCGATACCCGTCCTTTAAAAAATCCCGCTCGATGTTGTCCAGAATCTCATGCGATTCGAAAATATCCGCCTTGTAGGACATTTCCACGTGGGCGGAGGCGAACTGCCTGCCCGGGCCGTAATCGTGCACCATCAAGTCGTGCATGCCGAGCACGCCGTCGTAGCTCATGATTTTTTTCTCGATCAGGCGGACGACCTCGGGATCGGGCGCTCTTCCGAGCAGCGGATCGACGGTATCCTTGACGAGCCCCACGCCGCTCAAGAGAATGAAGAGCGCGACGGCAATTCCCATCCAACCGTCGAGGTTGAGGGAGGTAAAATGGGAGATAATCGCGGCAAGCAAGACCGCCGTCGTGGAAATCACGTCGTTTCGGCTGTCGGCAGAGGTCGCAAGGAGCGCGCCCGACGAAATTTTCTTGCCCATGCGGTAATTGAAGAACATCATCCAGAACTTAAGGAGAATGGAGAGGACGAGCACAATCACAACCCAAAGGGAGAAATCCACCTCGACGGGGTGCAGAATCTTATCGAGAGAGGACAGAAAGAGCTCTACGCCCACCACGAGGACGAAGAGAGCGACGAAGAGCCCCGAAAGGTATTCGTACCGCGCATGCCCGTAAGGGTGTTCCTGATCGGCGGGACGGCTCGCCATTTTAAAGCCCAAGAGCGAAATGACGCTTGAAGAGGCGTCCGAAAGGTTGTTGAAGGCATCCGCCTGGATGGAAACGCTGCCCGAAAGAAGTCCGATCGTAACCTTTCCCGCAAACAAAAGAAGGTTGCAAAAAATGCCCACGATGCCCGAAAGCTTGCCGTAGGCGTTGCGGACGGTGGGATTTTCCACGTCACGATAATTTTTGATAAACAGTTTTGCGAGCAGCATCTCCCGTACCTCATTTCGAGCGGATAAATCCGCCCTCGAATGATTTTTCATATACTCTTATTCTATTTCTATGTACTGTCATTATACCCCTCTTTTTTCCCTTTGTCAATCCGAATGAGGAGAAAACTCTTTCTCTCCGATCCAAAAATGGGGCAGTCGCAAGCTTTTCCTAACTTGCGACTGCCCCTTGCTTTTCAGGGGCGGCGCGAAATCGCGCCGCCCCTGATTTTATAAAAATTATCCCTTGATAAACGCCTTGAAGGCGAGCGCAGTGGCGTACAAGTCCGCCTTGGAAATCGCTTCGAAGGGGGAGTGCATGGAGATGACGGGAACGCCCAGATCGACGGTGTCGATGTTGAGCTTGGCGATGAATTTCGCAACCGTTCCGCCACCGCCCTGATCGACCTTCCCGAGCTCTCCGATCTGCCAGGTAACGCCGCTCTCTGCGAAAATCGAGCGAATCTCCTGCATGTATTCGGCGTGCGCGTCGCTCGAGCCGGACTTTCCCCTCGAGCCCGTGAACTTGGAAATTCCCGCCCCGCAGGAGAGCTTGGTCGAATTGTTCTTTTCGCAGACGTCTGCAAAATTGGGATCGTAAGCCACCGTCACGTCGGCGGAAATGCACTTGGAATGCGCTCTCATCTCCGCTTCGTTGACGTTGAGGCTCTTTGCAACTTCCTTCAAAAGGTCGGGGAAGAGCTCCGTCTGCATGCCCGTCGTTCCCTCGCTGCCGATCTCCTCTTTGTCGGCAAAGACGACGAATACGGTATGTACGCAGTCCTCGTTTTCCATGAGGGCGGTATACTGCGGATAAGCGCACACCCTGTCGTCATGCCCGTAGCCGCCGAGAAGCGCCCGATCAAACCCGATGTCCCGCGCCTTGTAGGCGGGAACGGCACAAAGCTCCGCGCAGAGGAAGTCTTCTTCGACGATGCCGTACTTTTCATTCAAAATTTCGAGAACGGCATACGAGAATTTGTCCTTTTCCGCCGTTTCGGAAGGAGTAATGCCCACCCAAATATTGAGAGACTCTCCCTCGATGGCTTCCGCAAGGGGCTTTTTCATCTGATTTGCGGCAAGGTGAGGTAGAAGATCGCTGACGTAGAAAACGGGGTCAGCTTCCTCTTCGCCGATCTTCACTTCAAGCTTCGTCCCGTCCGCAAGGTGAACGACGCCGTGCAGGGCGAGCGGAATAGTCGTCCACTGATACTTCTTGATGCCGCCGTAGTAATGCGTCTTGAAAAAGGCGATTTCGTCCCTTTCGTAGAGCGGATTTTGCTTTAAATCGAGCCTCGGAGAGTCGATGTGCGCAGCCATGACGCGCACGCCGTTCTTCCCCGCATCCTCCGTGCCGATACGGAAGAGGATAAGGCTCTTGTTGCGGTTGTTGACGTATTTTTTGTCTCCCGCCCGCAACGCTTCGCCGAAGGTATACGGGGTATATCCCTTCTCCTCCACCCGTTCCACGAGGTAAGAAACCGCCTCGCGCTCCGTCTTCGCGTTGTCGAGAAAGTGTTTGTATCCTTCCGCATACGCGTTGACCTTCGCTCTCTCTTCCTTTGACATCGTCTCGTACAAATTCTTCTTTTGGTACTGTAAAGTTCCCATGAGAAACTCCTTTTGTTTTTTCTCTTATTATATCACGAAGAAGGCGCGCCGTCAACGGATTGCGCGGCTGATTCGAACACTTCGGGGCGATTCGCCTCGTCGAACAGCTCCCTTGCCACCCGTTTATAGTCCGTCGTCGCCACCCGATCGACGCCGCCTTCGAAGAGCCTTCGAACTTCGAGACTGCCGACCGCCCCCTCCACGGTGAGCGTTCCCCCGCCGAGCAGTTTTGCCGATTCGAGCTTTTCCTCCTCGATATCCGTGACGATGGGAAGCCCCGCAAGGCAAGCCTTGTCCCGAATGCGGGAGGGATCTTCGATGCGGAAGGAAATGCGCTTCCCCCTCGATGCCTTTTTCAGGCGTTTGACTTCCTTTTTGACCTCTTTTCCCCCGGCAAGGGTCATGATGACTTCGTCCGCACCGTTTTTGAACGCCTGCCGCACCGCCGTCACCTTCGTCTTCAAATCGGAATTGACCTCTTCCGCCACGCAGATGACGGGAAGCGCCGCCCTCTCCCGCGCGCGGGCGACTTGCAGGGGATTGACGCGCACAAACCCAAATCCCCCGTCCTTGCAAGCCTTCACGGCGGAAGCCGTATCTTCAGGCGAAAGCCCCGTCAGATCGCACTCTACCTTCAAAAGAAGTTTGCAAACTTCCGTAATCCTCTTTTGCCGTTTGAACTCGGCGAACTCTGCCGCCTCTCCCCTTGAAATGATGATTTCTTCCATGCAAAGAGTATCCGCCCCATTCTCCCCTTTTATACGGCAAAAAGCCAAATTTTTCCACTTTGCCCGTGCTACAATGCGGCTATGGCAATTTTAGGAGCTGTCTCCCTTCTCGTTCTCTTTTTCCTCTGTTACGCCTTTTCGAGGCTGTACTATTCCTCTAAGCCCCTTCCCCCTCGTCGGGAAGAGCCTCCTCCTCCCCCTCCGCCCGAGCCAAAGCCGCCCGAGACGGTCTATTACATCGTGGAAAAAAAGTCCAAGCGCCCCAAGCAGTCCTTTTCCGAGCCCAAAGAGATCAACTTTAAAAAGTAGCTTCTAAGGCGATTCCGACTCTTTTCCCCTTCGTTTCCGTTTGACAAAACACCCCTGCGCGGTGCGCAGGGGTAGACTGTTTTATAAAAGACTTTTTTCAGCTGAGCGGGTCTTCGTCGTAGCCGAACTCTCGGATGAGCTTTTGCTTGTCCCGCCAATCCTCTTTCACCTTGACGTAGGTCGTCAGAAAAACCTTGGCGTCGAGGAACTTTTCCATGTCCTGACGGGCAAAGGAAGAGACCTCTTTGAGGGCTTTTCCCTGCTTGCCGATGAGAATCGCCTTGTGATTTTGCTTTTCGCACACGATATCGAGATCAATATCGTAGAGGTTGCCCGTCTCTCTCTTTTGGAACTTCGTGACGATGACGGCGACGCCGTGGGGAATTTCCTTGTCGTATTTGAGGAGGATTTTTTCCCGCATGAGCTCCCCGATCATGAACTTTTCGCTCTTGTCCGAAACGATGTCCTCTTCAAAGAACTTGTCCCCTTCGGGAAGCAAGGAGGCAATCTCCCGTTCCAAGTCCTTCACGTTGCGATACCTTCTCGCGGAAACGGGAAAGACGTCCTTGTCCACCCCGCCCTCGGCGATTTTCGCCACCTCTAAAGGAATGTTCTCCTTGGGCATAATATCTATCTTCGTGAAGGCGATGAGCATGGGGATTCCCAAAGAAGAATACTTTTTCATGAGGGACACGTCGTCCTCCCGGACGCCCATATGTCCGTCTATGACGTATAAAATGAGATCGACGTCTCTTGCGCTCGTCTCCGTCGTCTTCATCATGACGTCGGTAAGGACGTTGCGCGCCCTGTAAATGCCCGGCGTATCGACGAAGACGATCTGATACTCCTCTCTCGTCAAAACGCCCAGAATGCGATCGCGCGTGGTCTGCGGCTTGGGAGAGACGATGGCGACCTTCTCCCCGACCATGACGTTAATTAAAGTGCTCTTTCCTGCGTTTGCCTTGCCGATGACGGCAACCGTTCCCGCTCTCATCTCGTCAGCCCTACCTTTGTGAGAATTTCCTCTTCCTTTTCCCGCATTTCCGCCTTGTCCTCGTCCGTCATGTGATCGTAACCAAACAGATGCATGACGCCGTGCACGATGAGATAGGCAAGCTCCCGTTCATAGGAATGCCCGTACTCCTCCGCCTGCTCTCTTGCGCGCTGCTCGCAGATCATGATCGACCCCAAGAAGAGATTGCCCTCTTCGTCGATTTCGAAAGGGTGCTCCCCTTTGAAAAGGGGCTTCCCCTTGATTCCGTCCAGCGTGGGGAAGGAGAGGACGTCCGTCACGGCGTCGATTCCGCGCTGCGCAAGGTTGGTGGTGCGAATTTCCTCCTCGTCGGCAAAGACGAGCTCTGCGGCAAGGTCGACGTCGCTTTCGACAAAGTTTTTGAGTGCATGTTCGAGATCGGGAAACGCCCGATCACTGTAAATATGGTAGTTCATATGCGATCCTTTGTTTCGATTTTTCCCTCTCGCCCGAATTTAATGGCGGGATAATTGACTCTGTGATGATAGACGCCCGTCAAAGAGGCGACGATCGTCTTGCGGATGGTGTCCAAATCCTTCATCGTAATGTCACAGTCGGAGAACTGATTGAGATCGACCCTTTCCTCGATGATCTCGCGCACGACCTTTTCCACGTTGTCTACCGTGCGGTTGACGAGCGCGCGGGAGGCGGCTTCGGCAGCGTCTACGATCATGATGATGGCGGCGATTTTGCTCTTGGGTTTGGGGCCGGGATAGGAATAATCCTCGATGCGGACTTCGCCGTCCGTCATGCGCTTTGCCTTGTAGTAAAAGTATTTGATGGGCAGCGTGCCGTGGTGCTGCTGGGCGACGTCGGCAAACAGTTCGGGCAGGCGATGCGCCAATATGAGGTCATGCCCCTCTTTGGTATGCGAACGAATGATGTCGACGGAAAGCTCGGGAGACAGTTCGTCATGGACGTTGTAGCCCGATTGGTTTTCGGTAAAGCATTCGGGCTTGGAAAGCTTGCCCATATCGTGATAGAGCGCCGCGGCACGGGCAAGTTCGACATTTTCGCCGAGGGCGGATGCGCACATTTCGGCGATCTGCGCCACGACCATGCAGTGCGAAAACGTACCGGGGGCTTCCTCTTTGAGCTTGATCATGAGCTTGGCGTCCGACGTGGTGAGTTCGCGCACGCGGAACACCGTTAAAATGTTGAAAATCCCCTCGAAGATCGGCAAAAACGCGATGAAGAAGATGGTGGAAGAAAGTCCGCCGATGACGCCGAAGCCGAGGAAAATTCCGAGATCCTTGGAAAGGAAATCGAGCTGTCCCATTTCAAGGAGCAAGATGACCACGAGGACGGGAATGGTGATGGGAATGCTTAAAACGACGATGGAAATCCTCGTCTTAATCCTGCTCCCGAAATAAATCGCAAGCAATCCCGCCGTAACGGAAACGATGAGGGCGGAATAGACGGCGCTGTTCGCCATAATCCCCGTTCCCCCGATTCCGTCGGGCGTATAGTTGGTATAAGTATCGATGACGAAGAGCAAAATCCCGAAGATGAAATTCCAGAAAATCGCCTCGCGCTTGGAAAAGAGCAAGAGGCAAAGAAGCGCCATGAGCGCCGCGGGGCGGGCGTAGATGTGGATTGCCTGTCCCATAAAGCAGGAGAGGGCGATGCATAGATCGAGCACGCAGAACATGGCGGTGATCATCTTCGGCGATTGCATCCGATCCCTGTGTTCGGAAAAATAATACCCGTAAACCGCGATGAACAAGAGGAGAATGCAGAGAATCATATAGAGGAGAATGTTTAAATTCTTCTCGATGTACTCCAGCCAATGATCGGGGTCGTAATAGATCATGAAGAGGAAGATGATTGCGAGCAAAATGACGTAGTGCAGGAAAAAGAGCCCCGCACTGCTTGCAATCAGCTTCTTTTTTGAGGATTTCTCTCCGTTTTTTCCTTTCATTTTTTCTCCTTTCCGTCTCTTTCGTAAGCGCGGACAATCTGCATGACGAGCGGATGTCTCACGACGTCCCGATCGGTCAGCTTGCAGATGCCGATGTCCTTGACGTCGGCAAGCACCCTAACAGCATGGCGCAGTCCGCTCACCCGATCGCCCGGCAAATCCACCTGCGTGAGATCGCCCGTGACGACCACCTTGCTGCCCTCGCCCATACGGGTTAAAAACATCTTCATCTGCTCTTTGGTGGTATTTTGCGCCTCATCGAGAATGATGAAGGCGTTGGAAAGCGTTCTGCCCCTCATATAGGCGAGGGGTGCGATTTCAATGACGCCCCGCTCGATGAGCTTTGCGTAGTTTTCGAGCCCGAACAGCTCCTGAAGGGCGTCGTAAAGGGGTCTCAAATAGGGATCGACCTTGTTTTGGAGATCACCCGGCAAAAAGCCGAGCTTTTCCCCCGCTTCCACAGCGGGACGGGTGAGAATGATCTTTTCCACCTGCCTCGACTTGAACGCCGCAACCGCCATGCAGACGGCAAGGTAAGTCTTGCCCGTTCCGGCAGGCCCGATGCCGAAGACGACGGTATTGTTCTTAATCTCCTCGACGTATTTTTTCTGCCCAACCGTCTTGCACTTGATCTGCTTTCCCTTGGCGGTAATGGCGATCACCCCGCCGATGAGCTTGGAAATGTCCTCCGTCTTTCCTTCCCGCGCGAGCTCTAAACAGTAGGCGACGCGGGTCTTGTCCACCGCTTCTCCCTCTTCGATCAGGCATAAGAGATTTTCCAAAACTCTCGCGCCGAGCTTGACCGCAGACTCCTCGCCCGTCAGCTTGACGGACGCGCCCTCTACGTTTGCGATAAGACTAAGTTCTCTCGTGACAACGCCTAAATTTTCATCGAGATTTCCCAAAAGCTTTTGCAGGAAATCCACGTTTTTGGTATCGACCGCTTTGGTAAATGATTGCGTAAGCGCATCCTCCGTTTAAAAGGTAATGGTATGTATTCTGCGGAAGGTCGCCTCGTACCCTCCGTCGATTTCTCTCATGGTAAGATAATCCCCTTCCGTCAAGAGAAGAAGCTCCTCCCGCGAGCCGACCGCTCTGCAAAGAAGGGAAACTTTGGCGCAGGGCACGACCTCGCGCCCGTCCGCACCCGTCGGTAAGATAAGAACGTCCCCTTTTGCAACTTCGTCGCCCACCTTTACCGACGCCGTCCCCGCAAGGACGACGAGCGTTTCGACCGTCCCGTCATAGGCGGCGCAAAGGGGCTCTTTTTTGACGATTTCCTCCTGAGAACGGCTGCGGATTTCCACCACAAGGCGAAATCCCTCCTTTTTGACGGAAGCAAAGGAGACGGCGGGAAGCTGTAACAGCCTTGCCGAAAGATAGGCGTTGTCCCCCCTATAAGGTTGAAAGAGGCGCACGCCGTTTTCCGCAAGTATGGTTTCAGCGTAGTCCCGATAGCGCTCTTCCCCCTTCAGGTCGATGGCAAAGACCATCGGCTGCAACAAAGCCATCGCCAAAAACAAGAGCGCGGCGCCGAGCGCAAAGCCCGTCCGCTTTTTTGCGTGCTCGAAAAAGAGACTCCAACCTTCCGAGCGCTCTTTTTTCATATTATAACACGAATTTCCCAAAATTGCAAAGGCTTTTCTTTCGTCTTTTCTCTTAATTGAAAAATACAGTCTGTTTTTTTCGGACTTTTCCACGTGATAGAGGGAAATTCCCTCCCTTTTCAGCTTGGAAAGGGCGACTTCGGGGGAGAGAGACTGAATGGAAAGGCGGACGAAAAAGGTCATAAAAAGCACTTCTCCACGCCCGTAATTCTCCCCCTGACCACGAGGTCTTTCCCGTAAAAGCTCTCCAAGGAGAGGCATTCTCCCACCACGAGGAAACGGCACTTCTTCCCGGCGAGCACTATCCTCGAGGAGGAAAATTCGAGAATTTTCATGACGTTCTGAAAATAAGCGCTCTTCTCGTCCAGAACCGTATACCGAACGCACCCGGAAAACTCCTCGTCCGTTCCCAATTTTGAGGAAATCAAATCAAATAACCGCATAAGCCAACTTATCGCTATTTTATGCGGCAAAGGAAAAACTATGTCCCCTGCGAGAAAAATAGCCCGAGCGAGGCTCAAGGCTATTTCGATCGGAACTCGCCCAAGGCTATTTGTCTCGACCGACGTTTTCCTTTGCGGTGGCGAGCATCAGCTTGATCCGGTTTTCCTGATTGACCTTGGTTGCGGAAGGGTCGTAATCGACGGCGACGATGTTTTCCCTCTCGTACATAGACTTCAAGGTACGGATCGTTCCCTTGCCGACGATGTGGTTGGGCAGACAGCCGAACGGCTGTGCGCAGACGATGTTTTCCGTGCCCGTCTCCGCGAGCGCCGCCATCTCTGCGGGAATGAGCCAGCCTTCCCCCATCTTGACGCCCTGATGAATGACCTTATCGGCGCACTTCCTCAAGTGTTCAAATTCGTGCAAGGGCTCGAAGCGTCCGTCCTTTTTCACTTCCTTGATGAGCATTCTCTGACGGGACAGAAGGAAGCGATAGACAATCCCGAAGAGCGGGGTTGCCACCGTCTTCATGCCGTAGAATTTGGCGTCATTCATGACGTTGACCGCACAGTATAAGACGAAGTCCATGAGCGCGGGGACGACGGGCTCTGCCCCCTCCGACAGGAGAAAGGCTTCCAGCCCGTTGTTTCCGAGCGTGGAGTACTTCACGTAAATTTCCCCGACGATGCCGACCTTCGGCTTCTGTACCTTTTTCGTGGGAATCCCCTTGAACTTTTCCATGAGGAAGCGGTTGTGCTTTTTTAAGGAAAGATACCCTCCCTTGAGGAAGAGATTGTTGCAATGGTCGATGCACTCCCTTCTCACCCGATCGGTCTCCCCTTCGTTTTCTTCATAGGGTTTGACCTGATTGTAATAGCTCATGATGCAATCGCCGTAAAAGATGGCGTAGCCAAGGCGAATGAGCAGGCGGGCATTCATCTCGATGCCGTTTCCCTTTTCAAGCCCCGCAAAATTGAGCGAGAGAACGGGCACTTGCGGAAATTCCGCTTTTAGCGCCTTTCGAATGAGGGGGACGTAGTTGGAGGCTCTGCATCCGCCGCCCGACTGAGAGATGAGCACCGCCGTCTTGTCCAAATCGTACTTCCCGCTCTTTAAGGCATCGATGTACTGACCGATGACGCAGAGCGCGGGATAGCAAGCGTCGTTGTGGACGTGCTTGAGTCCCTCGTCGATGACCTGCCTCGTCTCGTTATGTAACACATCCACGTGGTAGCCGTCCAATTCGAGAACGGTCTTCATCAGATCGAAGTGCCACGGGAGCATATTGGGGATTAAAATGGTATAATCCCTCTTCATCTCATGCGTAAATTTCGGATAATCGTCCCGAAAATCGGTGACTACCTTAATCGTTTGCGTAGGATCCTTCATGTTCTTTCCTCGACTTTTGTTCTTCTATCGCCGCGAGCATACTTCTCAAGCGAATTTTCACGACGCCCAGATTGTTGATTTCGTCAATCTTGAGCTGTGTATACAGTTTTCCCCGTTTGGTGAGAATAGAGTTGACTTCGTCCGTCGTCACCGCGTCGATGCCGCACCCGAAGGAGACGAGCTGAACGAGGTTCATGTTCTCGTTTCGCGAGACGTACTCCGCCGCACGATACAGCCTCGCGTGGTACGTCCACTGGTTGAGGACGTTGACGTTGACGTCGGAAGCGCGCTCGAAAATGCTGTCCTCGGAGAGGACGGCAAAGCCCAGAGAAACCAGGAGCTTATTGATTCCGTGGTTGATTTCGGGATCGACGTGGTAAGGTCTTCCCGCCAACACGACGATGGGCAGGGAATCCCTCGTCGCCTTATAGATGATCTCCGCCGCCTTTTCCGCAACGTCCGCATGGAAGGCGCGAAGCGCCGCCCAACCCGCATCCAAACCCTTTTTGAGGAGGCGAGTGGGAATTTTATACTTCGCAAGCGCCTTCTTCAGCGTCTTCACGGTTGCACGCGGGGCGTTGAGATCGAGATAGGGCGCGATGAAATTCTGTTCGTTCAGACGCTCGTTGTTCGCCCTTAACAGTTCGGGATAATAGGCGACGACGGGGCAATTGTAGTGGTTGGTCGAATCGTGCTCGTCAAGATTGTAGCTCTCGCAGGGGTAAAAGATGAAGTCCGCCCCCCGATCGAGAAGGCTCTCGATGTGCCCGTGCATGAGCTTTGCGGGATAGCAGGCGGTGTCCGAAGCCACGGTGTGCTGTCCCTTGAAGTAAAGCTCTCTCGAAGATCGTTCGGAAAGGACGATTGTAAAGCCGAGCGTCTCGAAGAACGCCGACCAGAAGGGAAGCTGTTCGACCATGACGAGCTGAACGGGAAGCCCGACCTTTCCCCGCTTTCCCTGCGTACCCTTGCCGCACTCCATGAGCTTGGCGTACTTATAGGCGTACAGATCGAGCTCGGAGGATTTGAGCTTGAGTCCCGCACCCCGCTCGCACTTGTTGCCGGAAATGTACTTTCTGCCGTCCGCAAAGGACAAGATATTGAGGTTGCAGTGGGAAGTACAGCCCTTGCAGTTGGTGGAAACGGAGGTATAGGAGAAGCGATCGAGCTCGACGGAAGAGGCAAGCGTGCTGATGGGAACGTCCGCGCTCTGCGCCTGCATGGCGTAAAACGCCGCGCCGAACGCGCCCATGAGCCCCGCGATGGCGGGACGAACGACCTCTTTCCCCGTCTCCTTTTCAAAGGAACGGAGCACGGCGTCGTTCATGAACGTCCCCCCCTGCACGACGATGTGCTTGCCGAGCTCGTCGGGGGTCTTTGCGCGAATGACCTTGTAAATGGCATTCTTGACGATGGAGGAGGAAAGCCCCGCGGAAATATCCTCGACGGTCGCCCCTTCCTTTTGCGCCTGTTTGACCGAGCTGTTCATAAAGACGGTACAGCGCGAGCCGAGCTCGACGGGCTTTTTGGCAAACAGCCCGAGCTTGGCAAAGTCCGCAACGTCCATATTCATCGCCTTGGCAAAGGTCTGAATGAACGAGCCGCATCCCGAGGAACACGCCTCGTTGAGCATGATCGAATCGATCGCGTTGTTCCTCACTTTAAAGCATTTGATGTCCTGCCCGCCGATGTCGATGATGAAGTCCACCTCGGGGTTGAAGTAGAGCGCGGCTTTGAAGTGTGCCACCGTCTCCACGATGCCGAAATCCACCTTCAGAGCGGCTTTGATGAGGTCTTCGCCGTACCCGGTCACCGCCGCCGCCCTGATGACGATGCGGTTTCCCATGAGCCAATACATCTCTTTCAAACGGTTGACGATGATCTCTAAGGGCTGACCGTTGTTGCTCTGATAATGGGAATAGAGCACCTTGCAATCGGGCGTGATTAAGATGAGCTTGGTCGTCGTCGACCCGCTGTCGATTCCGAGATAAGCGTCCCCCTTATATTGATGAATGTCCTCGAACTCGAGATCGTTTCTCTTATGCCGTTCGATGAATTTGTCGTACTCCTCCTGCGAGGAAAAGAGAGGCTCGCCGTAGACGATGTCGTCGGCGGAGGAAGCCTGATCGAGCTTGGAAATCACCTCGTCGAGGGTAATTTCGTCGGAATTTTTCGCATACAGCGCCGCACCGATGGAGACGAAGCAGAGCGCGTTGTCGGGAAACACCGCGTTCTCCTCGGAGAGGCGGAGCGTCTTGGCAAACGCCTTCTGCAACGCCTTGAAAAAGTAGAGCGGCCCGCCCAAAAAGAGCACCTTGCCCTGAATGCGCCTGCCCTGTGCGAGTCCCGAAACCGTCTGATCGACGACCGCCTGAAAGATGGAGGCGGCGATGTCCTCCTTTTTCGCGCCCTGATTGATGAGGGGCTGAATGTCGGACTTGGCAAAGACGCCGCAGCGGGAAGCGATGGGATAGACCTTTTCCGCCCTTAAGGCGAGGGCGTCCAATTCGGTGACGGAGACGTCCAAAAGGGTCGCCATCTGATCGATAAACGCGCCCGTTCCGCCCGCGCAGCTGCCGTTCATGCGCTGTTCGGTGCCGCCCGTCACGAAGATGATTTTTGCGTCCTCTCCGCCCAGCTCCACCGCCGCGTCGGCGTCGGGATAGTACTTTCGGATGGCGACGAAAGACGCCTGCACTTCCTGCACGAAGGGAAGCCCGCCCCTTTGCGCAAGGCCCAGCCCCGCCGAGCCCGTCACGCTGACGCGAAACGTCCCGTCGTATTGATGATAGATTTTTTTCAGCTGCGCAAGCACGCACTCCTTGACTTTTGCGTAGTGCCGTTCGTAGCTCGTATATAATAGTTCGCCGTCCTCTTCCGCAATGGTCAATTTGACCGTGGTAGAACCGACGTCGATGCCGAGGAGCTTTGCCATGGTATCCTCCCGATTTTAAATTTTTCCGAATTTATTATAGCATACAATTTCGCAAAAGACAAGGGTGCAAAAAACGTTTTTTGTAAAAAATGAGGAAATTCCTCCCTCCCTTTCCCGATTTTATCATAAAAGAGTCACCGTTTCCATACAATAGAATAAATTCTGTCAGGGGGCTTGCGACTTTGTGGGAAACCATCGTCGAACGAGTGAAAAAAGAAGGTAATTATATCATAGAAAAAGGCTGCACCGTCCGCGCCTGCGCCAAGGAGTTTTGCACCAGCAAATCCACCGTCCACAAGGACGTAACCGAGCGGCTGAGATCGATCGATTCCGAGCTCTTTCAAAAGGTGCAGGCCGTGCTCAAAAAGAACCTCTCCGAACGCCACATTCGGGGAGGCAACGCCACGAGGCAAAAATACCTTCTCTTGAAGCAAAAAAGGGAAAACGCAGGCTAACCTGCGTTTTCTTAATTTCTGAGCTTTTCGTTTTTTGCCCGAAAAAAGCTTCTTCGCCTTGAGGCTTACTCCGCATTAAAATGAATGGTCGCATTCGTGAGCGGCGAATTTCCTTCATAGATAGAGATTTTATTCCACTCCTCCTCCGTTCCGCGATAATATACGTCCGTCAAGCTATTGCAATTTTTAAATGCCCTCGTATCAATGGTTTTTACACCTTTGCCAATTACCACACTTGTCAAGCCGGTGCAATCACAAAACGCATCAATTCCAATGCTTGTCACGCTGTCCGGGATCACCATGTTCGTCAAACCGCCACAATTACGGAACGAAGCAATTCCAACGTACGTCACGCCATTTCCGATTGTCACGTTCATCAAACTACTGCAATTCTCGAACACATAAGCGTTAATGCCCTTCACACTGCCGGGAATGGTTATGCTCGTCAAGGCACTGCAATCACCGAATACACCGCCCCACATAATTGTCACGCCGTTAGGAATCGTGACGCTCGTCAAACTACTGCAACCGCGGAACACGTCCCATCCCATACTCGTCACGCTGTCCGGAATCGCCACACTTGTCAAACTGCTGCAATTTTCGAACGTAGAACCGCCTATGCTCGTGACCCCCTCGGGGATCACCATACTCGTCAAACTGCTGCAATTACAGAACGCATAACCGCCTATGCTCGTCACGCTATCGGGAATATCCACGCTCGCTAAGGCACTACAATCTTGAAACACAGAACCTCCTATGCTTGTCACGCTGTTAGGAATAGCCACGCTTTTCAATCCGCTGCAACCACGGAACACACAATCTCCCGTACTCGTCAAGCTATCGGGAATTGTCACACTCGTCAAGCCACTACAACCGGAGAATGCTTCATATCCAAGAAATATTACGCCGTTGCCGATCGTCACACTCATCAAACCGCTGCAACCGCGAAACGCACCGGCTCCAATGCTCGACACGCTATCGGAAATGACCAAATTCGTCAAACCGCTGCAATTCTCAAACGCAGAATCTTTAATGCTCGTCACGCTGTCCGGGATCACCAACGCTCCCTTCACCCCCCTGCACTCACGGAAAGCATACATTCCAATGTTTGTCACGCTATTGCCGATCGTCACGTTTTTCAAACCGCTGCAATAGTCAAATGCAAATTCTCCGATGCTTGTCACGCCATTGCCGATTACCAAGCTCGTCAAACCACTACAATCGGAAAACGCCAAATCTCTGATGCTCGTCACGCTATCTGGAATAATCAACTCCCCCTTCAAGCCCCAGCACCCACGAAACGCCCACTCTCCAATGCTTGTTACGCTGTCGGGAAGTACCAAACTCCTCAAACCGGAACATTGATAAAATGCAGAATGTCCAATGCTTGTCACGTTTTTACCGATCGTCAAATTTATCAAGCCGCTACAACCGGAGAAAGCAGAATTTCCGATACGCTTCACGCCATTGCCGATTGTCAAATTTGTCAACCCGCTGCACCAAGGAAATGCAAAATCACCAATCCTCATCACGCTGTCCGGAATCTCCAACTCGCCCGTCAGGTTGCACCAAGAGAATGCACCCTGTCCTATATCTTTTACGCTCTTTCCGATCGTGACCTTTGTCAAACTGTTGCAACCGGAGAATGCATTATCTCCGATATTTGTCACGCTATCGGGAATGTCCACGCGCGCCAAGCTTTCACAATTATAGAAAGCCGAATTTTCTATGCTTGTCACGCTATCGGGAATTGCCACGCTCGTCAAGGCACTACAATCTCGGAACGCAGCCGTTTGAATGCATGTTATACTATTCGGAATCACCACACTTTTCAATTGCCAGCATCTACTAAACGAGTGCCTTCCAATTATCTTTACAGGCAAGCCCTGATAAATCGAGGGAATGATTACTTCTGCCGCCGATGTCATACAGAGCGTCACGCTGTAATAAGTATTATCCTCGCTCAACGTAAAAACAAGTCCATCAGTGGCAGTACCCAGCGCGAGAATTTCTTTCTGTTCGACCAACACCGCTTTGCAGACGGAGCAATGCTTTCCCTCTGTCAAGCCCGTAGTCGTTTCCGTCGGCTCTACGGCAGGATCGATCACCTCGGTATGTCCCGTTGCCTCAATCTTCTTAAACGTAGTGTAGTCACAGCGAGAGCATGCTTCGTATGCTTCATATCCCGTCTCGGTACAAGTCGGCTCTTTCGCCTCATAAGAGACGAGATCGTGCCCAAGTGCCTCAATTGTTTCCGTATAGCTGTCGCCACACGAATCGCAAAAATACGTTATTTCCCCCGCTTCCGTACACGTCGCTTCCTTTGTGACGGAAGAGGTGTAGCGATGTTCATGCGAACAGGCGGTAAGGCTTGCCGTCAGGCTAAGCAGGCAGATGGCCGAAAAAATCGACAAGAACGCCTTTTTTTGCTTCATCGTAAAATTTCTCCTATTGTTATCTTTTTATAGTATATCATAATTTGAAACGAATGTCAATCTCTCAAATTGTGATTTTATGATAGAAATAAAAAAAGCATAAGAATCCAAGCATTAGGAGAATTTGGGCTTAACCGACATAGAAGACCCCTACCCACGACGTTAAAAAATCCCCTTGCAAGAGATTGCAAAGGGATTTTTGATGGAAAGAGAAAAGAGGCTTCCCGCTCGCGCAGGAGCAAAATACTCCTTCATTTTAACTGCATTTGCTTGGGAAAGGCTTGCTTCCGCATGAGTCCCCACATCTTGTCGATGTAGGAAAGGGTGTAATACCCTTCGAAGTGATGGTAGAAAAACGCCCCCTTCAAGGTCATGCGGTACACGCCGTCCTCTTCCGTCACATAGCCCATTTTCTTGGCAAGCCACAGCTCGAAGCCGTACTTTTTCTTTAACGGAACGCCGAAAAACCGTTCGAAGTCCCGCTCGTCCACTTTGGTGGAATACGCCGTCCAAAAGAGCCAATAGACCATTCGCTTTCTCTCGGTAAAGCGGGTGGTGAGCGAGGTGGGAAGCTTGCCGCTTTGAATCCGCTCCCTGTAAGCTTCCACGGAAAAGGTATTGACCTTGAAGCTGTCCTTTAAAAGGGTCGTGGCGGAAGCCCCGAAACCGAGAAAGGTCTCTCGCGTCATGGAGGAATAGTTTGCACCCTTTTCCTTCGAAAACGTCCAGATCGATTCCCGTTGATACCCCTTTTCCGTCAAATAGCCCGTAATTTGATCCAACAGCGCACGCTTTTCTCCCTTTTCCATGGCTTTGACCTTGGAGCTCGTAAAGGTGAAATCGATGAAGGGATAAATCGCAATGTGATTCGCTCCGACCTCGAACGCCTTGTCGACGTCCTCTTTCAAATCTTCAAAGGTCTGAGACGGAAGGGCGAAGATAAAATCCATGGAAACCGTCTCGAAGGGAACGGCGGCAAGCGCACGGCGTATTGCCTCCGCGTCGGGAGCTTTGCGTCCCAATAGAGAGGCATAGCCATCGGAAAAGGACTGAATGCCGATGGAGATCTTGGTGATCCCCGCCCCCTTGAGGCAAAGGAGGGTTTCTTCCGTCACGTCGGAAGGGTGAAGCTCGATGCCCACCCCATCGGTGATCGTAAAGTACTCCCCGATGCGGGAGAGAATTTCCCCGATTCTGTCGAGCGCAAGCGCAGGCGATCCCCCGCCGAAATAGAGGCTTGTGACCTCCTTTTTCTCCGGGAGGGACGCGCCGACCATTTTGATCTCCTCCAACAGAGCGTCGATATAGCCGTCGCACTTCTCTTTGGAATACAGCTCCTTACAATAAGGGCAAAAGGAACAGATCGAACGGCAAAAGGGAATGTGCACGTAAAGTCCGAAGCGTTCTAACTCGGCAAAGTCGAGCGTTTCGTCCATTTCCGCGGTAAAGGTGAAGGGCTTAAAGGAGCGCGTGAGCCATGCTCTCGCCAAAGAAGTTGCAATGCTCATACGATCACCTATATGTATTTGAGATACGTCTTTAACATATCAAAGACGATCGAAAGCTTGCCTTGGAACAAAAGGGTGTATTCGGCGACGAAGAAATAGCCACACTCTTCACAGAGCCCCTCGACCTCGATGCAGCGCCCGCAGGTGCTGATCTTCCCGTCCTCGATGACGAGGCACTGATGGCAGGGCGTGGGAAATTTATTTTCCACGAGATAGGGAAACGCGCTCTTTAAATTAAAGACGGGAACACCCTCCTTCATCATGCGGCAGATGACGTCGACGCACGCCTGCTTCTCCTCTTTGGAAAGGGCGAGCTGACGGGTATCGGGATAGGGCGTATGGAAGTTGAAGGAAACCGCCCGCACGTTTTTCAGCTCCTTTGCCTTACGGCAGACGTGCTCGATTGCCCCCTTGTTGATCTGATTGATCGCCATGTAGAAGCAGATGTTGTCCTTCGTCGCCCCCTCGACGTTCTTCATAATCGTATCGTAGGTATCCCCGCGAATGAGATTGTGCCGCTCTCTGTCCCCGTCAAGGCTCAACAAGATGAGGTCGGCTTCGGGCAGATTAATGGGAAACGTCCCGTTCGTCACGACGTTGACGATGAGAAAGCCCATCTCCTTCGCTTCCTTGACGAGATCGCGGAGCGTCTTTTTTTCGCTCTTCCAAAGGAAGGTCTCCCCTCCGCAGAAGAACAGAATGCGAACGCCCATGGAGTAGAGGGTGTTCATTTCCTCCTTGATTTGGGCGTAAGGGTGCACGATTGCCGTCAGATTATTGACGGAACAGTGCTTGCACTTTAAATTGCATTTGTCGGTCAGAATGACGGTGCCTAAGATGGGATCCTTCTTGTGAAAGAGGATGGTCTTGATCCCGAACCCTGCCAGATAGAAAAAGGATGAGAGGCGCATAGATTCTCCTTTAAACCTTTCGGCTTTGAAATCATGGAATAGAAGAAGGACGCAAACAGCCCTGCAAGCAAACCGCAGAGCAGCCCTCCCAATACGTCCGTCGGGAAATGAACGTGCAAATAGAGGCGGGAAAAGGCGACGAGCGCGGAAACGCCCATAGCGGCTTTCCACCCCTTTACCCTGCAAAAGAAGAGGGAAAAGGCGAGCGAAAAGCAAATTGCGGTGTGCCCGGAAGGGAAAGATGCGTCGTGCGGACGCTCTACCAAGAGCGCGACGTCAACGTATTCATACGGTCTCGTGCGGTTGAAAATGTGCTTCAACGAAAGATTGCACAAAAGAAAGTCAAATAACAGCGCGATTGCCACGATCAAGCCGACTTTCCTCGTCCTTTGATCCACGAAGAAGAGAGCGGCGAGAAAAATGCAGAACAATCCATGCTCGCCGAGCCGCGTAATCTGTACGAATAAAAAATCATTGACGGGATTCCGGCAAAACTCCTGAAGCCAACCCAGCAAAAACAGCTCAAATTCCATTCTCTACCCTCCTATTATGTCTGACATAGTACTATTCAACGACGATTTTATCGCCATCTATGCGGATAGAAGCGGAATAAATTGCCTTTAATCCCTTCAAAAGGTGTTCAAAATCGGAGGAAGCCATCGTCTCGACGGCAGAGTGCATCGCAAGCTGCGCAATCCCCAGATCGACGGTCGGAACGGAAATCTGACCCTGACTGATCGCGCCGAGCGTCCCGCCCGAGCGAGCGTCCGATCGATTGAAAAAGAGCTGATACTTGACCCCCGCCCTCTCAAAGATGAGCTTGGCGATGGCGGAAGAGAGTGCGTCCGTGGTGTAAGCCTTGTTCGCGTGGTTCTTGATCACCACTCCGCCGCCCAGAACGGGGCGATTCGTGGGATCGCATTTTTCGGGATGATTGGGATGAACGGAGTGCGCGTTGTCGAGAGAAACGAAATAGCTCTTTGCGTAAACCTCTACCGAAATACCCAAGCATCTGCCTATTTTGTTGAGGGTACGCCGCAAAAAGTCAGACCCCGCGCCCTGCAAGGTGCGGCTGCCCACCTCTTCGTTGTCAAAGAGCGCCGCAACGCAAATTCCGTCCCCTTCCGCTTCCGTTAAGGCGAGAAGAGAGGAAAAGACGCTCGTCAGATTGTCGAGCCTCGGAGCGGTGAGAAATTCCCCGTGCACGCCGCTTTCATAGGCAGCCTCTGCGGGAACGACGTACAAATCATAAGAAAGTACCTCTTCGCTCGTCAAGCCGGAAAATAAGTCACACGCCCCCAAAGCCGCAAGCGGCAGCAAATCAACCTGCGGATTGACGGAAAAGCCGTCGTTGACGCCTCGATTCATGTGCACTGCCAAAGAGGGAATGGTCAAGGTATACGGGCTGACCACGTTTTCCATGCGAATGCCGTTCCCCTCTTTCACGGCAACTCTGCCTGCAACCTTCAAGGGACGATCAAAAAAAGAATACCAGATTCCGCCGCCGTAAGGCTCGACGTTCCACCGCACAAAAGAGTCCCTCTCCATCGCGGGATTTTCCTTGAGCTTTAAACAGGGAGAATCGGTGTGAGATGCGACGATTTTGAAATAGTCGGGCGTACCCACGCAAAACGCAATGAGGCTGCTTCCGTTCCGCTCGACAAAATATTTCCCGCCCCGCTCGAGATGCCAAGACTCCGTTTCCTTCAACGGGACAAAGCCCGACGACAAAAGGAGAGATTTCGCTCCCTGCACCGCCTGATACGCCGTATAGGAAGCATTCAAGTAATCTTTCAGTTCCATAAAACAACTCCTTTATTGGATACAATACCTTTTTATTATACAACAAAGGGAGTGCATTTGCAAGGATTTGGAACAATTCAAGTATACCATATCCCCGAAAAAAAACAAGGGGAAAGGCTGTGCATCTTTGTTCCAAACAGTGCATATTTGTTCCCATACGGAAAAAAACGCCAAAAAACTTGTCCGAAACGGGAAAGTGTGCTATAATGAAAGCATGAAACTACTCATTCCCTGCGCCTCCGGGCTGGAACAGGTCGTAAAGAGACAACTGACGCATTTGGGGTATCCCGAAAATCCCGCCCAAAACGGCAGAATCGCCGTCAAGGGAGAATGGGAAGACGTTGCAAAGCTCAACGTCTTTTTGAGGAGCGGAGAGCGCGTCTTAATCGAGCTTGCATGCTTTCCCGCAACCAACTTCGACGAGCTCTTCGACGGCGTCTATGCGATTCCGTGGGAGGAATATATGACCGCCCATTCCGAGATTCGCATCGACGGAAAGAGTTATAAAAGCGCGCTAGGGGCGATCAAGGCGGCGGGCGGCATCGTAAAAAAGGCGATCGTCAAACGGCTTTCCGAAAAATTGCACCTTCGTTCCCCTCGCCTGGACGAAAGCGGAGAGCGCTTTATCGTGGGCTGTTCAATTTACGAGGACAAGGCGACGATCACCGTCGACACTTCGGGAGAGGGACTTCACAAACGGGGATACCGAACGCTTGCTTACAGCGCACCCTTAAAGGAAACGACGGCGGCGGCACTACTTGATCTGACATACTATCACCCCGACAAGCCCCTCGCCGATCTGTTTTGCGGAAGCGGCACCATCCCCATCGAAGCGGCAATGCGATCGTTGAAGATCGCACCCGGACTGAAGAGAAACTTTGACTTCGAACGCTGGAAGTGCGTCAAAAAAGGAATACTATGTCAGACAAAGGAAGAGGCAAACGACCTGATTTTACGCAAAAAGCTGACGATTTTTGGGGGAGATCTCTCCAAAGAAGCCATTTCCATCGCAAAATACCATGCCAAACGGGCAGGCGTCGAACAGGCGATTTCCTTTCGAGTTGCCGATGTCAAAGACTTTCAAAGCAGTTTTTCCTACGGGATTCTCCTTTCCAACCCGCCGTATGGCGAACGTCTGTCAGACATAGAAGAGGCAAAAGGGCTGATGAAAGCGTTTGGAACAGTTTATTCCTCCCTCGACAATTGGAGCGCATACTTTATTTCAGGACTTCCCGAAGCCGAGAGATACTTCGGAAAAAGAGCGGACAAAAAGAAGAAGTTATGGAACGCAAACATCGAATGCGCCTTCTATTCTTTCCTCGGCGCTCCGCCCAAACACAACCAATGAAAACCTACGTCACGCATAATAGCAAAAATGCCGACCGGTACCGGTCGGCATTTTTCTATGCTCAAAGAGTTTTTCCACCCTTTTAAGACAAAAGTACGTCAAGAATCATCATCAAGGCAAACCCGAAAATAACGCCGAGCGTGGGAAGCCCCTTCCCCTTTTCAAAGGATGTGGGGATAAGCTCGGAACAGACGACGGCAATCATCGCGCCCGCCGCGCAGGAAAGAACCCACGGAAGAAGAGCAGACGAAAAGGACACGAAAACGGCGCCGAGCACGCAGGCTGCAATCTCCACCGCACCGCTCAACTGCGCGATGAAAAAGGAGTATCCGGACGATTTCCCGGCTGCCTTCAAGGGCATGGCAACGCAAAGCCCCTCGGGAAAATTCTGAATGCCGATCCCAAGCGCCAAAGAAAATCCCGCGATAAAGGAAGCATATCCTCCCGAAGCGCCGAGCGCCACGCCGATTGCCATGCCTTCCGGAATGTTGTGTAAGGTCACAGACCCCACCAATAGCATGGAAGACGTCTCTCGCCCCCGAAAAAGACGACCAAGAAAGAGGTCGACAAGGGGAATCATGCCGCCGCCGATCAAAAAGCCCAAAAAGACGACCACCCCGATGGGGATGGGCGCTTCATAAGACAACGCGGGCAAAAGGAGAGAAAAAAAACTAGCCGCGATCATGATTCCGGCGGAAACAGCGGTCAGAAATGTCATCAATTTTTCCGAAAACCGCTTGGAAAAAAACACGAAAAAACCGCCCAACGCGGTCATAAACCAGGTAAAAAGGGATAAAATGAGTGCCTGAACAGGCACAGGAAGCGTGTAAAGCCATTGCATCTTTCGTTCCTCCAACGTATCTCGCTAACATCCTATGTCAAAGATAAGAAAAAGGTGATTTCTGTCAAAATCTCTTTTTTTATGTCATGTTTTATTATTACAATGTCTGGCATAGTTTATAAATACACTGAATATACAACTTATACAATCTGTATATTTTATTGTATATGTTTGTATATTTCACCCACTCCCCTCTTTCTCCACCAAAACAAAGCTTTTTTCTTCCCCTGATCTCCTCTTTTTCCCTTCCCCTCTCTTCTTTTCCGCCTTTCCCAAATTTTGTGCGTTTTGATACGAATCAGGATTTTCTTGCTCCCTCTCGCTTCTTTCCTTTCCCTTTGCTTCGCTATTCCTTATTCTACTTTGTTTTTGCGTTTTTATTAACAATATTCGTGTCAAAAAAAGCGCCCGAATACTTTTCGGGACGCTAAAAAGGCTATTTTGTCTCACAATTTGCCTGGGCAAACTGTTATAAGTTATGAATTTCTTCGATTGTTCCGTTTTGAATGCGATAGCCGATTCCGTGAAGCACTTCTTTCCCTTCCCTCCGCAAGAGGAAGCTTCCGTCGGGAATCGCAATCATAGGATGCACAAAGCTGTCGGGATAGGCAATGTCTTCAAAGACGCGCTTGCCGTCGACGACGTCGTCTTTGCACGCCTGATAGTGCGGCAGCACATTAATCTCCGTCAAGCCAAGCCCTTCGATCCAACGCCGATAGAGCGGAGAAGTTTCCCCTTCCAGCTCGGGCTGCGCATAGACGAGCGAAGCGCAGTTCATGCTTCCCGCACTGACGCCCATGACGATACCGTCAAAGCCCTTTAGCCTTTCCTTTAAGCACAGCGCATGAAAGAAGGCGTTCTCCGTAGGGACGTGTCCTCCGCTCAAAAAGACGAAGTCGTACTCATCAATCCGTTCGACGATTTCCGGATTTCTCCCGTCGCACAAATGCACACAGGAGACCTTTAACCCCGTTTCGATCAGAACCCGTTCCAAGTCCGCCCGATACCAATCGTTAAGCTCGTAGGCATCGGGCGAGGAAGCAAACTGAAGACACTTTCCCTCCTTCCAATCCTTTTTCAATTCTTCCACAAGACCGTTGGCAGGGTTAAGCCCCCGATAAGAGGGCGCTTCTCCCCGATACGTTCCGACGTGGCTCGACGTCAGATAGAGCTTCATTGTTTCACTCCGAATCGATAACTCGTCCTGTACCGATACTCCTCTCCCGCCCGATAGAGGGAAGAAGAGAGCTTCGCATAGGCAGGGACGTTCAGATTGTTCGTGATCGCCTGTGCCTCCAACGCATAGGCACAGTTCGGCGCATAATAGCCGCCCTTGCCCTTCTGATCGACATAGTTTGCGCTGTAAAGCTGCAACGCAGGCAGATCGGTAAAGCATTCCATGCAAATTCCCGTCCGCTCGGAATACGCTTCAGCGCATTTTTCAAACCGCTTGCCGTTCCTGAGCAAGAAACAATGATCGTACCCTTTTCCGTGCTTTAAGTCGATATCGTCCGCAAAGAGATCTTTCCCCATGCGCTTTGCCTCGTTAAAATCAAAAGGCGTCCCCTTCACCTTCCTGAACTCCCCCGTCGGAAGGAGATTTTCGTCCGAGGGGAGGATTTCATCCGACCTGATTTGAAGAAAGTTATCCGTCCCGCTTTCTCTTCCTGCGCCGTTGAGGTTGAAGTAGCCGTGCCAAGTCATCGCGATCGCCGTCGCTTTGTCCGAAACAGCGTGATAGTCGACGGAAAATTCTCCGTTGAAAAAGGTATATCTTACCTCGACCTGCAAATTCCCGGGATACCCCTCCTCCCCGTCCTTCGAAAGATAGGAAAGCTTCACTCCGTTTTCGATCTCTTCGCCCTGCCAAACGACCTTATCAAACCCGCGAAAGCCCCCGTGCAGGGAATGAAAGGGCTCGTTGCGGGAAACCCGATATTCCGTTCCATCGATGGAAAACTTCGCGCCTCCGAGGCGATTTCCCACTCGTCCGATGAGCGCACCGAAAAAGGCGTCCCCTTCCTCGTACTCTCTCAGGGTATCGTAGCCCAAAAGCACGTCGACGGGATTCCCTTCCCGATCGGGCACGACGAGGCTCTGTACCGCCCCGCCGTAAGTTAAAATCACCGCGCTTCTCTCTCCGTCTTTGACTGTGAAAGCATACACGACTTCACCGCTCTTTGTCTTTCCGAATACTCTTTTTTCTACCATACTTCTCCTATTTGACGCGACACGCGCCGAGGGAACGCAGCCTTGCCAAAAAGACGTTCTTGTCCCCGAATACTTTTTTCATTTCGCTTAGATACTTTGCCGTCTCCTCTTCCTTCAACACGGCGAGAATCGTTCCCGCAAACCCTCCGCCGTGGAGGCGCACCGCGCCGTCCTTGACGATGCGTTCGGAGAGCGCAAGCGCCAGCAAGATGGGCTGCACCGTGCTTCCCGGGACGAAGGCGTTTTGCAGATAGGCAACCGAACTCCTTCCCGAACGGGAAACCTGTTCCAAAAAGCAAGAGACATTCCCCTCTTTTAGCGCTTTGGCGGCAAGATCCACCCGCCTGTTTTCGTCAAAATAGTGTAGCGCACGCAGGACGGCGCGCTCGCCGAACTTCTCCCTGAGCCTGTTTACGCGATCGAGGAAGAGGAAATAAGGCACTTCGCGCAGCGTTTTCTTGGAAAAGAAGCGCGCAACTTCGCTCATTTCCTCCTTGATCGAGGCGTAATATTCGGTGAGTCCCGAATGCGAGCCGCCCGTATTGACGAGAACGAGAGCATACCCTTTGGGAAGGGCAAGCCGTTCCACCACGGGGCTTTCGGGATGCTTAAAGTCAATGCGATTCAAGCCCCCGTAGGAAACACCGCAAGGATCCAGAAGCCCGCAGGGCTTGCCGAAGTATTCATTCTCGGCAAATTGGGCGACGACCGCCTTTTCCGTCTTCGAAAGCCTTCCGCCAAGGTACAAGTCGTTGCAGATTTCCGCAACCAGCACTTCAAACGCCGCCGAAGAGGAGACGCCCGCCCCGCGAAAGACGGTGCTGTCGGTATAGGCGGAAAATCCTCCGACCTCATACCCCTTTGCCCGAAGTGCGGCGACGATGCCCTTCGCGATCGAAGCGCTCCGCCCTTTCTCTCCGTCCTTGGGCGTCGTATCCTTCACGGAAAAGCGAATGGGCGAAAACCCCGCAGAGCAGATCTCCACCACTCCATCGTCGCGCTTTGCGACGCCCGCGACGATGTCGCAGGAGAGCGCCGAAACAATGACCTCCCCCGCCTGATGATCGGTGTGATTTCCGAGGATTTCCGCCCGTCCCGGCGAAGAGTAGAATGCCGTGGAAGGGCCCGCCGCTCTGCATTTCTCCTCGAGCGAAGCATACCGCCTTTCGATTTCCCGTTTGTTGCAAAAATTGCCGTAAAGTGCCGTAAAATTCATAGCTGTATTTTATCACAACCATGCTCGTTTGTAAATAAGTGAGGGCGAATTTTGCCAAAATAATTTTATGAAACACAGTCGAACGCTACTCACAGCCTTTCTACTCGCCCTCGCCCTCTTTTTTGCGCTCTCCTCGGGCAAAATCTACGAAAAAACCGTATTCTCCTTTGCCGAAACCAAGACGGTCTATCTCACCTTCGACGACGGGCCGAGCGACCGCGTGACGCCGCTCGTTCTCGACGTCCTGAAAAAGGAAAAAGTCCCCGCGACCTTCTTTTTGGTGGGAGCGCAGATGGAAGAGCGGGAGGACTTGGTCAAGCGCATTTATGCGGAAGGGCACGCCATCGGCATTCATACTTACACCCACGAATACCGGAAAATCTACGCTTCTGCGGAATCACTCCTAACCGACATTGAAAGAACAAGGCGCAAAATCGAGTCTCTGACGGGAATTTCTCCCACCATCTACCGCTTTCCCGGCGGCTCGTTTTCCGTCCGCGAGGAGCTGAAGAAAGCGGTCAAAAAGGCGGGCTATACTTACATCGACTGGAACTGCTGCTGCAGAGACGAGGAACTCGCTCGCCCCACCGCAAAGGAGCTGTATGAGGCGACCGTCAAAACCGCCGAGGGAAAGAATCAGGTCGTCCTTTTGTGCCACGATTCGACCACCCACCGCGCCACCGCAGAGGCTCTCCCCTCGATCATTTCCTATTTCCGGGATCGCGGTTTCGTGTTTGCAAAGCTGTCTTAAGGCGCAAATCAATTCGATTTTTTTATCGCATGAATCATATTTTTTGATTCTCGCACCTTCTTGATCAAAATATCCGTCGATTTCTAAAAAAAATCGATCAAATTCTGAAAAAATTTTTCGGTTGGGTATTGCACTTTTCTTCGTTTTCCGTTATAATACATTCAGGTGGTTTTCACCGAGTATGATAACGAGGAATCTTATATTATGAGCATTTCAGCAACAGACATTCGCAACATCGCAGTCATCGGGCATAGTGGCAAGGGCAAGACAACTCTGTGCGAAGCCATTTTATTCAATGGCGGAAGCATCGACCGTATGGGCAAAACGGAGACGGGAAACACCGTATCCGACTTTGACGAACAGGAGATTGCCAAGAAGAGTTCCATCTCTCTCTCCATCATGCACACGTTCTGGAAGGAGACCAAGCTCAACCTCTTGGACGTCCCCGGATTTTACGATTATGAAGGAGAGCTCAACGAAGCGCTCCGCGCGTGCGGCGCGGCGCTCGTCGTCATGGGCGCGGAGGGCGACGTCTCCGTCGGAGCGGAAAAGGCAATCTCCCTCTGCCTGAAAATGAAAAAGCCCCTCGTCATCTTCTTAAACGGCATGGACAAGGAAAACGCGGATTACCGTGGGACGGTCAACGCCCTGAAGGAAAAATATCACGGCAAGATCGCACCTATCCAGATCCCCATCATGGACGGCAACAAGATGACCGGTATCATCAACGCCCTCACGGAAAAAGCGTACCGCTTCAGCACCTCCGGCCCGATCGAAATCGAAATTCCCAAGGATCAGGAAGCCGAAGTCGAAGAAATGCAGTACTCCCTGATGGAGACGGCAGCCGAAAACGACGACGTTCTTCTCGAAAAGTACTTTGAGGAAGCCCACCTGACCAGAGAAGAGACGATCCACGGCATTCGAAAGGGCATTTTTGCCATCAACACCATCCCCGTCATGGCGGGAAGCGCACTGCAAAACAGAGGCGTCATCAACCTCATGAACGAGATCGTCAAATACATGCCGCAGGCGGCGGAGCGCAGAGAGCTGCCCGCCCTCGACCTGACGGAAAACACCGTCGTCGGAATCGCCTGCAAGGAAAGCAAGCCCTTTGCGGCGCAAGTCTTTAAAACGGCGATCGACCCTTACGTCGGAAAGCTCAATTACCTGCGCGTCAACCGCGGCGTTCTCCGCCCCGGAATGACCGTCTTAAACCCCAACTCCGGCGTGGAGGAACACATCAACGCCGTGTACGTCGTCAACGGCAAAAAGCAGGAATCCGTTCCCGAGCTTTGCGCGGGCGACATCGGCGCAGTCTCCAAACTCACCGCGACCAATACGGGCGACACCCTCTGCGACAAGTCCGCACCCGTCCAATTCGACCCCATCCTCTTCCCCAAGCCCTCCATCTATATGGCGGTCTATGCGCAAAAGAGAGGCACGGAGGACAAAATCTTTGCGGGGCTTTCCAAGCTCGCCGAGGAAGACAAGAGCTTTACCGTCTCCAAAGACCCCGACACGGGCGAAACGCTCATCGGCGGACAGGGCGAGACGCAGCTTGACGTTTTGTGCAAGAAGTTAAAGCGCAAGTTCGACGTGGACGCAGACCTCAGAACGCCCCTCATCGCCTACAAGGAGACCATTCGCGCCACAGCCCTTGCCGAAGGCAAACACAAAAAGCAGTCGGGCGGACACGGACAGTACGGTCATTGCAAAATGCGCTTCGAGCCGAGCGAACAGGATTTCGAATTTGCGGAAGAAATCGTCGGCGGAACCGTGCCCAAACAATACATTCCCGCAGTCGAAAAGGGCATCATCGAATGCCTTCCCCACGGCGTGCTCGCGGGATACCCCGTCATCAACCTGAAAGCGGTTTTGTACGACGGAAGCTACCATGACGTCGATTCCTCGGAAGCAGCCTTTAAAGCGGCGGCGGAACTCGCCTTTAAGGACGGCTTAAAAAAGGCAAGTCCCGTCCTTTTGGAGCCCATCATGAAGATGAAGATCGCCGTACCCGATCAATACCTCGGGGACGTTTTGGGAGATCTCAACAAGCACAGGGGTAGAATTTTGAGCATGGATACCCTCGACGAAATGCAGGTCATCACCGCGGAAGCCCCCAAAGCGGAAATCCAGACTTACGCCACCACCCTTCGCGCCATCACGCAGGGAAGGGGCAAGTTCACCGAGACCTTCGTTCGCTACGAACAAGTGCCCGACGCCATTCTCTCCACCATCGTAAAATAAGAAGAGCGCTATCAGCATCGGCGTTTGAAAACGCCGATCAGAACGCAAAAAACAGGGAGATGCCACTTCTCCCTGTTTTTTCATGCAAATAAAAATTAAAATTCAGCGCACCAAAGACAACACCCCGGCGCAATGTGAAATCCGCTCGAATTGCATGGTCGGAAATGCCCTTTGTAGTTCGTCGTACACGAAATAGATTTCTTCGTCATCCCATTCTTCGCCGGCATTTTTGCGACATTCTTCCAAATCCCGCCTGTTTGCAAACGCAACGTCTCCGGTCAGGATTGCGCCGCCCTCGTTTAACCGACCGATCAAATCCCGAAGAAAATCTATCTTTTCCTCATCACTCAGATGATGCAGCGAGTACGTTGCGACGATAAAATCATAGGAGCGGTGCAAAAGCGGCTCTGCCAAGCCCAAAGAGAAATCTCCCTGAAACAAATGGGCGGAAGGCATTTTGGCCCCTGCGATTGCAATCATCCTGTCCGAAAAATCCTGTCCCCATACTTCGCAGCCGTTTTCATACAGCTTTTTCGCGAGCGTTCCCGTCCCGAAACCGAGATCGAGCACTTTTGCATTTTCTTTCGATCTTACGATTTGATAAATTCTCCCCAACACGCCTTTATATCCCGCAAAAGGATACGTTTGGTCTTCGTCGGAAAGCCCTACCTCTTCATCGTAACCGTCTGCCCACAAATCGAATCCCTTTTGATCCAACATAAGCGTTACTCCTTTGCATTTAAAAAGCGAGAAAAATAATATAATTTTCCTCGCTTTTCTCTTTTAAAATCCACTATCCTTTCTTTGCAAGCGCCTTAAGAAAGAAGATTGAATTTTCCGATCAAAGGCAATCTCTTTGCCTTGCCCGTGACGGCGTTGCAGATGCCCAAAACCACGAGAACGATGGTGAAAATACCCAAAGCCGCAGAGACGAGTCCTCCGATGATAACGCCCACGACGGGAATGAACATGAGAATTGCCGAGCTGACGCCGCAAACCACGCCGACAATGAGGTCGAAGATGAAGAGCACGAGTCCCTGATTGGCATGGAATCTCGCATACTTGGAGTCTTTCGCCCCAAGCAGAGGAATAAGGAACAAAATTCCCAGATAAGCGAACAGGGAAATGACCTTGTTGTTCTCGATGTCCTTGGGATCGAAATCATTGGTCTTGTCTTCCGTGTCGGTAAACTGTTGGAAGGTCTCCTTCGCCTTATCCTCAAAGCTCTTGTTCTCCGTCTTCTCCTCAGTCTGAGGCTCTTCGATGGTCACTTCCACCTCTTCGACCGGCTCCCCGCAGGAAGGGCAGACTTTCGTGCCCTCTTCGAGGGGCAGACCGCACTTTTTGCAATACATATTTTTACCTCCGTATAATTATATATTTACTCCGTAAGTCTCGCGATATGCCTTCATTGCGGGAAGATACTCCTTCCCTCCGATGACGCCGCGCTCGATTGCGGAGATAATATCGTTCATATTGACGATGGAATACACCTTGACGCCGAACTCTTTGTCGACTTCCTGAACGGCGGAGAGATCGGACGCAAGCCCCCGCTCCATTCTGTCCACGGAAATGACCATACCGACGATTTGCACCTTGGAGCTCGCCTCAATCTTGGGCAGCATTTCGCGCAGCGCCTTGCCGCTCGTCATGACATCCTCGATGAGAATCACCCGCTCGCCGTCCTCCAGGCTCTTCCCGACGAAGAGCCCGCCCTCGCCGTGATCCTTCACTTCCTTGCGATCGAAGCAGTAGTTGAGCTCTTTATGGTAATCGTTGAAAAGGGCAATGCTCGCAGCGACGGCAAGGGGAATCCCCTTATAGGCAGGGCCGATGAGGGTATCTGCCGAAAGCCCGTGCTCCTCAATGCAAGCCGCGTAGTATTTCCCGAGGCGCGCAAGCTGTGCCCCCGTCTTATAGTTGCCCGTGTTGATGAAGTAGGGCGCTTGCCTACCGCTCTTTAAGGTAAAAGAGCCGAATTTGAGCACGCCGCACTCCACCATGAATTTGATAAATTCCTCTTTGTAAGTCATATCGTCCTCCTAGTTCATCCGAACCGTTCCGACAAGCTCGGTAATGCTCTTGATCTTGTGCCGATCGCACCAGGCGTTCATTCCCGCTATGATGTTCGGCATGGCATACACGTTTGTAAAATTCGCCGTACCGACCTGCACCGCGAACGCGCCCGCCATCATAAACTCGATGGCGTCCTCCGCCGTCGCAATGCCGCCCATGCCGATGACGGGAATTTTCACCGCCTTCGCCACTTCGTAGACCATTCGAACGGCAATCGGCTTGATGCCCTCGCCCGAAACGCCGCCCGTATTGTTGGCAATGACGGGACGCCGCCTTTCGATGTCGATGACCATACCCGTAAAGGTATTGACGAGAGAGACGCAATCCGCCCCCGCCGATTCCGCCGCGCACGCATTTATGGCAATGCTCTCGACGTTGGGAGAGAGCTTGACGATGAGAGGCGTCTTTCCGAGTGCGGATTTTGCCGTCCTCGTCACCTCCGCGATCGTCTCCGGGCGAATGCCGAACGCCATGCCGCCGCTGCGCACGTTGGGACAGGAGATGTTCAATTCGACAAAATCGACCAACCCGTCCAGCTTTTCGCAGATATCGTGATAGTCCTCCACCGTCTTGCCCGCCACGTTGGCGATGACGACCGTGCCCTTGGATTTCAGCCAAGGCAAGTCTTTTTCGATGAAGTGATCGACGCCGGGGTTTTGCAGCCCCACGGCGTTTAAGATAACGCTCCTTCCCTCCGCAATGCGGGGCGTGGGATTTCCAAGCCTCTTTTCGAGAGTGAGTCCTTTGGAGGAAATTCCCCCGAGTTGACCCACGTCGTAAAACTCGTCAAGCTCTCTGCCGAATCCCACCGTTCCGGAAGCCCCGATGACGGGATTTTGGAAGGAAACGCCGCAAATTGTCGTCCTCAAATCAGCCATTACAAGTTCACCTCCCCGATGGAAAAGACAGGGCCGTCCTTGCACACCCTGGCATGTTCGCCGTTCGTGAGATTGCACACGCAGACGAGGCAAGCGCCGATTCCGCACCCCATTCTCTCTTCGAGGGAAACAAAGCATGGCGTTTTTACGCCCCTTTCCTTCACCGCCTGCTGCAACGCTTTCAGCATGACGGGAGGGCCGCAGGCAAAAATCACGTCGAACGCGCCCTCTTCGTAATCTTCCAGGAAGAGCTGCACGGCGTTCTTCTTTTCGCCGACGCTTCCGTCGTCCGTCCCGAGGACGACGCGGGAGCGCTCTGCAAATTCGTTCAAAAAGCAAATCGCATTTTGGTTGCGGAAGCCGAGATAGGAGGTAAACGCCCTGCCCTGATACCCCTCCGCAACGGATAAGAGGGGGAACACCCCCACTCCGCCGCCGATGAGGGCGACTTTTTTCTCTTCGGGCTTTAAATAGAAGCCGTTGCCGAGCGGAAGCAGAGCGGAAAGGACGTCTCCCCGTTTCCGAAGGCACAACGCCCTCGTCCCCACTCCTTTGACCTGATAACAGACGGTGACGGAAGAATCCGTCTTTCTGCACACGCCCAAGGGACGTTTGAGGAGAAGGTTTTGCTCCCCCGTCGAGAGGTTGACGAACTGTCCGGGTCTCACTTCCTTCGCAAGATCAGAGGGAACGGAAAAGGTCAACGCATAGATGTTTTCCGCAATTTCTTTATTTTCGAGAATTTCAACCTTTATTTCGCGCATTGCATGACTCCGATGGTAGAAGAGAGATCTTTCTGCATCTCGACGACGGCAGCCCTTGCCGCCTCCGCATACGTTCCGCCCTTCTTGCGATAGGCGCAGAGGATTCCTCTGGAGTTGTTGACGATGCCGCCGATTCCGTTCTCGTCAAAGCAGTTCTTGAGCATGGCGGCATTTGCGCCCTGCGCGCCGTAACCGGGAATCAAGAAGAAGGTGTGTCTGAGCTCTCCCCTCAGTCGCTTCGCCTCTTCGGGTTTGGTCGCGCCGACGACTGCGCCGACGGCGGAGTAGCCGTATTTTCCGATCGTGCTCTCGCCCCACTTTTCAACCATTTCGCCCATGAGCTCGTAAATCGTCCTGCCGTCCTCGAGCTTTAAATTCTGAATTTCATCTCCCGAAGGGTTGGAAGTCTTGACGAGGACGAAAATGCCCTTGTTTCCCTTTTCGCACTCTGCCGTAAAGGGAAGAATCCCGTCCGAGCCGAGATAGCCGTTGACGGTGAGCATATCGGCGGGAAACGCCTCGATCGCCTTGTCGCCGATAGAAGTCTCGCCAAGATACGCCTTTGCATAGCAGGAAGCGGTCGAGCCGATGTCGTTGCGCTTGCAGTCGGCAATGACGAACAGCCCCTTCTCCTTGGCGTAAGCGCACGTCTCGCGAAACGCCTTGAGCCCCTCTTCTCCGTACATTTCGTAATAGGCGATCTGCACCTTCACCGCAGGGACGAGATCGCACACGGCGTCCACGATTCCCTTGTTGAAGGCGAGAATTGCCTCTGCCGCCCCCTCGAAGGAACAGACGCCTTCCTTCATCTCGTCGGGAAGGTAGTCAAAGGAAGTATCCAGCCCCACGCAGGTGGGGTTTTGCTTTGCCACGATTGCTTCAATGAGTTGATCGATCATAGAGATTCCTCGCAGTATTTGATTTCACCGTCTACAAACGTATATTTGACGACGCCCTTTAAGGTATAGCCGTTAAAGGGGGTGTTCTTGCCCTTGGAAACGAATTTGGAAGAATCGACCACGTAGCTCTCGCTAAGGTCTGCAATGCAGAGGTCGGCAACCTCTCCCACCGCGATCTGACCGCCTTCGAGCTTTAAGAGCTTGGCGGGACGATAGCTCATCTTGTCCGCAATTTCGGGAAGGGTCATCAGACCCGTTTCGTAAAGGTAGGTAATGGCGAAGGAAAAGCTCGTCTCGATACCCGAAATGCCGAACGCCGCCATGTTGTATTCGACGTTTTTGTCGTTCTGATGATGGGGCGCGTGATCGGTGACGATGCAGTCGATGGTGCCGTCCTGAAGCCCCCGGATGATCTCCTGCCTGTCCCGCTCCTCGCGAATGGGCGGATTGACCTTAGTGTTGGAGTCGAAGGAGGAAATGATTTCGTCCGTCGCTGCGAAGTAGTGCGGGCAAGTCTCGGCAGTCACCTTGACGCCGTTTTGCTTGGCGGCGCGAATGAGCTGCACCCCGCTGTACGTCGAAACGTGGCAGATGTGGACGGGCAGATCGAGACTCTGCGCAAGGCAGATTTCCCTTGCAATCATGATGTCCTCCGCCGCACGGGGAATGCCCTTGAGCCCCGTGAGCGTGGAATAGTACCCTTCGTGAACAACTCCGCCGTCCACAAGGTCTTTGTCCTCGCAGTGGCAAAGGCAGATGAGATCGAAGTTGGAGGCGTACTCCATCGCAAAGCGCATGATCTTGGAGGAGACGACGGATTTTCCGTCGTCCGAAAGGGCGACGACGCCCTGCTCCTTCATCTTGCCGATCTCGGAGAGCTGTTCGCCCATTTCCCCTTTGGTGATCGCCCCGATGGGGTGAATTTTGGCAAGCCCGACGTCTTGTCCCCTGTGCTTGATAAAATAGGCGACGGCGGCGTTGTCGCAGACGGGAGAGGTGTTGGGCATACAGCAAACCTGCGTGACGCCCCCCTTGACGGCGGCTCTCGAGCCGCTCTCGATGTCCTCTTTGTATTCGAAGCCCGGCTCTCTTAAGTGGACGTGCATATCGATGATGCCCGGGAAAACGGTAAGTCCCGTCAAGTCAAGCCCTTCGCCTTCGATCTGCTCGGCAATCTCGACGATCTTTTTGCCCTCGATGCGAAGGTCAGCCCTTCTCACTCCGTCCCGAAAGACGACGTTTGCGTTCTTTAAGATCATGTTAAGCCTCCCTGTTTTGCGTTAAGAGGAACAGAACCGCCATGCGGACGGCAATGCCGTTTAAGACCTGTTCCTCGATTTTGCTGTTTGGTGCGTCGATGAGCGTGCTCGTCAGCTCGACCCCGCGATTGACGGGGCCGGGGTGCATGACGATGGCATGCGGCGAAGCGTAGCGCATGAGCTCCCGATTCACCCCGAAAAATTCGCTGTATTCGGAAAGGGAAGGGAACTGCCCGCCCTGCTGACGCTCCAGCTGAATGCGAAGTCCCATGACGACGTCTGCGCCGTCGATGGCTTCTTCGCGCGACTTTGCAATCTTTGCGCCCATCTTGTCCATATCCTTGGGAATCAGGGTTTGCGGGGCGTACATTCTCACTTCCGCGCCGAGCTTGGTGAGTCCGAAGAGGTTGGACTTTGCCACGCGGGAGTGCTTGATATCGCCCAGGATGGCGACCTTAAGGCCCTTGAACGAGCCGAATTTTTCCTGCATGGTGTAAAAATCCAGAAGCGCCTGCGTCGGGTGTTCGTTCATGCCGTCCCCGCCGTTGACGACGGAAGCCCGCACGTTCCTGGCAAGAAGCCTCGGCGCGCCGCCCATGGGGTGGCGGATGACGATGACGTCGTTTTTCATCGCGTCGAGCGTCTTTCCCGTGTCGATGAGGGTCTCCCCCTTTTGCACGGAGGAGGAAGACGCCGCAATGTTGACCGTGCCCGCTCCCAAATACTTGGCGGCAAGCTCGAAGCTCACCCGCGTTCTCGTGCTGTTTTCGTAAAAAAGAGTCGTCACCGTCTTGCCCTGCATGTGGGGCAATTTCTTGATGTTCTGAAGAAGGAGCTTTTTCATGTTGACCGCAGTCGATAAAATTTCCGAAATCTCCTCCGCAGACGTGTCGTAAAGTCCGAGCAAATCCTTCCTTTTCAACATATTGTCACCTTTTTTCTATGGTAATGGAGTCCTCCCGATCGAGCTCTTCAAAGCGCACGACCAGATATTCGCTGTGAGAGGTCGGCACATTTTTTCCGACGAAGTCCGCGCGTACGGGGACTTCCCTGCCTCCCCTGTCAATGAGTTCCAAAAGGCGAATGCACGAAGGTCTGCCGAGCGCGAAGATCGCCTCGATGGCAGCTCGCACGCTTCTGCCCGTGTGAAGAATGTCGTCGCAAAGGACGACGGTCTTGCCCTCGACGGAAAAGCCGAGTTCGTTCTTTTCGGCAGAGGGGACGAAGTATTCGCTGACGAGATCGTCCCGATAAAGCGCGTTGGAAATGCCCGCGACGGGAAGCTCGATGCCCCGCTCTTTGAAAATCGCCGCAAGACGCCTTGCCACGACTTCGCCGCCGCGCTTGATTCCGACAAGGCACAAATTTTCGCACCCCTCGTTTTTCTCTTCGATTTCGTGGGAAAGGCGCACGAGCGTCCTTCCGATCGCCGCTTTATCCAAGATCACCGCCATAAAAAAATCTCCCATCAACGCTACGGGAGAGAACAAAACGCCTTTATAGAACAGTTTGTCGGCATCCCGTACCGCTTTTCAAGACTGCTGTTTTCTAGAGCGTGTTCACACGATCCGAAATCTGCCGAAAGATGCGCGTTGAGCGTTCGTGTGGACACATTTTAATTATACCATCTTTTTTTTCGCTTGTAAAGCGTTTGAAAAAAACAAAGACGCCGTTTTTCAAAAAATCGGGCAAATATGCAAAAAAGGCGCTGAAAAGCGCCTTTCGTCGTTTATTTGTTTTTGTCCGAAAAATTCAGCTCAGTGAGGGTAAACGCCCGCTTGTCGCAGGAGACGAGATGGTAAAAAATGCCGTTCTTTTCGGAGAAGAGGGGAAACGCCTGCGCGCCATGAATGTGCCCGAATACGACGGAATGCACGCCGTGCGCCTCGAACAGCCTCGTAAAAAGGGTGTCCTCCCGCTTGATGGTGAAGGGCGGATAGTGCATGAGGACGACGAGCTGATCGTCCGCCCCTCTCTCCCCTTCGGCAAGCTCGATGGCGAGGCGAAATCGCTCCGCTTCCCGTTTGTAAATCTTTTCGTCCGCCTCGGTGTAGTCGCCGCTTCCGGGACAGCTCCACCCGCGCGAGCCGACAAAAAGCACGTTTCCAAAGCGAACACAGTCGTTTTGCAGGAAGAAAAAGTTCTCGTCGGTGCGAAGAGAGCGAAGCTTGGTAATGCCGCTCCACCAATAGTCGTGATTGCCGCGAATGAGCACCTTCTTCCCGGGGAGCGGGGCGAGGCGGGAGACGTCGTAAAGCCCGTCCTCAAGGGACATCGCCCAACTGTGGTCGCCCGCAAGGAGCACCACATCGTCCTTTTCCACCTTCTCCCGCCAATCCCTTTGAATGCGTTCGAAGTGTCCCGTCCAATTGTTTCCGAAGATGTTCATCGGCTTGGGATTTCTGCCCGATAAATGCAAATCCCCAATGGCGAAAAATTTCATATGTCTAAGTATACCACTTTTTTTTCCGGCTGTCAACTTTCTTTTTGAAGCGCGGCGGGCAAACCTTCAAGCCCTTCAAAATCAAAGTCCCTTTTCATTGGAAATGAAGGGTTGCGCCCGTCAGGAAAGCATTTCCTTCTCCGATTTGAACCTTCTCCCATTGGCTTTGATTTCCCCGATAAAAGACGTCCGTCAGCCGTTCGCATCCGTCAAACGCGAAATCCCCGACGCTGACGATGCCGGCGGGAATGACGATATTCGTCAAATTGCCGCATTCGTAAAACGCATACCTTCCGATTTTGGTTGCTCCGTCTCCGATGACGACGTCGGTAAGGGAAGTACAGCCCCAAAAGGACGATTCTCCGACGCCGATGACGCCGTCCGGAATGACGATGCTCGTCAAGCTGCGACATTCGGAGAACGCTCCGCCGCCGAGTTCCGTCACGCTATCCGGGAGGAGCACGTCTCTGAGCTTCCCGCACCCGGAAAACGCCGATCTTCCCAACCGCGTCAAGCTGTTTCCGAGCGTCACCCGCTCGAGCCCTTTGCATTGTGCGAATGCGAAATCGTCGAGAATTTTCACTTTGTCCGGAAGCGCTACGCTCGTCAATCCTTCACAGCCGTAAAATGCGGAATAGCCAATCTCCGTCACGCCTTTGGGAAGATCGATTGCCTCTAAGCTGCGACATTTGTAAAAGGCGTTCGCCTCGATGCCTGTCAATCCGCTCGGCAGTTTGAGCGCTTTCAGCGCGCCGCAATTCCAAAACGCACACGCGCCCATTCTCGTGACGCCATCCGGAATCCTCACGCTTGTCAAATTACGGCAATCCCGAAAGGCGGATTGTCCGATTTCCGTCACGCTTTCGGGCAAAACGATTTCGGTTAGCTTGTCGCACTCGTAAAAGGCAAAGTCGGCGATCGTCTTCGTCCCCTCCTTTACGACGCACGTTCCGCTAAGCTCCCGCTTTGCGTCCAACAGATAGCTCGTCTTTTGATCCGAAGCCGTCAGATAGAGCACATTGTTTTCCCAATTGTCTTGCCGATTGGAATATCCCGTGAGGGCAAATGCGTTCTCGCCGATGACGGTCAAAGCATTTCCGACCGACACGCTCGTCAAGTTCTCACAATTTGAAAAAGCGCCCGCTCCGATTTTCGTCACACCGTCGGAAACGATCAGACTCGTCAAATTCTTACAATCGGAAAAGACGCCGTCCTCTAATTCGGAGATTCCCCTTAATAGCACAATTTCTTGCAAGCGCTCGCAGCCTTGAAAGGCATGTTTCCCGACGCGCGTGACCGGCTTGCCCCGATGAGACGAGGGCAAAACGACCTTTTCGGGAAGTACGCTTCGATAGGCGGAAAGGCAATACGTTCCGTCTTCCGACAGCGTGAAGTCGTAGAACTCGTCCCCTAAAGCATAGCCCTCCTTTTGAAGCCAATCCGCATACGACGTACCGCAAACGGAGCAGGATTCTTCTTGCCACAAGTGTTCGCCCGTGGCAGGCACGATCTTCTCCCTTTCACCCCCTTTGCGCTCTCCGCACACTGAACACACATAGTCCGTATAGCCCTCCAATGCGCAAGTGGGCGCATGAACGGATGCTTCCCACACATGCTTACACTTCCGATCGCACCCGACAAACGCCGCCATTGCCGTAAGTACGGCAAATCCAAAACACGCGATGAAAATTCTTTTTGACCCCTTCACTGTTACCCTCACCTCCTTTTTCTTCAGTATACCATAGTTTTCCCGCCCCGTCAATCCCCTATTTTGCGCTCTAAGCGCAATAAGCGCCCCGAAAGATCGGGGCGCACGCAATTTTCGATGAAGTTACTGTTTGGAGCAGACCTTTCCCTGCGGGTAAAGGGGCAGCTCGAAGAAGCCCGCACAGACCTCCCGCGAGTATTCCTGAGCGGGGGGAATGGCGCAATAGCCGTAAGAGGGGACTAAAAGCTCCACCATCATGGTGATCTTCAAAATCACCGTCATGCAAGCGCGCACGGTAAACGTGCCGTTTGCGGGATTGTAGCTCCCCTCGGGGGAAACGCAGCTGACCACCGCCTTGACCTCGTAGGGCATGATGGAGGGCGAGGGCACGAAGAGTAGGACGTCTTGACTTACGACGATAGAAGAAGTTCCCCTTCCCTCCACGCCGTTCGAATCCACGTACACCACTTCGAGGGGAATGGTCACGTTTGCCTGTACTCTCGACGCGCCGCACTTATCGGGAACGCGATCGACGACGAGAGAGGAGACGATTCCCTCGGCGGAGGTCGACCTTGCGCTGACAAAGGTCAGGGGAAGGGCAGGAGAGGGAGGCGTCGGATTCTCCAGAGAAATCACGTAATTTTCAAGTTGAATCTGGCGGATGCAGGCGTCGAAGACCTTATCCACCTGAATGCAAACCTTCTCGCACAGTCCGTTTAACGGATTGCCCGAGATGGTTCCGGGACATTTATCCGATTGGAAGTTGGAAAAAAAAGACATATGTAGTATCCTCCGTAATTTGAGAAAAACTCTCTACCCTAGTCTATGTTTCCCCTTTGCAAATTGCTACCCCTCAACGTACAGGGTCGGATAAATCTTTTCGCCTCGTTCTCCCGCCTCGGCGCGGTGGAATTTGCCCGTAGGAAGGGTGAGAATGCACCCCTCGGACAGGCGCTCGATGCGATTTTCCCGAATGATCGCGTAGGGCGATACGCCAAACGCTTCGGCGATTTCCCAAAGCGTCTGTCCACGCTTGACCGTATACACCTTCTTTTGCGAAAAAGTCAGTTCGTGCATGGTCTAACTTATGTTCTCTTCTCATAATTTAGACCGATATGAACTTCTATTCCACCGCCTTTTTTGCCACCCTCCTATCCGTCTTACAGCGCTGTCTCGGCTTTTTATACCGCATCGTCCTCTCCCGCACCATCGGCTCTGAAGGCATGGGGCTGTACCAGATCGCCGTCAGCGTCTTTATGGTCATTCTGACCGCCTGCTCTTCGGGCATTCCCATCACCGTCTCCCGCCTCATCACAAAATACCGCACGGAGAACGCGCCACAAAAGGAACGCTCGGTCGTCAGCGCGGGGCTCACCATCGCCCTCTCCTTAACGCTACCCACCGTCCTCGTTCTCTTCCTTCTCCGCACCCCTTTTTCCGCCATCTTTGCAGACCCGCGGTGCGAAACCGTCTTTCTGCTCCTCCTTCCTTCCCTCTCCTTTTCGGCGGCGCACACCGTGCTGCGCGGCTTCTTTTGGGGAAACAAGGAGTTTTTTCCCTATTCCATCACCGAGCTCGTAGAGGAAATCGTGATGATCGTGTCGGGAACCCTTCTCATCTTTCACCTGACCGACCCCTTGGAAGGCGCAAAGAGAGCGGCCGTCGCCGTCACCCTCTCCAACCTCGCCTCGTTCACCGTCGCCTTTCTCTGGTTTTTCAAAAAGGGCGGGAGCTTCTCCTCCCCCAAGGGACAACTAAAGCCCCTCCTCGTCACCTCCGTCCCCATCACCGCCATGCGTTCGGGCGCCTCTTTGGCGGACAGCCTTGTCGCCATTCTCTTTCCCGTCGCCCTCGCGAACGCGGGACTTTCCTCCGCCGACGCCCTTTCCGCCTACGGCACGGTGACGGGCATGGCTTATCCCGTGCTCGCCGCACCCTCCTCTCTCATCGGCTCGTTCGCGCTCGTGCTCGTGCCCGAGCTTGCCGAAAACTTCTACAAAAAGGACAAGAAAAAGCTGAAGGAAAATGTGGAAGAATCCGTCCTTTTGACCTCTCTCATTTCCTGTCTGTTCATTCCCTCCCTCTTTCTCTTCGGCACGGAAGCGGGGCTCTTCCTCTTTTCCAACCGCCTTGCAGGACAAATCATCTCTTTCTCGGCCTTCTTCCTCCTTCCCCTCAGCCTGAACATGATTTCGTCGGGACTTTTAAACTCCATGCAGGGGGAACGGCTCACCTTCCTCTCCTTTTGCGTCGGCACGGCGTTCTTTTTGGGCTGTACCCTCCTTCTCCCCCCGCTTTGCGGCGTGTATTCCATCTGCATCGGGTTCGGCGCGGAGGCGATTGCCGCTTCGCTTTTGCAGCTTTTATTCATCAAAAAGAGGGCGGGCTGCAAAATCAAGCTGGCAAAAGCCGTCTTTTTGCCCCTCCTTCTCTGTCTCCCCGCCCTTTTCCTTGGTATTCTGCTCAAAAAACTGCTCTTCCTGTTCCTGGGAGAAATCCCCGCCACCATCGTCGGCTGCATTCTTTTGACGCTGTTTACCCTGATTTTGTACGCTCTTTTCCGACTTTTGCCCAAGGGAATCCTTCCCCTTCCCAAAAAGAAAGCTGCCTTGCAAAAAAATTAGCCCGAATCTGTTGACAAAACAGCTCTCCAAGGGGTACAATAAAGATGAACTTTATGAAAGAACAAGGAGGCATTTATGGCATATAAGAGCAAAGACTGGAGGGATTCCATGCGAATCACCCTCGATTACAACAATGTTACGGATAAAATTCTCGGCGAAAAGGGATTCACCAAAAAACAATTCAAGGAAATGAAGGGAAAGGCGGAGCAAGCTTTCGACTTCGTCAAGGAGAACAGGGGCAAAGACGAGCTGTTCATGGGCTGGACGGAGCTTCCCTACAACCAGAAGGAAATCGTCGCCGACATCCTTGCCACCGCGAGAGAGGTCAGATCCAAGTTCGAGAGCTTCGTCGTGCTCGGCATCGGCGGTTCCGCACTCGGCCCCATCGCCATTTTCCAGGCGCTCTGCCACCTGCACTACAACGAGCTTCCCAAGAAGATCAGAAAAGGCCCTAAATTCTACGTGGAAGACAACGTCGACCCCGTGAGAATGAAGGAGCTTCTCGACGTCATCGACCCCGCAAAAACCTGCTTTAACGTCATTTCCAAGTCCGGCGCGACGTCCGAGACGATGACCCAATACCTCATCATCTCAGACGAGCTCAAAAAAGCCGGCGTGAACATCAAAGACCACATGATCTTCACGACGGACGCGAAAAAGGGCAACCTCAACAAGATCTCCGCGGAACTCGGCGGCATCAAGAGCTACGTCCTTCCCGACGGCGTAGGCGGAAGGTTCTCCGAGCTTTCCCCCGTCGGTCTGCTTCCCGCAGCCGTACTCGGCATTGACGTCAACGGCCTGCTCGCCGGAGCGGCTTATATGGACAAAATCTGCTCCAAGCGCAGCATGGATGAAAACCCCGCTCTGATGAGCGCAGTCATTCAATACATGGCTATGCAGAGCGGCAAGAACATCGGCGTCATGATGCCCTATTCGGACAATCTGAAGTACATCTCCGATTGGTACGCTCAGCTTTGGGCGGAATCCCTCGGCAAGAACAAGACCTTAACGGGAGAGGATTGCAACGTCGGTCAGACCCCCGTCAAGGCGCTCGGCGTCACCGATCAGCATTCTCAGGTTCAGCTGTACACCGAAGGGCCCTTCGATAAGATCGTTACCTTCCTCTCCGTGGCAAATTACACCCACAAGACGCCCATCGCCAAGGGCTGCGAGAACATTCCCGACGTCGGCTTCCTCGGCGGACACACGATGGAAGAGCTCATTCAGGCGGAGAACAAGGCGACTGCGATCGCCCTTTCCAAGGCGGGACGGCTCAACTACACGATCACCGTGCCCGAAGTCAACGCCTTCACGATCGGCGAGCTTTTGTTCCTCTTCGAGCTTCAGACCGCCTATGCGGGCGCGATGTTCAACATCAACACCTTCAATCAGCCCGGCGTAGAAGCGGGAAAGAAGGCGACCTTCGCCCTGCTCGGCAAAGCGGGCTATGAAGCCATGAAGGTCGAACTCGACGAGGCCTTTACCCCCGACGACAAGTACATCGTCTAATTTCAAGAAAAAGCGCAAGACAGTCGTTTTCTGCTTTGAAAACGACTGTCTTTTTTTCGGCTCAGAAGCGATTGTCTTGCCGAAACTTCTTGAGTTTATAGAGAATATAATCGGAAGTCGTCTCTTCCGAGACGAGCTTTCTTAAGGAAGGCGGTGCATTTTCGAGAAACAGCTTGGCAAGAGCCCCCGCGGAGCGCTTGCGCTCTTCCGAAAAACAGGAAAAGAGAGTCGTCACGACGCCGCTGAGATAGAAGCGCAGCGCCCCCTCCTGCTCCTCGGAGAACGACCCGTACAGCGAATACTCCGCATGTGCCCGCGCAAAGGCGGCGCCGTACTCAAAGAACAGCCGATAGAGCCAGGCATAATCTCTCGAAACAAGGATTGCCTTATACAGCGGCGCGTGTTTTAAAAGCGCCGTTAAGACTGCTATCGTCCCCTGCTCGCCCCGAAAAAACGTCTCTTCGCGAAAGGAAGTGACATCCCCTAAAAACACGCACTCGACAAGGGCGTATTTGTCCGAAAAAAAACGATAGAAATACTGGCGGGAAAACCCGCACGCAGACGACAAATCCTTTACCGTGATCGAATCGAAATCGCGTCCCTTCAAAAGGGAAAGCATTGCCGTCAGCGACTTTTGGAAGGCGGTTGTCCTCGACTCTTCAAAGCTCATTTCTTTCTCCTCCTCTTTGGCAATTTTTTTACAAAAAACGACAATTGGTTGACACTTTCTAAAAACTGTCAACCTCATTCTATCATAAAATATGATATAATGCAAGAGTATGGCATAAAAAAACGGAGGTCAGCGATGAACACAAACAATCAAAACAGCTTCAAGGGAACGCCCAAACAAGAGCGCGAATTGAAAAAGGTGATTGAGAATCACAAGACGCAGCCGGGTGGCCTGATGCCCGTTTTACAGGAAGCGCAGGCAATTTACGGCTACTTGCCCATCGAGGTTCAGAGAATGGTAGCGGAAGGCATGAACGTACCGTTAAGCGAAGTGTACGGCGTCGCCACGTTCTACTCGCAGTTTTCTTTGACGCCCAAGGGCGAACACCGCATCAGCGTGTGTCTCGGCACGGCGTGCTACGTAAAGGGTGCGGACAAGATCCTTGCCGCCATTGAAGAAAAACTCGGCATCAAGAGCGGCGAATGCACGCCCGACGGGATGTTCTCCATCGAATCCTGTCGGTGTCTCGGCGCCTGCGGCTTGGCGCCCGTCATGACGGTGGACGGCGAAGTCTACGGAAAATGCACGCCCGAAAGCGCGGTTCGCATCATTGAATCTTATCGGAATAAGGAGGACTGAGCCGTGGAAATGACCTTAGAAAAATTGAACGAAATTCAAAACAAAAAGCGCGAATTGGTGATGGTGCGGAAGCTGATCGCCGAAAAGGGCGAAGAGCTTTCGACGCACACCCAATACAGAAAGCAGATTTTGGTCTGCGGCGGTACGGGCTGCACCTCTTCCGGAAGCAAAAAGGTCGTCGAGACACTGGAAGCGGAGCTCAAAGAAAAGCAGATTACGGACGTACTCATCGTCAAAACGGGCTGCTTCGGACTCTGTGCGCTCGGCCCCGTCGTCATCGTCTATCCCGAAGGCGCATTTTACAGCCAGACCACTCCCGAAGGTGCAAAGCGCATCGTCGACGAGCACATCATCAACGGCAAGGTCTGCAAAGACCTCCTCTATCCCGAAACGGTGCATGAGGACGGAGAAATCCTGCCCCTGAGCGAGACGCGCTTCTACAAAAAGCAGATGCGCATCGCGCTGAAAAACTGCGGCGTCATCGATCCCGAAAACATCGAGGAATACATCGCTCTGGACGGCTACAAGGCACTCTATAAGGTGCTGACCTCTATGAGTCAGGACGACGTCATCTCCACGCTGCTCGCTTCGGGTCTGCGCGGCAGAGGCGGCGCAGGCTTCCCCACCGGCAAAAAGTGGGCGTTCTGCAAGGCGTCGAAGGGCGACGTCAAATACGTATGCTGCAATGCGGACGAGGGCGACCCCGGCGCATTCATGGATCGTTCTATTCTCGAAGGCGATCCCCATGCCGTTCTGGAAGCCATGGCAATCGCGGGCTACACCATCGGTGCGCATCAGGGCTTCATCTACGTGCGTGCGGAATACCCCATCGCGGTGGAACGCCTTCGCATCGCCATCAGACAGGCACGCGAATACGGCTTGCTCGGCAAAAACATCTTCGGAACGGGCTTTGATTTCGACATTGAGATCCGCTTGGGCGCGGGCGCATTCGTCTGCGGAGAAGAGACGGCGCTGATGACTTCCATCGAAGGAAAGCGCGGCGAGCCCAGACCTCGTCCCCCCTTCCCTGCCGTGAAGGGACTCTTCGAAAAGCCCACCGTCCTCAACAACGTAGAAACCTACGCCAACGTTGCGCAGATCATTTTAAAGGGTGCGGAGTGGTACTCCTCCATCGGCACGGCGACCTCCAAGGGAACGAAGGTATTCGCCCTCGGCGGTAAAATCACCAACGTCGGGCTCGTCGAAGTTCCCATGGGAACGACCCTTCGCGAGATCATCGAAGAGATCGGCGGAGGCATTCCGAACGGCAAAAAGTTCAAAGCCGCACAGACGGGAGGCCCTTCGGGCGGATGTATCCCCGCTTGCCACATCGACACCCCCATCGATTACGAGAACTTAGCGCAAATCGGCTCGATGATGGGATCGGGCGGACTCATCGTCATGGATGAGGACACCTGCATGGTCGACATCGCGAAGTTCTATCTCGAATTTACCTGCGACGAATCGTGCGGAAAGTGCTCCCCCTGCCGCATCGGCACGCGGAGGCTCTTGCAGCTGCTCGAAAAGATCACTTCGGGGAAGGGCGAAATGGAAGACCTCGAAAAAATCGAAGAGCTCTCCTCTCACATGCGCGTTTCCTGCCTTTGCGCGCTCGGACAAACCGCGTCCAACCCCGTGGTATCCACCCTTCACTACTTCCGCGAGGAATACCTTGCGCACATCGTAGACAAGACCTGTCCCGCAAAGAAGTGCAAGGACTTGCTGCGCTACACCATCGATCCCGCAAAGTGCAAGGGCTGTACCCTCTGCGCGCGCAATTGCCCCGTCAAGGCAATCAGCGGAACGGTGAAACAGCCACACGTCATCGACCACGACAAGTGCATTAAGTGCGGTTTGTGTCAGACCAATTGTAAATTCGGTGCAATCGTGAAAGAGTAAGGAGGAAGAGACATGAAAAAACAAATTCACTTAAAGATTAACGGAATTCCCGTCACCGTTCCCGAGGGAACGACCATCCTGCAAGCGGCAAAACAGGCAAACATCGAAATTCCTTCTCTCTGCTATTTGAAAGACGTCAACTGCATCGGCGCGTGCCGCATCTGCGTCGTCCAGATCGTGGGAAGAAAGGGCTTGGTTGCCTCCTGCGTCTACCCCGTCGAGGAGGGCATGGAAGTACTCACCAACACCCCCGCCGTCCGCGCTTCGAGAAAGACGACCATCGAGCTGATTTTGTCCACCCACCACAAAAAGTGTCTTTCCTGCGTGCGCGGCAACAACTGCGAACTGCAAAAGCTCTCCTACGACTACGGCATCGACGAGGATCGCTTCAAGGGAGAAGAGCCCATCTACAAGATCGACGATTCCACCCCCTACGTCGTGCGGGACAACAACAAGTGCATCCAGTGCTTGCGCTGCGTTTCGACCTGCAACAAGATTCAGACGGTCGGCGCGATCGGTCAGATCAGGCGCGGCTTTGACGTTCACGTCGGAAGCCCCTTCGATCTGGGCTTAAGCACCACCTCCTGCGTCGGATGCGGACAGTGCATCGTGTCCTGCCCCGTCGGCGCGATCTATGAAAGGAGCAACATCGACGACGTTTGGGACGCCATTTCCAATCCCAATAAGAAGGTCGTCTTCTTTACCGCACCTTCCATCGCAGCGACGCTCGGCGAATGCTTCGGAATGCCCGTCGGAACGAACGTCGAGGGCAAAATGGTGACTGCCATCCGTATGCTCGGAGACGTCAGCGTCTTCAACATGAACGTGACGGCAGACCTTACGATCATGGAAGAGGCGCACGAGCTCATCGAGCGCATTCAGACCAAAAAACCTCTGCCTATGTTCACCTCCTGCTGCCCCGGCTGGATTAAATTCTGCGAGCACAATTATCCCGAGCTCTTGCCTCACCTTTCCACCTGCAAGTCCCCTCAGCAGATGTTCGGCGCGGTGTTGAAGAGCTATTACTGCCAGAAGAACAACATCGATCCCAAGGATCTGTATGTCATCAGCGTCATCCCCTGCACGGCAAAGAAATTCGAAGTCACGCGCGAAGAGCTGTCCAATCACGGCATTCCCGACGTGGACGTCGCAATTACCACCCGAGAGCTTTCCCGCATGATCAAGGGCGCGGGCATCGCCTTCAAGGATTTGCCGGACAGCGACTTTGATCAGCCCTTCGGCGTCGCAACGGGCGCGGCGGCAATCTTCGGCGCAACGGGCGGCGTTATGGAAGCGGCGCTCCGCACGGCGGCAAATCTGTTGGACGGCACAAACGAGAAAGTCGATTTCATGGACGTGCGCGGCGTAACCGGCATCAAGGAAGCGACCTACCGCATCGGCGGAACGGCAGTAGACGTCGCCGTCGCCAGCGGATTGGGCAATGCGAGAAAGGTCATCGATATGATTCGCTCGGGCGAGAAGAACTATCTCTTCGTCGAGATCATGGCTTGCCCCGGCGGATGCGTCAACGGCGGCGGTCAGCCGGTACAGAGCGACAGCGTGCGCAACTACAGCGAATTGAAGGCAAAGCGCGCGGCGGTCTTGTATCGTGCGGACAGAGAAGGAGAGCTCCGCGCTTCCCACGAAAGCCCCGTCATGCACTTGCTCTATGACGAGTACTTCGAGCATCCCGGCAAGGCAAAGGCGCATGCACTTCTGCACACGACCTACACTCCCAGAGATAAAAACTAAAATTAGCCTTCAAAGCATAAAAAAATCGCAGGTCTCCCTGCGATTTTTTTCTTGGTTTGCGTTTTGGTTTACTTTTGGAAGAGTCCGAAGAGGCCTTTCTTCTCGACTTCCTTGACGGTCACTTCGCCGACGGTATACCCCTCGGCGGCAATGGCGGTCTTTACTCGCTCAACGTCGAGATTCTCCGCCACGACCGTGGTCGTATTCTTCGCATGAGAGGACTCCACCTTCTTCACGTCTGCCGCTTTGCGGACGGCGTCGTTCACGTGCGCCTCGCACATACCGCACCGCATTCCTTCTACCGAAAACACGTACTCTTTCATAACTTTGCCTGATAACCTTCCTTTTGAATGCATTCTATGACCTTTTCGACGTCTGCGCCGTCGGGCGCGACGATCGTCACAGTCTTTTTTTTGAGGGAGACTTCCGCCTCCTTGACCCCTTCCACGGACAGAGCGGCGTCATGCACGCGCTTGACGCAATGTTCGCACATCATGCCCTTGACCTTGAGGACGATGGGTTTTCCCTTTTCCTCCGCATTCCCCGCCTGCGCCTTTTTCACCTTGAAGAAATTGATGGTAAGCGCATTTAAAACGACGGAAACGGAGGAAATGCTCATGGCGGCAGAGCCGATCATCGGGTTGATGCTGATGCCGAACGGGTAAAAGAGGAGTCCCGTTGCGATGACCACGCACACGGCGTTGTAGAAAAACGCCCAAAATAGCCCGCCCTTGATCGTATTTAGTACCCGCTTGCTCAAGGAAATGACGTTGAGAACGTCCATCAAGTCCTTCCTCAAAAGGACGATGTCTCCCGAATCGATCGCCACGTCGCTCCCCCCGCCCATGGCGATGCCGAGATCGGCGCTCATGAGTGCGGGTGCGTCGTTGACGCCGTCGCCCACCATGGCGACGAGGTGCTTGCCGTCCGTCTTCAAGGAATTGACGACGCGCTGTTTGTCTGCGGGGAAGACGTCGGAGATGACTTCGTCCACGCCGATTTCCCTCGCAATCGCCTCTGCGGTCTGCCGATTATCCCCCGTGAGCATGACGACCTTAATCCCCTTCTTCCGAAGCGCGGCGACGGCGGCAGCCGAAGTTTCCTTCACGCTGTCCTTAATGGCGACGATGCCGACGATTTGCCTTTCCTTGACGACGATAAGCGGCGTCTTTCCTTCGCGGGCGAGCGATTCGACCTTCGCTTTCGAGGCAGAATCGTCGATTCCCCTGTCCTCGGCAACCTTATAATTTCCGATCGCGTAGCGGACGCCGTCTACGACTCCCTCTAAACCTCTGCCGTCTACCGCGGTAAATTCCTCCACCTCGACCAAAGAAGCGTTCTGCGCCTTGGCATATTCGACGATGGCAAGGGCGAGCGGGTGTTCGGATTTGTTTTCAAAGGAGTAAAGGACGGGCAGGATGTCCTCGTCCGAAAGGGAAATCAGATCGGTAACTTTGGGCTTTCCCTCGGTGATCGTGCCCGTCTTGTCGAGGACGACCGTCGAAATGGAGTGCGCCTTTTCGAGAATTTCGGCGTTTTTGATGAGCAGCCCGTTCTCCGCACCCTTTCCCGTGCCGACCATAATCGCTACGGGCGTCGCAAGCCCGAGCGCGCAGGGACAGGCGATGACGACGACGGAAATCGCAAAGCGGAACGCAAGCTCGAAGGAAGCGGACAAATCGAGATTCCTCGCGTAAATTCCGACGAGAAAATTGACGATGAGCGTAACGATCGCAATCGCAAAGACGACGGGGACGAACACGCCCGAAATTTTATCCGCGAGGCGAGAGATGGGCGCTTTGGAGTTGCTCGCCTCCCCGACCAATCGGATGATGCCCGCAATGGAAGTATCTTCCCCGACCTTGGTTGCGCGCATCTTGAAGTAGCCCGCCGTGACCGTCGTCGAGGAAAAGACGGATTCCCCCTCCTGCTTTAAGACGGGAATGGATTCCCCCGTGATGTTGGACTGATCGAGGGAAGCGCTTCCCTCGCAGACGACGCCGTCTACCGGGACGGAAGCCCCTTTCTTGACGACGAGAATGTCCCCCACCTTGACCTCTTCGACGGGAACTTCGCGCTCCGCGCCGTTTTCAAAGAGAATCGCCTTTTTGGGCGCAAGATCCATGAGCCGCGCAACGGCGTCCGTCGTCCGCTTCTTGGACAGCCCCTCAAGGTACTTGCCGAGGGAGACGAGGGTTAAAATCATGCCCGCCGACTCGAAGTAAATGCTGTCGTGATAGGTCATGATCAGCCCGTGGTAGTAGTCGTACTTGGACGCGTCCGCCATGCCGCCTGCAATTTGGGCAAGCATCGCCTGCGCATAGCTGATGACGAACAGGGCGAAAATGCCGTACACGATCGCCGCAGCCGCGCCGACCGCGATGAGGGAATCCATATTGGGACTTCTCCTCACGAGCTTGGTAAATCCGGAGCGAAAGTACCGCTTGTAAATCAAGAGAATGGGGAGAAGCAGGAGAAACTGAACGAGCGCAAACCCCATGGGGTTGGAATGATGGTCGAGCCATGCCGGAGCGGGCCAATTCCACATCATATTGCCCATAGAAAAATACATGATCGCAAGGAGCAAAACGCCGCTGACGATGAGATCTCTCAGCGCGTGATCTTTTTCCTCTTTCGGCACGGAAGTCTTCTTTTCTTCGGCGACGAATGCGCCGTAGCCCGCCCGCTTGACCGCCTCTTCGATGAGAGTGACGGAGCAGACGGTCTCGTCAAATTCGACGTCCATGGTGTTCTGCAACAAATTGACGTTGACCTTTTTCGTCCCGCTTACGCCCTCGACCGCCTTTTGCACATGCGCCTGACAAGCGGCGCAGGACATCCCTTCTACCTGAAAATGCTGTTTCATAATTCCTCTTATTGAAATCGCTTGAACAGATCGACGATTTCTCCAACGATCTGCGTATTTCCGTTTTGAATGTTCTCGACAAGACAGGTGTTCATGTGATTTTCCAAAATGACGTTGGCAAGGCTCTTGATGGACTTGTCAATCGCGGAAAGTTGAATGAGAATATCGTCGCAATACCTGTCTTCCTCGATCATGCGGGCAATCCCGTTCATCTGCCCCGCAATCTTTCTCGTCCTCGTGAGAAGCATCTTCTTCTCCTCATCGCTTCGCAGCTTCTTTTTTGGGGAACAATGGCTGCAATTCTTCTCTTCTTCCACAGAATCTCCTCCTATCTATACCCCCTAGGGGTATCTTTTCTTCATTATACGCCCGCGTTGTCCGATTTGTCAAGCGTTCGAATGCGCTTATTTCGCTTATTTTCAATTTTTAAAAAGTATGGGCGGATTCTTCCCGTTCTCAGCGCGCCACCGCGCAAAAAAGGAAGGAAAAAACTTCCGGACGCCGATTTTTCGCAAAGCCGTATAAAGAAAGGGAAAAACGGCTATCATCGATATGGAGACTGCCTTTCCGTTTTTTACATACAATGGAATGGAAGCCCCAAAGAAAAAGGAAAACGAGGTAGCTTATGAACGTCAAACGCGGAGAACTCTATTATGCCGATTTAAGCCCCGTCGTGGGGAGCGAGCAGGGCGGGGTGCGCCCCGTGCTTATCGTGCAGAACGACATCGGCAACAAGTATTCCCCGACCATCATTGCGGCTGCCGTCACGAGCAAAATGACGAAAGCCAAGCTCCCGACCCACATCGAATTGCCCTCGGCATTCGGGCTTGCCAAAAATTCCGTCGTTTTGCTCGAACAGATCCGCACCATCGACAAAAGGCGATTAAAGGAGCGCATCGGGGAGTTGCCCGATTCGACCATGCACAAGGTCAACCGTGCCATTTTAATCAGCCTCGGTTTCGTGGGAAACAATTAGAGCGTCTTGCCACAATCAAAAAGCGCCCCTCAAAGGGGCGCTTTCTGCGAAAAGAAGCTTATTCTTTTTCCTGTTTCATGCAAGAGCCGACGATGCCTGCGACAATCGACAGCAAGAAGAAGACGACTGCGACGATAAAGATGGCGTCCAAGCCCTTGACTCCCGTATCGACGAGAATATCCATGCGGTAGTTCACTTCGAGGACGAGGAAATGATAGAGCGCGAACTGATAGCAAACGTACGAAACTGCCGTGACGAACGTGTTATTCAGGAACGCTCCGACAAAGAAGACGGCGATTCCGACGAGGAGTCCGACGACGACGAGCGGCGTGAAATACATGCTGTCCATTGCGAGGTAGATAATCAGGGTGATCAGGGCGAGGACGACGCTTGCCAATCCGACGTAAAAGCCCTTATCCTTTTTTTGCAACATTTCTTTGATATTCATACTCAAACCTCCTTAAATGGATTCCTTCTTTTTGAAGGAGGAAACTGCCAAGAGCGCCGCGCTGCCGAGGGCAAGCACACCGAAGAGGACGTCGATGGCATAGACTGCAATCTGCCATGCGGGCGTAATCTCAACAACTCTGTCTGCGGAAGAAATTCCGTTTACGGCAGTCGTGTTGACGTAGACGTAGAGGAATCTGTGGCAGGATTCACGCACATTCGCAAGGAGCTTGGAATCGTTCTGCGCCCAATCGACGATCTTGGAAACAAGCCAATCGCCCGAGGAGAGCCAGGTATCGTTGCCCGCTTCCACACCGATGGAAACGTCCATCCAGTTGCGGTTCGCCATGACGGCATCCGTCAGCGTGACGCCGACAAATCCCCATTCATTGCGAAGGACGTTGGTCAAAAGTCCCTTATGCGCACCTGCCCAACGGCAACCGATTCGGTTGAAGGAAGTCATGGCGGCATTCGCGCCTCCCTCTTCAACGGCGTACTGGAAGCCCTTGAGGTAAATTTCGCGGAAGGCTTGCTCTCTGTTAAAGGTTGCAACTGCCTGACGATAGGTTTCCTGATCGTTCATGGCAAAATGTTTGATGTAGACGCAGAGTCCCTTTTCCCTTGCACCCGATACTTCGGCGGCTGCCATCTTGCCGGACAGGAAGCCGTCCTCGGAGTAGTATTCGAAGTTTCTGCCCGAATAGGGAGTTCTGTGAATGTTCATGGCAGGGCCGTACCAACCGGTGATTCTCGCGCCGTCCACGCGGAGGGCGTCTTCACCCATGGAAAGTCCCACGTTGTGCAAAATTTCGACGTTGAATGTTGCAGCCATGACAGGCTCGGAGGTATAAGCGATCGTGGAAGATCCCGCATACTGTCCCTTAATGCCCTGCGGCCCGTCTGCCTGAACGGTTGCGGGCAAGCTGATCGAATTGATTGCCTGCGTGCCATAGCCCGAATGTCCGACGATTTCAGCCATCTCTTCCAAGGTCAGCTGATTGAGAAGGGGTTCCCAAAGCTCGTCGTCAAAATCTCTTCCGCGCATCATGACGATGTTGTAAGAAGTCTCTTTCGAGCCGTATACGATGTCGGAAGTAGAAGTGTCCGCCGTGTAGTTGAACTGAAGATCCTGAATCATCTCCGGCGTCGCCTTCAACGTATCGTAAGAGGTGGGATACGTTCCCTGCCAATCCTGTCTCGAAAGGTAGGTGACGAGCTTGCCGTAGTAGTTCAGATCGGCTTCTTCGAACTGATTGGTGATCTTATAGCCGACGTTCGCATCCGAATAAGCATACGCCGTGGCATCCGTCTCCCGAACAACCGTGCTGTAAGCGTTATCCGCATTTCCCTCGGCGTCCATTCCGTCCGCCTTCGTCTTACCCTTTGCCGCCAGAATGTTGTTGAGGGCGTCGTGCGAGGAATCGCCGATGGCAAGATAATACGTTCCGTCTTCGAGAATGTACGTCTTGTTGACGACTTCGTCATAGACGGCAAGCTCTTTTCTGTCCACGGTCACTTGGATCGTCTCGCTCTTGCCCGCTGCAATCTCGTTCGTCTTGCCGAAGCCGACGAGCTGAACTGCCGCCTTCTCGATCTTGTTCTGTCTGTCAAATTCGGTATAAGGCTGTTGTCCGTAGACCTGAACGACGTCCTTTCCTGCGACAGAGCCCGTATTTTTGACGGTGACGGTCAGCGTAAAGGTATCGTCCTGTCTGTTGTACTCGACCTTATCGAGCTTTTGCTCGAAGTCGGTGTAGGAAAGACCATAGCCGAAGGCATAGTTGACTTCGTCGGTATAATTCCAGCCATTGCCCTGCGAGCAGTAGACGCCCGCGCTTCCGTTCGCGTTGCCCTGTCCGAGCACGCTGTCCTCATACCTCGTCTCATAGTACTTATAGCCGACGTAAATGCTCTCCTGCTCCACGAGATAGTGAATGGCATAGCGGACTTTAGTCTTGTCTCCGGGCGTTCCGTCGATTTCCACACCGTCGATCGTTCCCGTGACGGGATCGGCATTTGCCCAATCGTAACCGCCGAAGTTCTGCATGGCGGGAGAAGAAAGGGAGCTTGCGGAATAGGTATCTACGAATTTACCCGAAGGGTTGATGTCGCCGCAGAGAATTTTGGCGACGGAGTTCATGCCGTACTGACCGGGGCCGCCGATCCAAAGGCAAGCGTCGATCTTGTACTCGGAATCGTTCAGCCAATCGAGCGCCATCGCATTGGAAGAGTTGATGAGCACGACGATTTTGCTAAAATCCTGCGAAGCGACGTATTTGAGAAGTTCCTTTTCCTGCTCCTGCAATTCGAAATAGTGCACGCCGTCCGTAAACTCGTTGAAGGCAAGGTCTGCGCCCTCTCCGCCGCTTCTGCCGATGGTGACGATGGCGACGTCCTTATAGCCTTCGTAGGAGACGCCCGAATTCGCGACCTCGTTCGCGGGGATTTCCGCGATTCTCGTCGCATTGCCGACGTCCTTAAACTCCGTCCACATTCCCGCGGTAGAGCGGTTTAATTTTGCCTCTTTGAGTGCGGCGACCTTTCCCGAATACCAATCGAGCATTTGCTCGTTGACCTTGAAGCCCGCCTCCTTGAGCGCCTTTGCCATGGTTGCGGCGTTCGCCGTATCCACCTGACCGGAACCCGTACCGCCGTAAATGATGTCGGCAGACGATCTGCCGAAGCACGTGACGGATGCTCCCTTTGTAAGGGGAAGCGCCTTGTCCTTGTTCTCCACGAGGACAGAGCCCTCGCCCTGAATCTGCTCGCAGAGCGCCTTCTGCCATGCGGTGAGCTTGTCGCCGTCGAGCGTGCCGTCCGCCTTCAAAAAGTCGCTCTTGAAGTACTCTGTGTCCTCATCGACGTTTTCGTCGTGAATGACTTTGCTGGACGAAATATTGAGCTCTTTGTTGATCATGCTCGCATACGAGTTGGCAAAGTACGTTCCCGTCAGCGCAAGCGTCAACAGAAACGAAAAGACGCCCGTCATGATTGCCCACGGTTTTTTGTTGAGTGCCATGTTTTACCTCCATTTTCGGGGATACTTCCCCCTTAATCCGAGAAAGAGTATAGCACGTTTTGCCGTTTTTTGTGTTTTTTTTGTGAAACCGGTCAAAATATTTGAGAATCTTGTAAGTTTCCTGCGATAAGGAAGGGGCGCATACCAAACGATATGCGCCCCGATCAGGTTAAAAACGATAGAGAATGCAGTTCAAGCGTCCCTCAAAGCGGAATGAGAATGCTGAGGGTATAGCGCTCGTCCGCGGTGTCGATCACCATGCTTCCGTGGTATTTTTCGGCAATGTAACGAATGCTCTTGCTGCCGAAACCGTGATACTTCGAATCTCCCTTTGTAACGGGCAAGCCGTCTACGATTTCGGGCGGACAAGCGCAGTAATTTTCGACGATAATCTGGCAAAATTCCTGCTTTTTGCCGATGTGCAGGCTGACGATCCGCTTGTCCTCGCTCTCTTTGAGCGCACTCTGAATGGCGTTGTCGAGGGCATTGCCGATCAACGAATAAAGATCTGCCGAATCCATCTTTTCGATGGCCTCCGGATCGACGAGATAGCTGAGCCGCACGCCGTTCGCCTCGCAGAGAATGAGCTTTTGGGACAGCACGACGTCTACGGCGCTGTTGCCCGTGCGGGCGATGCTGTCGTAAACCTTAATCGAATCCTCCATTTCCCGAAAGAAGGAATCGTGCTTTTTGTCGTCCTCCCCTTCCCGATATTCCCGAATGTGATACCTTAAGTCGTGGCACTTCATGTTGACGAGATCAATCGTCTCCTTCATGCGGTCGAAATTGTTTTTCTCCGCCTCGAGGAGCTGCTCGATGATGCGGTTTTGCTCGCTGATCTTGCTCTGCTGAATGGCGCCGAACTGCACCACCAGAATGAGAATGCAGCTGATTCCCGTGAACAGATAAGAGAGCGCCTTGTCGTCCATCCACCCGAAAGATTCTATGGCGTTGCGGGAATAGACGATGAACACGGTGACGACTGCAAGAACCAGGCAAATCGTGTTCTTCAACAGAATTTCGCCGTTCTTTTCAAAACGACGGGCAAAGCAGAAGTAACAGACGAGGTAAATAAGGGCAAAGACGATTGCCGTAACCGCATAATACAAAAAACTTCCCCTCTCCAAGTTCAAAGCTATGGCGCAAAGCCATCCCGCATTGTAAGCGAGGTTTTGCACGGCGTAAGCGCCGATGGCGATGAAAAGGCTGCCCTTGGCGGAAATTTTCAGGCAGAACAGGAGCAAGAGATAGGATTCCGCAAAGATACAGAGAACCCGTATGAATTTATGCCCCATCGTCGGGTGAAACCAGCAGATGACGAGATACAGCGCAATGCCAAAGCACATGCGAAGCGCCGCATGACTCCTCTTTTTCTGTCCGATGACGAAGAGAAGCTCGGCAAGCAAGAGCTGCACGCTGAAAAACATGTGAATAGGGAAGTTGTGGTAGAGAAAAGCCGCAAATGCCTCCAACATCAGACAATCCCTCCCAAGTGGCGATTTAAACTGTCGAGGAATTCCTTCTTTTTGGAACGGCTGATGGGCAGTCTCTCCTTTCCCACGACGCAGTCGTTTTCGACAATCGCGACGACGTGGCTCAAGTTGACGATGTAAGAATTGTTGCAGCGACAAAAGCCTTTTCCGACCTTCTCTTCCGTCGCCTTCAGCGTTGCGTGCACCTTATAGCACCCCGTCGCCGTATGGTAGACGACGTATTGGTTGCTCCCCTCGATGTACAGCACGTCTTCCTCCGAGAGAACGCACATTTTACCGTCGGAGACGACGGCAAACGTGCGCATCTCCCGCATTCTGCCGATTGCCTTGTCGAGCTTCAGCTTCAAGTCAAAGTAAGAGACGGGCTTGACCATAAAATCGAGCGCGTCGACCTCGTAGCCCAAAATCGCATACTGCGCCATGTTGGTGATAAAGATGATCGCGGCATAAGAGTCCACCTTGCGGATTTTGCGCGCTGTTTCGATGCCGTCGATTCCCGGCATATCGATGTCGAGCAAAATAATATCCGCAGCTCTCTTGTAATCGCCGATGTATTCGAGTCCCGAAGTAAAGAGCTCGGCGTCGAGTTTTTTTCCCCGCTCCTGCGCATAGCGGTCTACATAGCTTTTCAGCAGCGCAAGCTGTTTTTTATCATCGTCTACGATGGCAATTTTCATTGCACTTCCTCCCTTTCGTCACCATTATAGACAAAACATACGCGTCTGTCAAGGGCAAAAAAGAATTTTATTCCCCAAAAAACGGGATTTTCTCCAAAAAAATCGCCCAACCCGGCGATTTTTCGGTATTTCTTCCCGCTATCTGCACGAAAAAAGGCGATTAAATTAGAAAACGCCCCTTTTGAGGGGCGCTTTCCGATGAAAGGAGCTTATTCCTTTTCCTGCTTCATACAGGAGGCAACAAGAGTAACGATGATACAAGCAAGGAACAAAATGGTCGCGACATAGAAGAGGGCATCGAGAGAGAAGAAACCTTGCCCGGGATCAACCAAAACATCCATCCTCTGCTCTACTTCCAGCACCATGAAGTGATAGAAAGCAAACATATAGGAAGCGTAAGAAAGCACGTAAAGGAAATTCAAATTGAACAGCCCAGCTACGGCAAATGCGACGATTCCCAGGATTAACCCTAAAACAACCAAGCCCGAAAAGAACTTACTGTTCATCGAAATGTAAATGAACATTGTAACGAGAGCGAGCAGCGCACCCGCTGCGCCGACATAAAAGCCGGAGCGCTTATTTTGTAAAACGTCTTTGAAGTTTTTCGTATTCATTCTTTTCCCTCACTTTGCACTTTTTTCCTTTTTATTTTGTAAGGTCGAAACCACGAAGAGCACTGCTCCCACAACCGCCAATACGCCGAATACTGCGTCGAACACCCAAACGGTAATCTGCCATGCAGGCGTGATGATTATGATCTTATCGGTAGAGCCAATGCCGTTCATTACCGAGCTATTGGCAAAAGCGTAAAGATAATGATGACACGATTCGCGCATATTTGCAAGAAGCTTGTTGTCGTTCTGCACCCAATCTTTCATCATGGGAACGAAGAAATCGCTGTAAGAGAGCCACATATCGTTGCCCGCTTCCAAACCGATACGCACGTCCATCCAATATCTTTTGCTCATGACGGCGTCTGTCAGGACGGCACCGTTAAAGCCCCATTCTTCGCGGAGCACGTTGGTAAGCAAGCCCTTGTGCGCCCCTGCCCAACGGAAACCGATACGGTTGTACGATGACATGATACCGCTCGTTCCGCCTTCTTCGACGGCATATCTGAACGGTTTCAGATAGATTTCGCGGATCGCCTGTTCACATGCGAAAGTCGCACAGGACTGACGGTATGTTTCGAAGTCATTGAGGGCGAAGTGCTTGACAAAGCAGACAAGTCCCATGCTCTCAGCACCTGCGATTTCCGGTGCAGCCATTTTACCGGAGAGGAATCCGTCTTCCGAAAAATACTCATAGTTTCTTCCGACATAAGGGGTACGGTGGATATTCACAGCCGGCGCATACCAACCGCTGACGCATTTTCCGTCGATACGTAATGCGTCTTCGCCCATTGAAAGACCGATGTCATGCATAATCTCTACGTTGAACGTGGAGGCCATAACGACTTCGGCAGTGTACGCGATGGCAGACACCTTCGTAGAGTTGCCTACACTTCCCTTAATTCCCTGAGGGCCGTCCTTGTGGCTGGATTCAGGCAGTCCGACGCTGTCTGCCGCGTAACCCTTGAAGCCGTCGTTGGCAACCATATTGGCCATCTCTTCAACCGTAAGCTGATCGAGAAGATCTTCCCACAGCGGGTTTTCGTATTCGAGCCCCCTCATCATAGCTACCGTGTACTTTTTTTCTGCACCGGTCGTAACTTTTGCGACGGTGTTATCAGCTTTATAGTTGAATTGTAAGTCGTTAATCATCTGCGTCGTTGCGGTCATGCCGGTATGCGTGGTGGGATAAGTACCCTGCCAATCATTTCTCGACAAATACGTAACCTTTTCGCCGTAATTGTTAAGATCGGCTTTATCGAACTGGTTCGTGACCTTTACGCCCTTGTTTGCATCGGAATAAGCATACGAAGTAGTATCCGTCGTAGCGACGTCGAAGCGATACGTCTTTTCCGCATCCCCGTTCTTATCCATGCCGTTGCTCGTGGTGTAGCCCTTTGCGGCGAGAATATTGTTGAGTGCATCGTGCGCATCCGAACCGATTGCCAAATAATACGTACCATTTTCGAAGATATACGTCTTGTTGACGTAAGCATCGTATGTTGCAAGCTCTTTGCGGTCTACGGTAACTTTCACCGTTTCCTTTTCGTTGGGTTTCAAAATCTTCGTCTTGCCAAAACCGACGAGCTGTACGGCTGCTTTTTCAATGTGATTTTGACGGTCGAAATCGGTATATTCGCTCTGACCGTAAACCTGCACGACTTCCTTGCCTGCGACCTTACCCGTATTTTCCACTTCCACGCTGAGCGTATACGCATCCTTGTCGGGATCGTACTCCGTTTTTAACAATTTCTGCGTAAACGTAGTATACGACAATCCGTAACCGAAGGCGTAATTGACTTCGTCTGTGTAGTTCCACTTGTTGTCTTTCGACATATAGACGCCTGCGTTGCCGTTTGCGTTGCCTCTGCCGAGCACAGCGTCCTCGTACCTCGTTTCATAGTACTTGTAGCCGACGTAGATACCCTCTTTTTCATCCATATAGTAAACGGAGTAACGTACTGTCGTGGAGTCGCCGGGGTTGCCGTCGATCTCTACGCCGCCTACAAAACCCGTCGTTCTGTCGGCATTTGCATACGCATATGCGCCGAAGTTCTTCATTGCGGGAGCCGAAAGCGTACTGGACGAATAGGTATCGACAAATCTTCCGGAAGGGTTGAATTCGCCGCAGAGAATTTTTGCCACGCCGTTCAGACCGTACTGTCCGGGGCCGCCGATCCAGAGGCACGCGTCGATCTTGTATTCGGGATCGTTGATCCAATCGAGCGCCATCGCGTTGGAAGAGTTAATGAGAACGACGATTTTACCGAAGCCGAGACCTGCAACGTATTTTAAAAGCTCTCTCTCTTCATCCTGTATTTCGTAATATCCTTCGCCATCCAAAAACTTTCCTTCGGGCAGGTCGTTACCTTCGCCGCCGCTTCTGCCGATCGTAACGACCGCCAAATCTTTATAGCCGTCATACGAAACGTCCCATCCTTCTACAACGGATGCCGGAATTTCGGCAAGGCGCGTCGCATTGCCTACCTCCTCATACTGAATGAAGAATCCCGGCGTCTTACGGTCTAATTCAGCATCTTTCAGCTTTTGAATTTCGGCGTTATACTTGTCCATTATCGCTGTATTGACTTTAAACTCCGCTACGTTCGTCAAAGCGGAAGCCAAAGTCGCGGCATTCGCCGTGTCGACTTGTCCCGAACCCGTGCCGCCGTAAATCGTATCAACGGAAGAGCGGCCGAACGTAGTAACGCCGATCCCCTTATTTACGGGAAGCGCGCCGTTGTTCTTGACAAGTACGCTGCCTTCTCCCTGAATCTGTTCGCACAGCTCTTTCTGCCACTTCGATAACTTGTCCTGATCGTCGAAACGACTTTTGTAATACTGTGTATCTTCATTTGAGTTTTCATCTTTGATTACTTTACTCGGATTAATGTTCAACGCATCGTTGATTGCGCTTGAATATTGATTACCGAAGTAAGTACCGATCATAAGAATGCAAAACAAAAACGAAAATATTCCGGTCAAGATTGACCAAAGCCTTGTTTTTCGAATAATCTTCATTATTCAACCTCCATTATAATTCCACGAAAACGGTTTCCCCGTTTCGCTCGCTCATTATAACATAAGTCTGCTTTTTGCGTTTATCTTTCGAGAGATTCGTCGGTTTTCCCGAGAATTTCGTCAAAAAAAGGGACGGCATTTGCCGTCCCCTAGGAACCTTTTACACTACTCTACCGCCATGGGCAACAGAATACTCAGCGTAAACATATGATCTTTGTAATCGATGATCAAATTTCCGTTGTATTTCTCTACGATATAGCGTATCGAACGCATACCGAAGCCATGTACGTTCTTATCTTTGGAAGAAAGGGGCAAGCCGTCCTTCATTGCGGGCTTTTCGGCACAGTAATTCGTGATCAGAATCTGCCCCATTTGACCGTGACTTCTGACGGATACGCTGATGATTCGCTTATCCTTTTCCTCATGCTCTACACTCTGTATCGCGTTGTCAAGCGCGTTGCCGAACAGCGAACTGATGTCGGAAGGGTTCATGTCCTTGATAACCGAAGGGTCGATGATACAGGAAACGATGATCTCGTTCGCATTACAGTAAATGAGTTTTTCCGATAACAAGCCGTTCAAAGCGCTGTTGCCCGTATCGGGCGTATTGTCGTACAAATCGATGGAATTTGCAATCTCTTTGAAGAACTCGGCGTTGTCCGCCGTGCTTGTCTTGCGGTATTCGTCCAAATGATAACGCAAATCATGAAACTTCATGTTGATGATGTCGATCGTATCCTGACGAATATTATGTCGATTCTCTTCTGCGGCAAGTAACTGTTCGATTGTGCGCTTTTCGTTATACGTTCTGCTTTGGCGCAACAAACTGAATTGGATGAGCAGCACGAGCGTTATACATAACGTGGAAAAGATGAGCAGTAGCTCATAATCGGTCAAAATACCTAAGCTACGCAACAACGATCGGCTACACGTAACGAAAAAGGTTATAATTGCAAGCAACAGAGAAGTCGAATTGTTGATATAAATTTCGTTATTTTTATTAAAACGGCGTATGATCAGGAAATAACTCACCGTATACACGAGAACAAAGACGGCAAAACCGACGAGCATATAGGCGATAAGATCGTTCTCCTGATCGAGACCGATGATAGAAACAGCCAAATATCCGACGTTGTATGCAAAATGTTGAATCGCATAGGAAACAAGTGCAATGAACAAGCCGCATTTAGGCGAGGTGTCCAAGACGAAGTAGAGAAACAACACGGATACACCGAATTGAAAGATCACGCGAAAGAGGATAAACCAGCCGTTGGAAAAAAACGGCAAAGTCCAACAGAGGAGAGCGTAGAAGAATAATCCGAAAATCAGCCGCAAAAGAGGGTGACTGCGTTTGGGTTGACCGATGACAAACAACATTTCCACAATCATAAGCTCGGTGGAAAAAGACATATGCACCCGCCATATCACATTCATGAAATAATTGATTCCTTCGGGCATTTTCAGAGTCCTCCCAAATACCGGTTTATGTCTTCCATGAATAGCTTTTTGCGTCCCCGCGATATGGGCAATCGCTCGCCGCACACGACGGCGTCCGTCCCATTGATACAGGTCAAATAGCGCATATTGACGATAAAGGAGTTGTTGCAGCGGGAAAACTCCTTCCCCAAAGTGCTCTCCACCGCCTTCAGGGTCTTGTATACCTTGTAGTTTCCACGGAAAGTATGGTAAATGACGTGCTGATTGCTCCCCTCGATGTAAAAGATGTCCCGCTCGTCCAACAGGTAAGTAGTCCCGTCCGAGATGACGGAACAGATTTTCTTACGGGGAATGCTCCGAAACGCCTTCTCGAATTTAACCGAGAGATTGAAATAGGACACGGGCTTGACCATAAAATCGAGCGCATCCACCTCGTAGCCGCAAATGGCATACTGCGCCATGCGCGTGATGAAGATGATCACCGCTTCTGTGTCCGTCCGTCGAATCTTCCGCGCCGCGTCCATGCCGTTTAAATCGGGCATCTCAATGTCCAGCAAAATGATATCATAATGCGTGTAGTCACTGACAAAATCGATCGAGGAAGAAAACAGAGCGCATTCCGCTACCTGTCCTATTTCCCGCAAATAGCGCAAAACGTATTCGTTCAGCTGTTCTCGTTGTTTCTTCTCATCGTCCACAATGGCAATTTTCATCGAATTTCCTCCCTTTTGTCACCATTATAGACAAAACGTGCGCGTCTGTCAAGGGCAAAAAAGAATTTTATTCCCCAAAAAACGGGATTTTCTCCAAAAAAATCGCCCAACCCGGCGATTTTTCGGCATTTCTTCCCGCTATCTACACGAAAAAAGGCAGCACGGAAATTTCCATGCCGCCTCTTCGAGCCTCAAAAGGGCTTATTCCAGATTGAGTTTTTTGATGAGCAAATGCTTGTTGAGGAAGTATCCTCCGATCAGCAAGCCAATGATGGCGACGAGATAGAGCCACTCGAACACGATCGTCAAGAGAGCGGGATTTCCCGATAACATGAGAATCGTTTGGAAAACGGACATGACGATGCCGGAAACGAAAGACCATCCGTAAAAGAGAACGATCATGACGAGGATTCGATTCTTCTTGACGAGAATGGAAGCAATGGTGATGATGGTAAACCAAAGCATCAACGAGAGAGGCTCTGCCAAAAGCATGATCAAGACGCCGCAGACGATGAAGGAAGTCCATTGCCAAGGCTCAAAGATAGAGAGGATTCCCAAAGACTCAAACTCGGCAATTATCTCTTGGAAAAGCTGTCCCCAATCGGGCCAAGGGATATTTCCAACCGCGGTCAGCGTGAGGATAACGCCTATGAAGTCGATGATGACGACTACCCCGAAAAAGATCGACCAGATCCAAGCGTTTAAGAACTTAGCGAGAAAGATGTCCGACTGCGTGACGGGCAAGGTAAAGGTGAGATACCCCTCCGCCGTCACCGTGCTGTCGTAATACCGCTTGAGCAGGAGAACCAACGCGACCACAGAGATTGCGACGAGCGCAAGAATGGAGACCATCAAAACGATAGAACCCATGATTGACATAACGATCATCAACTGATCGGGAATCTGCATGACGAGGGGAAGGAAGAGAAGCACGATGGAAACGTCGAGGAGTACGCCCAAAAGGATTGCCGCGATTAAGAGTGGTACACCGAATTTGGAAACGCTTTTGAACTCGTATTTGAAAAATTTACTGAACATTTCTAACCTCCTTCGGCGTATAGCGGAACAAGTCTCTGAAGTGTTGATCGAGAGAAATTCCCTTTTCCTCGCGGATGGTATCCGTCCTGCCCTGTTCTATGACGTGGCCGTTGCAGATGAAAACGTATTCATCGAGCACCGTTTCAACGTCGTAAATGAGGTGTGTGGAGATGAGCACAGTGGACGTGGGAGAGTAATTCTGCAAAATGGTATCTAAGATGTAATCCCGCGCCGCAGGATCGACGCCCGCGATGGGTTCGTCTAAGAGATAGAGCTTTGCCCGACGCGCCATGACCATGACGAGCTGCACCTTCTCCTGCGTGCCCTTCGAGAGGGTCTTGATCTTTTTCTCAAAGGGAATCTGCAAGGAGCGCAGCATATCCTCTGCTCGCCTCCGATCGAAGTCGGCATAAAATTCCGAAAACAGATCGAGACAGTCCGAAACCTTCGAAGCAGGGTTGAAATAAGTGCGTTCGGGAAGATAAGAAACGATTGCCTTCGTCTCCGTTCCGATGTCCTTGCCGTCCACGGCAATGCGACCGCCGTCCGCCTGCAAAAGTCCCGCCGCCAATTTAATCAGCGTCGTCTTGCCGCTGCCGTTGGGGCCCAACAATCCCACGATTTTCCCTTCGGGAATTTGCAGGTCGATATTGTCGAGTGCGACGAGACTGCCGTACCGTTTGGTCAAATGTTCACAAGATACTATCATGTTCCACCTCCTGAAGAATGGATTCGATTTCCGTTCTGTCAATGCCGAGCCGCTTGAGAGCCCCATAAACGTCCCTTAAAATTGACTTTGCCTTTTTCCTTCGTAATTGTTCCAACCGATCGGAATCTGCCGTGACAAACCGTCCCGCCGTCCGCTTGCTCTCTGTCACTCCCATTTTATCGAGTTCGGAGAACGCCCGCTGCACGGTGTTGGGGTTGACGGCAAGTTCCATTGCCAGATCTCTGACGGTGGGCAATTCTCCGCCCGCAGGGTAAGTTCCGCCCAAAATGCGCTCTTCCACGAGATCGACAATCTGCCGATAGATGGGGATTCCCGTCTTAAATTTCCAGCCCATACAACCTCCTTTTTTGAGTTTTGAGCGTACCGCATACAGGACGAGACGCTGTTTGCGCGGGGAGCGGAAGCCTTTCGATCTCCCTGCCCGGCGTCTTTGTCTTATTGTATTATTGTACTGCTCATCTAATACAATAATACCATACTTTCTCTCCCCTGTCAAGGGTTTTTGAAAAATTTTTTTGATTTATCGCAGCAAAAAAGGCGGGAAATTCCGCCTTTTTGCTTCGATAAACCGTCATACCGCGTTGAAGTGAATGGTCGCACGGCTGAGCGGTTCGTTTTCCGTCCCGATGGCAATCGCATTCCACTGTTCTTCGCTCCCTTTAAAGTACACGTCCTTCAAGGCAGTGCAATCGTCAAACGCAGCGTGGTCGATGCTCGTCACGTTCGCGCCGATGGTCACGCTCGTCAAAGAATAACAACGGCAAAACATAATATCCTCTATTTTCGTCAGAGAATCCGGCAAAACCACCGAAACCAACCCGGATTCCTGAAAAGCATACCGATCGAGCGTTATCAATCCGTTCGGAAGCTCAATGCTCGTCAAGCGAGCGCACCCGCGAAATGCCAGAAGTCCAATCCTCGTAACGGTGCTCGGAATGGTGACAGAGGATAAATTTTCGCATAGTTCAAACATGCGATCCGCGATATTCCGAAACCCTTCCTTCAGAACGACGGTGGATAGGCGATTGTTCCATTCGAAAATCCTTTCTTCTAGTGTCTCGACGCCGCCACCGATGACGGCGCTTTGCAAATTGGGACAATCCTTAAAAGCGCCATGGCCTATGAATTTCACCTGATCCCCGATGACGACGTCCGTCAAGTCCGCACATCTCTGAAAGGAAAGACCGCCGATTTTCGTCACGCTTCCGTCCAAGGTAAGCTTCCCTTCAATCTTCCTTCCGCCGATCACCAACGTTCCATACCCATTCAGGAATAAATTATTCTCAATATGATCCATGGCGCACCAATCCGCAAGGCTTCCCCGATAATCGATATACTCGAAATGATCACTCAGGAACGCGTCCGCCTCAATTCGGACAGACGGATTTTCCAAAACGACCTTTCTCACCGTATTACATAAGGCAAACGCCTCGGTTCCGATGAACGCCACGCTTTTCGGAAAGATCAATTCCGTCAAGGCTTTGCATTCCCGAAATGCGCCCTTTCCAATGCTCGTCACGCCGTCGGGAATCGCAACCTGTTGCAATTTCTCGCAGCCTCTGAACGTCTCGTATTCGATGCTCTTTATCCCGCTCGGAAGCTTCACGCTTGTCAGTTCGGAACAGTAGTGAAACGCCTGCTGCTCGATGTTGATCACGCTGTCGGGTATGTTGACGCTCTTCAAATTGGAACAATTGGCAAAAGCGTTGTATCCGATGCTCGTCACGGTTTCGGGGAGAGAAACACCCGTCAAGCCCGAGCAAAAACTAAAAGCATAGCCCGCAATTTTCATGACGCCGTAGGGAACGACAAGCTCCCCTTCCAGCCTCTTGCCGTTAAAGATCAAACCGCTCCCTCCGCTTTGATAGATAATCAGCTTTGCATCGAGGCGATCGATTTCACACCATGCGGCGAGATCGCCGCGGAAGTCGATGGTTTCCAGCTTCGTGCCGAGGAAAGCGTCCGTTCCGATCTCCCGCACCTTTTTCCCGAGAACGACGCTCTTTAAGGAACAGTACTCAAACGCCGATTCTCCGATCTTGACGATGTTGTCCCCGATCACGACGCTCTTTACATTTCTCATCGGAAACGCAAAGCCGCCGATGCTCGTCACGGGCAAGCCGCAGTACGTCGCGGGAATCACGACGTTTGTATCCGATCCCTCATAGCGTTCCACCCTATAAGCCGTCCCGTCTTGGCTGAGTTCAAAGACAAGTCCCTCCGTATAGGCGAGCTTGGGGGTCTTCCGCGATTCGACCGCTCCGCAACGGGAACAAGTTCTCCTCTCTTCTCCCTCCGATTGCGAGGTCGCCTCTATCGCAACTTCCCATGCGCCGTAACTGTGACCGAGCGCGTCGATATAATCGCTGAAATAGTAGTAGCCGCAGTGCTTGCAGACGTGCTTGGTGCTGCCCACGAAGTCGCAGACGGGCGGATAGACCTCAAGCTTATAGTCGTGCTCCTTCTTCGGGATTGCCTCGGTATACGTCTCTCCGCAATCGAGACAGGTGTAAAGCTTCGTTCCCTCCTCGCTGCAAGTCGAATCCTTGACGAGCTTCCCGCCGTCCCACGTATGAGGAAGGGGCGCGAGCGCCTCCGTATACCTCGACTTGCACCTTGTGCACTCGTAAACCTCTTTCCCCGGCGTAATGCCGTACGGTTCCACCCGCTCGACAAGAACGTAATCGTGACCGAGCGCATCGACGTAGCTGTCGAAGTAATAATAGCCGCAATGCTTACAAACGTGCTTGGTGCTACCCACGAAGTCGCAGACGGGCGGATAGACCTCCGCCTTAAATTCGTGCGCTAAGGGCAAAATTTCCGTATAGACGAGCGAGCAATGCGTACAGGAGTAGACAATTCTTCCCTTCTCCGTACAGGTAGAGGGAACCGTCTCCGAGACGAATTGATGTTCCCCTTCGGGCAGGATAACGTCTTTCTTCGAACCGCCGCAGCGTTCGCACCGATAGAGGTCGTAGCCGATCGCCGTCTCCGTGAGATCGACGTGCTCGACGAGGACGTAGTCGTGCCCCAACTCGTCCACGTAGTCGCTGAAATAGTAATAGCCGCAGAGCTTACAGGTGTGCTTGGTACTGCCTCCGAAGTCGCAGACGGGCGGATAGACCGCAGACTCAAATTCGTGCGCGGGAGAAAGCACCTCCCGCTCGGAATGCCCGCAGACGGTACAGGTATGCTCCGCAAGTCCTCCCGTCGTACAGTTCGGGACGAGAAGGACTTTCGTCTCGAAGGTGTGCGGGACGAGCGGAATCTCCTCGGTGTAAGATTGTTCGCACCGAGAACAGGTATAGGTAATCACGCCCGCCTCCGTGCAGGTTGCGGGAAGGACGCTCTCTCCATAGTCGTGCCCGAGCGCCTCCATCTCGTTTTCGATGACGGTGTCTCCGCAGACGGAGCAGACCTTTTGGGTGTATCCCCCTTCTTCGCAGGAAGGAAGGATGACCGTCTCCGCATAGGAATGCCCCTTTGCGGGAATTTCCTCGGTATATTGCTCTTCACAGCCGTCGCAGACGTAGACGAGCTCCCCTTTTTCCGTACAGGTAGCTTCTTTGCCGACAGAAGAAGTATAGCTATGTTCGTGGCTGCAAGCCGCAAGGCTTACCAACAGCCCCAACGAACAAAACAGTGCCCAAAAAATTTTTCTTCTCATGCGATTTTCTCCTTTTTTTCATTATATCACAGTTTTCCCTTCCCTGCAATGGGTTTTTTCAAAAAAAACGGGACGTGCAGGTCATTTTTCGAACGACCGCAAGTCCCGCTGTTTTGATTTTACGAAACGCCTTATTTCACCCGTCCGAAGAGGCGTTCCGCAAGGGCGCAGAGCACGTAATATCCCGCCGTAAAGACGAAGAGAAGCGCATACTTTCCCACGCCGACGATAATTCCGAAATAGAGAATCATCCACGCGTAAGAGAGAATCGCCGCGCCGTACTCCGCAGCGGTGAAGAGACACCCCCTGTTTTCGTCCGTCCATTTGCGATACAAGAAAAGGACAAAGGAGGAAGCGCCGAACATCAATACGGGAAGGGCGAAAAAGAAGCTTCCGACGCCCCGATCGGTATCCCCCCAAGCGTCAATGCAAAAGACGAAGCAGCTCATTGCCACTAAGCTCACCAGAACGGAAAACGCCGTGCACAGAATTTTCCCCAGCGTAGCGTCGGAGAAATCCCGCTCCGCAAGCATACACGGATAGCCGGAAAGCAGGACGGGAGCGATCACGATGAGCGCGCTAAATCCCCCCTCGTGCCGCATAAAGGGCGCAACCAGCGACAGGGGAATCAACAAAAAGGAAGCGTATGCCGCATAGGCGAACACGCGCCGCCTTGCGCCGAGCGCGAACATGGCGAAGGTAAAGCAAAACAAGAGGATGGTGATCCCACGCAATGCAATGCTATGACTCAAAAAAAAGGACAAAAGGACGGAAACGGCACAAAAGAAGAGATAGACTCCCCGCACCGCTCTCTGTTTTACGGTATTCTGCATCAGTTACCTCGCGAAGAAAAAAATCCGTGAATCGAGCGATTCACGGACGTTTCTGTCAATTATTCCATCTCGACCTTTTCGAGAAGCTTTAAATCGATTCCCTTTTCGCCGATCTTGATGATTTCCACCTTGACCATATCGCCTATGGAGAGAATATCGTCCACTTTTTTGACGAATTTTTCGCCGCCGAGTTTGGATATGTGAATCATGCCGTCCTTTCCGGGAGCGATTTCCACCCAAGCACCGAGTTCGGAACGAATACGAACGACTGCGCCGATATACTGGTCGCCAACCTCGGGATCGCGCGCGATGGAGGTGACGATCTTCTTTGCACGCTCTGCCTTGGCAATGTCGCCGTAGCAGGCGATGCAGACGGTGCCGTCATCCTCGATATCGATTTTCGTGCCCGTCTCCTCGATGATCTTATTGATGACCTTACCCTGCTTGCCGACAACGTCGCCGATCTTTTCGGGATCGATGGTGAAGGTGAGAATTTTAGGCGCATAGACGGAAAGCTCTTTTCTGGGCTCGGGAAGCACTTCGAGCATCTTGGAAAGAATGAACCTTCTTCCCTCGTTCGCCTGCGCGATCGCCTGGCGAAGAATGGATTCGTCGATTCCCTTGATCTTGATATCCATCTGAATGGCGGTGATTCCCTTTTCGGTACCCGCTACCTTAAAGTCCATATCGCCGAGGAAGTCTTCGAGTCCCTGAATGTCCGTCATGATGGCAACTTTGCCGCTCTCGACGTCTTTGATGAGCCCCATCGCACAGCCCGCAACGGGAGCTTTGATGGGAACGCCCGCATCCATGAGGGCGAGGGTAGAACCGCAGACGGAAGCCTGCGAGGTAGAACCGTTGGAGGACATGACCTCGGAGACGAGGCGGAGTGCATAAGGAAACTCCTCGGGGGAAGGAATGACGGGAAGGAGCGCGCGCTCTGCAAGAGCGCCGTGTCCGATTTCACGGCGACCGGGAGAACGGATTCCCTTCGCTTCACCGGTGGAATAGCCGGGGAAGTTGTATTGATGCATATATCTCTTTTCGGTTTCCTCGTCAAGCCCGTCAAGCCTCTGTACTTCGGAGAGCATACCGAGGGTACAGGTGGTGAGAACCTGCGTCTGACCTCTCGTAAAGACACCCGTTCCGTGAACCCTGGGAAGGACGCCCGTCTCGCACCAGATAGGGCGAACCTCGGTGAGTGTTCTGCCGTCGGGACGAATTCCCTTTTCGATGATCTTAGCGCGAACTTTCGCCTTGGTGAGATAGTAAAGGCTGTCCTTCATCTCTCTCGCCTTTCCGGGGAAGGTCTCGGCAAAGTGCTCCAAAACGTCCGCTTCGACCTCTGCCTGACGCGCTTCTCTCTCCTGACGATCGAAGGTGTCGAGGGCATAGTCGAGCTTTTCGGAGGCGTATTCCTTGACTGCGGCGTCGATCTCCTCGGGAACGTGATAGAGCTCCATCTCCTTCTTGGGCTTGCCGATGGCGGTACGGATGTCTTCGATGAAGGCGCAGATCTTCTTGATCTCTTCGTGTCCAAAGAGGATCGCGCCGACCATCTCGTCGTTGGAAATTTCCTTCGAGCCCGCTTCGACCATCATGATGGCGTCCTTCGTGCCCGCAAGATTTAAGTGCAGAAGGCTCTTTTCCCGCTCTTCGGCGTTGGGGTTGATGACGTACTTTCCGTCAACGAGTCCGACGACCACGGAACCCGTCGGGCCTGCCCAAGGGATGTCCGAGATGTGGAGCGCAATGGAAGATGCGATCATAGCGAGGGGTTCGGGAGAGACGTCCGGCTCGACGGAAAGCGCCGTAGCCACGACGACGACGTCGTTGAAGAGGCCCTTAGGGAAAAGGGGACGAAGGGGACGGTCGATGAGACGGCTGACAAGGATGCCCTTGTCGGAAGCTCTGCCCTCTCTCTTTTTGAATCCGCCGGGAATTTTGCCAACCGAATACATTTTCTCTTCGTAGTCCACCTGAAGGGGGAAGAAATCCATTCCCTCTCTGGGTGCGGGGGACATACATACGTTGACCATGACGGCGGTCTCGCCGCAGCGAACGACGCAAGAGCCGTTGGTCTGTTCGGCATACTTGCCCGTCTCGACGATGAGCTCTCTGCCACCGATGGTAGTTCTGAATTCTCTGTAATTGTTTGTCATACTATACTCCTTAGCCTGTTCTTGTGGCCTGCCCCTATGGCAAACCGAATTTATACCAATAAAATGGCTCCTCGCCACATTATTTTCAAAGAAAAAGGGCGGAAAAATCCACCCTCTTTGCTTACTTTCTGAGTCCGAGTTTTGCGATGATTGCTCTGTAGCGCTCGATGTCCTTCGCTTTGAGGTATTCAAGCAAGCCTCTTCTGCGTCCGACCATCTTCAGAAGGCCGCGGCGGGAGTGGTTGTCCTGCTTGTGAACGGTCAAGTGCTCGTTGAGATGATTGATGCGCTCGGTCAAAAGTGCGATCTGTACTTCGGGAGAACCGGTGTCTCCCTCGTGGGTTGCGTAGGTTGCGATGATTTCGTTCTTTTCCATTTGTTTATCCTCCATGGAATGATAAGCTTTGCACCAAGTAAAACGGCGAGTGCCCGTCAAACCTCGTACACGCATGGTTTATTTTAGCATATTTTTCTCGAAATGTAAAGGGAAAATCAACTGTTTTTTCCCTGTTTTTGCAATATTTTCAAAAGTCCTCCTTCGACGGGTCTTTGGACAAAGGAATAGATGACGGCGGAGGAAGCGACGATGATCACAGCCATAATCACATGCTGCCAATTCGGCGAGAGCGCCGAAAGGAAGGGCTGCATGCCGATCGATCTCGGAAATTCGTAAAAAATACCGAGAAACACCCCTTGAAAGAGATAGACGGTAAAGGATATTTCCGAAAATTTGCGAATCCCGCTCCGAAGGAAAGACGCTCCTTTTTCAGGAGGGGCGGAAGCTCCCATTCCTTAACGACCGGAAAGGAACAGAGGAGAATGACGGTCGCCGTAGCGTAGCCGAAGCACTCGTACCCCTTCGCATATCCGCCGAAATAGAGCGCGTAGAAAAAGCAAGCCGTCCCGAACAGCAGGGCAAACGCCTTTTGTCTCCCCTCTTTTATCGCAAAATAGACGACGATTCCCATCGCAAAATAGAGGAGATGACGGGGAAAGAAATCCCACGCAAAGGCATCGATCCCGTCCATCGTCGGGAAAAACCGATACAAAAATCCCGCAAAATACTTTTCCTGCAACAGCTTGACCACAAGGCACAGAAGGAAAAACACAACCGAACGCTTCCCGTTTTTGATCCATTTCACGAGCAAGGGCAAAATGAGATAAAAAACGATAAACACCGTCATCGTCCAAAGATTGCAGGGGCTGTTCCAAAGATAGAAGTCATCGCTCGGGACGAGCATATTCGCGCCCGAAAAAACAGCAGAAAGCGCCACCAGACAAAGCCCTCTCTCCCAAAAATCAGAAACCCGATCCCGAAAAACAGAAGGACGCATGCCCAATACGGGAGAAAGATTCGAACGAATCACTTTTTATAGTAGTCCCCGACGGAACGCCCCGAATACGTCAAAAAGCCCAGATAACCGCTGATGACGTAAAAGATGGCGACGCCGTTGAGTCCGTAATCGGAAAAAAAGGAAAACTGCGGTGTAATCCCGATGTTAAAGGATAGGTGAATGAACATCACATACAGCGCGGCTACGCACCGCAGAACGTGCAGTTCGAATTGTTCCTTGCGTTTTGCCCTTTTTTCCATTGTCGTCTCCTTAGGTCTCTTCAAACAGTTTGTCTTTCTCGGCAATGATCTCATCAATCTTTGCAAGATAGGTGGGGATATCTTTGGGCGAGGCGTATCGCTCGATTCTGCCGCCGCCACAAAGTTTTTTGGATATGGCGTTTGCACCAACCGCCAGATTGTCCGTGATCTCTTCCATCACGTCCACATTGTAGACGCAAGCCTTTCCCGGCTTCGTCCAACCGACGTTTTCGCGATTGCCCGCCATCATCTTTTGGCGGTACAGGTAGTAAGGCGCATAGCCCGCCTCGGAGAGATATGCCCTCGAAAGGGCAATCATGCTATCGATCACGCTACCGTCGAGGCGGTCGGTCTCTTCCTTGAGTTTTGCGCCCTTTTTCAGGCACAACGTGTGCACGGTGACGTTGTCGGGATTGCAGGCGATCGCGCTCTTGAGCGAATGGGCAAAATCGCCCTCGTCCTCCCCTTCCAATCCCGCAATCAGGTCGAGGTTGACGGAAAAGGGATAGCCCTTTGCGAGTTCAAAAGCGTCAAAGACGTCCTTTGCCGTGTGCCTTCTGCCGATTTTGACGAGCGTTTCGTCCAAAAAGCTCTGCGCGTTGATGCAGATGCGATTGACGCCGTAATCCTTTAAAAGGTCGAGCTTCCCCCGCGTAAAGACGTCCGGTCTTCCCGCCTCGACGGTGTATTCCCCCGAAAGGGAACAGTCCTTAACTGCCTTTAACAGCCGTTCGAGCCGCTTTTCATCCAACACGAGGGGCGTTCCTCCGCCGATGTAGACGGACTTGACGTCCTTCAAAAGGTGCTTTGCGCCCGCAAGCTCCTTCTCGAGAACGGTCAGGTAGTCGTCGAGGTATCTTTCGGTATAGCGAATGTCCGCCGTAATGAAGGAGCAGTACGCGCACTTCGTGGGGCAAAAGGGAATGCCGATAAAGAGATCGAGTCCCCCTTTGTTCCCCTCGTAAATGGCTCTCTGATGGGAGAGAATTTCCGCGATGAGGGCGATGTTGTCCTCCCGCACCCCCATTTGCCGAAAGAGGGGTTCAAACGCCCTCCCCTCTTTGCGCTCGGCATAGGCGAGCTTCGTGGGGCGAATGCCCGTCAATGCGCCCCAGGGCATTTCTCCGTACAACTTCGCAAGGTGTCGATAGAGCGCGAGCTTAGAAAAGCGCTTTGCGTACCGTTTGAAGGAAAGCTCGTCTTTGCACACGTGCACATCTTCCGAGGAAAAGCGTTCCCCGTTCACCGAAAAGGAGTTGGAAAAGACCCCGTTTTCGTAGCTGAGAGCGTGCTCCACCTCGACCTCCGCCCCGAAGAGGCGAACGACGTCATAAAGTTCGTTTGTCAAAAAAGGATAATTGGATGCGATCATATCTTTCTGTACGGATTTGTCTTCTTCTCCCAAAAGAGGGTGGTCTCGTCGCCGTGTCCGGGATAGACGGGGTAATCCTCCTGCATGGAAAAGAGTTTTCTGAGGCTTGCATACAGGGAAATGGCGCTTCCCGTGGGAAGATCCGTCCTGCCGACGCTTCCTTCGAACAGCGTGTCCCCCGTAAAGAGCTTGCCGTCGATGAGAAAGCAGCAGCTCCCCTGCGTATGCCCGGGCGTTGCGATAATTGTTACCTTTTCGCCAAGGAGAAGAATGGTCTCCTCGAGAAAGGTGAAATCGATGCTGAAGGGCTCGATCCCGCCGACTTCCTCGGCAAGGGATGCCCTTCCGAGCGCGACGGTGCGCTCGGGGTCGTAGCAGCCGACCTTCGCCCCCTCCCTTTGCAGGGCGGCGACGCCGCCGATGTGGTCAAAGTGCCCGTGCGTCAACAGGACGTAAGCGGGCTTGATTCCCTTGGCGTGGAGAGTTGCCGTCACGTCTCGACCGGGATCGATGACGATTGCGCCCTGTTCGTTCCAAAGGAGATAGGTGTTGGAGGCAAAGCCCCCTGTTCTGATGCTCTGAAAATTCATACTCCTGTCATACGGGAGACGTCGTGAATGCGCCTGTCCGCCCTTATTTTACGGATTAAATCCTCGATGTCCCGCTTGTCCGAAAGGCGAACGGTCACTTCGACAACGGCGCGCTTCGATCGGTCGATTCTGCCGTTGATCGCCATGATGGAGAGCCGCATTTCGCCGACCACGCCCGATACGATGGTGAGAATGGTCGCCTGATCTTCTCCCACGATGCGGAGATTGCAGTTGTACGCGCCCTTATCGACGTCCACCCACCAAGCGCGGCGAATGCGGTTACTATCCTCGTTTTTGAGGTTGGGACAGTCCTTTCTGTGGACGACCACCCCTCTGCCGCGGGACACGAAGCCGACGATTTCGTCTCCGGGAATGGGAGAACAGCACCCCGCAAACTTGACGAGCAGTCCGTCCATTCCATCGACGAGCACGCCGCCCGCACTCCTTCCCTTGGAAATATCGTGTACGACGGGCTTAGCAACCGTCACCCGATAGTAGTCGATGAGCTTGAAAATGACTTGATTGGTGCTCAGCGCGCCATAGCCGATGGAGGCGAACATCTCCTCCTGCGAGGCGAACGAAAGCCGTTCGGAAAGCTTGGCAAAGCTCTCCGGCGTGAGAAGATCGGAAAGAGAAAATCCCCTCCGCTTTGCCTCCTGTTCGAGGATGGATTTGCCCGTCCGGATGTTCTCTTCCTTTAAATTTTTCTTGAAGAACTGCCTGATCTTGCCCCGCGCGCCGCTCGATTTGACGAACTTGAGCCAATCCCACGAAGGGCCCTTTGCGTTGGGGGATGTGATGATTTCCACCACGTCGCCCGTCTGCAAGGTCGAGTTGATGGGGACGATTTTGGAATTGACCTTGGCGCCCACGCACTTGTTGCCCACCTCGGAGTGAATGGCGTAGGCGAAGTCCACGGGGGTGGCTTCCACGGGCAGGGAGATGACCTTGCCGTGCGGCGTAAAGACGAGCAGTTCGTCCGAAAAGAGCTCCGTCTTCATGGATTCCAGAAATTCCTTGGAATCCTTCACGTTGCCCTGCCACTCCATGACTTCCCGAATCCACGAGAGCTTGTTGTCGAGGTTCGTGCTCTCCGTCCTGTTTTCCTTGTATTTCCAGTGCGCCGCGATGCCGTATTCGGCGGTCTTGTGCATTTCCTCCGTGCGAATCTGAATTTCGAAGGGCTGACCGAAGGGAGTGACGACAGTCGTATGGAGGGACTGATACATATTCGGCTTGGGGGTTGCGATGTAATCCTTGATTCTTCCGGGAACGGGCTTCCACTTGTTGTGGATTTTACCGAGCACCTCGTAGCACCGCTCGATGGTGGGGACGATGACGCGCACCGCCGTTAAATCGTAAATCTGATCGAGGGTCTTGTTCTGTTTGGTCATCTTCTTGTAGATGGAATAGAAGTGCTTGGGTCGCCCGTACACTTCGCCGGAAATGTCCGCTTCCTTGAGCATTTCGTAAATTTCCGCGACCACGCTCTCGACGAACTTATGCCGTTCGGCGATCTTCTGGTGAATGTTCTCGGAGAGAAAGGCGTACATTTCGGGGTCGAGGTATTTTAAACACAAATCCTCGAGTTCCACCTTTACCTGCGAAATACCTAGCCTTCCCGCAAGCGGCGCGTAAATTTCGAGCGTCTCCTTTGCCATGCGGTGCTGGCGCTCCGCCGAAAGGAAGTTCAGCGAGCGCATATTGTGCAGGCGGTCGGCAAGCTTGATGATAATGACGCGGATATCCTTTGCCATAGCGACGAAGATTTTGCGGAAGTTCTCCGCCTCCTCTTCCTCGTAGGAGTTGAATTTGATCTGTTCGAGCTTGGTGACGCCCAAAACGAGGGTCAAAACCTCCTCTCCGAACTCCCTTCTGATGTCCGCCTCCGTTGCAGGGGTATCCTCGATGACGTCGTGAAGGAGAGCGGCGGCGATAGTCTGCGCATCGAAGCCGAGGTCGACGAGAATGTCGGCGACGGCGCAAGGGTGGATAAAGTACGGCTCGCCGGAAGCGCGCTTCTGATTTTCGTGCGCCTTTTCCGAATAGCGATAGGCTTTGACGAGCATTTCCCGATCAATTCCCTGATAGCTTTCATAGAGTTTTTCAAGCAAGTCCTGCATATATCACCTCTGATTGCGCGCATAGCGATAGACGAGTGAATCGTTCAGATCCGCCTTCACGCCCCGATAAACGATTGTTTTTCCGTCCTGATAGCCGAGAAGTCCCAGCTCCTCGAACACGACGAGCGCAAAGGCAAAGGCGTACATATCGTAGCCAAGCCCGCCGCAAGCCCTTGTCACCTCTTCGGTGTCGTTACCGTAGAGATTTGCCGCATTTCTGCGAACGGAGGCAAAAATGCCGAGCAAGTAATCTCTGTCCGTCTGCACGGAGGCAGGAAAGGTCATTCCCTTGATATCGGGGTTGACGTATACCTTTTTGCCCTTTAAGCAGGAGAGGTTGAAATCGGGAGCAAAGTCCAAAAACAAAACGTTGCGATAGTCCGAAAGGTCGGCGTCGGCACAGGGAGACAGGATCACCCGATTGACGGGATTTTTTTCGGACGGATAAAAGAGATCCGCACGCTCGATGCCGTAAGCGGCAAGGGTGTTCCGCGAGGAAGCAATGAGGCAAGTGCCGTAGACGCACTCTCTTTGAAGGGAATCGATCTTTTCCTTCATTTCCTCCGTGGAGAGGTATTCCGGCTCGACGTTGACCTTTTTCGCCTTCATGCGGGAAAGATTGTTGACGAACACGGAGAAATCGCTCTCCTCCCCCGCGCCGCCGTAGCAGACGACTTCGCGGACGAAGCCCTTGATGTACTCTCTCCCCCTGAAATTGGAGACGTTGCACTCGAAGACGAGGTACTTTTTGACGTCGCTTTCGAGAATTTTCAGCCATTTTGCCCCGTTGAAGTACATGAAATCGATGCAATCGTGCTTGATGGCGATGTGGGGGGAAAGGGGCTTGACGGGTCTTGCCGAGGAGGCGCCCGCCTTGACCGCAAAGAGCGGTCTTCTGTTCCCCACGCCGAAGGGCTCGAAGGAGAGAAGCTCTTTAGCAAACACGGGAGAAAATCTGCCTTCTGGCATTTCCGCGATGGGAAGCTTGGGGACGAAATCGTCCGCGGTGTAGTGTTCCGAAATGTAGCGATCGAGCGCCTCTTCGAGAAGAGGAAAATTCTCCTCCTTGATGTTGATGCCCGCCGCCTGCGCGTGCCCGCCAAACTCCTCGATGTAGGCATCGCACGCCTTTAAGGCTTCATAGATATTCACCGCCTCGATGCTCCTTGCAGACCCCTTCAAAAGGTCGCCGTTTTTGACGAACAACAGGGTGGGGCGGTTGTATTCCTCGGTGAGGCGGGCGGCGACGATTCCGATGAAGCCGCTGCTCCAATTCTCTCCCGAGAGCATGATGACGTTTTGATAAGCGCCCTTTTCGCGCAGCATCTCCTTTGCCTGCGCATAGAGCTCGTCGCAGCTCTTTTGCCGCTCGACGTTATAGGCGTTGAGCTTGACGGCAAGGTCGAAAATTTCCGTCTCCGAGTCCGTGAGGAAGAGGCGAAGCGCCGCTTTGGCGTCCCCCATTCTGCCCGCCGCGTTGATTCTGGGCGCAATGGTAAAGGCGAGGGACTGCGCCGTTGCTTCTCCGCTCTGTTTTCCGAGCAGCGCCGCAAGGCAGGGACGCGGCGAAGCGTTGATGCGCTTCAAGCCCTCGAAGACGATGTCGCGATTTTCCCCGAGCAGGGGGACGGAGTCCGCAACCGTGGCGATGGCGGCGAAATCGAGAAGGGAGTATGCCCGCTCGCCTAAAAGCGCGCACGCGAGCTTGAAGGCAACGCCCGCTCCGCAGAGATTGTCGTAGGGATAGTCGTCCGCAAGCTTGGGATTGATGCAGACGCAGCCCGGAAGCACTTCGGGGAGGGTGTGATGGTCGGTGACGATCACCTCCGCGCCGCATTCTTGAATGTAGCGCACTTCCTTTTCGTTGCTGATGCCGCAGTCTACGGTAATGAAGAGGTCGGGAAGAACCTCGTCGAAAATCTGATCGACCGTCTCCGCATTTAACCCGTACCCCTCGCTCCGTTCGGGAACGTAGAGATAGGGCGTAATGCCGTACATGGTGAAGGCATAATAGAGAATGCTCAGCGCGCAGATGCCGTCGGCGTCGTAGTCGCCGAAGATTGCCACCGTGTATTCTTCCGCACGGGCGTTTTGAATGAGTTCTACCGCTTCTTTCATTCCCTTCATGAGAAAGGGAGAGAGAAAATTCTCTTTCGAAGGGTGCAAAAAGGCACGCACCTTTTCGGGCGTGTCGATCCCCCTCGCATAGAGGATTTTTGCGGCGCTCTCCGTGAGAGACACCGCCTTTGCAAGCGCTTTCGCCTCCTCTGATTGTCTTTCATCGAGTTCGAACTCGGGAACCAGTTTCTTCATATTCTTCCGCTTACTTGCAAAAAGAGACAGGAATCGTCCCGTCTCTTTGCATTTTTTTGAAATTTAACCTTGATACGTGTAATGTTCTTTTTCCTTGTCCTTCCGATCGACGGGCGCCTTGCAGAGCGCAAGCAGTGCAGGGGTCAGACAGATGCTTGTAAACGCACAGACGACGACGGCGAGGACAGTGAGGAGAACGGGCCAGACACCCGACCACACGAAGCCCACGCAGGCGACGAGCGCAAAGGCGAGGGTCAAAAGGCAAGGCTTTTTCGCCTCTTTCCATACGGCAGCAACCGCCTCTTCGGCAGAAAGCTCTTTCATCTGAGGGAACGCCTTCCCTGCACGGGAGAAGAGAAGGAGCGCAAGCGTTTGATAAAGACAGAGCGCTGCAATGACGACGACGGAAAGATATTCTCCGACGGGGATGCGCGTGATGAGGGCAAGCGCAAGCACGAGCGCAGCAGTCGCTACGCTTCCGACGAGGTTGGGAAGCAGCGTATAAACGCGATAGCGAATGGCGACGTACACAGCGCCGAGCACGACGATACAGCCGCCGACGATGAGTGCGCGCCAGGCGAACGTGTAGCCGTCCTTGGTATCGGAAGCATGGGCGGCGACGTAAAATTCGCCGTCGGGATAGGTGGAGCGAAGGTAGGATTCCAGCGCGTCCGCCTTTTGAGCAACGCCCTCTCCGCTGACGGTAATTTCACCCGTCGTCGTAGAGGTTGCCTTGGAAATGTCCGCCGAAGGGAATTCGCCCTTCAGATAGCTGTCGATTTCCTCTTCGACCTTATCGTTGAGCATGACGTATGAGCCGTAGGTCAACGTGATGCTCTCCTCTTTTCCGCTCGCGGTATGAAAGCCGATCAAGAAGAAAAGTACCGTTCCCGCCACGGCGAGCACCGCAGTCAGGACAAGAGAAACTATGGCAGTAAGCTTTGCATTAGTCTTCATCGTCGATTTCCTCCCTCTTCCAATTGCAGAAGGTGAATTGATTCTTGGCGTGATTCATCATGATATGCCAGAAGAATCTCGTCAAAAGAAGGGTACAAACGCCGCTTAACAGGACGCCGACGCCGAACGTGAACGCAAAGAGATGCAGCTCCGTCACGCCGATGAGCGCGCCGAGAAGCGCAAACACCGCGAGCGCGATGTGCAGCTCAAGCGTAGGATACAGGGATTTTTCATAACCGAGCTTGACAGACGCGGAGATCGTCTTGCCGAGGTCGAATTCCTTCTTGATTCTCGCAAAAATCGCAAGATTCGTTCCCACCAGAAGCGCCGCGGAGAACAGAACGCCGAGAAGGGACGAAACCGTCACGAACAGAGAAGGAACGCTCGCAAGGAGAATGATCATGAGGAGAGCGTAGGTCAAAAAGGCGTAAAGGTGCGCCGCGCCGATGCCGCGATAGACGACGATGAAGTAGATCGCCATGGCAAGGGTCAGAACGCCGAGAACGACGAGGAGAATGATCGTCGCGTTCTCGCCGTAGGTTGCCTCCGCGGTATAGACGGAGCCGACCGTGAACACGAGATCGAAGGTATTGCCCTTGATGACGGAATCGAGGAGAGTGGCAACTGCCTTTGCCTGCTCTTCCGAATTATAGCCGCTGATGAAGATGGAGTCCGAGCCGATGGATTCGGAGATGACCATATTCGCAATCGAATTGTCGCCGACGTTGAAATAGATGGAAACGTCCTTCGCCGTCTGCTGTTGCTGCTGCGTGGGGTTGCCCGATTCATCCGTCGAATTGCTGTTGGCGTTCTCAATGAGCTTGCTCGAGTATTCGACGACCTTTTCGCTGCCCGTTTCCGTCATGTCGATCTGAAGGAAGGGCGTATGATCCCTCGTATGAGCGCTCGCGCCCTTGAAGTACTCGGAAATCTTATGATAGCGGTTTGCGCCGAAGCCCTTGACGCCCGCGCTTTCACCCAAGGAGAAATCCCCTTCATACGAGAACAGATCGAAAATCTGCTCGGGATTCTGCGTGGAAGAAGGAAGGGTGACGCGAATGGTGTAATCGTCGTAAATCGACACCGTGTATCCCGCAATGCCCATCGTCTCATAGCGATCGGAAATGACGGAAACGGCGCCCGAAAGATCTGAAAGGAATGCGTCGCCGACCAAGCCGTGCTCGACGTAAAGATCGCCGTGCGCGTCATACTTGTCCGCAAAGGACGCCTTTTTATCCTCGGGAAGGACGTCGTACTGAGATTCGTACTCTTCCTTGGAAAGAACTCCTTCGGGATAATAGACGGTATAATAGCTCCCGCCCACGTCCGTTCCGAGTCCAACGTTGCTCAAAATGGAATTATAATCTTTGACCGTTCCCGGGATGGGGAAGGATACAAAGGTCATAGCGCAAACGACAGCGAGCAAAATGGTAATGAGTACCAGACAAACTGTCGATTTTTTCTTGCTCATGAAAAGCCTCCTACTGATTTGGGGAATCCGATGGTGATCGTGTCTCTTATTAATTATAGTAAAAGTTGACCTTTTCGTCAAGTACTATGGGGTGGAATTTTGCAATTCTCTGCAAAAAAACGCCCTTATTCGCCCAACTTTTTCTGTGCGAGAATGTGCATGGCGCATTCGATCCGTTTTTTCATCATCTCGCAGGTCATTTGATAGGGAACGTCGATGTCGCGATTGTAGTGGTAGTTGTTCGCATTGCACCCGCCCGAACAGATGAATTTCGCGAAACAATCCTCGCAGCCCTTTCTCGTAAAGAGGCAGGAGGAGGCAAACCTTTCCCGAATGGAAGGATCGAGTTTTCCTTCAAAGACGTTGCCCATCAAAAAGTCCTTGTCCCCCGCAAACTGATGACAGGGATAGATATCGCCGTTCGGCGTAACGGAAAAGTACTCGTTGCCCGCACCGCACGCGGAGACGCGCTTGGAAAGGCAAGGCCCGCCTTCCAGATCGACGTTGAAATGGAAGAAGTTGAAGCCCTTCCCCTCCGCGTACCGCTTTAAGTATTCGTCGCAGAGTCTGTCATAGCTCTCCTTGACGGCGGGAAGATCCCCTTCCTTGATTTGCAGGTCGGGAATGTCGGTGACGACGGGTTCCATGGAAATGGAATCGAAGCCCTGATCGGCGAGAAAGAGGACGTCCTTGTCGAAATCGAGGTTCTTCGCCGTGAACGTTCCGCGCACGTAAAAGTGCTTGTCCCCCCTAAGAGAGACGAAGTTCTTGATTTTGTCGATGACGGCGTCAAAGCTCCCCTTGCCGTTCACCGTCTTTCTCACGGCGTCGTGCACTTCCTTTCTGCCGTCGATGCTGAGGACGACGTTCTCCATCTCCTCGTTGAGAAAGCGCACTGTCTCCTCGTTTAAAAGGAGGGCGTTGGTCGTGGTGGTAAAGAGGAAGCGCTTGCCGCGCTTTGCCGCCTCTTCCTTCGCGTAATAGACGGTCTCCTTGATGACGGAAAGGTTCATCAGCGGCTCTCCGCCGAAGAAGTCCACCTCCAGCACCTTTCTGTCTCCGCTGTTTGCGATGAGAAAATCGATTGCCCGCTTGGCAGTATCGAGGCTCATCATCTCGCGGGCGGAATGATACGCCCCTTCGTCGGCAAAACAATACCTGCAACGAAGGTTGCAGTCGTGGCAGATATGCAGACAGAGCGCCTTGACGTACTTGCTCTTGGGAGGATAGAGTTTGACCTCCTCTTTGTAGAGAAGCTCCTCTTTGACGAGAGAGGCGATGTCCCCTTCGATTTCTCTGATCTTTTCGGGGGAGAGTGCGGAAAGGTCAACGGTTTGCCCTTCCTTGGCGCGGAGATAATCCGCCGTTTCACGATCCGCCATGTGAAGCGCGCCGCTTCCCGTATCGTAAACGTAATGGTTGTCCTGATAGTCAAAAATATGGATCATGCTTTTTCTACTTGAAAAAACCGCCGTGCCGGAGCAGGCGGTTTCTTCTACCTTATGCTTTACTTTCTCTTTTCGATTTTTTCTTCTCTGGTCACTCTTTCGCAGCTTTGATTTCCTACCGTGCAGCTCGTTTTGCAAGCGGACTGGCAGGTGCTTCTGCATTCACCGCAACCGGTCACTTTTCTGTTCATGGGTTTTGCAATCGTCTTTATCATAATGCGACACCTCGTTTGAATTGGTTTTTCTTTATTATAGAGGATATCGTGAAAAAATGCAAGCGTTTTTCGGGGATAAGATCACTTTTTTACGTTTACGGTGATAATTCCGCATAAAACGCCCACGACGATGCCGAACAAAAGCTCTGCGAGGAACCAAAGACTCCAGGTAATGCTGCCCGCAAGGAAGGAAAAGACGAGCTTTGTCAAAACAATGGAGAGCGCGCCGCCGATTCCGCCCTTGATGATTCCCATCTCGGGAGAAAACCCGAAGAAACACCCCAGAAAAACGGAAATCACCTTGATACACTGGTTGACGGGTGAAATCACGGAATTGGGAAGGGAGAACACCTTGATGAGAAGGGCAAATAAAAGCTCGAGGGCGAGGGACGTGACGAGCGCGATTCCCACGCATTTTAAGACGTCGAGAACGACCCCTGTAATCCGTCTGTCGATCTGCATAAAAAAACCTCCGCAAATTGGATAACTTATCCTATGCGGAGGTTGACTTTCTTATGACGAATCAGAGTGTGTTCATACGATCCGAAATGTATTTTGAGCAGATTTTTCGCAGGACAAGGCGCGAGGAGGGAGAATGCCAGACGCATTGAACCGACGAGGAACGAAGTACTGCGGAAAATATGCCGAAGGATGCGCGTTGAGCGTTCGTGGAAACACGCTCTAGTTCTTCTTTTCTTCGATGGCTTCCTCTGCTCTGGCTTCCGCTTCGGCAATGACCTCTTCCGCGGTCTGAGGCTCGGTTTCGACCGTCTCCTTCGCCCCTTCGGGATTGTCTCCGTCCATCTTATAGATCGCTTCGCGAACGAACTTCAGGTAGCTCTTGCCGTGCTCTTCATCGCCCGTTTCGAGGACAAAGGATTTATCCTCTTTGTCCACAGCAACGACGATGCCGCTGATGCCGCCGATGGTCGTGACTTTGCAGCCGGGAGCGACGGAGTTGAGTCTCGCTTCTTCCTTTTCCTGCTTCTTCTTATTCATTCTGCCGCTCCACCAAAATCCCAGAACGAAGATGACGATGAGAACGCCCAACAGTACGTAGGAAGTCCATGCGGGAGTTTCCAATAATGCAAACAACATATGATTTCTCCTTAATCGGTTTTGTCTTATTGTACAATGTTTTTTCCCGTTTGGCAAGCAAATTTACCGAATTTTTTTGTCAAACAGGATTTTTCATCTTTTTTTCACGCTTTGCCGCCGTATTTTTTGTAAAATTCCGTCGCAAAATCTTTCACGTAGCCGCCGAGAATGGCATTTCTCAAGCCCTTCATGAGCTTGTGGAGGAAGGTGATGTTGTGCAAGCTTAAAAGCATAGCACCCATCATTTCGTCCACGTTGATCATGTGCCTTAAATACGCCTTGGTATAGTGCTTGCAGCAATAGCAATCGCACTCGTCGTCCAAGGGGGTAAAGTCCTCTTTGTAGATGCCGTTTCGGACGACCACCTTGCCGTGCGAGGTCATCGCCGTGCCGTTTCTCGCGATGCGCGTGGCAAGCACGCAGTCGAACATATCCACTCCGCGCAGCGTTCCCTCGATCAGGCAGTCGGGAGACCCCACGCCCATGAGATACCTCGGAACGTCCGTCGGCATTCTTTCCTGCAAAAAGTCGAGGTGTTCGTACATGATGGACTTGGGCTCGCCGACGGAAAGCCCGCCGATGGCGATGCCGTGCTTGACGTAAGGAAGGGCGCGATTTAAGCTTTCTTCCCGCAAATCCTTGTAAAAATTGCCCTGAATGATGGGGAAAAGCGCCTGCTTCGGGTCTTTATGGTAGGCGTAACAGCGCTCCAGCCAAGCGGAGGTGCGCTCCATCGCCTTTTTTGCCTGCTTCCAATCGTACCCGTATTCCGAACACTGGTCGAATTGCATGATGATGTCCGAGCCGAGGTTTTCCTGAATCTGCATCGCCTTTTCGGGCGTAAAGAGGTGCTTGGAGCCGTCCACGTGAGAGGCGAAAGTGACCCCCTCGTCCTTGATGTTGTTGAGCGAGGCGAGGGAGAAGACCTGAAATCCGCCCGAATCGGTGAGGATGGGCTTGTCCCAATTCATGAATTTGTGCAATCCGCCCGCCCTTTTGATGAGCTCGTCGCCCGGTCTCATGTAGAGGTGATAGGTATTTGCGAGGATGATCTGAGATCCCGCCGTCAAGAGATCTCTCGGAAAGACCCCCTTGACGGTCGCCTGCGTTCCGACGGGCATATAGACGGGCGTCTCGATGTCCCCGTGCGGGGTGTGAAAAATACCCGCCCTTGCCCCCGTTTCGGGGTCTGTTTTCAAAAGTTCAAAGGAAAAAAATTCGTTGTTCATAGATGCTCCTGATCGGGCTATCTCCCTTGCCGAACGCAAAAGAATGCCCGCGTTTCGCGTCGTTTTGCCAATCGCTTATGCCGCATTCGCTCCTTCGTAATAGTCGCAAACCAACTCCTCCAACAGATCGAAGCCGCAAGGCCCGATTTCGAGAATGAGGGAATGGAACTCTTTGAGGGAGAACAGCTTTTGCGATTCGGCATACTCGCGCAGGCGGTACATTTCATAACCGCCCGCACCGTAGTCGAGATAGAGGGCGGGAGAGGAGACGACGATCTGCCGAAGTTCTCCCGCAACGTCACCGTTCAGCCCGTTCCTGTTCATATAGTCCGCAAGCTCTGCCGTGTTCCAGCCGTAATAATTGACCCCGATGTCGATGACCGCACAGACCAAATAATTCAAAACCGTTTCGTTGCGGGTCAGATCCGCGGCAACCTCGTTCGCGTAGTTGAACTCGTAATAGTTGAGCGCCTCACACTGCGCATAGACTGCCCAGCCCTCGGTATAACCGCCGTAAGAAAACAGGCTGCGAAGGGGAAGAGGGTTGGTATTCAGAAAAGATACGTTCTGATAGAGGTGACCGGGGTAGCCCTCGTGTGCGATCGTGGTAATGACGGAAGAGCCTTCGCAAATGCTGCCGTTTACCGTAATCACACCGTTTTTGTAGTCGTCGATGGGCGGAATCAAGTAGTACGCAAGAACGTTTTCGTAGACCTTTTCCATGTTCTCGGAAAGGTACTTGACCTCGTAGGTCGTCTCTCCGATGGAGGGGAATCCCTCATCAAGACTGCTTGAAAAAATGGAGAGCACTTTTTCGGGATCGGAAGGCGTTATGATTTTTGAAGGGTCGCCATACATCCAATTCATCCATTCGATCGCGGCGTTGCGGTTTTTGAGAACAAGCGAAGCACTCTCCTTGAAGAGGGAATCGAGCTTTTCTTCCATGCTTTGAAACAGCGCGTCGACGTCTCCGTAATAGCCGAGCGAGGATTGCAGGAGAGCGACGTAATAATCCGTCCCCGCCTGACCGTATCCGGCAATGCCGGATTCTCCCTCGCAACGTCCTTTCATCTTTTCCAGCTCTTCGGCAAGCGATCGGTAGGCGTCTATGTAATAGGAGGCAACGTATTCCTCATGGAGAGCGGTGTACTCGTCCGCCTCGGCAGGGGTAATCGTCTTATCGGAGACAAAACGCTGAATTTTCTCGGAAAACAGGGGGAACAAACAGCATTCTTCCTCCGAATAAACGCTTTCGCATTGCTCGATGACGAGATCGAGAAGATCATCGGACAACGCATAGCCCTGTTCGATCATGCTCCACTCGTCCTCAAGACAAAGCTCGAAGCAGTCGGGAATTTCACGCAACAGATTCAGGTATTCTTCGACGTCCTGTCTGTCGTAAAAGGGATACTCTGAAAAAACGGTGACAAGATTCGCCTGAATCCCCTTCGCATAATCAAAGTTAGAGCCGGTATAAGAAAGCGCCTCCCCCTCTTCGCCCAAAAGCTCCGATTCGATCAGGCGATAGGCAATCTGATTCTTGCGGGAAAGCTTTTCGTAGGGCAACGCTTCCAGCTCTGCAAGCGCGCCGTCCATTGCGTCGCTGTCGACGCCCAAGGACAAAAGGGAAGCGGGTTTTCGGGTTAGACCGTAGGCACTGTAATCTTTAACGAGAAAGCGGGTATTCACCGAATCGGACTCCGCCATCAGCCGAAACAGATCGTTTGCGCACGACTCAAAGCGAGCATTGATCGCCTTGTCTCCCTTGGTCCAAAAAGTGCGATGGCGCTCCTCTTCCACCGTTTCTCCTTGGCAGGCGGTGAGCGGAGCCGTCATCAACAGCGCGGAAATCGCAATCGATAGAATGTTTGACCATTTCATAACAGAACCTCTTGTTTGCTTTTCTCTCTCGTTCGGGCAGAGCACGGGATCGTGATCAAAAAGCGCCCGTCCTTTCAATTCGTTCAGAACGCTTATACGATCATCATTGCGTCGCCGAAGGAGAAAAAACGGTACTTTTCTCCCACCGCCGTCTCGTAGACGGAGAGAATTTCCTCGCGCGAGCAGAGAGCGGATACGAGCATGATGAGGGTACTTTCGGGAAGGTGAAAGTTCGTGATGAGGGCGTCGACGATTTTAAATTCGTAGGGGGGATAGATGAAGATGGAGGTATCCCCCTTCGTCGCGGCGATTTTGCCCTTTTCGATGGCGGCGCTTTCGAGCGTGCGGACGGAGGTCGTTCCGACGGCGATGACCCGCCTTCCCTCCGCCTTTGCCGCGTTGACGATTTCGGCGGTTGTTTCAGACACCTCGAAGTACTCGGTGTGCATTTTGTGATCGGTGATAACGTCCTCTTTGACGGGACGGAAGGTTCCCAACCCGACGTGCAACAGCACGGGCGCGATGACGACGCCCTTTGCCTGCAAGCGAGCGAGCAATTCCTCCGTAAAGTGAAGCCCCGCCGTAGGCGCGGCGGCGGAGCCGTCCGTTTTGCAGTAGACCGTCTGATAACGGGATTGATCTTCCAGCTTTTGGGTAATGTAGGGAGGAAGGGGCATGGTGCCGACCCTTGTCAGAATGTCCTCGAACACGCCCTCGTATTCAAAGGAGACGATCCGCTCTCCCGACTCGGTAATCCCCTCTACGGTGAGAGAAAGCTCGTCGGAAACGGTGAGCCGCGTGCCGATTTTGCATTTTTTTCCGGGCTTGACCAGCACCTCCCATCGCTTCAGATCGCAGCGCTTCAAAAGAAGCACTTCGACACTCCCCCCGTTCGCCGTGCGGGCGTACATTCTCGCAGGAAGCACCTTGGTATCGTTGATGACGAGGACGTCCCCCGCTTGAAGGTATTCTTCGACCTCGCGAAACAGTCTGTGTTCCGTTTTTTTCGTCTTTCTGTCATAAACCAACAGCCTGGAAGCGTCACGCGGATAGACGGGAGTCTGCGCAATGAGTTCCTTGGGCAAATCGTAATAAAAATCGCTCTTTTTCAACGTCATTCTTCATACCCGGAAAGTTGTTTTTTTCTCTTGTCCGTCAGGGGAATCCCGAGGTGTTCGTATCCTGCCTTCAAGCAGATTCTGCCCCTCGGCGTTCTGGCGATGAATCCGATCTGCAAAAGATAGGGTTCATAGGCATCCTCGATCGTCCTCACGTCCTCGTTGACGGTGGCGGCAATGGTATCCAGTCCGACGGGTCCCCCGCCGAATTTTTCGATCATCGCACGGAGAATCGCCCTGTCCGTACCGTCAAGGCCCAGCTCGTCTACGTCCATTCTCTTTAACGCGTATTTTGCGTCTTCAAGGCAGACGACGCCCTCCCCCTTTACGGTGGTAAAGTCGCGCACCCGCTTTAAAAAGCGGTTGGCAATTCTCGGCGTGCCTCTGCTCCTTCCCGCAATTTCAATCGCGGCGTCCTCGTCGATGGAGATTCCGAGCGTCCTTGCGGAGCGGGAAACGATTTGTTTCAGTTCGGAGGAGCTGTACAGATCGAGACGGCAGATGATGCCGAATCTGTCCCTTAAGGGGGAAGAGAGATTTCCCGCCTTTGTGGTAGCCCCCACCAGCGTGAAGTGCTTTAAGGAAAACCGAATGTTCCTCGCAGAGGGTCCTTTCCCCACGATGATGTCGAGGGCGTAGTCCTCCATTGCGGAGTACAAAATTTCCTCGACGTTATGATTGAGTCTGTGAATTTCGTCGATGAAGAGGACGTCCCCTTCGTTTAAATTGGTGAGAATGGCGGCAAGATCCCCCGAACGCTCGATGGCAGGGCCACTCGTCATCTTGATCTGCGAATCCAGCTCGTTGGCGATGATGTGCGCGAGCGTGGTCTTGCCCAAGCCGGGCGGGCCGTAGAGTAGCACGTGATCGAGCGCTTCTCCCCTTTCTTTCGCCGCCTTGATGTAGACCTTTAAGTTTTCCTTGACGGCGCTTTGACCGATGTAATCGTCCATGACCTTGGGGCGGAGGACGTTTTCTTCGGCGTCAAATTCGCTCTTGGTACTCATGACGAGTCTGTCGTCTTCGTATTCGTCTTCGAACATAGTTCCTCCTTACATGGAACGGAGAGCGACCATGATGATTTCCTCCACGCTCGCCGCACCCGACTGCTTCGCTTTCTGCACGCCCTGCACCGCCTCCGCACGGGTAAAACCGAGCCCCGTGAGGGCGGCAATCGCCTCGTCGTCTTCTTTGCCTGCGGAAAGCACGACTTCCCCCTCCGGAAGAGGGGTTACCTTTAAGCTCATCTTTTCCTTCAGCTCCAAAATAAGGCGCTCCGCCGTCTTTTTGCCGAGTCCCTTGACGGAAGCAAGGCGCTTGACATCCCCCGTGGCAATGGCGGAGACGACGTCGGAGGGGCTGAGCTGGGACAAAATACCGACGCCCATTTTCGGGCCGACGCCCTGCACGGAGATAAGCTGTAAAAAGAGGGTCTTTTCCTCCGGCGTGGAAAATCCGTAGAGAGAAATGCCGTCTTCCTTGACGTGAAGATACGTATAGACCTCTCCGACGCGCTTTCCCGAAAGAGAGGCGTGGGCAGAGCCGGTCAGCGTGACTTCGTAGCCGACCCCGTTCACCTCCAAAATGCAGGTATCGTAGCCGAGAGATAAGAGATTCCCTTTGAGGTATGCGATCATAATGCTCCTTTAAATGTGGAACTGATTTCCAAAGCGCGCCGTGTGGGCGTGGGTGAGTGCGACGGACAGCGCGTCGGCGGCGTCGTCGGGACGAGGCACGGATTTGAGCCCCAAAATCGAGGTGACGACCCGTTGAATTTGCTGCTTGTCCGCCTTTCCGTATCCGGTCAGCGCCTGCTTGATCTGCATGGGCGTGTACTCGTAGAGCTTCCCGAGCCGTTTGATGCAGGCGAGGAGAATGACCCCACGTGCGTGAGCGACGGGAATGCCCGTCGTGATGTTCTTGGTGAAGAAGAGCTCCTCGATGGCGACCTCTTCGGGGGAATAGGTGTCGAGAATGCGGTTAACCCCCTCTTCGAGCATGGCGAGCCGCACGGGAAGCCCCTCCTCTTTCGGGGTCAGCACGACGCCGTAATCGACGGCTCTGCAATCTCCGTTCTTCTTTTTTTCGAGGATTCCGTATCCCATGGTAGCGAGACCGGGATCAATTCCCAAAATAATCACAAACAATTCCCCTTATCCATACAAAATAACTTGATAAAATCAGAAAAAAATTGTAAAATATCACTATCTATTTTAATGGATTCCATAAAATAAGTCAAGCACAAACGGAAGGAAACCTTATGAAATTATGGGAAGGAAGATTCGATCAGCCGACCGCACCCGATGCGGACGCCTTTAACGAATCGTTATCGTTCGACAAAGCGCTCTATCGCTGCGACATCACGGCGTCCATCGCACACGCAACCATGCTGGGAGCGTGCGGCATTCTCTCCAAAGAGGAGAGCGACAAGATCGTCGCGGGGCTCAAATCCATCCTCTCGGACATCGAGGAGAAAAAGCTCGCAATCGAGGGCTACGAGGACATTCACTCCTTCGTGGAAAATCACCTCGTCAAGCGGATCGGGGACACAGGCAAAAAGCTACACACGGCAAGGTCGAGAAACGACCAGGTGGCGACGGACTTCCGCCTCTACGTCAGGGAGAGCGCCCTGCGCGTCAAGGAGACGGTGCGTTCCCTTATAAAAGCCCTGCTCGCCCTCTCCGAGGCGCACTACGACGACATCATGCCCGGCTACACCCATCTGAGAAAGGCGCAGCCCATTTCCGTCTCGCAGTTTTTCAACGCCTATGCGGAGATGTTCCTGCGGGATATGGACAGGCTCAACCATACCTATCGATCGGCAAACGTCATGCCCCTCGGAAGCGGTGCGCTTGCGGGAACTTCTTACCCCATCGACCGCAACCTGACGAAAGAGCTTTTGGGATTTGACTCGGTGACGAACTGCTCCCTCGACGGGGTGTCCGACCGCGATTTCGTCGCCGAATACCTCTTCAGCTGCTCCCTCATCATGGCGCACCTCTCCCGCCTCGCGGAAGACACCATTCTGTACACGACGGAAGAATTCGGCTTCTTCGAAATTTCGGATGCCTATTCCACCGGTTCTTCCATCATGCCTCAAAAGAAAAATCCGGATATTCCCGAGCTCGTCCGCGGAAAAACGGGACGGGTCTACGGGCATCTGATGGGACTGCTCACCGCGATCAAAGGAATTCCCCTCGCCTACAACAAGGACTTGCAGGAGGACAAGGAGTGCCTGTTCGACGCGGAAGAGACCGTCTTGAAATGCGTCGGCATCTATGCGGAAATGCTCGGACACGTCACCTTGAAGACGGAGCGCATGGAAGAAGCGGCGGGAAGCGAATTTACCACCGCCACCGACATTGCCGACTACCTCGCAAAAAAGGGGCTTCCCTTCCGCACGGCACACGCCGTGACGGGGAAAATCGTCCGCCACTGCATCGAAAAGGGAATCACCTTCTCCGACCTCTCCGTCGAAGCGTACAAGGAGTTTTCTCCCATCTTCGAGGAGGATATCCTCTCCGTGGTGGACGCGAGAAACTCCGCCGCATCGCGCACCTGCGCGGGCGGAAGCTCGCCTTCCTCCGCAAGGCAATCGCTCGCCTCCATCTTAGAGCGGCTCAAATCCCTTTAAACGAACGCCCGATCAAAAGCCTCTCCGATCCCGCATCGGAGAAACCGTCCCGAAAAGGCAAACGAGGAAAGGTACGCATACCTTTCCTCGTTCTTTTTTTATGAAAGATTCGGAATTTCTCTCAAGCTCTTGGGTGTCCGATCACTTTTTTTGTCTCTTTCCCGAAAAGGAAGTGACGATTCCGAAAATCGCAGCCAACAACAAGAGAATTGCAATGGCGAGGCGCGGGCCCACGTTATCCGCATTTCCGAAATAGTTTCCCATGCCTACCATCCAAGCCGTGATATCATCGATGGAATTGTTGATGAGAAGAAGCAATCCTACCGTCATGACGACGACGAAGGCAATCCTGATGAAATCCGCAAAATAGCCGTCGTAAAACAGCAGCAAAGCGCCGATAACCGTTCCGACGAGCGCACAGGCGAAGATTCCGCCCTGAAAAGTTCCCGATGCAATGCCGAAAATGAGATATCCGACCGCCGAGAGCGCTCCAAACGCCGTAGCGGTGATCCCGAAATACGATTTTAAAGAATGATTCATCTTGATACCTCCCCGTTTTTACGTGCTTTTTCTTTGCTGACGACGAGCATGACAAGCGCCGCAAGCGTAAGGACGCCCAATCCGATGTTAACGCCAACGAGCGCACTCTGCCACCAAGGCGTAAGCTTGAGCACAATCGTATCCGAAGACATCCCGTTAATCATGGTCGAGCGGGAACACTCGTAGCAGTAGTTCTTTGCCGCGCGGACGACGTAATCGACAAAGCTTCCGTCATCGCTTTCCTTCAAGTAATTGAGAACGCGCTCTTTGACGATTTGCGCATTCGTCATACAGAATCTGTCTGTACCTGCCGCCATCTGGTCGAGATAGTCGCCCTGATAACCGTCCAATCTTGCATTCGTGCAGTCCGTAATCGAAGAACCGCGGAAGCCCCACTCGTAGAAGACAACGCCCATGTTGAACGCTTCGGAACGCATCGTGCTGACAAGTCCGAGGCGCTCATAATTCTGCATATAGCTCTTTGCGCCGGCGATTCTCAACGCGCCCTCGGAAGGACGAAGAGAGCCTTCGCGCCAAGCCTGTTCGTTGAAGAATACCGAAACGCCGATGCGGTACGTTTCCTGATCGTTGCCTGCCGCATGCTTTGCACTGGCGATAACGCCCTTCTCTTCCATTGCAATCGCTTCCGGAATGAGTTCGAGATAGCAAAGGATCGGATCTTCGGAGCAGTACTCGAAGTTTCTGCCTCCGAACGGGCTCTTGTGATAATCGACGCCGAGCGTCCAGAACTCCGTCTTGCCAGCCCAAAGACCGAACTCGCCGATCAATGCGCCGCGCTGTTTGTAAAGCTCTCTGTTGAACGTACCGGTCAACACCGCCTTGCCGGTAAAACAAGTCATAGAGATTTTGTTGACCATACCCGATCCGTATTTTCCCGTCGTATCCTCATAGGAGAAATTGAGAGAACATCCGTTGGGGCCGTCCACACCGTCTCCGAGGCTGAATGCGGTCATTCCGAGCTCTTCGTTGACCGCCCACTTGTTGCCCTGCGCGTCATCGACGACGTTGAGCATTTCGTCAAGCGTCATCTGTTTGATAAACAGTTCCCAAGCGGGATCGTCATAGTCTTTATCCCGCATATCGACCAGCTTGAGTCCGACGTTCTTGCCGAAGTCCTTGGTCGCTTCCGCAACGGTGGGAGCGTCGGCAGGCTTCGTGTAGAGTCCGCCCGCAAGCTCTTTGATCATTTCGGGCGTAGCTTTGACGGAAGTTCTGACGGGATACGTGCCTTCCCAATCGCTTCTCGACAGGTATACGCCTGCGCCGGGCACCCAATAATTCAGGTCGCAATCGTCAAAACGGTTGGTGACGTTCACGCCCGTCTCGCTCACCTTATAGCTCGTCGTGTCCAAACGATGGGTAAAATGATAGACCTTATCGGCGTCGCCCGTCGCCTTGCTTCCGTCCGCATTGACAAGATTGTCGATAGACGGAGTCTTTGCCTTGATGATATTGTTGAGCGCGTCGTGTACGTCGCTGCCGATCGCAAAGTAATAATCGCCCTCGCTCAGAATATAGCCCTTGGCATTCGTGTAGTCGTAAGACGCGAGGAAATAGCGGTCGACTTCCACAGTCAAAGTCTGGCTCTCGTTGGGCTTGAGTTCCTTGGTCTTATCGAATCCGACGAAGGAGATCGCGGATTTTTCCACCTTGTTTTCCCTTTCGTACTTGCCGTAAGGGGTCTGCGCATACACCTGAACGACGGATTTGCCCGCAACGTCTCCCGTGTTCTTGACGGTAACGGTGAGCTCGTAAGCGTCCTTCTCCGCATTGTAGGAAACGGAGCCTAGCGTCTGTTCGAACGTCGTGTAGGAAAGTCCGTAGCCGAACGGATAAGAGACCTCGTTCTCGTACTTCCATGCATTTGCACCGTTCGAAGCGCCCTTTGCGGAAGAGGCGTTGCCCTGTCCGAGAACGGCATCCTCGTATCTCGTTTCATAGTACTTGTATCCCGTATAGATTCCCTCCGCCTGGAATACCATATACTTTCCGGTATCCGCAAACGGGCTCTGCGTACCGATTACGGCAGCTTCGACTTCGTCTCCGTTCTCATAGGGCGACGAATTTTCGTGCGCATTGACGACTGCGGGAGAAGAAAGGGAATTGACCGCATAAGTATCGACGAGCTTGCCGGAGAAGTTCGCTTCGCCCGCAAGGAGCTTTGCAACGCCGTGCGCGCCGACGCCGCCGATGAGTCCCGTAAAGACGCAGGCGTCTACCCCGAACTCCTTGAGCCAACCTACTTCCATCGCGTTACCGGTGTTGAGAAGGACGACAATCTTTTTAAAGTAACCGTTGTCCTTTGCCTCCTTGACCATCCGAAGGGTGTCGATCTCTTCCTGAATGAGCGCAAGGGAGCTCTTGCCCGTCTTTTCTCCTTGGGACTTGGGAGGATCGAACATTCCCTCGCCCTTGACGAATCCCGTGACGTTATTGAGGAGCATATCGTAGTTTTCCTGTCCGCAGCGGGTGAGCACGACGATCGCCGTTCCGTCCTTTTCGCTTTCCCAGGTATCTCTGAGCTCCTGCGTATAGAAATCGATACTCTCTTCGCCGTCCGCGATGCCGTTCGTCGCATTCGAGCAATCCATCCAAAAGTAGTTGCTCTTTGCCCTCGTTGTGGGGGAAGCGGCAAGCGCGTCCGTGAGCTTCTGATTGACGTTGAAGCCCGCCATCGTCATTGCGGTCGGGAAGTTGATCCTATATCCCTTCATCGGATCGACGCCGGCGGAATTTCCCTTATGAATGGGATCGACGGAAGCGTGTCCGAAGAAAGAGATTCTCTCCGTCTTTTTCAACGGCAACGCATGGTTTTCGTTCATGAGCAGCGCAGCTCCCTCGATCTCCTCCTGAATGGTGGCGTCGAAGCCCGCTTCGCAGAGTTTTTTCGCATTCTCTTCGTTCTTTTCCCCAAACGAACTTTTAAAATACTCCGTATCCTTTACCCCTCCCGTCGGATCACCCGGATAATCGGGATCGCCGGGATTCAAGATCTTTACCGTGTCGACATCGAGGAAATTGTTGATTGCACCTTCATACTGCTGTGCGATCATCGATCCGCCGACGGTAAACGACATCAAGAAAGCCAAAATCGAGGTTGTTCCCCTCCATGCCTTCTTACTCCAAATTTTTGACATCTGAAAACTCCTTGTTTTTATTTGAAATGAGACGTCAATTTCATTTCATGCCCGTATCATAGCACGGAACGAAAAAAAAACAACCGATCCTCGTTTTTCTGTCGATTTTTCGGATTTTTTTGTAAAAAGAAAGGCAACCCTTTCGGATTGCCTGCGTTTTATGCGGGAATCGGAAGCACGATTCCGATGGTAAACACGTCTCCCTCCGTATCGATATTGACGGCGCCGCCGTACTTTTCGGCGACGAATAAGACGCTCTTCAGCCCGTAGCCGTGATAGGATTTATCGTCCTTTGTCGTGACGGGCAATCCGTTCTCGTATTCGATCTTATGGTCAAAATAGTTTTCGCACTGAATGAACGCAAGGTTTCCCTTGGTATGCACGTTCAGCTTGATGACCGCTCTTTCGCCGAGCGATTTGCTCGCTTCGATTGCATTATTCAAAATGTTATCGAAGAGTGAATAGAGATCCATCGACTTGATAAACGAGAGCCGCTCTCCCTCCACCATGCAGGTAAAGCAGATGGAATTGGACTCACAGGTCAGCGATTTGTCCGTCAAAATCGTATCTAAGGTCTTGTTGCCCGTATCGACGGAAGAATCGTACACGCTGACGGCGTCGGTAATTTCCCCGATTGACTCCTGCTCGATCTGAAAACGCTCTCCGAGCTCACGGATCATCTTGCGGATATCGTGACACTTGCTGTTGATGAGATCGATGCTTTCGCTCTTCATTGCGTACTGATCCTGCATTTCCCGAACGAGGATGTTCAGCGTCTCGATCTCCTTTTGCTTATACGATTCGTTGAGAAAATCAAACTGATACAACAGGACAAACACGCAGAACATGATCATGGACAAATCCAGAATGATATTTACCTTTTCCGATTTGAACTGACTGTATACGCCGATGAAAAGACAGATAAAGGTACACACGACGATCGCAAAGGTCATTTTCTTATTGTTCAAATTGGGGAGCGACTTCGACCCGTTTCGTTTTCGGAAGAGAAAACAAAATCCTGCATAGACAACGGCACAGCAGACGAGCCCCAGCACGGTCAAAACACCGACCGAATACCCGAGTCCGAAGCAATTAATGATGAGATCCCTGATGCGGTGCGCCATGTGCTGAAGGGACTGCGCCGCCGAAGCGCAGAACAGAATGCCCCAAACCGTCTCCCGAAAACAGATCGCCATTGTCCCGATGGACAGAAGAAAAATCAGAAAATACGGAACGCCGATCGAGATATCCCGGAGCAGCCCCTCCGGATGAAACAACGAGAAAAGCATTTTGACGTAATAGGATGCCAAAATGCAAAAAGCTGCCGAGAGGACGGCGCGCAGAGCGAACCGATCTCTTTTTCGCATCAACAAAAGTCCGACGGAAAACTCGGCAATCAGTACCTGCACGGTATATTCCGTTTTGAAAAGCTCGAAGATCCATTCCTTCATCTCGCACCTCCTCCCCAATAGCTCATCAATTCTTTCAGAAAAATCTGCTTCCTCGGTCTGCTGATTGCCAGTCTGTCGTCGTTTAAAAGGACGTCGTCCTTTTCGACTCCCGTCACGAACCGCAGATTGACCAAATAGCCGCTGTTGCACCGACGAAAGCCGTAAGGATACAATTGCTCTTCGATCTCCCTGAGCGTTCCGTACGCCTCGAAGGTTTCGCTGTCCGTATGGACGACAAGCTTCCGCGCAAACACCTCGATAAAGCGAATATCTCGGGAATTCAGTCGTCGGAATCCCGACTTGACGGAAAAAACGATAAATTTCACGTCTTCCCTTGCAAGGGAACGAAGCGCCTTTTTGAAGGTCAATTCAAACGCATAATAATGAATAGGTTTTACGATAAAATCCAGCGCGTTGACCTGATAACCGTGGACAGCCATCTTTTTCATATTCGTCACAAAAATGATCGGAACTGCCGCATCCTTTTCTCTGATTTTCGTCGCGAGGCGAATGCCGTCGAGATCGGGCATTTCGATATCCAGAAACAGGATATCGTAATCGGAACGAAACCTTTCCATAAACATCACCGAATCGTTAAAGGTTTGGATATCGACGGCAAGCGACATCTTTTCGGCGTACTGCATCAAGCATTGTTTCAGATGATCGGAGAATTCCCTTTCGTCATCCACAACAGCAATTTTTATCATCTCGTTTTCCCCTTCCTGCTGTTTATTGTCTTTGATTATAGCAGAAAAACTTCGACTTTTCAACCGTCTTTTGTTTTTTCTGTCGAAAAAAATGCTTAATTTGTCACGAAAAGGCGTCCCCAAAAGTCTAGCCGAAGTTTGGGGACGCCTTTCAAAACGCCGAAGAATTCTGTTTTTCGATTAGCCGAGCACCGTCTTGTAGAAGGCGTCCATCTCCTCTTTCGTGGAGAAAACCGCCACGTACATCTGATTGCCCATTGCACCGGCGAGGGCGTCGGGAATGCGCTCCACCATTCTCATTTCCCGTGCATACGTATCGAGCACGTCCTCGTGGGAGAGGGTAAACGTCTTCCCGTCCCTTCTTCCCGCATAGGCGCAGAAATAATGGGGCGCGTCCTTCTTTTCTTCCTTTTTGTCGCAGATCATGTCCGCCCAGATCTGATAGACGTCCGTGCTATTAGCATAGTTCATCATATCGGGGGAATAGCCGCCGCAGGGGCGCATATTCACTTCGAGCGCCATGACGTCTCCCTTCTTGCCGTAAGGCTCCTGATCGTCCGTCAGGCGGAAAAATTCAAAGTGAACGAAGCGCTTCTTCACGCCGAACGCCTTGACCGTTCTCCTTCCCGCGCTTCTCACGTCGTCGGAGAGGTCTTTGACGATGTAGTAAATGCTGTTGTCGCCCGTATTGACGATGTCCATGATGGAGTTGGGGGTCACGTTGCCCGTTTCGAACACGGGCTCGCCGTTTTCATCGATGACAGCGTCGTAAGAGCAGACCTCCGCACGGACAAATTCTTCCATGATATAAGGGACATCCTTGGGGTACTCTTGGAGGAAGGAGAGAAGCTCTTCGTCCGAAGAGAGCTTATAGGTATGCGCAGCGCCGACGCCGTTGTCCGGCTTGACGATGACGGGATAGCCCACCGTTTCGATGAACTTTTTGCACCCACCTTCGTCATCCACGAGGTGATACCTCGCCGTCTTGACGCCCGCCTTTTGGTAATATTCCTTCATGCCCGACTTGAACTTGATGCGGTGCATGTCCGAGGGCTGAAAGCCCGTGGTAATGTGGAAATCCTCGCGAAGGGCAGCGTCCCGCTCGAGCCAATACTCGTTGTTGCTCTCCAGGTAGTCGATTTTGCCGTATTTAAAGGCAAAGAAGGCGACGGCGCGGTACACTTCGTCGTAGTTTTCCATGCTGCCGACCTTATAATATTCGTCGAGAGAGGCTTTGAGCTGGGGCAGCAAATCGTCATAAGGACAGTCCCCCACGCCCAACACTCTCATGCCGTTCTTTTTGAGTCCGGCACAGAATTTCCAATAATTCAAGGGAAAATTCGGTGAAATAAAGACAAAATTTTTCATAAGTTTACCTCGTAAAAGTCAATCAGCGCGGGAAGATAGGTCTCGACTTGCCGAAACCACCAATCCCAATCGTGCTTGACGTCATAGCCCCAATAGTGAAACTCGGCGCGAATGCCCTTTTGCTTGCAGACGGCGTCGAGGTCGGCAGTGCCCGCCTTGGTCTCCCACTCCCAATCGCCCTGTCCGACGACAAAAATCATTTTGCCCTCGTTGTACTTTTTTATGTAAGGATGCTCTCCCGCCATGCCCCCCAAAGAGGAGACGGGCGAATTTTGATAGATGAGATCCGAAGAATAGCCGTCAAAGTTGTACTCCATGGAGTAAATTCCCGAAAGAGCAAAGACAGAGCCGAACACGTCGGGAAAGCGGAAATAGAGGTTCGCCGCGTGCAACGCGCCCAAAGAGCAGCCGAAGAGCATGGGCTTTTTGCCCGAGCCGTTGACCGCCTTCATCCAGGGAACGAACTCGTCCACGATGTGCCTGACCCACTGTTCATAGCGAGCAATGCGCTTTTCCTTGTCCCAATCCTTCGAGGTTAAGGTTTCACCGTCCAAAACGTCCACGCAGAAAACCTGTACCTTGCCCGCCTCGATGAAGGGCGCCCAGGTATCGACCATGCGGAAGTTTTCAAAGTCGTAAAATCTCCCCTCCTGACAGGGAATGAAGAGGACGGGAATGCCCCCGTGTCCAAAGACCTTGCAGTCCATACTCCTGCAAAGCGCAAGGCTGTAATTCGTTTCGTACCAACTGTTCATATTCTAAAATCCCAAGCAGCGCAAAAAGACGGGAATCTGCCTCTCCCACGAGGCTTCGGTGTGCTCTCCGCCCTTGATAATGCGCGTCGTAATGTTGATATTTTGCCGAATGAGCTTTGCGGTCAACTCCCCGATCGCCGCCTTCATGCCATTATGATTGGCAAGTTCCTTGCTGCCGTAATCGAGATAAAGCACCGTATCGGAGCGCACCTTATGCTCCGAAAACAGGGATAAAATCCCCTTTTTGTTCACCCAAAGAGAGGGCGAGAGCGCCGCCGCACGGGAAAAGACGCGGTTGTAGGCAGAAATTGCATAGAGCGCCATGAGTCCGCCCATCGAGCTGCCCGCAATGAAGGTGTTTTCCCGCCCCCGCTTGGTCTTGAAGTTCTGATCGACGGCGGGCTTGAACTCGTTGACGAGCCACTCCATTGTCTCTCTTCCCCTGCCCTTGATGTCGCCGAACGTCTTGTCGTGAAAGGAAAAGGGACTGTATTCCTCCAACCTGCCGTTGCCGATGTGACTGCATTCGACTGCCGCCACGATAAGGGGGGTGTCCGTCCAATCGAGGTAGTCCCCCATGCCCCAGCTCTTGCCGTAAGTGGCGTGTTCGTCGAAAAAGACGTTGTGTCCGTCGAACATATACAGGACGGGATAGCGCTTTTTATCGTCGGAATTGTATTCGGTGGGGATATAAACGTAGGCACGCCGTTCCTCGTCCGACAGGGCGGGAATGACGATTTTCTCGGTGAGTACCATACAAAGCCTCAATATCGGTATTAGATTTATTTTAAGTCTTTCGCCTTTCCTTGTCAAGGAAAGACGGGTTGCTTTTTCAAAGTTCTCCCTCGGAAAAACAGATAAAAACAATCAATTTTTTTCGGGAGCGAGCAAGCTGTTCAGATACAAAACTTCCCCGCTTTCGCCCAAAAGGCTGGCGGAGATGCCCGCCTGCTTCGCTTCGATGCACCAAAACGGCAAGACCGGCCCGCGGTAGGTCTCCCCGCCGAAGGTGAGGACGAGCTCGTTTTCGTACCGCCAGAATCCCTTGACCGCGCCCTGCACTTGACCCTTTGCGGTAAAGACGATCTTCTCGCCCTGAGCGCTTTTGCCGTCCCGATCGAGCCGAAGCATGAGATACGTTCCGCTCGAAACGCCGAGGAAGTCCTCTTTCGAAATCGGGCAGAGCTGTTCTCCCCCGAAGCGATTGCAGTGCAACAGGAGATTCCCCCGCCGATCGAACAAAAAGCGGTTGACAAAGAGGAAATAGGGCAAGGGTTTCTTTCGATCTAGGAGGCAGAGCGGCCACGGGCGTTTTAAGGCGTGCGTGGCGGCGTGATAGGAAACGACGCCCACTCCGCCGCTGGTGCGGAAGAGGGCGGTTCTGCCGATTTTCGTGACGTTGGTGTTCTTTTTTCGCCAATGATGGCTCTCGAAGAGAAGCTCGCCCGTGCCGACCGCGGAGGCGGAAATCTCGTTGCCCGCAAGATCGAGATACGGGCCTTCGGGCGAGGCGCTCTTTGCCGAGCGAATCTGCCCCTCTCCGCAATTGCAGAGAAGGGTGTAAAAATTGCTCTTGTGTTCCATGCCTTCTTCGTCGTAGACGGAAACGCCCTTCTGATAGAGGATGGAGCCGCCGCGCACGCTGCCGCGCGCGATATTCTTTCCGAAGTACTCCTCGAACGAACAGCGCTTTTCGTCGTAATCGGCACGGGTCAGCCCGTCCGTGCGAAGTCCCGTCTCCCGATCGAGGGGCAGAAGATAGAGTCCCATCCCCTCCCTTCCGTAGACGAGGTAAAGCCCGTTCTCCCCCTCAAAGACGAAGGGATCGGCGGCATTGGGGGAACGCCACCCCGCTTTGGAGCAGACGATGAGCCCCACCGCGCTGTAAGGCCCGGTCACGCGATCGGCTTTGGCAAGCCCGATGCACGATTTCGAGCCACCTCCATAGCCCGTCATGGAATAATAGAGCCAAAAACGCCTGTCCTTTCCCCGAATGCAGTGAAGGGTTTGCACGGAAATCTCCCCCGATTCCTTCACCAAAAGGGGGCGATTCGTCTCCCCCGGAAAAGTACGGCACCAAAGGAAGCTCTCGTACAGGTTGCCGAAGAGCTCCGTGCTCTTATTTTTTGCGTATGCCCTTTTTTCGAGGACGAAGGGACTTCCCGCGTACTTCCAATGAATGAGGTCGGAAGATATGCGAATTTGTCCCCCACGCGTGGCGGGGCTGTCCGCGGAAAAGGCGTAAAATTTGCCGTTCTCCTCGATCAAAGCGGGGTTCTCCGCCCACGATTCCTTCCAATCGAGGGGGGATTTCGTGCGAAGGACGATCGGGTCGAAGTTCGGCTTTTCCGGATATACCATCGTTTTCCTCCCAAATTGCTTTGCAGAGCGGGCAATCTTTTTTTCATTGCCGAAAGGTGAGCGTGCGCATGTGCAAAACTCTGCAAACGCATTTCTTGCGCCTATTATATCACAATACGACAAAAAAATCTACCCTTTTGGAAAAATTACTTCAATCCCTCCAATTGATCGAAGGATGCAAGAAGCGCCTCTCTCGCGTCATCAGGGCGCAAAAGTCGAATCCTCGCCCGCCTTACATCGCTGTCCGTAATCGGCGGCTCTTCGTAACGTTCCCGCTTGAACGGAACACTCCTTTTCTCCCTTTTTTGTTCCATCAGCTTTGCATAGAATCCCATAGTCTTGTCCTCCTGTCTTACTGACTCCATCATACGCCATTCAATCGGCATACGTCTGTCATAATTTCTTCCTTTTTTTGAATTTTTCTTGACGGCAGACAATTTTTCTGCTACAATGGAGGATATGAACGGATCTGCGGAATATACCAAATATCACATTTTAATCGGCATTTTATTTGACCTTTTGCGGGAGAAGAAGGTGAACGCCGCCTATCTTGCCGCAAAGTACGCGGTGAGCAGGAGAACGATCTACCGCTACCTCGACGAGCTTTCTATCGGCGGCGTTCCCATCGTCGTGGAGCAGGGCAGATACGGGGGCGTTTCCATTCCGGGACGCTACAAGCTTCCCGTAGGGTTTATGACGGAGGAGGAATACAAGGCAATTACGGACGCTCTCATCGCGATGAAGGGCGAGCTCACCGACCCTCGCTATGAAAACGCCCTGCAAAAAATTACCCAACAAATCAAAACGGAACGGCTCGATCTGACGGTTACGGGCAATATCTTAGTGGACGGCACGGCTTGGGGAGACGTCTATTCCTTCTCGGACACCCTGACCGCCATGGAATCCGCCGTCGATCGCAGGCTGCTCACGCAGATTGTGTACATTTCCGCCAAGGGAGAAACCTCCGAGCGGGTCATCGAGCCACACCTGCTCGTCCTGAAACAGAACGTGTGGTACGTCTATGCCTATTGCCGCCTTCGGCAGGAGTTTCGCCTCTTTCGGCTCAATCGAATCAAACGCTATTCCTTTTCAGACTCCCTCTTTGAACGCAGAGCATTTCTCAAGAAAGACGTGCCTTTAAAATACACCGCCATGGAGCAGTCCCTGCTCATCGACGTCCGACTCGCCGTAGACGAAAAAGCCTTGCCCGAACTCGTCGAATGGCTGGGCGTGGACAGCGTGGACGAGCAGTCTATGACCGCCCAAGCGACCTTGCCCGAGGACGAGAACCTCGTCTCGCGCTTGCTCACCTTCGGCGCGCACGTAAAAGTCCTCTCGCCCGATTCGCTGAAAAAAGCCGTACAGGCGCGGGCAAACGAACTTCTCGCCCTCTATGCGGAATAAAGGCTTCCCTTTTTGTCATTGGTTTTGAGCGCCTTTCTCGCAGCAAAAAAGAGAAAGAGTACCTGTTTTCGGTACTCTTTCTCTTTTTTTCCTTTTCGTCCTATTCGGCGGGTTCGACGGTTTCATAAATGTATTTTTCGGTCAGTCTATCATAGATAGAATAGCTGTCGCCGTCCGACCGCAGAGCATAGGTAAATCCATAATTGGACGGATTCGGATACTCGGTTAAGACGTCATTTATATAGTGCTGATAGATCGTCTCTTCTTCCGTATCCCGATAGAGATACTCATCCGTCTGTATTTCGTCGAGGTTCACTCGATCGTATCGTCCGGTGAGGGAGCCAACGAGGGGAAGAAGCGAATACAACTTCCCCTCCGAATCCTTGTACGGGTCGTCAAGCTTAAACCTGACTTGATAGACATAATTGTAACCGAGTTGCAAGGTTGCCGTCGCATCCCGATCGCGAATGACGAAGGTCATCTCCTTTAAAAAGCCCTCTTCCAAACTAGTACAACCGAACAAATCATCCTCTTCTGCCATCTCGGAATCTGTTTCATAGGTAAATCCGTTCTCGTCCAAAAATGCGCTGACGTCCTCGCCCACAACGGCAATGTTGTCTATGTTCTCGCCCGTGGTAAAGAAAATATACGTCGAGACAAGCACCACTACCAGTTTTACGATTCCGTAGAGCAAGAGTGCCGCAAACAGTACGGCGACGGCAATTGCAATTTTCTTTCCGACACTCTTTTTTTTCGTAGCCATAAAAACACCTCCTGCTTAAAATGACAAGTTAAAATTAATTTAATGCACCGGAATACCATCTATCTACGTTGTTGTACACCGAAAGTGTTAACGCCAAATCAACATTCGAAACATTCACGCAGAGATCGCCATTTTCCAATGCTTTGGAATATGCCTCTTTATGTTCTTTTTCTCCCCAGAAAAAATAATCTTTTGAATACTCCCTTGCGATGTAATTATTGTGAAAATCCATAATATTGTCTTCGTTAAATATTTCATTAAACTTATCAATACTCTGCAAGCAAAGTGGTTCATTGTATAATTTTAAACTATTAACAAAATCCAAAGCATCTGCTCTCGCTCCGCCTTGCGCCGTTTCCTCATCATATCCCGCTTTTAAGTATACATTTAGTCTTGCTTTATAATGGGCTTTATAGTTGTCTAACAAACAATTCGCCCATTCATAATTGATCGTAAACGCGCGCGTTTGATCTTCCGAGATAAGGATATTTTTCATACATCTGAAACTCCACAAAAAATGTTTTGCGGAATCGTAATGGTTTTGATCGATATACCCGGCATCTCGCCATTTATTCGCCTCGTCTACTGCGCCTTTTGCCTCGGCTTCGAATGCAACATAAACGGTTGAAGCAATGATATTATTGGCTCCGGGGTCAAAAATATAGCCGGCAATAGAAAGCTTTAATAAATCTTCCTCAATATCTTCATTTCTGAGAGCAGGTCTGGCGTCAATGATCGCCAAGATTTCATTATACGCAGGTTTTTCCAGAACGCCGTCTGTACAGGAAGGATCTGCCTGTAGTTCAAGTGCAATTTCCTCCATAGTTTGCGCAACATCGTTTGTAGTAACACGGCTCTCATCGGATAAACTCCGAAGATTGTTGGATGGCGGTGTCGCCATGTTGAGTGATAGACAAGCTGTCATCCCAAGAGAAACAAGTAAATTCATTTTTCTGTCCGTCCTTGTATGATTTGGATTTCTATATCCATATGAATTATAACATACCTAAAATGACAAAGTCAAGCTTTTGAAGTGTATTTTTTAGGTTTTTTTAATTTTTTTAGAATATTAATAAATGTAAAAACGATGGAAAAAGAAAGGCTCTTTCCTGCCGATTGGACAATTCGGGCATAAAAAAAAGGATCTATCATATGATAGATTATGTAGAATTCTATATTCCGCTTTCGAGGAATTTTTTATGAAAAAAATAGTCTTTACGGGCGGAGGAAGCGCGGGTCACGTCGTGCCCAACCTCGCCCTCATGGAGGAGCTTTCCGCTTACGATTTGTCCTATATCGGCACGGACGGCATCGAAAAGAGGCTCGTCACCGAGCAAAAAATCCCCTTTTACACGATTTCCTGTCCGAAGCTCAAACGGGAATGGACGCTCTCCAACCTCTCCATCCCCTTTGCCCTGCATGAAGCGGTCAAAGAGGCGAAAAAGGGGCTTTCCACCATTCAGCCCGATCTCGTCTTCTCCAAGGGGAGCTACGTCTCCCTTCCCGTCGTCATGGCGGCAAAGAAGATGGGCATTCCCGTCCTCGTACACGAATCCGACCTTTCCATGGGGCTTGCCAACAAGATCGGCAGCCACTACGCGAAAGCCGTTTTGACCGCCTTTCCCGAAACCGCCGAACGGTGCAAAAAGGGAAAATACGTGGGAAATCCCATCCGCCGCCTCACCGCCAAGCGATCTGCCGCCCGCAAAAAGTACGGAATTTACGACGACAGACCTCTTCTCCTCGTCTTTGGCGGGGGAAGCGGGAGCAAGGCAATCAACGAAGCGCTGCGCGCCTGCGCCCCCTCCCTTTGCCGCAAGTACGCGATTTTACACTTGACGGGAAAGGGAAACGTCGTCGGCAGCAACATTCCCCACTATCTGCAACGGGAATACGAGAGCGACATGGCGTCCGCCTATGCCGCCGCCGATTTCGTCCTCTGTCGGGCTGGGGCGAACACCGTATTCGAACTGCTCGCCCTCAAGAAGCCCGCCCTTCTCGTTCCGCTCGCCAAGAGCTCGCGGGGAGATCAGCTCGAAAACGCCGCCTATTTCGAAAAAAAGGGGCTGTTCCACGTCTTGCAGGAGAGCAATCTTTCCGCATTGGAAGAGGAAATCGAAAAACTCATGCTCGACGAGAAGTGCAGGGAAGCCCTTCTCACTTCCGCATATCCTAAGGACAACGCGCCCATTCTCAGGGAAATCAAAAAAGCGCTCAAATGAGTTGACATTTTTCCTCCCTTTTCGTATAATGAGGTCACTGCCACCGGGTAGAACAATGCTTCGGCATTTCAGTGCGACGTTAGGTCATAGAAGTCGCGCCGAAATGCCTTTTTCTTGATACGATGAAACACATTCCTAAGCTGACGCCCTTTGAAATCGGGCTGTTATCCCTCTCCCTCGTCACCGTGATCGGCTCTTCCATTTTGTCGAAATCGGACGTTTTGAACGCGCTCGCCTCTGCGATCGGCGTCGTCGCGCTCATCTTCGTCGCCAAAGGGCATCCCTTCGGACAGCTCCTTACCGTCCTTTTCAGCGTCCTTTACGCCCTCGTTTCCTGGAAATTCCGCTATTGGAGCGAAATGATCACCTATCTCGGCATGTCCATGCCCATGGCGATTTTTTCCTTTTTCTCCTGGATCAGACACCCCTATGAAAAGGGCGACGGGGAAGTCAAGGTCGAAAAGCTCTCGAAGGGGAAGCTGATCGTACTTCTACTTTTGACGGCTGTCGTCACCGTTCTCTTTTACTTTCTTTTGAAATGGTTGGACACACCCAACCTCGTTGTCAGCACGGTCTCCGTGACGACGAGTTTCCTCGCCGCTTCCCTCTTGTTTCTGCGCTCCCCCTTTTACGCGCTCTCTTATGCGGCGAACGACGTCGTCCTGATCGTCCTTTGGGTAATGGCGGCAATCGAGGACTTTACCTTTCTCCCGATGATCGCCTGCTTCGTCGCCTTTCTTCTAAACGACATGTACGGCTTTTTCAATTGGATGCGCATGAAAAAAAGGCAGTCTTAAACCGCCTCTTCTCCTTTGTCAAAGTTAATTCCCCGCAAGAGCAACCGCTCTTGCGGTTTTTATGTTATTCCAAGGGTATTCCGATTCCAAACCCGGAGGAAGATCGGTCACGCTCTGTTCTTTGAACAGCCCCTTCGTCTACCGTAAGGTAATTGACGATCCACTCTTCTTCCCGATGCCTTTTGTATTCGCAGACCCTGTCATTCCAATCTCCGTTCAGATAGCCGATCTGCCTGCCGTAGTCCTTTGGGGACACCGCCGTAAACGGGACGTACGTTCTTCCTTCCCAGACGATGGCGAGGTATTCGTCGTTTTCCACCGTTTTCATATCGACAAGCTCACCCTGCGCTCCGCAGGCACACAGCATGGCAAAAAACAAGACGGTCATAAACAACGTGCCAATTCTCTTCATAAGCCTCTCCCATTCTCAAAAGCCTTCCTCAGCAAGCTCCTTTACAAGCCCCCGATAAAAAGAGGCTACCTGCTCCTTTCTCTTTTTATTGCCGTAAAAGGAGACCATTTCGAGATGATTGACTTCTCCGCCGATCTCTCCCCTGTAAGTTCCCCATTTGCTCGATTCCACCGAGACCATTCCGTCCGTTCTCCCGCCTTCGCAATAGACGGATAGCTTATGCGGAACGAACATCGCAATCATGCGGCGGTTGCAAATTCCCGAGGAATAGCTTTGATAAAGCACCTTTTCGGAATTTAAAACGCTTTCGTTGAACTCTAAAAGATAAGTATCCGTGAGTTCTCTCGCCACGGTAAGGAGATCGGGCGCATCGTCGCCGAAGATCCGATAGACGAGATTCGTCCAAAAGGCGATGAATCTCGCCATCCAATCGGGCATTTTTAAGAGGGTACGACTCATCTTGGAACCGTGGTGCGGGGTAGAAAGGGTGGTGAGCGATGCGACCTGATCCTCCATGCCGAGCGCGGAAATCATGTACCTTGCGTCAAGTCCGCCCTTGGAATGGGCGATGAGATTGACCTTTTCCACCCCCTGTTCCTTGAGAATGGATTGAATGGCCCTTTTGATCTGCGCGGCGTTGTGCGCGATCGTGCCGACGCCGTCGTGATTTAAAACGTACGCTTTGACCCCCATCTCCCGCAATTGTCCGCAAACGTTGCCGAAGGCGCGGTAAAATCGAAAATCTTTGAGCATCATGCCGTGAATGAGAACCACGGGATATTTTGTCATAGCAAACCTCCTTAGGCGAGCCCTGATCAATCAGGATCGCTCTCCTAGTTCCATTATAGCAAAAACCGAAAAAAACGCAACGGCAAACCTTGTGCATCTTTGTTCCAAAACGTGCAAATATGTGCACAGGGCAAAATAGGGCGGATGAAATGCTTCATCCGCCCCTTCTTCTGTGTTCTATGAAATTCTTTTTTCTCTTTTAGCGCATTTAAATCTGCGCAAATGCGTCTTGCAGGGCGAGAATGACCATGCCACAAGCGTCCGTATTGGCGGGAATGAGCCATTCGGACGGCATTCCCTCAATGGAAACGGGCAAGCCGTTCTCATCGCATGTCACTTTCCAGGAATTGATCTCCTCGACGCTGCACGAACACAAGTTCGGATAGAAGGTCAGGCAATTAAAGATACCCCAAGGGCCGCCCACCGAAATGACGTAGTCCGATTCCTCGTCTTCGGCAATGGTGTAAATCGAGCCGTCCGCATTGAGCATGACAATGATGTCGCACCCCCGCTTGACGGAATTTACTTCACCGACGTGATACTCTCCGGTAATCGTCTTTTTTTCGCTCTTCTTGTTCGCACATGCACCCATACTCAAAGCCATGAGCAAACACATCAGCAAACTCGCTATGATCAGACTGATCTTTCTCTTTTTCATTCTCTTTTTACTCCTTTTCTGTTTTCTTCGCAAAGAACGCCGGATAGATCATAAACACCGCAGAGCAGACAATTCCTGCCACGAGCAGAACGTCGAACGCGACGACAATTGCAATCCAACTATAATTCCACTGCACTTCCATCTGAACGGCTGCGGAATTTGCAAACACGTACAACTGGTTGTGTGCGGCGCGGCGCAGGCATTGCAAGCCGTAAGCGGAATCCGTAATTTTGGAAGAAACCTCCGCTTTCATGGCGGTCAACCACATATCTACGCCCGCAACCACGGCGGCATCTGAACTGTACGTAATGTAATCGTCGCAAGCATCCGTCAAAATTCTGCCCTTGAAACCCCATTCTCCGCGAGGAAGCGCACTCATCGTCGCATAGCTTGCACCCGTCCAGGTTGCGCCGATGGCGTTGTAACCTGCCATAAAGCCCGTCGCAGACGCCTCTTTCACGCTGATCTCAAACGGTCTCGCATAGATTTCGCGAATCGTCTGCTCGGTCGCCCAAGTATGGACGGTACGCTGACGGTTGGTCTCCTGATCGTTGAGCATATAATGCTTGATGTATACCGCAATGCCCTTTTTCTGCATTTCTCTGATTTGCGCGGCAGCAAGCTTGCCGGCAAGCAAACCGTCCTCGGAATAGTATTCGAAAGCGCGTCCGCCGAAGGGGTTTCTATGCGTATTCATGGAAGGCGCATACAAGCCAGAAACACCCTCTACCAGACATTCGTCCGCAAAAATCCGACCAAATTCGGCTGCAAGCTCCTGATTCCACGTTGCCGCAAGCACGACCGTGCCCGTATACTGATTTCCCGTCTTGTCGTTCGTAAGATTATGTAAGCCCTCGGCGCCATCCATATCGACCGCCATCGCCTTTTCAATGGACACGACGGCAGGATTATGCCATCCGCAGTTGCCGAACATGTTTCTTAGTTCGTTCAAGGTCAATTGGTCAAGAAGATCTTCCCAAAGAGGATCATCATAGTCAAGGCCGATCATATCCGTGACGATAAGCCCGTTGTCGGCGCCCATTACGGGTTTTCCCACGCCCGGATGATTCTGATCGAGCTTTGCAATGTCAATATCCGATCCTGCATAAGAGTTGCCCATGCGTTCAATCGTCGTCTGATTCGCCGTAGCGTTCGCGCACTGATCTCTTCCCGTCGGGAACGTTCCCGCAAAGTCGCTTCTCGTCATAAGCGGTGCAATCACGCCAAAGCTTCCGTCGCCGGCGGTGACGTCGTCGTAAAGGTTGGTTGCAGCCTTCACGTCACTGCTTCTTCCGCCGTTCGCCTCGTTGTAGACAATGCGATCCGCATCAAAGGAGTGGGAACAGCCGTCTTTTACGGTGTGAGAATCGCTGCGGAGGGTCAGCTCGTACTTCCCTGCCGAAAGCACATATGCCTTTTCGGTTTTGTAATCGTAAGAAGCCATATCGTCGTAATTCATGGTAATCGTGACGATATTGCTCTCTCCGGGAGCAAGCAGCTTCGTCTTGGCAAAACCGCCCAATACAACCTCGGACTTTTCAATTCCCTCGCTCGCCGTATAGGGCGCATGGTAATAGAGCTGAACGACGTCTTTTCCGGAATAAGTCGTACCGACGTTCTTCACGGTGACAGATACGCTGATCGTCCCGCCCTTGCCGCCGACCGTCCATTGAGGATTACTCCATTCGAACGACGTATAGGAAAGTCCGTAGCCGAAGGGATACTGCACCGTCTCTGCGAAATTAATATAGCCCTCTGCTGCCGCCGTCTCGTAATAGCGATAGCCGACATAAATGCCCTCGTTATAGTAAACGTATCTGTTTCTGTCATGCCCGAGGGGATCGGTAAAGTTGGAATATTCGTAATTGCCGAAGTTATAGTAAGTCGGATTGGATTCCATTTGATAAGCCCAAGTGTCGGGCAGATGTCCCGAAGGCGTTACTTCCCCCGAAATTACCTTTGCTACGGCGTTGTTTCCCGTAGAGCCGGGCAAGCCCATCCAGATACAGGCGTCGATTCCGGAATCCTCCAAAAAGCCGACTTCCATCGGATTAGGCGTATTCAATAAAATGATCACCTTTTCGTAGTGTTCCTTCAGGTAATCAAGCAAATTGATCTCCACCTGTTGCAGTTCGAGATAATGCTTGCCCGCATCTCCGCCCGTGATGCCCGTCATATCGAGCTTTGCATCCGAGCCTTCGCCGCCCGCTCTGCCGATGACCATGACGGCGGTATCCGAATACTGCTCGCTGTAATCGAGGATATTCTTTCCCTCATAGGTATAGCTTTGGTATTGCTCCATTGTCTGTTCCAGAATGGAAGCGTCCGCTCCCGTCATATTGACGGTACCACCTGCCTGATCGTTGCGTTCCTGGTAATGATCGGCATAGAACTTCCAAAGTCCGGGATTTACCTCAAAGCCCGCATTCTCAAAGCCCTGTTTCATCGTGATATTGATGTCCTGTTTGAACCAACTGGAAGCAGAACCCGATCCCTGATAAAGCGTCTGATAGGAGCAATTCCCGAACAAATTGATCTTCTTCGTCTCCTTCAAGGGCAGAGCTCCGTCATTCTTGAGCAAGACAAGACCTTCTCCCTCTACTTGCTCCGTCAGCTTCCGAGCGTTTTCAAGCGCTTGCGTTTCGGTCATTTCCACGCTTGTCTTCGTCTCACCGCGAAAGTATAGCATAATCATGCCGTTGAATATTCCCACGAGAATATTCGCCACAAGCGCTACTACGGTGCAGACGGCGGCAATCGCTATGCCAACAATGCCTGTTTTTTTGCTTTTTGCCTTCATATTTTACCTCCTGTTTTTTTGGGTGCGGCAAAATGCCCCCTGCTTTCCAAATCGAAAGCGCACTCATTATAGCACTTGTTCTGCCGAAAAACGAAAAAAGGAGGAAAAAGCGCTTTCACGGAAAAAAACGACACTCCCGTCGGAACAAAACGTCGCATTTTGGGAACGAAATGCAAAATCGCACCAAACAGGGCTTCCCGAATGGAAAATTCTCTCCGAAAAAAATGAGTGCGGCGTTATGCCGAACTCATTCAAAGACTTTCTATTTGCTTGATTCTCTCCCAATCTAGCCGAGCAGGTTTCCGCTAGAGCAAAAGCGAACCGTTTTTTTGCGCAAGCCTCAAATACTGCTCCCTGATCTCGATCCCCTTCTTTCGGCTCAACGGAATGGTTTCTCCGTTTAACAGCGTAATATCGCTCCGCCCGATGACGGAAATAAAACGGTAGTTCACTAAAAATCCCTTGTGCACCCTCAAAAATCCCCTTTCTCTCGTCTTCTCTTCCAAGTTTTCCAAAGAATCCTGCACGACGATTTCCCGATCTCCATTCGTCAAATGAAACAATTGATTTTTTCCCGCTCCCTCAATGTACATCAGATTTTCGACGGAAACGTTGATTAGACTGCCCTTTGAGGAGACGACGATGGGGGCTTCGTCCTTCTTCCGCTGTTCTGCCTTCTGCAAGAAACGGCGCATGACGGATGCCATATCCTTTAAAAAATTGCTCTTTCTCACAAACCCGAACGGACGAACTTCCAACGATTCGAACACGCGGTCTTCTCTGTTGGAAACGTAAATGATTTCCGTCTTGTTCTTTTTCGCCCTGAGCCTTTGTCCGAACTCGATGCCGTCCATTCCGCCCATGTCGATGTCCAACAAGAACAAATCGAACACCGTTTCTTCCAATGCCCTTTCCAGCTTGCGCATGGAATCGAAAATCTCGATTTCCGTCTTGATGCCGCAGCTTTGCAATACCTTTGCCGTCGCGCCTTCGATCTGCAACAGCGCCTCCACGTCGTCATCACAGATTGCGATTTTCAGATTATTGATCATTTTCACTCTCCTTATCCTTCACAAACATCAAAACGTCTGCAACAAAAATGCTATCGACCACCTCATAGCGCAGACTCCCGCCATAGTCCTCCACGTTTTTTTGCACGATCTGCGTTCCATACCCATGTAAACGCCTTTGGCTCTTCGTCGTCTTCAACAGAACTGCCCTCTCCTCGTCCTCGCTCCGAATGGGATTGGTGACGCGAATAAAGAGCGATTGATTTTCGAGCCGAATCTCCGCACCGATCACGACCGTTTCGGGCGGGAAGCCGGCACGCGAACAGTACTCCACGGCATTGTCCATCAGATTGGCAAGCACACTGCAAAAATCGCTTTCGGAAATCCCGAAGGAAGCGGAAACGGCGATCTTCCGTTCCAAAGAATAGCCACGGTACTTGATTTTTTCCAACTCCATGTTCAACACGGCGTCCACCATGTAATTCCCGCTGTCAATATATTCCAAAGATCCCAGCTTTTTCTCCTCAAATTCCTGAAAAAAGCGATTGAGTCCGTCGTAATTTTGGTCTGACAGCAGAGATTTCATATATCCGAACTGATTTTTGATCTCATGCCGCAGAATCATGATCTCTTCACGATTGCACTCCGTTAAATGGATCTGTTCGTTCATTGCATCCTTGTGCGCATGAATCATTTGCGCTTCCAAACGAATGTTATGCTCCTTCGTAGACGCATAAAACATATAGTACGCAAAAATTTGAATTAACAGGAGCAAAGCATTCGCGACAAAATTCTGGAAATCCGTCCCCTTTTCCGCATACTCGGGCAAAATCGCCATTAAACTCACGGTCAAAAAAAGAATGACGACCCCGGAATGATTGACGTAAGTATATTCCTCAATGGAACATACGCGCAAATAGGTAAAAACTGCAACCGTAGCGATAAAAAAGCAAAGGCAGCGAATCGTCTCAAAAAAGTAATTCCAAGACCCGTTCGGATTGAATGCCTCGCCTCCCGTAATCACGGTGTATGCCAGATCGATGGAGTGAATCGAATAGAAGAAGAGCATATAGAAACATACAGCGAGCGTAATTCGCGAAGATGCGCGAAGCTTTGAAAATAGGAGCGCAAAGAGAAACAAAACGAAGGGATAGACGACGAGAATAAGCCTTTGCGTTCCGAAAACAACTGTATACGCCGAGGATAAAACGATCAGAAGCAGCCAAAAAACAATGAGCTTCCCCAAAAAGGAAAGCAGTGATCGGAGAGAAGTGAAATTAATTTCGGACAAAAGGGCGATAAATCCCGTCACGAAAAAAAGATCTCTCAAAATATAACTGACGCCGTTGCACAAATGCACGTAGTAGTTTAAAAAATAATTCATTCTTTCCCCCAAACTTCGAAGCTGATTTCCTGCAATCAGTATAGCACCGTCCCCCTTTTTTGTCAATCCCCAAAAATCATATTTCAAATGAGTTTTTCGACAAAAAGTCGCAAAAAGAAAACGTCCCGATAAGGGACGTATTTTGGGCATGAAAAAAGTGGCAACTACCTATCCTCACGACCGGTGGCCCGGGCACTACTTTCGGCGTGGAGAAGCTTAACTTCTGTGTTCGGTATGGGAACAGGTGGATCCTTCTCACTATCGTCACCACTATGGTTCAGTTTCTTTTCCA